>NZ_JBFAAJ010000002.1:559550-708348 GCF_040639695.1 Amycolatopsis sp. NPDC023774
TAAACATCAACACCACCACCCCCACCCCCTGGGGGGGTTTGGGGCCCCCCCCCACCACTGGTGGGGGTTGGGGGCCCGCCCCCCCCCCCCACGCCGCATTGGGGCGCTTGAAGCTCGAGCTCAGCAGCCGGCCGGCTTGAGGACGAAGTCCGCCGTCACCGCCTGTCCCTTGACCAGTTTGACGCTGCGCGTCTGGGGCTGCCAGCCGTCGCGCGCCGCGATGAGCGTGAGCGGGTTGTTCCGGCGATCGAGCCACAGCGTGTAGTGGCCCGCGGCGTCGGTCTTGAGCGTGTAGCTCGCCGCCCAGCTGTCGACCTGCACGGTCACCGCGGCGAGCGGACCCGCTGTCGCCCCGCAACGGGCGCCGGTGACGGTGCCGGTCAGTTTGCTCCACGTCGCCGGCGGCTGCACCGTGAACGACACCGGGATCGCGGCCACCGCCTTCGGCACCTGCGCCCCGACGACCAGCTGCGCCGTGTACGTGCCCGGCTGGGTGATCGCCGCGACGTTCGCGTCGAGCGTCACCGCGAACGTCGCCGTCGTGCCCGGCGCGATCGTGGTCGCCGACGGCGTGGTCGACAGCCACGGGATCGACAGGTACTCCGCGCATTCGCCGTAGCCCGGCAGCAGCAGGTCGTGGCTGGTCGGGTTGAAACTCGCGTTCGCCGAGCCGCCGATGCGGTAGAAGCCGCAGGTGCTGCCGCCGCGGAACAGCGTCTCGTTCGAGTTCGGCAGCGCCGACCACTGGTTGGACGCCGGGTCGTACGCGTAGCCCGCGTTGGTGAGCTCACCGTCGGCGATGCCGCCCGAGAGCAGCAACTGTCCATTCGCGACGGTCGAGGCCGAGCCCCACATCTGCACCGGCAGGTCGGCCACGCGCGACCACGTGCCCTTCTCGACATCGAGCTTGTACGCGGTCTTCAGGTTGTCCAGGCCGCTGACGCCGCCGGCGCAGTAGATCGAGCCGGCGATGGTGCCGCAGTTGGTCCAGCCGATCGGCGCGGGCAGCGCCGGGCCCGCCGACCACTCGTCCACGCCCGGGTCGTAGACCTGCACCCGCGTGACACCGCAGTTGCCGCCGTCGCAGCCGCCGACCGTGTAGATCCGCCCGCCGGCCACGGCGACGCCCATCGCGGAGGTGGCCGCGGGCATCGGCGCGCCCGTGGTCCACGTGTCGGTGGCGGTGTCGTAGATGTCCGTGTTCGTCACGGGGATGCTGCCGTCGGCCCAGCCGCCGGTCACGTAGATCTTCGTGCCGACCGCCGCCACCGCGGGGGTTTCCCGCGGAGTCGCGAGGTCGGCGATCGGGGTCCACGCGAGCGTGGCCGGGTCGTAGACGAAGTTCTTGGTCGTCAGCTCCGCGCCGTTGAGGCCGGTGAAGGAGTACACCTTCCCGTTCACGGTCGCCACGCCGTTGTCCATGATCTTCGTCGGGTAGTCGGCCACGGTCTGCCACGCGTCGCCGGCCGCCGGCAGCTCCGCGGGCGCGGCCTGCTTCACGTGCCCCAGCAACGGTCCCGTGCTGAAGTCGCCCTTGATCCGCTGCAGCGGCGCCGAGTGCACCACGGCCGGCGTGAACGCGCCGGACGACGGGTTCAGCCGCACGTCCACGGGTGCCGTGCCGGTGTTGCGCACCTTGACGTTCGTGGTCGCCTTTCCTTGCCAGGCCACGGTTTTGGTTACCGCGCCGCTGGTCACCTCGAGTCGGCCGGCGTCGAGCAGGAAGTCGGCCGGGGTCACTGCGTCGGGTGCGACCACGGTGTTCTGCGTGCCCGGCACGAAGTTCGTGGCCGACGCGGTGACCGGGTGGCTGCCGGTGACGCTCGAGAAGAACCAGTACGAGCCGTCGGCCTGCGTCGTCGCGCCCTCGGCGGGCCGGTCGACGCTGTCCACCGAGGCCCCGCCGAGCGCGGCGCCGGTCACGTGGTCGTGCACCGTGCCGGTGACGAGCCCGCCGGGCACGACATCGCACGCGTGGTCGCCGATCAGCACGTCGTCGACCTGCCACCAGAAGCCGAACAGCTGGTCGCGGTAGTGGAAGCGCACCTGCACGGCCTTCTTGCCGCCCGCGCCGGGCAGCGGCACGACCTGCGTCGACGGTCCGGCCAGGGTGTCGCTGCCGTGCTGCCACACGGTGGTCCAGGTGACGCCGCCGTCGGTCGTGAAGTCCACGGCCGCCTGCTGGCCCTGGGTGCCCTGGTAGTCGCTCGCGAACCGCACGGTCGGGTTCGCCGTGCCGCTCAGGTCGACAACCGGGCTGACCAACGACGTGTCCTGGTCACCGCCGATCGAGTTGCTGTCCACGGTGGCGAACGCGCCGGTGCCGCCGGTGAGGTTGTCGCGGCCGGCGGGGTTGTCGAACGCCCAGGTGGCCGCGCCGTCGCCGAGGTTGTTCACCACCTGCCATGTCGAGGGCGCCTCGAAGTCCTGCGTGTCGCCCGTGAACCGGTTGGCGTAGCCGGGCGCACCGCAGGTCACGGGGTCGACCGTGACCGAAGCGTCGTGCGTGGCGGCGGTGTCGCCGACCGGCACGGACGCGGAGCCGGGCAGGTAACCGGGGTAGTCCGGGTCGACCTGCACGGAGTAGGTCGCGCCTTCGGGCACGGTCATCGAGTACCGCCCGGTGAGCGGATCCGTCCGCACGGCCGTGGTCGGCTGCCCGGCGACCTGGACGTGCGCGGCCACCGGCCAGCCGTGGCCGCTGCCGTCGCGCACGGTCCCGTTGAGCTGAACCGAAGGCACGGCCGCCAGTGTGAAGTCGGCGGTCGCGGTCTTGCCGGTTTCGACGGTCACGCTGTCGGCAGTGCTGTCGCGGTAGGAGAACTTGCTCGCGGTCACCGCGTAGGTGCCCACGGGGACGCCCAGGGTGTAGTGGCCCTCGGCGTCCACCGCGGTGGTGAGGTCACCCGCTTTCACCAGCGCGCCGGCCAGCGGCGCGCCCGCGGAGTCGCGGACCGTGCCGGAGACGAGGCCGGTCGCGCCCGGCGTGAAGGCTGAGATGCCGCGTGGGGTGCCCAGGCCCGTCGGCCCGTCGAAGCCGGGGCCGGCAGTGCAGAGGTACGCCGACGCGCAGGTGCCGTTGGCGCCTTCGGTGACGTCGTTGAAGGTCGCGCCGGAGCGGTACGGCAGCGCGTTCGGGTAGGTGCCCGGCGCGGGCGCGCCGGCCAGCGCGTAGGCCGCCGCGACGATCGGCGACGACGCGCTCGTGCCACCCGCGAGACCCCACGCGCCGTGCACGAACACCGCTACCCCGGTGGCGAGGTCCGCGACCGCCGAGACGTCGGCGATGGTCCGGTTGGCACAGCCGGCGTCCGTTTGTGCCGGGGGCTTCGGCTCGTACGCGGAACAGCCGCTGCCGGTGCCGGACCACACCGTCTCGCGCCAGCCGCGGGCGTTCGCGTCGCGGTAGAGCGAGGTGCCGCCGACGGACGTCACGTGCGGCGAGGCGGCCGGGAACTGCGGCCCGTAGCCGTAATCGCCGGAGCTCGCGGTGACCACGACGCCGGGGTGGTCGTAGTAGGCCTCGTCGAGGTCGAGCTCAGCCGGGTCCTCGTCGGCGCCGTAGCTGTTGGACACGAACTTCGCACCCATGGCGACGGCCCGGTTCACCGCGGCGCCCATGTTCGGCACCAGCGAGTCGTCGGCCTCGACGAGCAGGATGTGGCAGCGCGGGCAGACGGCCGAGACCATGTCGAGGTCGAGCATCGTCTCCTGCTGCCAGCCGCTGTTCCCGGTCGGGAAGTCCTGCCCGCCCCGCTGGTCCACGCGCGTGAAGCAGCCGTTCGCGACCGTGCACGGGGGCAGGCCGAACTGCGCGCGGTACACGCCCATCTCGGCTTCCGCGTCGGGGGTGTCGTAGGCGTCGACGATCGCGACCGTCATCCCGTCGCCGCCCGTGGCGGTCGGGAGCTCGTACGCGCCGGCGAGGTCCGCCGGGCCGTAGCCCTGCGGGGCCGCGGCACGCTGCATCCCGTGCGCATCTGCGCGGAACAGCGCGAAGCACGTGACCTCCCCGGGTCTCGGCTCCTCCGGGCACGCCTTGCGCCCGACCACCGGACCTGTGGCGGCGGCCGGCGCGGCCTGAGCCGCTGCCGGCACCACCGCGGACGCGACCACCGCCAGGAGGAACGTGAGGAGGATCTTCAGTGCCGCTTTGGCGAACGACATGCGCGTCCCTTTCGCTGACGAACCGCGGTCGGCTGCTCACCCGACGTCGCGGAATTCTGGCAGCGCCGCCTCGTGAACGATCACGCCCGAACGGACAGAAGGCCGGACAGGATCAGGATTTTCCCGATGTCCGGGACCTCCGCGCGGCGAACAGAGCAATGGTTCAGACCATTGAGAGCAGCGCGTTCGCGGTCCCTCGTGGCGGTGGACAACGACGAGACAGGGCGTCATCGCGCGGACAGGCCCGGAGAGAGGACTGCAAGGCATGCGGATGGACCTGACGCGGTGGACGGTGCGGGCGACCGGCGACCTGGGCGAGGTGCCGGCCGAGCTGGTGGACCCGCTGCGCGCCGGGGTGCCGGCGACCGTACCCGGATCGGTGCACACCGACCTGCTCGCCGCCGGCCTGATCCCCGACCCGTACCTCGACCGCAACGAGGACCTCGTGCAGTGGATCGGGCTCACGGACTGGCGCTACGAGACCGAGTTCGACCGCCCGGACGCCGCCGGCGCAGCCGCGCTCGCGTTCGACGGCCTCGACACCGTCGCCAAGATCGAGCTCAACGGCCGCGTGCTCGGCGAAACCGAGAACATGCATCGCTCGTACCGCTTCCCCACCGGTGAGCTGCGGTCCGAGGGCAACGAGCTGTCGGTCACCTTCGCCTCCGCCGTGCGCTACGCCCGCGCACGCGCCAAGGCCCACCCGCTGCCGCGCACCAACGATGGCGAGCCGTCGAACTTCATCCGCAAGATGGCCTGCAATTTCGGCTGGGACTGGGGGCCCTCGCTCGTCACCGCCGGACTCTGGCGCCCGGCGCGCCTGGAGGTCACCACGGGCCGGCTCGCGGCGGTCCGCCCGGTGATCACCGTCGACGGCACCGACGGCGTGGTCACGGTCCGCACCGAGGTCGAGGGCGAAGGCACCGTGCGCATCCGCGTGGCCGGCGTCGAGGCGACCGGCGACACCGCGCGCGTGCCGTCGCCTGAGCTGTGGTGGCCGCACACGCTCGGCGAGCAGCCGCTGTACCCGCTGGAGGTGACACTCGTGGCCGCCGACGGCACCGTGCTCGACACCTGGACCCGCGAGATCGGCTTCCGCAGCGTCACGCTCGACACCGCCGACGGCGCGTTCACCCTGTCGGTCAACGGCACGCCGTTGTTCACCCGCGGCGCCAACTGGATCCCCGACGACTGCTTCCCCCACCGCGTCGACGCACAGCGCTACGCCCGCCGCATCGAGCAGGCGAAGGACGTGAACATCGACCTCCTGCGCGTGTGGGGCGGCGGGATCTTCGAGAGCGACGAGTTCTACGCCGAATGCGACCGCGAGGGCGTGCTCGTGTGGCAGGACTTCCCGTTCGCCTGCATGCCTTACCCCGAGGACGTGCTGGCCGACGAGGTCGAGGCCGAGGCGCGCGAGAACGTGGTCCGGCTCGCGCCGCACCCGTCGCTGGTGCTGTGGTGCGGCAACAACGAGAACTACCTCGGCTGGTTCCACTGGGACTGGCAGGAGCGCCTGGCCGGGCAGCCGTGGGCGCCACGTTCTACGAGAAGCTGCTGCCCGCGGTCGTCGGCGAGCTGGATCCGACGCGGCCGTACGTGCCGGGCAGCCCGTGGGCGCTCTCGCCGGAGCGCGACGCACTGGACCCCGACTACGGCTGCCAGCACGTGTGGGACATGTGGAACGAGCGCGACTACCTCGGCTACCGCGACACCGTGCCGCGATTCGTGTCCGAGTTCGGCTGGCAGGCGCCGCCGACGTTCGCGACGCTCACCGAGGCCGTGCACGACGAGCCGCTCGCCGCCGACTCCCCTGGGGTGCTGCACCACCAGAAAGCCTTCGACGGCAACGGAAAGCTCGCCCGCGGCCTCGCCCCGCACTTCGCCGAGCCGGAGACGTTCGACGACTGGCACTTCCTCAACCAGGTCAACCAGACGCGCGCGATCCGGCTGGCCGTGGAGCACTACCGCTCGCACGCGCCGCGCTGCATGGGCGCGATCGTGTGGCAGCTCAACGACTGCTGGCCCGTCACGTCGTGGGCCGCGGTCGACGGCGCCGGGCGGCCGAAGCCCCTGTGGTACGCGCTGCGCGAGGTCTACGCCGACGAGCTGCTCACGATCCAGCCGCGCCCCGAAGGCCTCACCGTCTTCGCGCTCGGCTTCGCCCCGGAGGCGGTCGGCGTGCGGCGGATGTCCGTGACCGGCGAGGAGCTGGCGTCGGCCTCGGTCGCGCCCGGCACCGCGCTCGGCCCCGAGTTCGCCGCCGTCGACCCGACGCGCGAGTTCCTCGTGGCCGACGCCGGCGACGAGCGTGCGTTCTGGTTCTTCGCCGAGGACAAGGACATCGCCTACCCCCAAGCCGAGTTCACGCAGTCCGTCACCGGCTTCGACGGTGGCTACGAGGTCACCGTCGTCGCCGACACGCTCATGCGCGACGTCTGCCTGTTCCCCGACCGCCTCGCCCCCGACGCGACCGTGGACTTCGCCCTCGTGACGCTGCTGCCCGGCGAGTCCGCGACCTTCACCGTCGAGACCGCGGCCACGCTCCGGCCAGGTGCGCTGACATCGGCTCCCGTGCTGCACTGGATCGAGTGAGCCGCAGGTCACAAGGTCTTAGATACAAGCTTGGACGCATGCTAGCTTCGCGGGCGTGACACCTGCCAAGTACACCGCGCCCGGCGCCGCCGACCGCGCGTACCGGCTCACGAAGGAGCTCGTCCTCACGGGCGAGCTCCCCGGTGGGCACCTGTTCAGCGAAGGGGAGATCGCCGAGCGGCTCGGGGTGAGCCGCACGCCCGTGCGCGAGGCGTTCCTGCGCCTGCAGGTCGAGGGGTTCCTCAACCTGATCCCGAAGCGCGGCGCCGTGGTGGTGCCCGTGCCGCCGGGTGAGGCCGAGGACGTGCTCGACGCGCGGGAGGCCGTGGAAGGCGCGGCCGTGCGCCGCCTCGTGCGCCGGCCCGACCTCATCCCGGACGCGCTGGAGCAGCTGCGGGCGGTGCTGGACACGCAGCGCGGCCACGCGGACTCCGGTGACCTGCACGGGTTCGCCGAAGCCGACGAACTGTTCCACCGCACCATCGTCGCGGCCGGCGGCAACGCGTTGCTGCTCGACTTCTACGCCACGCTCGCCGACCGGCAGCGCCGCATGAACGTGCACGCGCTGCGCCCGATCCCGGACGTGCTGCCCGTGGTGCTGCGCGAGCACGAGGACCTGCTCGGCATCATCGAGCGCGCCGACGGCGGCGCGTTCGGCCCCGCGCTGCGCGCCCACCTGGACCTGGTGCACCGCCGATGACCGCCACCGCCGAAAGCACCCCGCTCCCCCGCGAAGCCACCGCGCGCCCGGCCTGGTTCGGCGCCGCCGCCGCGGTGTTCGTGGTCGGCTGGGGCGGCAACCAGTTCACTCCGCTCCTGGTGATGTACAAGGAAGCCGGCTACTCCACCTTCACCGTCGACGCGCTGCTGGGCGCGTACGTGGTCGGGCTGGTGCCGGGCCTGTTGCTCTCGGGTGGACTGTCCAATCGCTACGGTCGCCGGCCCGTGATGCTCGCCGGCACCGTGCTGTCGCTGCTCGCGAGCGTGCTGATCGCGCTCGGCCCGGAAGGCGCCGGCTGGATCGCCGCGGGCCGGTTCCTCACCGGCGTGGCCGTGGCGGCCGCGATGGCCGTGGGCTCCACGTGGATCAAGGAGCTCGCCGACGCCGACCCGCGCGGCGCGGCCGACCTCGGCACCCGGCGCGCGGCCCTGTGCCTGACGCTCGGGCTCGGCATCGGACCCGGTGCCGCCGGAGTGCTCGCGCAGTGGGGGCCGTGGCCGATGGTGCTGCCGTTCGCCGTCCACATCGGACTGGCCCTGCTCGCCCTGCCGTTCATCCCGCGCAGCCCGGAGACTCTCGGCGTCGAAAGCCGCAAGCCGGCGCTGAGCCGGCTGCCCGTGACGACCCGGCACCCGCGGTTCCGCCGGATCATCCTGCCGATGGCGCCGTGGATCTTCGGCTCGTGCGGTGTCGCGTACGCGATCATGCCGCAGCTGGTGCAGGACAAACTCGGTTCGTGGTCACTCGCCTACTCAACGCTGCTGACGGTGTGCGCGATCGGCGCGGGCGTCGGGATCCAGCCGATCGCCAAACGCGTGGACCGGACCACCAGCGCCCGCGCGGTGCTCACCGGAATGACCGTGATGTGCACTGGCCTGGTCCTCGCCGCCGTGGCCGCGGACCTGCGTTCGCCGTGGCTCGCGCTGCTCACGGCCGTGGTGCTCGGCACCGCGTACGGCATCGTCGTGGTGTCCGGACTGCTGGAGCTGCAACGGCTCGCGCGGCCCGAGGAAATCGCCCAGCTGACCGGCGTGTACTACGCGCTGGCCTACATCGGATTCCTGCTGCCGTCGCTGCTCGCGGCGCTCAGCGGGTTCGCAAGCTACCCGATGTTGCTCGGCTGCCTCGCGGTGGTGGCGTTCGCGGGGACACTGACGGTTGCCCGAAACTCCCGCAGTCACCTTCCCGTGACCTGAGCGGGAATTCGCTTCACCGACAAATGGGACACCGATTCCGGGCATTCCGGAAATGGTGTCCCATTTGCGCGGATATCTTCACCACTATTGTCGCTTGTGGATCGTCGAGGTGCGCGAAATAGTTCTCCGGCATGGGAAATCGGGCCGGCACGACCGTGCTCGATTTCGTCGGGGCCGGTAACTTTCGAACCCTTCGAGAAGGAAGTGGGAGCTGCACATGCGGCGTTCCTCGCGATCCGTTCGCGCGCTCGTCATAGCCGCGACAGGCGGTCTGGCGCTGGCCGGGGTCACCCAGGTCGGCAGTCAGGCCGCCGTCGCCGCACCCACCGCTCAGGCGAGCACCGCACCGCAATCGGTGATCGTGGTCCTCAAGGACCAGTTGCCCGACGCGCCGGCCACCAAGGCGGCTTCAGGCACCCGGCGGGCCAAGGCGACCCAGCAGCAGGAGTCGGTGCTGGCCAAGCTGGCCGGCACGGCACCGGCCAAGGTCAAGCACTTCGCGCTGGGCAACGCGTTCTCCGCCACGGTGACGCCGGACCAGGCGGCGCAGCTGGCGGCCGACCCGGCCGTGGCGCAGGTGCTGCCGGACAGCAAGGTCACGCTGCCCGACGCCGGTTCCTCGGGGAAGAACGCGGACGCCGGCGCGCCCCAGGCCGGCGGCGGCACGGCGCAGAACCAGGACCCGAACGCGATCTGCCCGAGCGACCCGGCGAAGCCGTTGCTGGAGCCCGAGGCGCTGACCTCGATCCACGCGTACAGCACCGACGGGTCCACGGCCGCCTCGGACCTCGCCGACGGCTCGGGCGTGAAGGTCGCGTTCCTCGCGGACAACATGGACCCGAACTACGCGGACTTCATCCGTCCCGACGGCTCCCACGTCTTCTCCGACTACCAGGACTTCTCCGGCGACGGCCCCGGCACGACCGAGTCCGGCGCCGAGGCCTTCGGCGACGCGTCGTCCATCGCCGCGCAGGGTGTGGTGGTGCACGACCTGTCGAAGTTCGTGAACGAGAAGCACCCGCTGCCCGCGGGCTGCAACATCGTGGTGAAGGGCGTTTCGCCGGGCGCGAGCCTGGTGGGACTCAACGTGTTCGGGGCCACCGCCACGAACTCCGCGGTGCTGCAGGCGATCGACTACGCGGTGACCGTCGACCACGTCGACGTGATCAACGAGTCGCTGGGTCTGAACCAGTACCCGGACGCGAGCTCGCGCAACCTGTTCCAGGTGTTCAACGACGAGGCCGTGGCCGCGGGCGTCACCGTCACCGCCTCCAGCGGCGACGCGGGCATCACCTCGACCATCGGCAGCCCGGCCACCGACCCGCTGGTGATCTCCGCCGGCGCGACCACGGACAACCGGCTCTACGCGCAGACCACCTACGCGGCGTTCCCGTTCTCCAACGGGAAGTGGACGAGCGACAACATCTCCGCGCTGTCGTCGTCGGGCATCACTCAGAACGGGCGCACCATCGACCTGGTCGCCCCGGGCGAGGGCAACTGGGCCGACTGCGCGCCCGCGTACGCCGAATGCCGCGACTTCAAGACCGTGCCGCAGCCGACCGACCTCGAGTCCTTCGGTGGCACCAGTGAGGCGGCCCCACTGACCGCGGGTGTCGCGGCGCTGGTGATCCAGGCCTACCGCGGCACCCACCACGGCGCGTCGCCGACGCCCGCGCAGGTGAAGCAGTTCATCACCGGCACCACGCGCGACCTCGGCCTGCCCGCCGACGAGCAGGGCTCCGGCCTGCTCGACGCGCACGCGGCCGTGGAGGCGGCGCTGACCTCGCCCGGCACTTCCGGCGCGCCGGCCGGTGTCTCGTCGAACATCGCCCTGTCGGCCGACCAGCTCACGCTGGAAGGCGCGCCGGGCAGCACGCAGAAGGCCACGGTCAACGTGACCAACGTCGGCAGCAAGCCGCTGACGGTCACGGCGGGCACGCGCTCGTTCGCGTCGCTTTCGGCGCAGACGCAGACCACCGCGTTCGACTCGACGAAGCTGCCGACGTTCCCGTACTACAACGGCACGGACTGGGCGTACAAGAAGGTCACGTTCTCCGTGCCGGCCGGTGCGCAGCGACTGCTCGCGCGGATGGCCTGGCAGGGCAGTCCGAAGACTGTGAACGGCCAGTCGGTGACGCCGGTCGTGCGCGTGTCGCTGCTGGCGCCGGACGGCACGTTCGTGGCCAACAGCCGCCCGCAGGGTGGCGCGGCGACGGCGAACTACGCCAACGTGGACGTCACGCACCCCGTCGCGGGCACGTGGACCGCGGTGCTGTACTCGGCGGGTGGCCCGACCGGTTACACCGGCAACATCCAGCTCGCCACGTCGACGCAGCGGGCGGTCCCGTACGGCCAGGTCTCGCCGGCCGTGCTGTCGCTGAAGCCGGGCCAGACCAAGCCGGTGAAGGTGTCGCTGCAGACCCCGGCAACTGGGGGCGACGCGGACTACTCGATCACGTTCGGCAGCTCCGACGGCCACCAGACCACCGTGTCGGCCGTGCTGCGCGCCCTGATCCCGACCGAGAACGGCGCGGGTTCCTTCGGCGGCACGATCACTGGCGGCAACGCGCGGGCGGTCTCGCCGGCGCAGACGTTCAGCTACGAGTTCGACGTGCCCAAGGGTAAGAAGGACCTCGACGTCGCGGTGAAGCTGCAGGACCCGGGCACCGTCGTCGACGGTGTGCTCGTGGACCCGAACGGTGAGCTCGCCGACGTGAACAGCAACGTGTTCCTCAGCTCCGCGACGCAGCTGTCGCAGGGCACCACGCTGCAGCTCACGGACGCGAACCCGCTGCCGGGCCGCTGGCACTTCGTGGTCGTGGTGCAGAACCCGGTGACGGGCAAGCAGATCGAGCAGCCGTTCACCGGCACGGTGGGCTTCGACCAGGTCGTGGTGAGCGCTCCGGCGCTGCCGAACTCGGCCGCGAAGAAGCTGGCCGCCGGCCAGGCCGTCAAGGTGCCGGTGACGGTTCGCAACACCGGCGTCGAGCCGATCGCAATCGGCGTGGACGCGCGGACGAACGCGCAGCAGACCCTGCAGCCGCAGCCCATCCAGGGCTCGACCGAGGTCGATCTGCCCGAGCTCGGTACCAACGCGCCGGTGTACTCGATCCCCCCGGACACGAGCAAGTTCACCGTCGCCACGTCGTCTTCGGTGCCGGCTCAGGTGGAACTCCAGGGTTCCGCCGCGGGCATCGACGTGCTCGGTGACCTGAAGGCCGCGCAGGCCGGCAGCACCGTGTCCGTCGCGACGATCGGCGAGAAGCAGGGCTACGTCACCAAGGGCATCTGGTTCGCCGACGTGCAGGAGATCGGTCCGTTCGGCCCGTCGGGTGCCCCGGCCGGCCACGCCTCCTACACGGCGTCGATCAAGACCGCGGGCTTCGACTCCGCGGTGACGTCGTCCACCGGCGACCCGTACGACCAGTCCGTGGACCCGAACGGCACGGGCGGCACACCGCTGCTCGTCCACCCGGGCCAGACGGTGACCGTCACCGTGACGATCACGCCGTCGGGCAAGCGGGGCGCGTCGGTGACCGGCCACCTCAACCTGGTGACCGTGCCGACCCTCCCGACCGGCGCGACGGGCCTCCCGCAGGTCGGCACCGGTGAAGTGATCGCAACACTGCCCTACAGCTACAAGATCGGCTGAGTGTCGCAACAGGACAACCGGGCCGTCAGTCCTCTTCGGACTGGTGGCCCGGTTGTCTTCGCTCATCGCAGATGAAGGATCAATCCGCTGATCCGGAGTTCTTGAGCCGGTTGGCGTTGAAGCGTGCCTTCTTCTGGCGATTCCCGCACGTGTTCATGTCACACCATCTGCGGGTGCGGCTTTGGCTGGTGTCGAAGAAGGCGGCTTGGCAGGTCGGCGATGCGCACAACGCCAGCTTTCCGTCTCGTTCGCCCGCGATGATGCTGATCGCGTCGGCGGCGATCACGCTGAGGGCGTCTTCCACGCAGGATGCCGAGCTGAGCCGCCATCGCCGCTCACCCTCGGGCGTCAGGATGGCCGCGGCCCGGCCCTGAGCGCTGCGGTCATTGATGACCTGGACAGCAGACGCAGGAAGAGCGTCCTGGATCGCGGCCGCGGTCGCGGCGCCGTGAATCGACTCCCTCAGTTCCCGGGCGAGTTCAAGCTGGGCGGCGGTGCAGGAGTCCACGGCGAGGCCGTTCACCGCCAGCCAGTCGACGAGTCGCTGCGGCGTGGGGATGCGCTCCACAGCGTTGCCACGACGCTCCGTCAGAGTCCCCGTGAAGCTGGTCGCCAGCACGGTACCGAGGCGAAAGTCGGGGAACTCGGCACGCATGGAACCACCTTAGCAGGTTGCACTCTGCCACAGAGGCCTGCTAGAACCGTCTAAGCCGGTTCCGCGATGGCAGGAGGTCTCATGCCCCGTCCCACCAGCGACGTGCACGCATTCGAAGCCCACGCACCGGACGCCGAACTCCACGATCTGCGCGCGCGACTGGCCGCGGCGCGGCTCCCGGAGGCCGAGACGGTCCGCCGCGGCGCGCCCGGCCCTCGCCGATGGGACCAGGGCGTTCCCCTCGCCGACCTCGTCGATGTCGTGGACTACTGGCGCACCGGGTACGACTGGCGGTCGTTCGAAGAGCGCCTCAACCGGATCGGCCAGTTCCGCACGACCATCGACGATCTGGGAATCCACTTCCTGCACCGCCGATCCGCGCGTGCGGATGCCACTCCCCTGATCTTGACGCACGGGTGGCCAGACAGCATTGCTCGGTTCGTCGATGCGGTGGACGAGCTGGCAGATCCGAAAGATGCGGACGCGCCGGCGTTCCACGTCGTGGTCCCGTCGTTACCAGGCTTCGGTTACAGCGACAAGCCGGCCACCACCGGGTGGGGAACCGAAAAGATCGCGGCCGCCTGGGTGGAACTGATGGGCAGGCTCGGCTACCGCGAATTCGCCGCCCACGGCGGCGACTGGGGAGGCAATATCACCACGGTTCTCGGCGGCAGGTTCCCGGAGCACGTTCTCGGCATCCACACGACGTTCGCGGAGGGACCGCCCGGATTGGCCACGGACGGGCTGACGGCGGTCGAACGCGAGTGGATCGAGGAAACCCGCGATTTCTGGCGCCACCGCGGGGCGTACGCGAAGCAGCAGGCGACCCGGCCGCAGACCATCGGCTACTCGCTCGTCGACTCACCGGTCGGGCTTCTTGCCTGGATCCTGGACAAGTTCGCCGAGTGGTCGGACACCGAAGACAGCCCGTTCGAGACGATTTCCCGAGACAGAATTCTTGACGACGTGACCCTGTATTGGCTGACGCGGACCGGCGCATCGGCGGCCCGCATTTACTACGAAAGCCACAACTCGCTCGATCCCGAACTTCGGGTCGACGTCCCGTCGGCGCTCACGATGTATCCCCGCGACGTCGAGAAGTGTCCGCGCCCCTGGGCACAGGAGCGGTACCGGCAGATCGTCCGATGGAGGTCACCTGAAACCGGCGGCCATTTCCCGTCGCTGGAGGTTCCCGGGTATTTCGTCCGAGATCTCCAGGAGGGCCTCGCGGCAGTGCTGGCCGCCCATCGGTGAACCCGGCTGGGTTTCTCTCAGCCGGTCGCCGCGGCGTGACAGGCGCCAAAGCCTTCGGCGCGGCGCACCACACGCCCGGAAGTGATCCGCACGGCCGTTTCCGTCGCGTCGCTCACCGCCGAGACCCCGGCCGCCGACGCGACCGCGCCCGTGTCGTCGCGCAGTACCTGCAGCCGCGGCCACGCCGACGCCGGGAAAGCGCTGCGCAGGTGACCGCGCAGCTGAGCGAGCGCGAGATGCGTCAACGGCGCCAGCTCCGGTGCCGAGCCGGTGACCACCGCGACCGTCACCGTGGTGGCCGAAGGTGCGGCCCGCACGGCCTCCTCCGCGGCGGAAAGCCGGTGCAGCCCGAGAATCGCGACCACGCCGTCGCCGGGCAGCTCGGCCGGTTGCGACCGCAGCGAGTCGAACGCAGCAGGCGGTACCCAGGGCTCGTCCACGGGTTGCGCGTGCGCCACGATCGGCGGCACCTCGGGCCAGGTGTCGGCCAACCCCAGCGCCGGCAGGGCTTCGCAGGCGCGCACGACGTTGAACGGTTCCCCGAAACCCGGTGCGGCGCCGGCGAGGCCGGTCGCACCGTGCAACGTGGTCAGCGCGAGTTCTGCGACGCGCACGAGGCGGCCGGCGGACGGGGCGAGCCGCTCGAGGGCCAGGCCGAGGACGATGGCTTCGAAGCGCAACAGCTGGGCGTACGGACGGTGGGTGAGCTCGTCGGCGAGGATCTCCGGCCCGAGGTCCACGCCGAGGCGTGAGCCGGGGTCGGTGGCGAGCGGCAGACGGGCGACCCAGGCGCGGGCGAGGGCGCCCAGGGCCTCCGCGGCGGTGAGACCGGGGTCCGCAGCCAGGGGCTCAGCGGCGACACGCTCGGCCTCCTCCGCGAGCACCGCGAAGTACAGCGCTCGTTTGCCGGGGAAGTTCGAGTAGACGGCACCGCGGGTGAGCTCGGCGCGTTCGGCGATCGCGTCGATCTTCGCCTCTCGGAAACCCCGCTCGGTGAACTCGTCGCGCGCGGCGGCGAGCACCTTCGCGCGGTTGAGCTCCTGAGCCTCCGCTCTGGTCAGCCGGGCCATCGTCCTCCTCGTGCTCCCGTGCTGGTCACGATAGCGCTCAGGTACATATGATGAGACCATCTGATTTCACCATCCAGAATGAGGAGTGCCGGTGTCCGACGTACCCGAGATCGACCTGACCGACCCCGCGGTCCACCGCGACCCGTTCGCCGTCTACGGCGCCGCCCGCGAGCACGGCCCCGTGGCCAAACTCGTCGGCCCCGGCTTCGGCCCCCTGTGGGTGCTCACCCGCCTCGCGGACGCGCGCGCAATGCTCACCGACCCGCGCTTCGCGCTCGGCCCCGGCAGTTACCAGGCGCTCGACGTGCCCGAGCACTGCCGGCCGTACCTGCGGACCATGCAGGAGATGGAAGGCGCGGAGCACCGGCGGCTGCGCGGCCTCGTCTCCCCCGCCTTCACGGCGCGCCGCGCGGCGGACTTCCGGCCGCGGATCGAACTGATCGTCGACAAGCTGCTCGACGGCCTCCCCGCCGACGGCGCCGACCTGCTGGCCGGGTTCGCACAGCCGTTGCCGATGGAGGTGATCTGCGAGCTCGTCGGCGTACCCGAGGGGGATCGGCCGCGCTGGCACGAGTACGGCCAGAACGTGGTCGCCGGCTCGGGCGAGAGCTTCGCCGCCGCAGTGCCCGGCATCATCGACGGCGCGCGCGAGCTCACCGCGCCACCGGCGAGCGAGTTCCTCGAACTGCTGGCCGGCACGGACGGGTTGTCCGAACCCGAACTCGTCACCCTCGTCTGGCAGCTCGTGCTCGCGGGGCAGACGCCGGCGAACTTCGTCGCCAACGCCATCGAAACTCTGCTCACTCATCCGGACCAGCTCGCCGTGCTGCGCGCGGAACCCGAGCTGTGGCCGACGGCGGTCGAGGAACTGATGCGGTGGTGCGGACCTCAGCTGCTGACGATTCCGAGGCAAGCCACCGAGGACCTTTCGCTGCACGGAGTCGCGATCCGGGCGGGCGAGCCCGTGTCGGGCGCTATCGCGTCGGCCAACCGCGATCCGCGCGTATTCACCGATCCCGATCGTCTCGACGTGCGCCGCACCGAGGGCGGGCACCTCGGGTTCGCGTACGGGCCCCACTTCTGCCTCGGCGCGGCGCTCGCGCGGGTGGAGGCGGAGGTGGCGTTGCGGGGTTTGCTGGAGCGCTTTTCCGCGCTGCGCCTGGGCGACGTGCGGCGCGCTCCCGACCCCGGCACGTGGCGGCTCGCGGCGCTGCCGGTGAGCTTCTGACGTCCTCTTCGGACACTTCGTCACCGATCGGGTGAACAACGAAGCGGTGCTTCGATCTTCCTGCGCTGCTAACGTTTTCCCAGGTCAGCATCGTGCTCGGGAGGAAAGCATGTCCGCACACATCTCCGCTGGGGCCGGTGGTCTCGTGATGGACCCGCGGCAGACGTGGCCGCTGGTGCTCGTCCGGGGTGTGCTGGCGGTGGTGTTCGGCGTGATCGCGCTGATCTGGCCGGGCCTCACGGTGCTGGCGCTGGCGTTGGTCTTCGGCGTGTACGCGCTCGTGGACGCGATCGGTGCGTTCATGCAGGCGTTCCGCCCGGGCGACGGCGCGCACCGGCTCGCGTACGCGTTGCTGGGCGTGCTCGGGCTCGCCGCGGGGGTGCTCGCGCTGGTGTGGCCCGGCGCGACCATCCTCGTGCTGGCGACGCTCGTGGGGGCGTGGGCGGTGGTCACAGGCGTCGCCGAGATCGTCGCCGCGATCCGCCTGCGCAAGCAGATCGCAGGCGAGGCGTTCCTCATCGTGGCCGGCGCGGTGTCGGTCATCGCGGGGGTGCTGGTGCTCATCCACCCGATCGCGGGGGCGTTCGGAATCGCCTTGCTCGTGGGCATCTACGCGCTGCTGTACGGGATCATGCTCGTCGTCCTGTCGTTCCGCTTGCGGCGCGTCGCAAAACTCGAGCAGGCGAACGAGCCCGCTGAGGACGACAATCGAGGGGGATAGCTTCGTTGACGGAGGGATCCGTGATGGCGCAGAACCCGTACGACCAGGACGCCCGACCCGGCATCGACGCGGCGCGGCTGTGGGCGGGCGGCGTCGCCACGGCGGTAGTGGCGGCGCTCGTCGCCATCGTCGGGCTGCTCATCGCCCGCGGCATCTTCGACGTCCCCGTGCTCGCCCCCAAGGGCGAGGGCGCGTGGGGCAGCGTCAGCACCACCACGTACGCCCTCGCCGCCGCGGCCGCCGCGCTGCTCGCCACGGGCCTCATGCACCTGCTGAGTGTCGCGACGCCCGCGCCCAGCCAGTTCTTCGGCTGGATCATGGTGCTCGTGACGCTCATCGCGGTGGTTCTGCCGCTGACGTTGACGGTCGAGACCAGCGCCAAATACGCGACGGCCGCGATCAACCTCGTGATCGGCTTGGTGATCGCCATCGTGGTGAACAGCATGGCGGCCAACGCGCGCACGCTGCACCGGCGCAAGCGCTCCACGCGTCCCGACGCGCCGACGCAGCAGTGGAACGAGCCACCGTCGAACTTCTACGACCGTTAGAGGCAACCACCCGTCCTCCCCGGACGTGTTCCGCACACAGTCTCGGGGAGGACGACATGTTCACGGAATTTCTCACGGGCGCGGCCCTGGTGGCGCATCGCTTACGGCACCCGGTGACGTCGGCTGGTCCCTGTGGCTCTCGGAAGTGGCGCCGGGTGGCGAAATGCACGCGGAAACGTATGCCGCCCAAGGCAACGGCTGCACCCCCTCCGGCCCCGTCACCTCACCCGGTTTCGCCGTCCCCCTCCGCTGGTCCACCGGCGGTAACTGGGGCCGCGCCGGGGGCACCAGCACCGCCACCACCCGCCCCGGCGCGTACACGGCCACGTTCCCCTGCTCCGACGGCCGCGTGGCCACCGCGACGTTCACGGTCACGGGAACGCCGCCTTCTTCGGTCACCCCGCCACCTTCGTCGCGACCCGCCACTCCGCAGCGCCCGGCTCCCGACCGGGACCGGCCACAGGTGACGGTCCGCCCGGTGGGTGCGCCGCAAACGGGCGGTGGCGGGTTGGGGGTTTCGTTCACCAAGTGAGTGTCCAGTGAGGACGTTCGTCGCGGTGCCGCCCGCCTGAGCCTCCCGTTTTCCGGGAGACGCGGCCACATCGGGACGATCGTGGTGGGCACTGGCAGCGCCCTGGCCCTGGTGCTCGCGGCGAGGCGGCAGCAGACCACCGAACACGACCTGGCGACCAAGCGCGCCGAACTGCGGCTCCGGGAACAGGCCGACCGGCACGACACCACCGAACGGCGCATCAACGGGCTCTACACGAAAGCCCGGCGACCGCGACCAATTGCAGGAACGCGAAGTGCGGCTGACGGCGCAGTGCCTGCTCGTGCGGCAGCTCGTGCCGGCCGACGAAGACGACCGGTCTGGGCGGGCATCGAGCTCGAGCTCTCCGGCGCGGTGCACATCGATTTCCCGGGTCCAACGGCTGCGAGCGCCACAACGCCCGCTTCGCCGGCACGCGCTTCGCCGAGGACGACTGGTCCCACGAGGTGCGGTTCACCTGCACCACCCGGTTGGACGGCGCCACTTTCGGAGGCGACGCGTTTCACCCGGGCCACGTCCAAGGGCAGCACTCGATTCGAGAACGCCCAGTTCCGCGGCGAAGCCCGCTTCGAAGCCACCGAGTTCGCAGGCGCCACGGCGCCCCGCAGCGCCCGGTTCGCCCACAACGCGCGGTTCGACAATGCCCTCTTCACCGGCACCACCCCGGTTCGACGGCGCCCTTTCCCGCGCAGTGCCAACTTCAACCGAGCGGGATTCGTGGTCGCGCCGGTGTTCGACGAGGACGTGGCCGTGCAGAGCGCGTACTTCGGCCCCACGAGCTTCACCCGCGAGGTACAGGGAGCGGGCGTGGTTCGAACGGTTATCGTCCGCCAGCTGCACGGCGTTCGTCGGCGCCGCGTTCGACGGTGACCTCAGGTTCGAGGGTGCCCGGCTCGACGGAATGCCCTACCGGCCACCGCAGTCGCGGGCGGACGACATCGAGTTCGCCGACGAAAGCCGAGAATCAACCCACCGAAACCCGGCCTCGCGGAACCCAAGGCACGACAGCCGAAGTCCGCTTCTGGTACTCCGCATACTCCGGGTACCGCCCCCGGGTGATCGACTCCGTGAAGATCGTCGACCCCACGAACAGCAGGGTCAGCAGGACCGCGCCCGCGATCGTCCAAGGGATTCCTTCGAAAGCCAGCGCGCCGAACACGAACACCAGCCACCACTGCGCCTGTTCGAAGAAGAAGTTCGGGTGCCGCGAGAAGCGGAACAGACCAGTCTGCAGGAACCGCGGCGAAGGCACCCGCCCGGCAGTCTGCTCACCCTTCTTCCACTGGTGGAAGTTCCACTGCTGCTGATCCGCGACCGTCTCCCCCACCAGGCAGGCGACGAAGATCACGGCCACGATCGCATCACCCACACCGAACGGTGAGCGATGCTCCCCAGCCGTCCACGCCGGGAGCGTGATCAGCAGCAGAATCGCGTTCTGGTAGATCGTGATGAAGAAGAAGTTGAAGACCTGGAACTGCCAGGGCGCCATCTTCCCGCGCAGCACCACCCAGCGGTAGTCCTCGCCGCCGCGGGCGTAGCCGCCCTTGCGGGCGAAGTTGAAGGTGAGGCGCGAACCCCAAAGCAGCACGAGGACGAACATCACGTCCAAGCGCGCGTCGGCGAAGCCTGCGAAAGCGGCGAAGATCGCGACGTACGCCACGGGCACCAGGGACCAGATCCGATCCACCCACGAGTACTCGCGCGTGACGACCGAGAGCACCCAGCACAGGGCGCAGACACCCGCGAAGACGCAGAGGCAGACCTGGAACGCGTTCATGCCCGCACTCTACTGCCCGAGTACGGCCCGAGCCGTCCGCTTAGGATCATCGCATGAACCTGCCGCTGCGCCGACGCGGGATCGACATCTTCTTCGCGATCGTGTTCGCCGCGTTCACGATCACCTCGCTCATCAGTGACCTGCTGCCGACCGTGGGCGTCGACTTCTCGCGCCCGTCGGACAACTTCATCGTGAACTCCAACTACTGGTACGCCCACGACGCCGACATCCTCTTCATGCACCCGCCGGACTGGATGCGGATCATCACGGGACTCTCGGCGTTCGTGTACATGCCGTTCTACGTAGTGCTCGTCGTGTGCCTGCTCGCCGGCAAGAACTGGATCCAGCTCTTCGCGGTGATCTACGCGACGATGATCGTCACGCTAACGGGCGTGGTCGTGTTCGGCGTGGAGTTCTTCGGTGACCCGGCGATGCGCACGGGCAACCCGGTCAAGTTCCTGGCCTTCAACATCTGGTACGTCCTCGTGCCCCTGCTCCTGCTGATCCGCATGCGCAAGCCGATACCGTTCACCCGGCGGTTCTGACCAGCACGGCCGCGCCCGGGTGCGGCAGGCGGATCGGGAGCGTGTCGGCGTGGTACTCGAAATGCCACCACTCGTTGTCGTAGCGGCGGTGCAGGTGGTACGCGGCGCCGTGGCGTTCCAGCCACGCCGCGCCCTCCGTGGGCCGCACGTCGAGCGCGAAACCGCCGACGTGGGCCGACTCCTCGGGCGGCAGCACGAGACGGCGGGCCGCCCAGACCGACCCCGTGCGCCGCACTTCGGCGGTGAACATCGCGTGCTGCCGGGCGGCGTCGCGGTGGCCGGAGGTGAGGCCAATCAGCTGCCCGTCGCGCCAGAACGCGTCGGTGCGCGCCGCCACGAACGCTTCGCGCGCCGCGGCCGTGAGGCCCGCCAAGTCCTCCGCCGGGTAGCGCAGCGCGAGCGCCCACTGGCAGGCGAGCCGGCGGGCGTGGCAGGGCGAACGCACGAAGGCCACCGGCAGCAGCAGCACGGCCAGCAGCCGGGCGGCCACCGCGTAGGCCGCGGCACGGGAGCGGAGCAGTTCGGTCATGGTGTCCACGGTCGCGGCCCCGTGTGCGCCGATGGTCGGGGTCTTGTCCGCGGACCCCGACAGTTTTGTAACAGCTGCGCACGGACGGGGCTGTTACGCAACCATGACATTCCGCGCACCGCGCGATGAGACCGGACGCGGATCCTCTCGGGGAGGTGTCCGCTGTGGACTGTCCGGGGAATCCGGACGGGCGGGCGCGGAAGTGCGCTGCGATAGTGGGAGACATGCCCCGGGTGCTGTTGATCGAAGACGACCAGGCCGTGCGAGACGGCCTGCAGATCGCGCTGACCTACCAGGGTCACACCGTCGACGCGGTGGAAAGCGGCGAGGAAGGGCTCGCGCGGCTGAGCGCGGACCCGGCCGACGTCGTCGTGCTCGACCTGATGCTGCCCGGGATGGACGGGTTCGAGGTGTGCCGGCGCATCCGGGCGACCGGTGACCTGCCGATCATCATGCTCACCGCGCGCAACGACGACATCGACGTGGTCGCCGGGCTCGAAGCCGGGGCCGACGACTATGTGGTGAAGCCCGCCCAGCCGCGCGTGCTCGAGGCGCGGATCAAGGCCGTGCTGCGGCGCACCGGCGGCGAGCAGCGCCAGGCGGGCACCCCGAAACCCGAGGTCGAGCGCCACGGCGACCTCACCATCGACCGCGACGGGCTCGTCGTGACCAAGCACGGCCGGCCCGTCGGCCTCGCGCCCACGGAAATGCGGCTGCTGCTGGAGCTGTCCGCGTCGCCAGGCCGGGTGCTCAGCCGCCAGCAGCTGCTGGAATCCGTGTGGGATCAGGGCTACCTGGGCGACTCGCGACTCGTCGACGCGTGCGTGCAGCGGCTGCGCGCGAAGATCGAGGACGACGCCGCGGCCCCGGTGTACGTGCAGACCCTGCGCGGGTTCGGGTACCGCTTCGGGCCCCTGTGACCGGCGCCCGGCTCCGGAAGCTCTGGCCTGGCTGGGGGCTTCGCACGCGGCTGCTGCGCGCGTTCGTGCTGCTGAGCGTGCTCACGACCATCGCCGTCGCCGGGTTCGGCTACCGGACCGCGCGCAACACCATCCTGAAGAACACCCAGGACAACGCGGTGCTGGAGCTGCGCAGCCGCATCCAGCTGCTCTACCCGCTGCCCGCGGGCCAGCCGTCGACGGACATGCTCCTCAACGCCGCGGGCAAGCTCGCGGACCGCGACTCCACCGCGCTCGTGACCGCGGGCACGGTCTCCGGCGGCAGTCTGGACGGGGCCCTGATCTCGCATGAGCTCAGGGAGTTCGTGGACCAGGGCAAGATCGCCTGGCAGCGGGTGGACGTCGGTGGCGAGACCCGGCTGCTGATCGGCACCCAGCTGCGGCTCACGACCAGCAAATCGCACGTGACGGAACCGTCCGGGATCGAGATCTACGTGCTCGAGCCGCTGGAGACCGAGAGCGCGGACATCGCCACGCTGGCCCGCAGCGCGTGGCTGACCGGCACCGGCGCGGTGGTCCTGGCGCTGCTGCTGGCGCTCGCGGCCGCCCGCAGCGTGCTCGGGCCGGTGCGCGAGCTGCGCCGCGCGGCGCACCGCCTCGGCGAGGGCGACCTGGACACGCGCTTGACCATCCACGGGACCGACGAGCTCGCCGAGGTCGGCAGGACGTTCAACACCACGGCGGAGTCGCTGCAGCACCACGTCGGCGAGCTCGAACGCATGGAGTCGGACGCGCGGCGGTTCGTGGCCGACGTGTCGCACGAGCTGCGCACCCCGCTCGCCGCGATGACCGCGGTCACCGAGGTGCTCGAGGCTGAGGTCGCCGGCCTGCCCGAGATCGCCGGGCGCGCGGTGCGGCTGGTGAGCCAGGAGACCCACAACCTCACCCGGCTGGTCAATGACCTCATCGAGGTCACCCGCTTCGACTCCGGGTCCGCGTCGCTCGCGCTCGACGAGGTGGACGTCGCCGAGGCGATCGGCGCCACCCTGCGCGCCCGCGGCTGGGTCGACGCGGTGGCCACAGAGCTGCCGTCGGGCGTGCGCGCGCGGCTCGACCCGCGCCGGCTCGACGTGGTCGTCGCGAACCTCGTGGGCAACGCGCTGCGCCACGGAGCGCCGCCCGTCCGGCTGAGGTTGAGCGCGACGGAGGAATCGCTCATGATCGAGGTCACCGACGAGGGCCCGGGGCTGAAGGAGGAGGTGCTCCCCCACGTGTTCGACCGCTTCTACAAGGCCGACACCGCACGCAGCCGCTCCGAGGGCAGTGGCCTCGGGCTCGCGATCGCGTGGGAGAACGCCAAGCTGCACGGCGGTGAGCTCACCGCGGCCAACCGTCCGCACGGCGGTGCGATCTTCACACTGCGGCTCCCGCTGAACCCCGGCGGTGACGCGTGATCCGGCGCGCCGCGGCGGCCCTCGTGCTGGTCGCGCTGGCCGCCACGGCATGCGGCGTGCAGCCGAGCGGCGCGATCTCGGGCGGCGAAGCGCCGAGCGGCCCGCCGTCCACCATGCCCGGGACACCGGGGGTCAGCTCGATCTACCTGGTGGCCGACGGCACGGTCGTCCAGGTCCAGCGCCCCGGTCTGGTCCAGACCGGGGCCGCGCTGATCGACGCGCTGGTGCAAGGCCCGACGTCTGCGGAGAAGGCGTCCGGCCTCACCACCGAGGTCCCACAGTCCGCCCTGCCGGCCGCGGTGGCGGTCTCGGCGTCGGAGATCACCGTGCGGCTGGCCACGGACGTGCAGGCGCTGTCTGCCTTGGCCGTGTCGCAGATCGTGTGCACGCTGCACCTGCGCGACGCCCCGGACGGCAGCGTGTTCACGCTCGTCGGCGGGGGCAACGTCCGCAGCGGCGAACGCTGCGGCTGAGCCGCCTCAGTCCACTTCGGCCGGTTCGTGGGCCTTGCGCGGCGCGATCACCGGCGCCGCCGCCACCGCGGCCACACAGAGCGCGAACGGCACGGCGAACGCGACGTTCAACGGCATCCACCGCGTGAGCCCGCCGATGAGGGCCGGGCCGGCGAGCAGCCCGACGTACCCGAGCCCGACGACCCGCGCCATCAGCGCACCCGAGGCCCGCGTGTCGAGGTTGCCGGCCGCGGTGAACAGCTGCGGCACGCCGCCCGCGAGACCCAGGCCGAAGATCGCCCAGCCGACCAGCGCGAGCGGCACCCAAGGCGACAGCGACGCGACGGCGAGGCCGACGGCAGCGAGCGCCGAGCCGTAACGCACCACCGCGACGGGCCCGGCCAGCGCAGCGACGCGGTCGGTGGCGAAGCGGCCGACGGTCATGGCCACGGCGAAAGAGCCGTACGCGAGCGCGGCAGTGCTCGCCGACGTGCCCAGCACATCCTGCAGGTGCAGCGCGGCCCAGTCGTTCGCGACGCCCTCGGACAGCATCAGCGCGAACGCGAGCGCGCCGAGCAGCCAGACCACGCGCGACGGGGTGCGGCTCGGCGTGATCGGCGCGGGGCCGGTTTCAGCGGGCACGGGGCTGCCGGAGCCGAGCAGGAGCCGTCCGGCAGCCAGCGAAGCGACGACGCACAACGCGCCCGTGGCACCGAGCGTGACGGCCGTCGGCACGCCGGTGCCGAGCACCGCCGCCCCGACGACAGCCGCGAGCGCGCCGCCGATCGACCACATCGCGTGGAAGGCCGCCATGATCGGGCGCGGGTAAGCGCGCTCGACGACCACCGCCTGGGCGTTCATGGCGACGTCGAGGGAACCGTTGAAGAACCCGAAGACGACAAGCGAAAGCCCGAGCGCCCACCAGCTGGTGGCCAGCCCGGGCAGGAAAAGCGCGAGGCCCAGCAGCACGCCGGCCGCGGGCACCACGCGGCGGTGGCCGAAACGATCGGCGAGCGGGCCCGACACCTGCATCCCGACGAAGGCCGCGCCGCCGAGCACCAGCAAGAGGGCGCCGAGCGTCGTGTGCGAGATGCCCGTGGCGCGCTCGACGACGGGAATGTGCACCACCCACATGCCCACGGCGAAGCCGTTGAGCGCGAAGAAGCTCCAGGTCGCGACACGGGCGGCCCGGGGCAACCGGGCGGGCGGGGACGATTCGGTCATCGCAGTGGAATCCTAGTGTCATTGGCGCCGGCTCCGCCGGGGCGTGCGAGATCGCTCTGTCGTCTGCCCCGGCTCCGCCGGGCCGGGCGAGATCGCCGTTGAGCCGGCTTCCGGATGGGGCGGTCGGATCGGCCGGGGCCGATCGCACCGCCCCATCCGGAAGCCGGCGCGATCTCGCTGGTGGGCCGGGAGAGGAGAGGTGGGCGAGCAAGGGCGAGCAGGCAAGCGTGAGCGAGGGCGGGAAAGCAAGGGTGAGCGAGCAAAGGTGTGCGTGTAGCGGTGAGCGAATTGGGGTGAGCGAATTGGGGTGAGCGAATTGGGGTGAGCGAGCAGGGATGAACGAGCAGGGGTGAGCCAGCAACGGTGAACGAGCAGGAGTCAGCCACCAGGGGTGAGCCAGCAATGGTGAGCGAGTCGGGGTGAACGAGTCGGGGTGAGCGGCCACGGGCGAGCGAGCAAAGGTGAGTCAGTGGCGGTGAGCAAGCAAGGGCGAGCGAGCGGGGGCAAGCGGCCAAGGGGTGGGCGAACAGGCGGAACACGCCGGCGCGGGCCATCTTCCCATCATGCCTGGGGCATGATGGGAAGATGGGCGCCGCCGAACCGAGCACGCTCCCGTGACCGGGGGTTACCTGAAGGGCCGGATCCGCCGCGAGGACATCATTTCCGCGGCCGCCGTGGTGTACGGCGAGGCCGGCTACCACGGTTCGTCGCTGCGCGAGATCGCCAAGCGCGTCGGCATCAGCCACGCCGGGCTGCTGTACTACTTCCCCACCAAGGAAGCGCTGCTCGCCGCCGTGCTCGAACGGCGTGACGCCGAGGACTCCGAGCGCGAGCAGCTGACCGTGCCACCCGGGCTGGAGGTGTTGCGGCACTTCGTCGCGCTGGCCGAGCACAACGTGCGCCACCCGGGCATCGTCGACCTGTACTCGCGGCTGGCGGCCGAGGCCGTGGCGCCCGACCACCCGGCGCACGGGTACTTCGAGCAGCACTACCGGCAGGCGCGCGAAAGCGTGATCGGCTCGTTCCGGCTGCTGGCCACGACGGGCGAGCTGCGCGAGGGCGTGGACCCGGACTTCGCGGCCCTCACGTTCATCGCGCTCATGGACGGGTTGCAGGTCCAGTGGCTCACCACCCCCGGTGACGTCGACCTCGTCGGCTCCTTGCGGTTCTACCTGCGCACCTTGCTCACTGTCCCCCTGGCTCCCGAGGACTGACGGCCCGGCCCGAAGCACCCCAACGTGGCGTTCGATGCGCTCAACGCACCGAACGCCGCATTGGATGCGTTGGGCGCAACCAACGCGGCATTGGGGCGGTTTCGGCAGTGCGTGGTCAGAGCGTGCGGGCGTAGGGGTCCCAGCCGTCCGGAAGGGCGGGCGGGACCTCGACGGTGCTGTCCAGCTCGACGGACTGGCCCCGCGTGATCGACTCGTCGATGGCGAGCATCGCGTCGAGCACGTGGTAGGCCAGCTCCCCCGACGCGCGTTCCGGCACTCCGGCCCGGATCGCGCGGGCGAGCTCCAGCGCGCCCGTGCCGCGCGAGGCCGCGTGTCCCTGCGGCGCAAGCTCTTCCGGCTCGGCGGCACCCAGCAGGTGCAGCTTCGTCGGGCCGTCGAAGCGGTTCGGGTCCGGTAACACCGCGGTGCCGAGCGCACCCGACACCTCGACGAAACCCGTGCGCGCCAAGGCGGAGTCGAAGCTCAGCACGACCTGCGCGCTGCCGCCGCGGGCGAACTCGACGAGCGCGGTCACCGTGGTCGGCACGGTCACCGCGAACTCCGTGCCGGCCCGCGGACCCGAGCCGATCACGCGCGTGTCCCGCGCGCGGCCGCCGGCGCCGGTCACCTTGCGGATCGGGCCGAACAGCTGCACGAGCTCCGTGAGGTAGTACGGCCCCATGTCCAGCAGGGGGCCGCCGCCGTGCTGGAACAGGAACTCCGGCGCGGGGTGCCAGCTCTCCGGTCCCGGTGTCTGGAACAGCGCCAGCGCCGTGCGTGGTTCGCCGATGCGGCCGGCCTCGATCGCACGCCGGGCCGTCTGCAGGCCGGCGCCGAGCACGGTGTCGGGCGCGCTCGCCACGCGCAGCCCCTTCTCCTGCGCGCGATCCAGCAGTTTGCGGCCCGTCTGGCGGTCGAGCGCGAGCGGCTTCTCCGCCCACACGCTCTTGCCCGCCTCCAGCGCCGCGAGGCCGACCTCGACGTGCGCGGCCGGGATCGTGAGGTTCACGACCAGCTCGATCTCCGGGTTCGCCAGCAGCTCGCCGACGGTTTCCCCTTGCGGCACACCGTGTTTCGCCGCCTGCACCCGCGCGAGGCCGACGTCGAGGTCGGCGACGGACAGCACCCGCACGTCGGGGAAGCCGGTGAGGTTCTCGAGGTAGGTGTCGCTGATGACCCCCGCGCCGATCAGGCCGACGCCGACGGGGCCGGTCGTCACTTCGCGCCCTCGGTGAGGTAGGCGAAGCTGGCGGCGATGCCTTCGAAGATGTCGCCGTCGTAGCGGTCGAACTCCACCACGCGCAACGCGTCGGGCGCCGCGGCGAGGACCTCGGGGAGCGGGACGCTGCCCCGGCCCGCCGGGACCTGACCGGAGGCGTCGGTGGCGAGCGCACCGTCCTTCACGTGGATGGCGTGCACACGGGAGCCGAGCCGGGCGAGCAGCTCCGGCGCGTTCGCCCCGCCCGCCGTGGCCCAGTAGGCGTCGACCTCGAGCGCGACGGCCGGGTCGAGCTGGTCGGCGAACACCTCGAACGCGTGGCGGCCGTCGATCCGGGACTCCAGCTCCCACCAGTGGTTGTGGTAGCCCACCTGGACCCCGTGCTCCTCGGCGACCTTCGCCGCGGCGTTGAGGGCTTCCGCGGTGGCCGTGATGTCCGCGGCGTTCTGCCACTGCTCCGGCTTCACGAGCGGGTCGATGACCACGGCGATGCCGAGCTGCTTCGCCGCCGCGAACACGGCGTGCTGGTCCTCGCCAATGAGCTTCGCGTGCGCGGTCGGCGCGGTCAGCCCGTTGGCCGGCAGGCCGGCGTTGAGCGCAGCCACGTTCTCGACGACGCCGTACGGCTCGACCTGGGTGAACCCGATCGCGGCGAGGCGCCGCAGGGTGTCCGCCGGATCGGCCGCGAACGCGTCGCGGACCGAGTACAGCTGCACGGAAGGCTTGCCCATTCCAGCTCCTTGGCTTCACGGTTCGGCGCCCGACGCGCCGCGTCGCCTGAATTTCTACCAGCTGGTCAAAATTGACACCAGGCGTTTGCGAGAGGTCCACACGTTCGCCCGCCGTTTGAGGAGGACGCGGGGAGGGCAGCTGTCACCAAGGGCCGAAACCACGGAAAGGGACGGCGATGACCCACCAAGGCATGGACGACTTGATGGTGAAGGGCGAAGAGGAGAGCTTCTCCGCGCTGAAGTCACGGCTCGTCGACGAGTACGGCAGCGCGCGCGAACCCGAGATCACCCGCACGATCACCGCCCAGCGCCGGCACTTCGACGACGCCGGCGTGCGCAGCTTCCTGCCCGTGCTCGTCGAGCGGCAGGTGCGCGACCGGCTCGGTGAGCCCCAGGGACGCTGACGAGGCCTTACGGGAGGATCGAGTCGACGTACCCGCCGTCGACCCGGATCGCCCCGCCGGTGGTGGCGGAGGCGAGCGGTGAGCTCAGGTACACCACGAGGTTCGCGATCTCCTCCGGCTCGATCAGCCGCTGCAGCAACGACTGGGGGCGGTGGGTCTTCATGAACTCCCGCTGCGCCTGCTCCCACGGCAGGTCCTTGTCCACGAGCTGGTAGACGAAGTCTTCGACGCCACCGGTGTGCGTGGGGCCGGCGATCACGGAGTTGACCGTGACGCCGGTCCCCGCCACCACTTTGGCGAAGCCGCGCGAGACGCCCAGCAGGGCAGTCTTGGACATCCCGTAGTGGATCATCTCGGCGGGGATCACCACGGCCGAGTCGCTCGCGATGTTGAGCACGCGGCCCCAGCCCCGCTCGGTCATCGAGGGCAGCGTCAGGCGCGTCAGCCGCACGGCCGCGAGCACGTTGACCTCGAAGTAGCGCCGCCACTCGTCGTCGGTGATCTCCAGCGGTTCCTGCGCGCCGAAGATGCCGAGGTTGTTCACGAGGACGTCGACGCTCCCCGCACTGTCGAGGACCTGGCGCGCGCCTTCGTCGGTGGTCACGTCGCCGGCCCCGGCCACGAACTCCCCGTCGGGCACCTGGCTCTCGAGTTCCTCGACCGCCTTGGCGACGCCCGCTTCGCCGCGCCCGTTCACCACCACACGCGCGCCCGGCTCGCGCGCGCCGAACGTCCGAAGACTCTCACGCCAGCGGCGCGGCCGGCGGTGTGTCCACGAGGTGCCCGGTCTCCTGCGCGAGCGTCATGCGGAACCCGCCGTCGTGACCGCGTTCCCACGCCGTGACGGACGCGTTGGGGACGTCGGTGCGCGCCGCGGTCGCCAGCAGATCCCGCTCCGGCACGGCTTCGAGCACGTACTGCAGCGCGAACACCGTCATCTCGTGGGCCACGAACAGCACGCGCAGCCCCGGCGTCTCCGCGCTCAGTTCCGCGAGCAGCGACCGCACGCGCAGCACGACGTCGGCCCAGGACTCGCCGCCGGGTGGACGGTAGTAGAACTTGCCGTGCCGCTCCTTGCGGCGCAGCTCGTCGGGCCAGCGTTCGGCCACGCCGTGGCTGGTGAGCAGGTCGAGCACACCCAGCTCGCGGTCGCGCAGACGCTCATCCACGTACAGCCCGCCGGGCACCTCGACGCCGCGTTCCTCGGCGACCGCGAGCGCGATGCGGGCCGTATCCAGCGAGCGCAGGTACGGCGAGGCCACCACGAGCTGCGGCGGCTCACCCGCGAGCCACTCCCCCGCCGCCCGCGCCTCGAGCACGCCCAGCTCGCTGAGCGGCACGTCGGCGTCGCGCTCGGCGATGTCGATGACCTCGCGGCCCGCGGCCTCGGCGGCCTCGCGCGCGACGTTGCCGGTGCTCTGCCCGTGGCGCAGCAGGCCGACCCAGTCCAGTCGTGTCGTCACAGGTCCTCAGTACCCCGGACGGACGTGTCGTCACACCCTCACAGGAGCGACCGCGTCCGGGCGACCGCGCCCTTTACCTCCGTGGGCGAGCGCCGCCGGGGCCGCACGACGGGGCGAGGTCCACCGGCCGGCCCAGTGCCGTCTCGACGTGGTCGCGCACCGTCCGCCGGCCCGTTCGTCCTGCCGCTGGTGCGCGATTCCGGCGACCACGACGGCGGGTCCCGGATGCAGGCGGCGCAGCGGCGCGGTGAGCGGCAGCTCCAGCTGGAACACCACCCGGTCGCCCTCCGCGGCGTGCACACGCGAGATGCGCGCGCCCGCGGCGCCGGAACGCGCGCGCGTGCTTGGCCACCCCGAGCGGACCGAAGAGGAACAACGTCATGTCGAGGTACGCCGGCACGCCCACCTGCAACGGCTGCTGCGCCGTCGCGGGAGTGCCGGAAGCAGGCAGCAGCTCGAACTCCGCCAGCACGTCGTCGGCGATGTGCAACGGAATCCGCTCGGGTTCGAGCCGCCGGGCCGCGAGGTGGTCGATGTCGTCGTAGGCGGTCCAGTCGCCGTCCTTGACCACGCGCACCGCGCCGGAGTGCTTGAGCTCCTCGACCACGGACACGAACCACTGCAGGCGCTTGCCCGTCTCACCGCCGCCGATCCGGCGCACCTGCCCCGCCAGCTCGCCGCGATGCCACCGAACCGCCTCTTCCGCGTCCGCGAACTGCGGCAGCGTCCCCACGAAGTGCCATCGACGATCCATGATCATCACACCACGTGTCACGACCCGGCGGTCAGAGGTCCTTGCGGTAGACGAGGAAAACGCACGGCGTGGCCAGCAACGGGGCGAGGTGTGGGTAGGTCTCCTCGATCGTCGATTTCTCCTCGAGGCGGTAGCCCAGCCGCGTGTACCAGGCGGCGAGGAACTCCTTCGACGGGTGCATGAACGACCGCGGCACCAGCAGCTCGAGCTGCATCCGCCGCCGGCCCAGCGCCCGGCAGCGGTGTTCGGCGAACCGCACCAGCTCACGCCCGATGCCCACGCCCTGCAGCTCCGGCGCGGCGGCCAGCAGGCCGAACTCGCCCACGCCGTCGGCGACCGTGCGCACGCGCACGCAGCCGACCACGCGACCCGCCTGGCGCGCCACGGCGATCTCGCCGGCCGCGACGAGCCCCGCCACCTCGGCCGTGCTCGTCCGGTCCGCGTCGCCCGCCCACAGGCCGGCCTCGGCGGTCGCGTAGACGGCGTTCACCAGGGCACCGACCTCGGCAGCCAGCACCTCGTCGGCCGCGGCGGACTGCGGCAGCATCTCGACCTCGACGGCGTCCACGGCGCACCTCCTCGTCGGCCGCCCAGTGTACGAACCGATCAATGCCCGGTCGCGCCGTCGCCGAGTTCGCGATGGATGTCGGCGTAGCCGGCGTGCCGGCCGGTTTCCTCCACGAGGTGCGTGCGCGCCCGGCGGACGCTCGGCCCGCCGGCCCTGGACGCGGTGCGGCGAGGTCGGACAGCCGTCGGGCACGGCGTTCGCTCGCTCGGCCGTCTCCCGGTGGCACGCGACCACGTCGGCCACGCTGTCGATCGGTGCGGCCCGGAAGGTCGCGGGACCCGGCGGATGCCGGTCCCGCCGAGGAAAGTCGCCCGCTCGACGAAGGTCGGGTTTGAGCGGCCGAGCAGGTTCGCCACCCGACGGCACCGCCGCCGCCCGCACCGCCGGCTCCGGCGCCACGTCCACCTTCGCGGCGACGCAGGCGCGCAGGTGGCCGAGGAACCCGCGCGGCACTCCGGCCTCGCTGTTCCCCCGTCCGCAGCGGCGGCGCGTCGCGGCGTTGGGCGGCGGGCACGGGGGCTCCTTCCGCCGGCTGCGCCCCAGCCTGGCCACCTCCTCACCGCTTCGGCACGGGAACTTGCCGGCCCGGCAAACTCGGCGAGCCGCGCTACGAAGTCGTCGCCGCGGAATCCGCCTCCACCGGCCGCGACTCGCCGAACCCGCCGTAACGGCCGGCCTTCGCGCGCTTGCGCACCTCGTCGAAGTGCCGGTGCACGGCCTCGGCCGCGGCGTCGCCGTCGCGCGAGACCAGGGCGTCGACGATCACCTGGTGCCGCTTCGCGGTGCTCGCCGCCGAGGACACCGGTCCGCCGAGCTCGCCCTCGGCCGCGCGGTAGACGTCCCAGAACAGCCCCGTGAGCTCGCGCGCCAGGTCGAAACCCGCTTCCGCGCAGATGAGATCGTGGAACTCCCGGTCGGCGACCGCGGCGTCGGGCCCCTTGCGGCGCATGCGCGCGACGCAGGCTTCCAGCTGGGCGATCAGCTCGAGGCGGTGGTCCGAGGCGACGCGCCGGGTCAGCTCCGTCTCGATCATCTCGCGGACCTCGAGCAGGTCGCGCAGGCGTCCGGCGTCACTGGCGCCGCGGGTGCGCGTGCGAAACAGCAGCCACGTCTGCAGGGCCTCGGAGCCGGCCGAGCCGACGAAGGTGCCGTAGCCGTGGCGGATCTCGACGATGCCGAGCGCCTGCAGCGCCTTGATCGCCTCCCGGATCGAGTTGCGGCTCACGCCGATGTCTTCCATCAGGCTGAGTTCGGTCGGCATCGGCGCGCCCGGCGGGAGGTCGCGGTCGATGATCAGGTCGATGATCCGCTTGGTGATCTCTTCACTGCGTTGCGGGCGCGCCAAAACAGTCTCCCCGGGTGTTGCTTTCGTTCGCTGGCACGTCGCCATCAGAGGACATCCTACGTCATACCTCAGCGATCTCGGCCCGGCGGCGAAACGCCACGTCGCCTTGACCGGTACCCGGCGGGGTTCTAGTGTCGTGGCGAAGACATAGGACGTCCCACGTCATCCTTCTCAAGGACGATCCGCTCGTCCTACGACAATGGCCGCACGTGGGAGGACGCGGAGCAGGGTACCCGAGTGACCGGCGACTGGTCCGGCTACTCCGACCTCGTACAGCTGAGCGGCCCGCTCGACCGGGACCCGAAGATCGGCCTGATGTACGAGGGCGGCGCGGTCGACGCCCGGGATGAGATCCGCTTCGCGCGCTTCGACGAGAACTACCTAGGATGGCGGCGTTCCGCCGGCGCGGCGACCCCGGACGTCTCCCGGCCGGGCGGCGTCGCCTACGTGCTCGGCGGCGCGTCGGCTTCCCGCTGCGCACAGCGGCTCGACGGCGTCGACGATTTCGTGCGGGTGCCGTTCGACCGGGCGCAGCTGCCCGGTTCCGGCGACTTCACCTTCACGACGTCGTTCAGCTACGGCGCTTCGAAGGATCCGCAGGCGCTGCTGTGGCTCGGCGGCATGGGCACGACGGCGCCGCAGCTGTGGCTGCGCGGTGAACCCGCGTCGCACCGGCTCATCGCCATGATGACCACCGCGGCGGGCAGCAAGTCGGTGACCACCAAGCAGGCCTACGACGACCAGCAGTGGCACCACCTCGCGCTCGAACGTACCGGTGGCCGGCTGGAGATCTGGGTCGACGGCGTGCTTGCCGCGTCCGGCCCGGACTCGCCCAGTTCGGTCAGCGAGACCGTCTTGTTCCAGCTCCAGCTGGGCGGACGCCTGGGTGGCGCCAACCACTTCGCCGGCTCCCTCGACGACGCGCGGCTGTACCGCCAGGCGCTGACCGAGTCCGAAGTGGACGCCGTCGCGGCCGGCCGCACCGTGTGGCCGGGTCCGGTGGTGCAGCTGCCGCTAGACCGGGTGCGCTGAGTCGCGGGGCTGGAGCCGGTCTCCTTGACCGCCTTCAGCCCCGCAGCACCAGGTAGGGCGCGACGGCCACCAACGCGACCACGAGCGCCATCCGCAAGCGTTTCGTCGGCAAGGCGTGCGCGATCTTCCAGCCGATGAGCACCCCCGCCAGCTCCGGCACCCCGACGACGGCCGCCAGCCGCCAGTCGATGGCCCCGTTCGCGAGGTACCCGACCGCGCCGGCCGTCGCGATCACCACCGACTGCACCTGCGCCGCCGCGAGGGCCTCCAGCATCGGCAACCCGACCACGACGAGCACCGGCACGATCAGCATGGGCCCGCCCACCCCCACCAGCCCCGCCGCGACCGCCACCCCGGCGCCGATCCCCAGAATCAGGCCCGTCGACGGCACCCGCCCCGCCACCGGCCGCCGCAGCACCACCAGCGCCGCCACCACCACGGCGAACACCCCGAGCACCACGCCGAACCACCGCGCGGACACCAGCGAGTTCAGCAGGACCCCGACCGGCGTCCCCATCACGGCGACCCCCGCCAACAGCCCCGCGACCCTCCTCGTGTGCCGCTCCCGCAACTGCCCGGACCGGACATACGCCCCGCTCCCGGCCACCCCCGTCGCCACGTGCGTGACGATCGCCGTCCCCGCCACCTGCGCCGGCGCGAGCGGCGTCAGCAAGAACAACGCGATGGTCGGCAGGACACCGCCGGGCCCGATCGCCGTGATCCCGATTCCGCCGGCCAGCCCGAACAACGCGAGCAGAACGTCGGTGGTCACGCTCGTCATGCCGGACCTCGGTGCAGTGTCGCGCGCAGCGTGAGCCGGTCCGCGCGGATGTGGAGGGTTTCGGCGTCCACGGGGCGGCCGTCGTCGAGGTGGGTCAGGCGGTCGAGGGCGAAGACGGCCGTACCGGGGGCGATGCCCAGCAACGCGGCCGTGTCCGGGCCGGCGCTCACGGCGTGGACCACGACGTCGGCCCGGCCGAGGCGGCGGCCGCTGGTTTCCTCGATGAGGGCGAACAGGTCGCGGCCCGCGAGGTCGTGGCCGAGCAGCGGTCCGCCGATGTCGGCGGTCAGGTAGGTGGTGTCCAGCGAGAGCGGCACTCCGCCGAGGCGGCGCAGGCGTTCCAGGTGGACAGCGGGCGCACCGGGCACCAGCCCGAGCCGTTCGGCGATCGCCGGCGGGGGCGTGCCGATGCCGGCCGAGCGGACCTCGTTCACGACGTCGCCGTAGCCGTCGAGTGCCTCGGCGAGACCGGCGAGCCGATCGAGGCCGTGGCCGTACTTCGGGTGCACCACGAGCGTGCCGACGCCCTGGCGCCGCTCCACGAGGCCTTCGGCGCGAAGGAGCCCGAGGGCTTCGCGCACGGCGTTGCGCGTCGCGCCGAGCTGGGTGCCGAGGGTGTGCTCGTCGGGCAGCGGGCCGTCGTCGAAGGCGCCCGCGGTGATGCGTTGGCGCAGGACGTCGGCGACCTGGCGGGCCCGCTCGGCGCGCGGCCGGGGAGACGAAGCTTCCACCCGTGCGACGCTACTCGGAAGCGCATTACGCCAGGGTTACGCCACCCGCTCTGACCTGGGTAAACCTGGTGACCAGCACCAAAAGTCCGGGGTCCGGCGAGTTCCGCCACCGCCGCCGGATCGCAACTCAGTGGGACTTGTGAAAAAAACACACTTGTGCTATAATGCGTGAAATATTAGCTAGGCTGGACTTCGTGACCGAACCCAGCTTCACGGCCCTCACCGCGGCCGCCGCTCGTGCCGCGCACCTGATCGTCGACGCCGAGCCCAAGATCTTCACCGACGAGCTCGCGGCGCCCCTGCTCGGCGGCTACGGCGACCAGCTCCTCGCCTACCACCGCGACAACCGCGAGGACCCGATCCTCGCCGGCGGCCGCACCCAGGTGCTCTGCCGCAGCCGATACACCGAAGCCCAGGGAGCCACCCTCCCCCAGAGCGTGGTCCTCGGCGCCGGTCTCGACACCTCCGCCTACCGCGCGCCGCAGACCCACGTGTTCGAAGTGGACCTCCCGCGGACACAGGACTGGAAACGCGCGCAGCTGACCGACGCCGGCCTCCCCGAACCCGCGAACCGCACCTTCGTCCCACTGGACCTCGCGACCGGCGACCTCGCCGAAGCCCTCGTCAAGCACGGCTTCGACCTCGCCCGCCCGGCGCTCGTCAGCTGGCTCGGCGTCACGATGTACCTCACCGAAGCGGCCATCACCCGCACACTGCGCGCCGTCGCCGACCTCGCCCCGGGCACGCAGCTCGTCGCCGACTACGTGCTCCCGGCGCAGCTGCGGGACGACGCCGGCGCGCACTACGCCGACGCCGTCTCCCAGGTAGCCGAGCGGGCCGGCGAACCCTGGCGCAGCTGCTTCTCCCCCGACGAGCTCACAGACCTGCTGCGGGACAAGGGCTTCGGCACCGTCCGGCACGTCCACCAGCGCGACCACGACGTGTGGCCGCGCCCCGACGCCTTGCGTCCCGCGGAGCTGTTCGTGCTCGCCCACGCGAGCGTCTAGCGGAACCTCAGCCGCAGATGCTGCCCAGGCTCGAGGTCCAGCCCCACCACATGCCGTACTCGGCGAGGTTGCCCGCGTCGTTGAGGTGGATGTTGTCCGACGTCCACGGGCTGGGGTTGGGCAGGTTCGCCGAGCCGGCCGGCGGGATGTACTGGCGCATGTCCACGAGCGCCGTGCCCTTCGCGACCGCCGTCTGGTAGATCACCGACGCGTACTGGTCCCAGGTGTACTTCTGGGTGTTGCCGCCGTACGGGTTCGGCGTCCACTTGAGCTCGGCGTAGATCGACATGAGGATGTCGACGCCCCCCGGTCGAGAGGCGCGGATGCCGTCGATGACGTTGTTCAGGTCGGTCTGGAACTTCGCCGGGTCGACCTGCGCCCACAGGTCGTTGCCGCCGAGGTCGACGAGGACCAGGTCGGGCTGCTTGGCGGCCATGTCGGCCATCGCGCCGGTCGTGCCCGCCCAGCGGCCGCCGGGCAGGTAGTCGGCGGCGAGGGCGCCGTTGTGCGAGTAGTTCTGCACGTTGGTCTGCCACTGGGCGCGGAGGCTGTCGGCGAACTTCGTGGTCCAGCCGTAAGTGGTGGGAGACCACGTGTCCGTGGTGGACTGGTAGCCGGTCGAGCCGTAACCCGTGTCGGCCGAGGTGCCGATGATGGCGACGTTGGCTTTACGGGCGCACCAGCTTCTTTCCTGGGCGGCGTCGGCGGAGGTGACCACCGTGGACATGCCGACGCCGAGAACGATCAGGGTCAGCACCGCGGTGAATCTGGCGAAGGTGGCTCTGCGCATGTTCGAGGGGACCTTTCAGAGGAACGGGAGCGTCTGCGCCTGAATCGCTCCACACCGGACGACTGTTACCCGATCAGGTGCGCTTCGGCTGCGAACCGCGACCGTCCGGGCCGCCGGTATGCCCGCGCGTTACCCCGAACGAAGTGCACCAAACGTTTTCTTTCCGGGGTCACCCACCGGCGCAACGGAGAGTTGCCATGATCGACGACACGTCCGACGGTGGAGTTCAGCAGCGAAAAGCCGAGGGAGAGAGGACGTGAGTGCCGTGGCCGGCACCTTGCAACCCCAGCAGCTGATGGACAGCGCCGTGGTCGATCCGGACGGCAACAAGATCGGCAAGGTCGGCAACGTCTACCTCGCCGACGCCACCCGGGAACCCGAGTGGATCACCGTGAAAACCGGGTTGTTCGGCAGCAAGGAGAGCTTCGTGCCGCTCTCGGGCGCGAACGTCGACAACGACGGGATCCACGTGAACGTCGCGAAGGACCAGGTCTCGGAGGCGCCGCGCATCGACGCCGACGGGCACCTGTCGTCCACCGAGAGCGCCGAACTGTACCGCCACTACGGCCTGCCGATGCCGCGCTCCGCACCGGATGCGAACGCGGGACGGGACAAAATGGACACCACCACCCGCCGCGGGAAGCAAGACATGGCGGCTGGTCGGGACAAAATGGACACCGCGACCGGCCGCGGCACGCAGGACCCGGCGATGGCCCGGGACCGGCACCGGACGGCCGACGCGAACTCCGGCACCCGCGGCGAGGAGATGATCCGTTCGGAGGAGCGCCTCAACGTCGGCACCGAACAGGTCGAGACCGGACACGTGCGGCTGCGCAAGTACGTCGTGACCGAGGAGCAGCAGGTCACCGTCCCGGTGAGCCACGAGGAAGTCCGCCTCGAGCGCGAGCCCATCACCGACGCGCGCGGCGGGACCGGTCGCGCCGAGCTCGGCGAGCAGGAGCAGGACGTGGTGCTGCACACCGAAAAACCGGTGATCAGCAAGGAAACCGTGCCCGTCGAGCGCGCGCGGCTCAACACCGAGACGGTCACCGAGGAGCAGACCGTGAAGGGCGAGGTCCGCAAGGAACAGTTCGACTTGCAGGACGACGCCAAGAAGCGCAAGCACTGACGTCCGGAATACCCGCCTCCCGCTCCCGAAGTTGATGCATCAACTTCGGGAGCGGGAGGCTTTTTCATGCGGTTCGGGATCTTCACGGTGGGCGACGTGGCGCGCGACCCCGTGTCGGGGCGGACTCCGAGCGAGCACAAGCGACTCAAGTGGATGGTCGAGACCGCCGTACCCGGTGAAGCTCGCCGAGGACTGCGCGACGCTCCAGCACCTCGCCGACGACCGCGTCGACCTCATGATGGGCCGCGGCAACGCCGGGCCCGTCTACCCGTGGTTCGGCAAGGACATCCGCGACGGGATCGCGCTCGCGGTGGAGAACTACGCCCTGTTGCGCCTCTGGCGTGAGGAGCTCGTGGACTGGGAAGGCAAGTTCCACACCCCGAGGGGCTTCACCGCCACCCCGCGCCCGCTCGACGGCGTGCCCCCGTTCGTCTGGCACGGCTCCATCCGCAGCCCGCAGATCGCCGAACAGGCCGCCTACTACGGCGACGGGTTCTTCCACAACAACATCTTCTGGCCCGCCGACCACACGCGGCGGATGATCGAGCTCTACCGCACCCGCTTCGAGCACTACGGCCACGGCACGGCTGGGCAGGCCATCGTCGGCCTCGGCCGGCAGACGTTCCTGCGCCCGAACACCCAGGACGCGATCCGCGAGGTCCGCCCGTACTTCGACCACTCGCCCATCTACGGCGGCGGCCCGTCGCTCGAGGACTCGATGGACCAGACCTCGCTCTCGGTTGGCAGCCCGCAGCAGGTCGTCGAGCGCACCCTCGCGTTCCGCGACTACGCCGGCGACTACCAGCGCCGGCTCTTCGTCGTCGACGGCATGGGCCTGCCCCACAAGGCGGTGCTGGAACAGATCGACACCCTCGGCGAGCAAGTGGTTCCGGTGCTGCGCGCGGTTCGCCGAGAACCGCCCGGCGAACGTCCCGGCCGCCCCCCACGCACCAGTCCCTGGTGGCAGCGGCCCGCCAGGACTAGATCGCCGATTCTCCCTTGCCCAGCACCACGATCCCGCCCGAGCTCACGTGGTAGTGCTCGCGGTCGCGGGCCAGGTCGACGCCGATGTGGGCGCCCGGCGGGACGACCACGTTCTTGTCGAGGATCGCCCGGCGCACCACGGCACCGCGGCCCACGCGGGCGCCGTCGAGGATCACCGAGCCCTGCACGACCGCGCCGTTTTCGACGACGACGTCCGGGGAGAGCACGGAGTCCACGACCTGGGCGCCGGAGATGATGCAGCCGTTGCTGATGATCGACTGCCCGGCGCTGCCGCCCTCCACGAATTTCGCCGCGGCGCGCTGGGCGGGGTGGGCGAGGATCGGCCACTTGCGGTTGTAGAGGTTGAAGATCGGGTACGTCGAGATCAGGTCGGTGTGGGCGTCGTAGTAGCTGTCGATGGTCCCGACATCGCGCCAGTAGCCGTGGTCGCGTTCGCTCTCGCCGGGCACGACGTTGCCGCTGAAGTCGTAGACCGCCGCCTGGCCCTTGTCCACGAGCGCCGGGATGATGTCGCGGCCCATGTCGTGTTTGGACCCGACGTTCTTCGAGTCGGCGTGCAGCGCGTCGAGCATCACCTGCGTGGTGAACACGTAGTTGCCCATCGACACGTACGCCTCGTCGGGCGAGTCCGGGAGACCCGGCGGGTCCTCGGGTTTCTCGAGGAACGCGTCGATCTTCGTGCCGTCGCCGGTCTGGATCACGCCGAACGCGCTCGCCTCCGCACGCGGTACGCGGATCCCCGCCACAGTCACGCCGGCGCCCGACGCGATGTGCTCGTCGATCATCTGGCGCGGGTCCATGCGGTAGATGTTGTCGGCGCCGAACACCGCGATGTAGGCGGGCGACTCGTCGTAGACCAGGTTGAGACTCTGGTGGATCGCGTCGGCGCTGCCCTGGAACCACCGCGGGCCCAGCCGCTGTTGCGCGGGCACCGGCGTCACGTACTCGCCGGTCAGCGACGAGAGCCGCCACGTGGTGGAGATGTGGCGGTCGAGCGAGTGCGACTTGTACTGCGTGAGCACGCAGATCCGCCGGATCCCGCCGTGGACGAGGTTCGACAGCACGAAGTCGATCAGGCGGTGCACCCCGCCGAAGGGCACCGCGGGTTTGGCCCGGTCGGCCGTGAGCGGCATGAGCCGCTTGCCCTCGCCACCGGCCAGCACGATCCCCAGGACATCCGATCCGTCGATCACGAAACCCTCCCGCACGCCTCGTAGATCGCGACCGTCCTCGCGGCGATCGCCGCCCAGCCGAACTCTCCCACGGCGCGGTCGCGCCCGGCCAGACCCAGCGCGGCGGCCCGGTCGGGATCCGCGACCAGCTCGTTGATCCGCCGCGCGAGCCCCGACTCGAACGCCGCCGTGTCGTTCTCGTCGTAGTGCACGAGCAGTCCCGTCGCGCCGTCGTCGACGACCTCGGGGATCCCTCCGACGTCGCTGGCCACCACCGCGGTGCCGCACGCCATCGCCTCGAGGTTCACGATGCCCAGCGGCTCGTACACCGACGGGCAGACGAAGACGGTCGCGTGCGTCAGCAGCTGCACGACCTCGGGGCGGGGCAGCATTTCGGGAATCCAGTGCACGCCGGTGCGCTTCTCCTGCAGCTGGGCGACCAGGCCGCGGAACTCGGCATCGAGCTCTGGGGTGTCGGCGCCGCCGGCGCACAGCACGAGCTGCACGTCCTCGGCGAGCTCGGAACCGGCGCGCACGAGGTGCGGCACGCCCTTCTGCCGCGTGATGCGCCCGACGAACAGCGCGTACGGCCGGTCCGGGTCGATGCCGTGCTTCGCCAGTACGTCGCGGCCGGGGTCGGGGCGGTAGAGCGTGGTGTCGATCCCGTTGTGCACCACATGCACCCGCGCGGGGTCGACGGCCGGGTACGCGGTGAGCACGTCTTCGCGCATGCCCGCGCTCACGGCGATGATCGCGTCGGCCGCCTCGTACGCGTCCTTCTCGATCCACGAGGACACGCGGTAGCCGCCGCCGAGCTGCTCGGCCTTCCAGGGGCGCAGCGGTTCGAGCGAGTGCGCGGTGATCACGTGCGGGATGCCGTGGGTCAGCTTCGCGAGGTGGCCGCCAAGGTTCGCGTACCAGGTGTGGCTGTGGGCGAGGTCGTGCCCCGCCAGCGCGTCGGCCATCGACACGGCGATGTCCATGGTCGCGAACGCGGTCTGGGAGTAGCCGTGGAGATCGCGGTGGCCGTGGGCGCCGTCGTCGCGGTCCGGCCCCCAGCAGTGCACGTCCAGGTCGACCAGCGACCGCAGTTCGCGGGCGAGGAACTCGACGTGCACCCCCGCTCCGCCATAGACGTCCGGCGGGTACTCCCGGGTGAGCAGGCCGACCTTCATGCCCCGACCCTAAACGGCGCGGGCTGGGAAGTGCAGTGCGGGGAAGCGACTAATCCGTGTCGTGATCGACTCACCCGGCTCTCGTCCCGGTGACCGGGCCCACGCGTTCGACCGCGGGCAGGCGCAGCCCATAGTGGGCGAGTTCGCGGGCGGCGAGGCCGGCGACGACGTCGGGATCGCGCTCACGCCAGCCCGTGGTGAGGTCGCCGGCGCGGACCGTGCGCGGCAGGGGCCGCGTGACGAGCGCGCGCAGGGCCAGCAGGTCGAGTCCTTCAGCGCCCTGGCGGCGCAGGCGGGCCGCCGCCGTCGCGCCGCGCGCGAACCGCCACCGCAGCGGCAGCCACGAGACCAGCAGGAACACCAGTGGCACGGAGACGACCAGCACCGCGAGCCACCACGCGAGGTCCCCGACGGCGGTGATCTGCCAACGGCCCGCGTCGGCGAGTTCCGTGCCGGCTGTCGATCCCGAGTGGAGCGCGTCGGCGAGCGGGTGGCCGATCAACGGCACCTGGCCGGCCTGATCGGCGGCCGCGTCGAACGTGGCGCGCAGCCCGGAACCCGCGTCGACGAGCCCGTCGCCCGGCGCGCGCAGGCGCATGACCTCGTCGTACACGCGCACGGCCAGCCACGCGGCGAACGCGAGCAGCCCGAACGCGAACACGTCGCTGAGCACCTGTGCGGTGCGGCGGACCGGGCGGTCGGCGTAGACCTTCATCGGGGACCCTCACTTTCGCGGCCCCGGCCAACTACCCGGGCCGTCGCTCGGCGAACCACGATTACTCCTTGTGCCGCAACGGCTTCCGCTCCCCGACGACCACCGTCGCCCCGAGGTCTTCCGATTCCTCGACCCACGCGCGCAGCCCGACCTGCGCCAACGCCGCGACCGCCGACTGCGCCTGCCGCTCGCTCGTCTCGAACAGCACGCGGCCACCGGGCGCCAGCCACTGCGGCGCCTGGGCGACCACGCGCCGCAACACGTCGAGCCCGTCGGTTCCCCCGTCCAGAGCCACGAGCGGCTCGTGCTCGCGCGCCTCCGGCGGGAGCAGTTCGACCTCGCCGCTCGGCACGTACGGCACGTTCGAAATCAGCACCTCGACGCGGCCGCGCAACCGCTCGGGCACGGGTTCGAACAAGTCGCCTTCGTAAACCTCACCGTCGATGTTCGACCGCGCACACCGCACCGCCACCGGATCGACATCCGCCGCGTGCAGTTCCACACCGGGCACCTCTGCCGCCACCGTCGCCCCGAGCGCGCCGGACCCGCAGCACAGGTCGAGCACCACCGCGCCCGGCCGCGCGAACCCCGCCGCCAGCCGCACGAGCAGCTCCGTGCGGTGCCGCGGCACGAACACACCCTCGGCCACCTCGAACCGCCGCCCGGCGAACTCCGCCCAGCCGACCACGTACTCCAGCGGCTCCCCCTCGACGCGCCGCCGCACCAACGTCTCCAGCGCCGCGGCGTCCCCCGCCGCCGCCTCGCCGAGCACGCGCGCCTCCTCCTCGGCGAACACACAGCCCGCCGCCCTCAACCGCGCGACCACCGCCTCGACATCCCAGGACACGAACAACCAGAAACCTTTCCACCGCAGAGAGAAACTGCGCAACCCTCGGCAACGACGCCGCGCCGACCACCCACCCGACCGCCTGCGACCGCCACCAACCGCCACGAACACACCACACCGGGGACCCGCCCAGCCCCTCCCCGATCCGAAGCCCGCACCCGGTTCGGGGGCAGTTGTCAAGGTACTCTTTCCAGCCTTGACAACTGCCCCCGAACCGTAGTGACACTCGATCTTCGGGGTGCCGTCCCCTCGGCACTTCCCACCTCCTGAGGCGCACCCGAAACTCACGCGGTCACATCCCAAGTGGGTGCGGTGGGTTTCGCACCGCTCGGCCGGCTCGTGCAGGGTCGGCCTTCTCCTTCCGTTGTGGAGCGTCACTGGTCTGACGTCCGGGAACGGCGCAGCCGGGCCGGCTCCGCCGCCGTGACCAACCTCGGCGGCCGGCTCACCACGGTCGTCAGCCGCGTCTACCGCGACGTCGTGCGCTTCCGCCAATCTCACCGCGAGGAACCCGCCGGCGATCAGCTCCGGACGGCGGCGCCGCCACCGACTCCGAAACCGCGGCCGTGATGGCCGACTCGGTCGGCCTGGCGCTGCTCGGGGTCCTCGACACGCTCTCGCCGGCCAGCGCCTGGCATTGTGCGGCACGACCTCTTCGGCCTGTCGTGCGACGAGGTCGTCCCGGTCGTCGGCCGCGCCCCGGCGGCCGCGCGCCGGGTCGCGAGCCGGGCCCGCCGGCGCGTCTGCGGCACCCCGGCCGGCGCGCAGGCGGACCTGGCGCAAGCGTGAGGCCGGCCACGCGTTCCTCGCGGCCTCGCGCGGCGGCGACTGCGCGGTCCTCGTGGCGCTGCTCGATCCCGACGCCGCGCTGCGTGCCGAGGGCGACGTCGCGAAGCTCGTGCGCGGGGCCGAGCACATCGCGGCCGGCGCCGGCCGGTTCGCCGACCGTGCCGCCGTCTCGCGGCTCGCTCTTCGGCGGCCGGCCGGGAATCGTCGCGGCGCCGCTGGCCGGCTGCGGGTCGCGATGGCGTTCACGATCGCGGGCGGCGTGATCACCGAGGCCGACATCGTCACCGAGGTCAGGCGGCCGGCGGAAGTGGAAATCTCAGTGCTCTGAAACGTCCGGGGGCGGGCACGAAAACGTCCGGGGAAGTTCAGGCTGGAGGCCTTGCGAGGAGAGCAACCGTTCTCCCCTGGGGAACGCGCTCAGGCACCCCCAACCGGGTAATCTGAGCAGACGCTTGTACCAGTTTTTCTCCCGGAAGGCGGTGATCCGCAGGTGGCGGCCCCCCGGCCCACCGTCACGCGGCGGCGCGAACTGGCGCACACCAGCGCCCGGTCGCTGCTCATGACAGTGCTCGGCGAGTACGTGCTGCCTCGCCAGGAGCCGGTCTGGACGTCGTCGCTGGTCGACGCTCTCGCGTTGTTCAAGGTCGAGGAGAAGTCGGCCCGCCAGGCGCTCGCCCGCGCTTCCGGCGAGGGCTGGCTGAAGTCCGAACGCGCGGGCCGGCGCGTGCGCTGGTTGCTGACGCCGCCGGGGCGCCGTCTGCTGAGCGAAGGCGCCGAGCGCATCTACGGGTTCGGCCGGCAGACCGGCGAGTGGGACCGCACGTGGCTGGTGCTGCTCGTGTCGGTGCCCGAATCCCAGCGCGACCTGCGCCACCGCATGCGCACCCGGCTCAGCTGGGCGGGCTTCGGCTCGCCCGCGCCAGGCGTGTGGATCAGCCCCAACGTCGGCGCCGAACCCGAGGCCGCCCGGCTCGTCGCGGAGCTCACCGACGGCGGGCAGGCCATGTCGTTCGTCGCGAGCTACGCCGAGATCGGCGACGAGCAGCAGATGGTCGCGCGCGCCTGGGACCTGCGCGAACTCGAACACCACTACGAGCGCTTCATCGACGAGTTCACCGGCCTCGCGCCCCGATCTGGCGAGGCCGTGCTGCTCGCTCAGACGCGCCTGGTGCACGAGTGGCGCCGCTTCCCGTTCCTCGACCCGGACTTGCCACGCAACCTCTTGCCCGACCGCTGGAGCGGCACGCAGGCGGCCGAGCTGTTCCACACCCGCCACGCCGAGTGGCGCGACGAAGCCCAGCAGCACTGGGACTCCTTCGTCGAGAGCGGCGGCTAGCTCGGCCGCGCGGGCCGCACTCCGCGACCAGCGCCGTGTTCGTGCCGGCCGGGCCGAACGACATCACGCCGCCGGCCTGGCCGATGGGCGCGTCGCGGCCGGGCAAGGCCTCGGTGAAGAAGCGGCGGTTATCCGCGCCGAAGGCGGGAACTCGTCGGGCAAATGCCGGCCCGGGCGAGATCGCCTCGACCGGGCAGGCGGGTTCGCAGTTGCCGCAGTTGATGCACTCGAACGGGTTGAGGTAACGCTTGCTCGCCTCCGCAGATGCAGTCGACGGGCACTCCTCCATGCAGGAGCGGTCGGTGAGGCCGATGCACGGCTCGGCGATCACGTACGGCATGTTGTTCTCTGCCAACGGTTTTTCAGCCGCGAGCGCGGGCGGGCTCGTCGGGTGGAGTGCCGGGGGGCACCAGCGCGGCGGGGTCGAGGTGGTGCACGGCGTTGTTCACGGCCGTCCCGGCTTCGCCGAAGCCCACGGCGATGAGCCGCACCTGGCCGGGATAGACGTTGATGTCGCCCGCGGCGAAGATGCCGGGGGACGAGGTGGCTCTGGTCGCTTCGACCGGGATGTGGCGGCGGTTCTCGACGTCGATGCTCCCACTGCGGCGGCCCGAGGTTGGCGGTGAACCCAGCGCGGCGATGATCCGCCCGCACTGCAGCGCCCGCGCGCCGTCACCGCTCGTCAGCTCCACGCCGGCGACCTCCGCGGCGCCGAGGACTCGCGACCAGCTCCACGCCGAGCTCCCACACGCGAAGCAGGCGTGCAGGCCGGTAGGTCCGGCGCCGACCACGAGCACGTCGGCGCCGACGACCGGCGGAGCGTCCGAAGTGGACATTCCGTGCTCCTCGGTGAGTTCCGCCAGGGAAGGTGGACGTACCCGCACTCGAACCCCCACCCCGAGGGTCTACAACTGCCAGGACGGCCCGACGGAGACCGCGTTCACGCAACGACAACAAGACCTCCGACCTCGGCGAAGAGCTGGCCGGCGCGCGCCGATCCGATCTACGGTGACCGGACCCTCGACGCCGTGACCGGCACCGACGGCGGCTTCACCTTTGCCGACCCTCCTGCGCGCTACTACCAGCTGTACCGCACGACACTCCCTAACGGTTGGTTGCTCGCCGACGCCTACGAAGGCTTCGATGTCACCGGCGACCAGAACATCGAGTGCGCGCGGTACCGCCGCTGTCGGACCAGCTGAGGGCGACGGCTTCGGTGGCTTTCTCCGTTCATCCACGCGGTCTTGTACGCGCAGCGTGCCATCGCGACAGCTACGCGCCGGGCGACCACGTCCACGTGACCGTCACACTGACCAACACCGGATCCCAGCCCCAGTCTGGCATTACCGGCGAAGCCCTCCGCGGACACCGCCGTGAGCCTGGTGGACATCCTCGCGCACCGAACAGTGCCGACGGGAGCCACCGACGCCGACGGGCACGTCACGTTCGGGTCCGTGCCCGCCGGGCGCTACGACCTGAAGGTGGCCGACGGCGGGATCCCGGCCTACGTAGCCAGCCCGTAACCGGGCCCGGGTCAGCGGTACCCCGGGCCCGGTTCGGGGGTCACGTTCGCCGTGGTGATCTCGTCGCCGCAGTGGGTGCAGGTCAGCAGGGGGGCGACGGGTTCGCCGCAGGAGTGGCGCAGCACCAGCGGGGGGCCGTCGGGCACGGGGAGGTGCTCGTCGCCCCAGCGCATGAGGATCACCAGCGCCGGGAAGATCTCCTTGCCGGTCGTGGTGAGGCGGTATTCGTGGCGGTCCGGGTCGGTGGCGTAGACCACGCGGTCGAGCACGCCCTGCTCCACGAGCTGCTTGAGCCGCGCCGACAGCGTCGGGCGGGGGATGCCGAGGTTGCGGGCGAAGTGGGCGTAGCGGCGGACGCCGAAGAATGCTTCGCGCAGGATGAGCAGCGTCCAGCGTTCGCCGAGCACGTCGAGGGCCCGGCCGACGGACTCGGCCGTGAAGCGCGGCGACCCGGCCGTCACGGGGCCAGCTCGCGCAGCAGGGTGCGGCCGGCCGGGTCTTCCGCCGTGGCCGGGACCAGGCCGACGTGGTCGGCGCCGGCGTCGTGGTAGGCCGCGAGGCGGGCGCGGACCTCCGTCGCGGTACCGATGGCGCCGACGTCGGCCACCAGCGAGGGCGGCACGGTCAGCGAGGCACGCGAAGCACCGGCTCGCGCCGCGGCGACGAGCTCGCCGTAGCCGAGCGCGGTGAACATCTCGCCGTAGCCCGGCGGACGCAGGTACACGCTCGCCTGTGCGGCGAGCTGCCGCAGCGTCGGCTCCCCCGGGTTGAGCGCCACGGGCACCCACACCGCCAGCCGCGGCGGTGTGCGGCCCGCGGCTCGCGCGTGGCCGTCGATCTCCTCGCGCGTCCGCGCGACGTGGGCCGGCGGCACCAGGTTGAGCACGACCTCGTCCGCGACTTCCGCCGCCACGCGGGTCATCGCCGGCCCGAACGCGGCCACCGTGATCGGTACCGGCACCGGCTCCCGAAGCCGGAAACCGTTGCTGCGCAGGTATTTCCCGGCCACCGACAGCTTCTGTCCGTCGAGGACGGTCCGCACCGCGGCCACGGTCTCCCGCATCCGCCCGGCGGCGTGGTCCCACGGTCGGTCGTGCCAGCCGCTCACGATCGCCGGGCTGGAGCCGCCCAGCGCGAGCCCCGCCGGCCGGCGCGCCAGCTCCGCGACCGACGCGACGCCCAGCCCGAGCGCCACGGGCGAGCGCACCCCGAGCGGCACCGGCCCGATCTTCACGCCGATCCGCTCGGTGCGCAGGCTCACGGCCGTGGCGAGCGCGAACGCGTCGAACGTAGCCATCTCCCCCACCCACACCTCGTCGAAGCCGCACCGGTCGGCCTCCACCGCGATGTCCACGGCCTCCCCTGCGGGCCGGTCGAGCCAGAACGGCGCGACGACCCCGAGCGCGCTCACAGCTGCGCCGTGTCGGTCGAGAGGCCGAGCAGGACGCGGCCGGTCAGCTCGTAGGTGGCGGGGTTGACCTGGAAGTGTGCGGTGGCCGTGTGCCCGTCGCGGAACCGGCGCTGCAGCGGGGAAGCCTCGTAGATGGCCGAGCCGCCGCCGAGGTCGTAGAGGGAGCGGGTGACGTCTGCTGAGACGCGCACCGCGTGGGTGCACGCGAGCCGCAGGGCCAGGCGGAGGTCTTCCGGCACGAGCGTGCCCGAAGCGGCGGCCTGCCAGGCGTCGTCGATCGCGCGGTAGTAGAACTCGCGCGCCGCGCGCAGGGCCGCTTCGGCTTCGGCGACGGCGCTTTGCGTGGCCGAGCGTTCGGCCAGTGTGCGGCGGGAACCACTGGGGTGCTTCGCCGTGGCCAGCTCGGTGAATTCCGTGATCGCGCCCCGCGCGTTGCCCAGGGCGGCGGCCGAGATCGACGCGGCGAAGAACCCGAACAGCGGAAACCGGTGCAGCTGACCGGCGCCGGCGGGCGGACCGTCCACAACGGACAGGATCCGGTGGTCCGGCACGAACACCGCGTCGGCGCTCGTGTCGTGGCTGCCGGTGCCGCGCAGGCCCGACGTGTGCCAGGTGTCGTGGATGTGCAACTCAGCCGTGGGGATCGCGGCAACCACGAGCTTCCCGTCGAGCACGACGCCCAGGAAGATCCAGTCCGCATGCGTCACGCCGCTGCAGAACGACCAGCGCCCCGACACCGTGACCCCGCCGTCCACGGCCACGGCCTTGCCCCGCGGCGCCCACACGCCGGCGGCCACGGCGTCGGGGTCACCGAAAACCTCCTGGCCGCCCTTCTCCGGCAGGTACGCGCCCAGCAGGCTGCTCGTGGCCGCGATCGACACGCACCAGCCCGCCGACGCGTCGGCCTCGGCCACGCGCTCGGCAGCGCGCAGGATCGCCGCCGCCGAAGGTTCCGCGCCGCCGAGCGCGGCCGGCAGCCCGGCGCGGAACAGCCTCGAAGCCTTGGCCGCGGAGACCACCTCGGGCGCCAGCGCGCGACGCCGTTCGGTCTCACCGGCGTGCTCCGCGGCCGCCGCGGCCACCGGTTGCGCCTTGTCGAGCAGGTCGTCGCGAGTGCCCACTGTCGTCCTCCGGCCGGTTCAGGAAACTTACCGGTTCAGAATCCTTACCGACTCCCGTGCACCTGTCAACGACCGCCGGTCAGGGCACCACGACCACGGGCCAGATCCCCGCGCGCACCAGACGGTTGCCCACCGAGCCGACGAGCCGGTGCCCGCCCTGCTCCGACGCCCCGACCACGACCATGTCGGCACTCACCTCGAGCGCGGCTTCCTTCAGCTCCGGATAGGCCTCGCCGCGGCGCACCACGAACGTCACGGGCACCCCGAGCTCGTCTGCGCGTCCGCGCAGCCCGGACCGCAGCTGCGCGATTTCCTCGGTGAACGTCTGCTGCTCGACATCGACCGCGGTGGCCGCGGCCAGCCCGGCCCACATCGACGGCGCCGCGACGTACACGACCACCAGGCGCGCCCGCTGGCGCCTGGCCAGACCCGCCGCATACGAAGCCGCGCGCAACCCCGTCGGCGACGTGTCCGTGCCGACCAGGATCACGCGCGGTCCGTCGGTTCCCCGTTCGTACGGCCCGGATTCCCACCGCGGGCCGTACTCCTCAACCAGATCTTCCACGGGGCCCATTATGTCCGGAGCGGTCAGCCTTGCCCGGCCACGTTCTCCACCGAGCGGCCCGTGGTGCGCGGGCCGAGGATCGCGATGTCCAGCGCCACCAGCACGAGCGCCGCGCCGATCACCACGAACAGCGTGGTCGCGCCCGAGCTGTCGAGCAGCGGGACCAGCACGAACGGCATCAGCCCGCTCGCCAGCCGCGAGATCGAGTACGTGCCACTGGACGCCGTGGAGCGCAGCCCCGTCGGGAAGATCTCGGCCTGGTAGATGTGGTACGCGTTGGAGAACACGTTGCTGATCGCCGTGTAGACGAACCCGAACACAATGGCGAGCGCGATGGAGTTCGCGAGCCCGAACGCGAGGCCGAACACCGCCATCGCGAGCACCGAGCCGATGACCAAGTGCTTGCGCTCCCAGCGTTCCACGAGCGGCAGCGACAACGCCGAGCCCACGGGGTAGCCGAGGAACGTGAGCGCGGTGAACAGCAGCGACTGCGAAACCGGGTAGCCCTTTGCGGCGAGCACGAGCGGGACCATCGTGCCGAAGCCGTAGTAGCCGATGGTCTGCAACACGTGGAAGAGCGTCATCATGATCGTGCGACGGCGGTACGTCGGCCCGAACAGGTCACGCACCGGCGCGGCCTTGCGCGCGGGCTTCTCCACCGGCGCGGGCACGGGCTCCGCGGCCGGGGTCTGGCCCGCCTCGGCCTCGAGCCCCCGGATCACGGTCTCCGCTTCCTGCGCGCGCCCCACCGAGTGCAGCCAGCGCGGCGACTCCGGCAAGCCGCGGCGCAGCAGGCACACCACCCCGGCGCCGGCTGCGCCGATCACGAACAGCCAGCGCCAGCCCGCGATACCCAGGAACGACCCGTTCGTGAGCCCCTTCGCGAGGAACCCGACGACGGGCACGCCGCAGAACGCGAGCGTGTACGCCCACGCGATCAGCTTGCCGCGCTTGCGGGCGGGCAGCAGGTCGGTGAGGTAGGTATCGGCCAGCGGCGGTTCGGCGCCGAGGCCCACGCCGGCGAAGAACCGGGTGATCAGCAGCATGACGGCGTTGCCGCTGAACGCGCCGAGCAGCGAGAAGAACGAGTACAGCGCCAGGTTGAGCAGGAACGCCCCGCGCCGGCCGAACCGGTCGGCCAGGCGGCCGAGCAGCAACGCGCCGAAGAACATGCCGAGGAACGTCGAGGCCAGCAGCGGCGGGAGCGCCGCCTTGCTGAGCTTGAACTCGCTGACCAGCACCGCGCTGATCGTCCCGGTCAGGAACACCTCGTAGAACTCGAAGAACAGACCGAGCCCGACGGCGACGGTCGCGCGCCGGTGGGTGCGGGTGACCGGCAACCGATCGAGCCGTGCCGCGACCGCGGCCGTCCCCGGCTCCGCCGTGTCGAGGGGGTTCGCCATCCGTCGTCTCCTTTGACAGTCATGGCCGCGCGGATCAAGCGACAGCAGGATCCACTATGTGATTCGTTCCCCCATGATGTGGCGGGATGCGTGCGGGCGTCAAGAGTCGCGGAGCGTTGTGCATCAGCTTGAGGGGTCCACCAATCGGGACGGACCCGCCCCCGACAGGCCGCTCACCAGCACGAAGAGTGGCGAGCCGCGCAGGCGGATCACATGACAAGAAATCTTCACTTCGCAACGAATCCGGTGAACAACCCATACCGGACACCGCGACCGTTCCTGGCCGCGCGAGCCGCGGCCGGCGCAGGCTGCTTCGGGGGACGCCCGCGGCCTCGCGGGCGCGGTGGAGGCGAGCCGCCGGCGACGGGCGCCGGCAACGCGGAACCAGTTCGCGGCCGGAACCAAGCGAAGATCGGCTCGAAGCAGGGGCGCACTGTGCGCGACCAGGCCAGACCCATCCATTGTCGAGCGATGCCGCGCAGGTCAGCCGAGGAAGCTGCGGACCATTCCCGCGCGGAACCGGCAATGGCTGGACCAGCCCGGCGCAAGGCAAGGCCCCTCCACCGCGCTCATTCGGACACGTGAAGCCGCACGGGTCAGCTGATCACGTCGCCGACCATCCCCCGCGCAACAGCCGCGCCGGCCCCCGGGAGTTCTCAGCCGATGACGTCGCGCGCCATTCCCGCGCGGTACCCCAGCCGTTCCGACGCCGCGGCCGCCGCGGCGACCACCAGGGGCGCCAGGCGCGGCACGTCGGCCGACGTCATGCGCTGTGTCGGCGCGCCGATGCCGATCACGGCGCTGAGCTCGCCCGTCAGCCCGAACACCGGGGCGCTCAGCGAGGCCGCGCCGAGGTCGCGTTCCTCGAAGCTGCTGGCGTAGCCGTCGGCGCGGACCTGGGCGAGCTGCTGGTTGAGCAGGTCGATGTCGACGATCGTGTGCTCGGTGAAGCGCGCCAGGCCGTGGCCGACGGCATCACGCAGCGCCAGCCGGTCCCACGCCAGGAAGACCTTCCCGGCCGAGCCGGCGTGCAGCGGCATCACCATGCCGACCACGAAGAGCCGGATCACGGGGTGACGCGACTCGGCCAGCGACACCACCGTGCGGAAGGCGCCGTCGCGCACGTACAGGCAGGCCGTTTCGCCCGAGTCGTCACGCAGCTTGTGCAGCACGGGTCGCACGAGCCGCACCAGGTCAAGGCCGAAGGTGCCCGGCGCGGCCCAGCGCACCAGGCCGAGCCCGACCCGGTAGGTGTCGTCGTAGCGGTCGAGGAAGCCTTCGCGCACGAGGTTGTGCACCAGTCGCTGGCAGGTGCTCGCCGGCAGGCCGGTGGTGCGGGTGATCTGCTGCAGCGTCAGCTCGGGCTCCTCGATCGTGAACGACTCGAGGATCTGCTTGAACTTCCGCAGCACCAGCACCGGCGCGGTGCCGCCCCGCTCTTCCGCCATCGCCGCCCCGCTTCTGTGACCCACCCGACTGTTTCGCCGAGTGTAGTCAGCCTCGATCGTCTTGACGGCGACCCGAACACCCGTATTCTGAGTCTGCAACTCACTATGTGGTTGGAGCGTGATCATGAGCAATCGTGGCCCCCTCACCGGGGTGCGGGTGGTCGAACTGGGCAACTTCATCGCCGCACCCACCGCCGGCAGACTGCTGGCCGACTTCGGCGCCGACGTCGTGAAGGTCGAGCGCCCGGGCAGCGGCGACGAGTTGCGGCGCTGGCGCCTGCACGCGGGCGACACCTCCCTGCTCTTCCGCGCGCTGGGCCGCAACAAGCGGTCCGTCACCCTCGACCTGCGCTCCCCCGAGGGTCAGGACGTCGCACGCAAGCTCATCGCGACGGCCGACGTCGTCCTCGAGAACTTCCGCCCCGGCACCCTCGAACGCTGGGGTCTGGGCCCGGACGAGCTCAAGCGGCTCAATCCCGGCCTCGTCCTCGTGCGCGTGTCCGGCTACGGCCAGACCGGCCCGTACCGCGACCGGCCCGGCTTCGGCGGCGTCGCCGAGGCCGTCGGCGGACTGCGCGCGCTCACCGGCTACCCCGACCGCCCGCCGACGCGCGTCGGCGTGAGCCTGGCCGACTCCGTCGCCGGCCTCTACGCCGTGATCGGCGCGCTGATGGGCCTGCTGCGCCGCGAACGCGAGGGCGGCGGGGGCGAGACCGTCGACGTCGCACTGTACGAGGCCGTCTACTCGCTGATGGAATCGCTGGTCCCGGACTTCGACGCGTTCGGCGTGGTCCGCGAACCCGCCGGCTCCGCGCTGCCCGGCATCGCGCCGTCCAACACCTACCGCTGCGGCGACGGCAAGTACATCGTCGTGAGCGGTAACGGCGATGCCATCTTCCGCCGCCTCGCCCACGCCATCGGCCGCCCCGACCTGGCCGACGACCCGGCGCTCGCCGACAACGCCGGCCGCGTCGCCAACGCCGCCCGCCTCGACCAGGTCATCGGCGACTGGGCGCAGGGCCGTTCGCAGGAAGCCGCCGAGACGACGCTGCGCGCCGCCGACGTGCCCTGCGGCCCCATCCTCACCGCCGAGGACATCACCAAGGACCCGCACTTCGAGGCCCGCGGCATGCACCAGCGCCGAACCGTGCGCATCGACGACAACGACGTCGAGGTCACCTTCCCCGGCGTCGTCCCCGCGCTCGGCGAGCACCCGGGCAGCGTGCGGACGCTCGGGCCGGAGCTCGGTGAGCACACCGAAGACGTGCTGGCCGAGCTCGGCTTCGACGACGAGGCCCGAGCGCGCCTGCGCGCCGACGGCGTGATCTGACCCTCCGCCGAGACCGAGACAGACCGAGAACAAAGGAGACCCACCATGGACGAGGTCCTCATCACCGAGGTCGTGCTGCGCGACGGCCTGCAGGACGAAGCGCGCACCGTGCCCACCCCCGACAAGCTCCGCCTCGCGCGCGGCCTCGTCGACGCCGGTTTCCGCGCGCTCGAGGTCGGCTCCTTCGTCTCGAAGCGGCGTGTGCCGCAGATGGCCGACACTGACGAGGTCCTGCGCACGCTCGACCCGGCGACCAGCCCCGCCACCCTCCACACGCTCGTCTTCACCGAGCGCGGCGCCCAGCAGGCCGTCGAAGCCGGCGCGCGCTCCGTGCGGCTCGTGGTCTCGGCGAGCGACGGGCACAGCACGGCCAACGCCGGCGTGCCCACCGAAGGGGCGCTGGCCCGGCTCGAGAGGTGCGCCGAGATCCTCACCGCCGCGGACGTCGCCATCGAGGCGACCATCGCGACGGCCTTCGTCTGCCCGTTCGACGGCGACACCGACCCCGCGCGCACCGCCGCCACCGCGGAACGCCTGGCCAAGCTCGGCGCCGGTGTGCTGCACCTCGCCGACACCATCGGCGCGGCCAACCCGAGCCTGCTGCGCCGCGGGATCGAAGCCGTGCGCGACGCGGTGCCCGACGTGCCGCTCGGCTTGCACCTGCACGACACCTACGGCTTCGCCGCCGCCAACGCGTGGGAGGGCCTGCGGCTCGGCATCCGCCGGTTCGACTCCTCGCTCGGCGGGATCGGCGGCTGCCCGTTCGCGCCCGGGGCCTCGGGCAACATCGCCACCGACGACCTCGTGCACCTGCTTCACCGCGAGGGCATCGCCACCGGTCTCGACGTCGCGAAGCTGGCCAGCCTGCGTGATGACGTCCGGCTCGCCGTCGGGCACGAGCTCGGCTCGGCTCTCTCGTCGATTCCTGCCGTGCCCGCCACTCTCGTCTGAAAATTCCCGTCCCGCCGGATTCCTGGTCATTCGGAGTACCGGAGCTGAGCCGATTGCTGGTAGCGTGCCCGCACCTGAACGCGCGTCCGGTACGTACCGGGGAGCGCAACGCGCGCGGCGGTGAGGCGGATCGCAATGCGAGACGATGTGGTCGAGGCGAGCTCGACCGTCGGGCACCCGCCCGACGCGGTGTGGCAGATCGTCGGCTCCCCCGAGCTCTACCCGAGATTCCTGCCGGTGATCAGCTGGTGCGAGGTGACCGAGGCGCCCTCGCGTGGCCGCGGCCCGCGCTGCCTGATCAGGCTGGCTCCCGACCGGGAGACGCTGGTGGAAGGCACCATCCACGCGGTGGTGCACCGGCCCGGCGAGCACGTGGTGTGGTGCGGGCTGCCTGACGAGCGCAACTGGGTCTCGTTCGAACTGCGCGCGCTCGCGGGCGGGGCGACGGAGATCGTGCTGCGCCTGATGCTCCCGTCGCTGCCGCCTGAACACCGCGACCTGCTTTCGCGCTCGGCCGTCAAGAGCATGCTGAAGGAACTGACGCGGCGGATCGAGCTGCAGCTGTCCGGCGAAGCCGCCGAGCCGCCTGAGTACGACCGCGCGACGGCGCTGCGCACGGCCAACACGTTGGTGCGCGCGGGCGTACTCGTCGCGGGCCGGCCGGACAAGGTCGCGAAGCAGCTCAACTCCCTTTCCCAGTGGGGCGCCACGATCGCCGGCGGCTACCTCGCGGCGACCGCGCGCGGTGCCGACGACATCGCGGTGCACGACGAGCGAAACAGCCGCTCGTTCCGCGACATCGACGAGCGCAGCAACCAGCTGGCCAACTCCTTGGCGAAGCTCGACGTGCGCGCGGGCCAGCGCGTGGCGCTGATGTGCCGCAACCACGCGGCGATGGTCGAGGCGTTCGTCGGCTGCAGCAAGCTCGGCGTGGACGTGGTGCTGCTCAACACCGGGCTGTCGCCCTCGGCGGTGGAGGACGTGCTCACCGAGCATCAGCCCGCCGCGGTGCTGGCCGACGACGAGTTCGCACAGACCATCGCTGGAGTGCAGGGCGACTTCCCCCGCGTGAGCACGTGGGACGACGCGGAGCAGGGCTACCGGACCGTCGACGAGCTCATCCACGACGCTTCCGCCGCGCGGCCGAAGCCGGCCAAGCGGCCGGGCCAGATCGTGGTGCTCACCTCCGGCACCACCGGCACCCCGAAGGGCGCGCGCCGGCCGACGCCGAAGGGCCTGAGCACGGCGGCCAGCATCCTCGCGCGGATCCCCTTGCGGGCGCGGGACAAGGTCGCCGTCGCGGCGCCGCTGTTCCACAGCTGGGGCCTGGCCGCGCTGCAAGTCGGGATGTCAGTGCGGGCGGAGCTGTCGCTGATCCGCCGGTTCGACGCGGAGCAGACCCTGCGGATGATCGCCGAGCACCGCTGCGACGCGCTGTTCGCCGTGCCGATCATGTTGCAGCGCATCCACGAGCTGCCCGAGCGCGTGCGCAGCCGCTACGACCTGTCGTCGCTGCGGATCGTGGCCAGCAGCGGTTCGGCGATGTCAGGCTCGTTCGTGACCTCGTTCATGGACACCTTCGGCGACATCCTCTACAACTTCTACGGCTCCACCGAGGTTTCCTGGGCGAGCATCGCCGACCCGGTCGACCTTCGCGCCGCGCCGACCACCGCCGGCCGCTGCCCGCCGGGCACCCGCATCGCCATCCTCGACGACGAGCGCCGCCCCGTGCCGCCCGGCGACGAGGGCCAGATCTTCGTCGGCAACGACATGCTCTTCGACGGCTACACCAACGGCTCCAGCGTGCCGCGCTCGAAAGACCTGATGGCCACCGGCGACGTCGGCTACCAGGACGCCGCGGGCCGGCTGTTCGTGACCGGCCGCGCCGACGAGATGATCGTGTCCGGCGGCGAGAATGTGTTCCCGCGCCCGGTGGAAGAGGCGCTGGTCGCGTTGCCCGGCGTCTACGAGGCGGCCGTGGTGGGCGTGCCGGACGAGGAGTTCGGCCAGCGCCTGGCCGCGTATGTCGTGCTCCGCCGCGGCGCGCGCATGCACGCCGAGGACGTGCGGCACTACATCCACCAGAAGCTGGCGCGCTTCGCCGTGCCGCGCGACGTGTACTTCGTGCCGGAGCTCCCGCGCAATGCCACGGGCAAGATCCTCAAGCGGATGCTCAACGACGACCTGTGGCCGTTGCCGCAGGCGTGAGCGGTTTCAGTCGTCGTCGCGCCCGCTGAACCGGCGGGCGATGATCGGCGGGATGGCGAGCAGCAGCAGGGCGTAGTACCCCAGCGCCGGCCGGATCGCGCCGACCACGAACGCGATCGCCAGGGCCACTACGGACAGCACGTTGTTGGCCAGCCAGCGGTCCGACACGGAGGTCTCCCGGATCGCGACGTTCGGATCCCGCCGAACGATCAGCACGAGCAGCATCTGGCACGCGCTGCTGACGAGGATCGTGCCGATGTAGAAGAGCGTGGTGAAGCGGTCCGTGCCGTACTGGCCGGTGAGCTCCGTCGGAAACGGCAGCACCGCGATGGTGAAGAGCCAGCAGAAGTTCGTGAGCGCGAGCGCCCCGCTGTAGGCGCGGACTTCCTCGAAGATGCGGTGGTGGCCCCACCACATCCGCGCGATCACCACGAAACTCAGCACGAAGCTGAAGATCTGGTTCCAGTGCTCCAGCACGGCGTCGACGGCGTCCTTGTGCTCCGCCGCCAGCTCCGGCACAAGGTCGGTGAGCGGCAGCACGAGCAACGTCAACGCGATGGCGACCACGGCGTCGCTGAAGAACACCAGCCGCTCAGGTGATTTCGTCCTCGCTCCGTTGCTCTCCACGCTGTGATCCAACCACCTCGGGGTGTGGGCGTGAAGCTCGGCGAGGGTGGTCTGGTCCGACGCTGTCCATTCAGGACACTCACTGCCGCAGCGCGGCGGCCGCCGCCTCGGCAACCGCCTCCGCCACCGCGGCCAGGGCGGGCGAGTCCAGCTTCCACTGTTGCCAGTACAACGGCACATCCGCCGGCCGGTCCGGCGCCAGGTCCACCAACGAGTCCACCGAGGACCCCCGCGTCTGCAGCTCCGGCACCATCCCCCAGCCCAGGCCGGCGGTGACGGCGTCCGCGAAGGACTGCGAGGAAGGGACGTAGTGGCGGGCACCGGAGGGCAACGAGCGGTGGGTGAGGGTGCGCAGGAAGCGGTCCTGGAGGTCGTCCTTGCGGTCGAAAAGCACGGCGGGCGCCTCGGCCAGCGCGGAAGCCAGCGGGCGGTCGGCGAGCCACCGGGCGGCGAACGCGGGGGAAGCCATGGCGCGGTAGCGCATGAGGCCCAGGCGCGTGGAAGTACAGCCCTGCACGGGGTGGGGCGCGGATGTGACGGCGGCCATCACGAGGCCCTCGCGCAGGAGGGTGGCGGTGTGGTCCTGGTCGTCGCTGCGCAGGTCGAAGGACACGTCGGGCACGGCGGCCAGCGCGGGGAGGAACCAGGTGGCCAGGGAGTCGGCGTTGACGGCGATCGGGAGGGTCGTCGGGCCGGCAACACCGACCAGGCCGAGTTCCGCGCGAGTGTCCTCCTCTAGACGGGTGAGCTGGCGGGCGAAGCGCACGACGACCTGGCCCGAGTCGGTGAGCCGCACGGGTTTCGTCCGCAGGATGAGCACGCGACCCAGGCGTTGTTCAAGCGCCTTCACGCGCTGGCTGACCGCGGGCGGCGTCACGTGCAGCACGGCGGCTGCGCGGTCGAAGGACTGCTCGTCGATGACGGCGAGCAGCGTCCGGACCTGGTCGAGCGGGAGATCCGACATCACGACAGCTAATGTTACCTAAGAATCTTTAGCTGGCTTAATGCAAGGACCCCGCCCTACGGTCGACGGCGTGTTTCCCGCACTCGCCGCCGGCTTCGGTACCGGCCTTTCACTCATCGTCGCCATCGGAGCGCAGAACACGTTCGTGTTGCAGCAAGGGTTGCGCGGTGGCGCGGTCAAGCGGCTGATCGTGGTGTGCGCGCTGTCGGACGTCGTGCTGATCGCCGTGGGGGTGAGCGGGATCGGCGCGGTGTTGCGTCGCTGGCCGGCGGCGATCACGGCGATCGGGGTCGTCGGCGGGGCGTTCCTGGTCACGTACGGGTTCCTCGGCGCGAGGCGCGCGATGAGGCCCGGTGCTCTGACGACAAGCGTGCTCGAGCCCGTGTCCCCGCGGCGCACGGTGCTCGCCGGCCTCGCGCTGACCTGGCTCAACCCCCACGTCTACCTCGACACCGTGCTGCTGGGCTCTGTCGCGGCCGGCCAGGGCGGCGGTCGCTGGGTCTTCGGCATCGGTGCGGCGCTGGCCAGCGCCGTCTGGTTCAGCGCACTGGGTCTGGGTGCGCGCCGGCTCGCGGGGGTGTTCGCGCGGCCGGCCGCGTGGCGGGTGCTCGACGGGTTGATCGCCGTGACGATGACGGCGCTCGGCGTCTCGATGGTGCTCGACCGGCTCGCCTGAAACCACAGAGAAGACCGACGAGCGCAAACGGTGGAGAATAAGACCGAAAAGACAATCAGCGTTGCTAATAACTCTGACTCAGAGCTAACGTCGAAGACATGATCCCCCCTCCCGACCTCGCCGAGCGGCTGATGTCCGCCGTGCAGGGCATCCGCCGCGTCGTGCGGCGGCGGGTGCGCGCGGAAGTACCCGGCCCGCCGCTGCCCGGTGCGCAGGTCGAGCTGCTGCGGGTGGTCGACCGCCTGCCCGGCATCGGCGTCGCCGCGGCGGCGCGCGAGCTGAGCCTCGCCGGCAACTCCGTGAGCACGCTCGTGAACCTCCTCGTCGAAGCGGGGCTGCTGCGCCGCGAGGTGGACCCGGCCGACCGGCGCGCCGCGCAGCTGGAGGTGACCGGGGCCGCACGCGAGCGCATGGCGGCCTGGCGCAAGGCGCGGACCGGGCTGGTCTCGGCCGCGCTCGCGGAGCTTTCCGAAGAGGACACCGTGTCGATCACCGCGGCCCTGCCCGCGCTGGAGAAGCTGATGGACGTCCTGAAGGAGGAGGCATGAGCGCCCCGGAAACCGACCACGAAGCCGAGCCCGAGCCCGCCGTCAGGTGCACCGGCCTGCGCCACTCGTTCGGCACCACGAAGGCCGTCGACGGCGTCGACCTGGAGATCGTGCCCGGCGAGATCTTCGGCCTGCTCGGCCCGAACGGCGCCGGCAAGACCACCACCATCCGCATGATCACCACCCTGCTGCCGCTCGACGCGGGCGCCATCACCGTGTTCGGCGTCGACGTCACGCGCCGCCGGATGGCCGTGCGCCGCCTGATCGGTTACGTGCCCCAGCAGCTCTCGGCCGACGGCGCGCTCACCGGGCGCGAGAACGTGTCGCTGTTCGCGCGGCTGTTCGACGTCCCCCGCTCACGCCGCGCCGAAGAGGTCCACCGCGCGCTCGACCTGGTGGGCCTGACCGGCGATGCCGAACGGCCGGTGGGCGGCTACTCCGGCGGCATGATCCGCCGCCTCGAGCTCGCGCAGGCGCTGGTGAGCTCACCCCGGCTGCTGGTGCTCGACGAGCCGACCGTGGGCCTCGACCCGGTGGCGCGCTCGGCGGTGTGGGACCGCATCACCGAGATCCGCACCCGCACCGGCATGACCGTGCTCGTCACCACCCACTACATGGACGAGGCCGACCAGTACTGCGACCGCGTCGCGCTAATGCACGCCGGCCGCGTTCGTGCGCTCGGCACCCCCGCCGAGCTCGAGGCGGAACTCGGCCCGGACTCCACTTTGGACGACGTGTTCCGGTCGGTGACCGGCGACGCGCTGCACAGCGATACAGGAGGGATGCGCAATGTCCGCGCCACTCGCCGCACCGCCCGCCGGCTCGGCTGATCCGGGAGCGCTGGAGCAACTCCGCATCCTGCTCTCGCGCATCGGCGCGATGTGCCTGGTGGAGCTGCAGAAGCTGCGCCGCGACCAGTCGGAGCTGATCACGCGCGCGATCCAGCCCGCGCTGTGGCTGCTGATCTTCGGCGAGACGTTCACGCGGATCCACGCGATCCCGACCGGCTCGATCCCCTACCTCGACTACCTCGCGCCCGGCATCCTCGCGCAGTCGGCACTGTTCATCTCCATCTTCTACGGCATCCAGATCATCTGGGAACGCGACGCGGGCGTGCTCGCGAAGCTGCTCGTCACGCCGACCCCGCGCGCGGCGCTCGTGGCCGGCAAGGCGTTCGCGGCCGGGCTGCGCGCACTCGTGCAGGCGCTGATGGTGCTCGTGCTCTCGGCGATCCTCGGGGTGGGCCTCACCGCGAACCCGCTGCGGCTGCTCGGCATGGTCGTGGTCGTGATCCTCGGCTCGGCGTTCTTCTGCTGCTTCTCCATCGTGATCGCCGGCATCGTGCTCTCCCGCGAGCGGCTGATGGGGATCGGGCAGGCCATCACCATGCCGTTGTTCTTCGCGTCCAACGCCCTCTACCCGGTGGACCTCATGCCGGGTTGGCTGAAGGTGCTCAGCCACATGAACCCGTTGAGCTACCAGGTCGACGCCCTTCGCGGACTTCTCATCGGCACTCCGGCCAACCTCGACCTGGACTTCGGCGTCCTAGTGGGTGCGACCGCCCTGGCGATCGGCGTCGCATCGGCTCTGCTCGGAAGGTTGGCTCGATGACAAGTTCCGCTTTACCCACCGTATTCACACGAGCCCGGTCGTAGGTTGGGGACCGTGGGAAAAGGCAAAGGGGTAGCCCCGTTCCTCGGATTGTGCGTGCTGGCAGGCGTTCTCGTCGCGGGCACGATGGCACCGGTCGCCATCGGCGCGGGTGTTTTGTCCAATCAGGTCAGTGACTCCGTCGACGCGATCTCCGCGGATCTGGAGCACGCAGACCCGCCACTCGTGACAACGGTGACGGACCGGAACGGCAGTACGATCGCGACTTTGTACGCCCAGTACCGCATTCCGGTCACCGCGGCGCAGATCTCGCCCGCGATGAAGGCCGCGATCGTCGACATCGAGGACCGCCGCTTCTACACCGAAGGCGGTGTGGATCCGCAGGGCATGCTGCGCGCGGCGGTGAACGACAGCTCGGGCGGAGACCTGCAGGGCGCGTCGACGATCACGCAGCAGTACGTGAAGAACTACCTCATCAACGTCGTCGACCGCAACGACAAGACGGCGCAGGAGAAAGACCGCGAAGACTCGTTGGCCCGCAAGCTGCGCGAGGCCAAGATGGCCGTGCAGATCAGCCAATCCGTGCCGAAGGACGACGTGCTGGCCGATTACCTGAACGTGGTCGAGTACACCGGCACCGTCTACGGCATCGGCGCGGCCGCGGAAGCGTATTTCGGGACCACAGCGGACAAACTGACCGTGCCGCAAGCCGCGCTGCTGGCGGGCATGGTGAACAACCCCAGTGTCTACAACCCGTACACGCATCCGGACAACGCGCTCAAGCGGCGCAACACCGTGATCGACTCCATGGTCACGGCGAAGTCCATCCCCGCTTCCTTCGCCGCCACCGCGAAAGCGACCCCGCTCGGCGTAGTCGGCACGCGCCCGGCCGCGCCGTCGAGCACGTGCCTCGGCGCGGCGCCCGACGCCGGGTTCTTCTGCGCGTACGCGGTGAACTACCTGAAGCAGGCCGGATTCACGGTCGACCAGCTCGACACCGGCGGCTACGTCGTGAAGACCACGATGGACCCGCACGTGAGCCAGGTCGTGAAGGACGCGGTGGACGCCAACGTGCCGACGACGCAGGACGGCGTGGCCAACACGTTCGCCGTGGTCCAGCCGGGCGCGAGCGGGCACCAGGTGCTCGCGATGGTCGCCAACCGCAACTACGGCACCGATCCCGCCCAGGGCGAGACGTCCACGAACATCGTGGCCGACGCGAGCAACAAGTTCGGCGCCGGTTCGTCGTTCAAGATCTTCACCTCGGCCGCGGCGATGGTGGCGGGCAAGGCGGGGCTGAACACGCCGCTGCCCAACCCGTTCAGCAACTGCTTCACGCCGCCGAACGCGAACAAGTACACGCCGTGCTACTCGGTGAGCAACGACGGCACCAGCTACCCCGACCCGATCTCGCTCGCCAGTGGCCTCGCGACGTCGCCGAACGTCGCGTTCGTGGGGTTGGAGTCGCAGGTCGGCATGCCCGCCGTGCTGGACATGGCGCGCAAGCTGGGGCTGCGCAAGACGCTCGCGACCAACGACGCGGGCAACCCGCCGATCACCGACCCCTCGGACCCGCGGTCGAAGAACCCGCAGTACGACGAGCCGCAGTCGCAGTACTTCCAGAACCTGCTGTCGTTCACCCTCGGCAACAGCCCGGTGAGCCCCCTGGAGATGGCGAACGTCTCGGCGACGCTGATGAGCGGCGGCACGTGGTGCCCGCCCAACCCGATCCTGTCGGTGACCGACCGCAACGGCCAGGCTGTGCCGGTGAAGCAGCAGGGGTGCGAGCAGGTGATCCCGACGGGCGTCGCCAACACTCTGGAGGCCGGGCTTTCGCAGGACACCACGGTGGGCACGTCGGCGGCCGCCGCGCGCTCGGCCGGCTGGACGCGCCCGGACATCGGCAAGACGGGGACCACTCAGCTCTCGGAGTCCGTGGCCTTCGTCGGTGGTGTGGACAACTACGCCGTGTCGTCCATGGTGTTCGCCGACGGCCCGCACCCGGAGGAGATCTGCCCGGGCACCCCGGTGCACCTCGGCCGCTGCGGCCACGGCGCGTTCGGTGGCACGGTCGCCGCCCCGCCGTACTTCCACGCGATGGGCACGCTGCTGGCGGGTGTCCCCGACACCCCGATCCCGCCGCCGGATCCGCAGTACCTCGACGCGCGGAACTGACCGCAGGCGCACTCCCCCTGACGTCGGCTGGGCCGGTCGTTGACACCGTTTCGCACGTCGTGTCACGATTCCGGCTCCGGTGGCCGATTTCAGGGGGAGTGAGGCCATGAACGGATTCCTCGCGTACCGCCGAAGACCGCCCGCCGAACCGTCGGCGCGCGAGATCGATTTCGCCCGCAGGTGGCTGGCGCGCCGCGGGGTCGCGGTGTCCCTGCCGACGCGGCTGCTGTGCATCCGGATCGGCGCCCACTCCGTGGCGCCCTCCGCGTGGCTTCGCACGGTCGCGATCTACGCCGTGCTCGCCGTCGACGGCGCCGTGGGATACCAGAGCCTGCAGGAGCTCCCGGGCGTGCACGGCCGGGAAATGACCTCGGCCGTCACCCTCTTCTTCGTGATCGCCGGGCTCCAGGTCGGCTGGTGGCGCGCCCGGCGCCTCCGTGAGCGCAACCTCGCCGCTTCGGTGCCCCACCGGCTCACCGGAGTCACGCGGCCGAAGGGCGTGGTCGACGGCTGGTTCGGCGCCACGGCGGCCACCACCTTCGCCGGCGGCGCGTTCCTGGCGCTGGCCGTGTTCGCCGCCGTGCCCGAAGCGCGGACGTGGGCGTGGAGCTGGCTCGGCCTGCTCGCCGTGGGCGCGAGCTGCACCGCGGTGATCGTGGTCGCCACCTTGCGCGAGCCCGTGCTCGCCGAGGACGACGCTTCGCTCGCCGCCGGGGAGCTGCTGCGCCGCGAGGCGGTTCAGGCCACCGCGCCGGCGATGTACACGCTGCCGGTGTTGTTCGATGTCTTCGGCGAAGGCCGCCAGCCGCCCGCGTTCACCGGTCTGCTGATCGGTTACGTGGCGCTGTGCCTCGCGCTGCAATGCGCGGGCCCGATCGCGCTGTCGCGGCGGAAGCTGCCGCCGGGGCACTACGGCGAGCTCGAAACCGCGCCGGCCGCAACCGCGGACGACGACGTGTGGCAGCCCGTCGTCCGCGGAAGGTGCTGAAGGCCGAGCTCTCCGGCGACACCGAGTTCCTGCACCGGTTCCGGACCGAGGCGCGGATGACGGCGTCGCTCGACCACGCCGGGATCGCGGCGGTGCACGACTACGGCGAGACGTTCGCCGGAACCGAGGGCGGCAAAGGGGAAGCCGCGCTGCCCATCGTGTACCTGGTCATGAAGTTCGTGGAGGGCGACCCGCTCGCGGGCATCCTCGCCAAACACGGGCGCCTCTCGGCCGACTACACACTCGACCTGCTTGAGCAGGTCCTGGGTCCTGCCGGTCAGGTCCGGCCCGATGGTCGAGTGGGCTGAGCCGGAAACCCTCAGCCGAACAGGGGCGGCGGCAGTTCCTCCGCCAGCACGATCGACTTCAGCTGCGTGTACATGTCCAGCGTTTCCTTGCAGTACTCCCGGCCCAGACCGCTGCCCTTGTAGCCGCCGAAGGGCGAGCCGTCGACGAGGTTGAAGTACTGGTTGACCCACACGGAGCCGGCTTGGAGGCGGTCGGCCGTGCGCATCGCGTTCTTCAGGTTGGTGGTGTAGACGCCGGCGGCGAGGCCGTACTCCACGTCGTTGGCCTGGTCGATGAGCGCGTCGTAGTCCTTCCAGCGGATCACCGACAGCACCGGGCCGAAGATCTCCTCCTGCGCGATGCGGCTGGAGTTCTCGGTCTCGAACACGGTCGGCTCGATGAACCAGCCGTGCTCGCTGCCGGCCACCGTCGCGCGGCCGCCGCCGGTGACGAGCGACGAGTCGGAGCGGCCGGACGCGATGTAGTCCAGCACGCGCTGCCCCTGCTTCTCCGACACCAGGCAGCCCAGTCGCGTGGCCGGATCGAGCGGCGAGCCGACGCGCACGCCCTCGAAACTCGCGCGGAGCTTGCCGAGGAAGTCGTCGTACAGGTCGTCGTGCACGAACAGCCGGGTGCCGGCGAGGCAGGACTGGCCGTTGCAGTAGGTGGCGGCGAACGTCGCGTTGTCGATGACCCGGTCGAGGTCGTCGATGTCGGGGAACACGATGTTCGGGCTCTTGCCACCCAGCTCCAGCGACACCGGCACGAGCCGCTCGGCGCCGGCGTGCGCGACCAGCCGGCCGACCTCCGCGGAACCGGTGAAGGCGAGCTTGTCCACGTCCGGGTGCGCCGTGAGCGCCGCCCCGGCCTCGTCACCGTAGCCCGGCACGACGTTGACCACACCGGGCGGGAAGAGCTCGGCGAGCTTCGTGCACAGCTCCAAAGTGGACAGCGACGCGTTCTCGTCCGGCTTGAGCACCACCGTGTTGCCGGCCGCGAGCGCCGGGGCCAGCTTGAACGCCGTCATGATCGCGGGAACGTTCCACGGGATGATCTGGCCCACGACGCCGATCGGCTCGCGCTTGGCGATGGCCCAGCCGCCGGTGACGGGGTGGTTCCACCCGTCGTGCGTCACGGCGGCCGAGGCGAAGAACCGGTACTGCCCCACGGCGATCCGGTGGTCCAGCGGCGTTTCGAAGATCGTGCGGCCGATGTCCATCGTGTCGATGGCGGCCAGGCGCCCGGCGTTGGCCTCGATCCAGTCGGCGAGGCGGTGCAGCAGCAGCGAGCGCTCCTCAGGCCGGGTGGCGGCCCACCTCGGGAAAGCCGCGCGGGCGGCGGCCACGGCGGCGTCGACGTCGGCCGCGCCGCCGCGGGTGATCGTCGCGAGCTGCGCGCCGGTCGCGGCGTCCACCGCCGGGAAGTGCTCGGTCGAGATCGAGCGGAACTCACCGTTGATCAGTGGTTCGTAGTGGGCAGCGAGCGCCGGTTCGAGCTGTTCGACGGTCACGGGTGTCCTCCTCGACAGTGACGCGGGCTACATCTCCTGCGGAGTATTCGGCACCGGAACGGAGAGTCAACGCGTCGTGCGTTCCCCGGCCCCCGCCGTGCGCGAACCGGCCGTCCGTCGAGGCGGGGCGCGGCTATCCGTTGCCGCGCAAGGTCTCCGACGGGCCGCAGCCGTAGAGGCGCCGGTGCTCGGCGCTGAACCGCCCGGCGTTGCCGAAGCCCCACCGCGCCGCGACGGACGCCACCGTCGTCTCCTCCGGCGACCGTTCGAGCAGTTCGGCGTGCGCCCGGCGCAGCCGCGTCTCCCGCAGATACGCCACCGGCGAGGGGCGCCCTGCCCGGCTGAACGCGGCCTGCAGCCCGCGCACGCTCAGCCGCGCGGCGGCCGCGATCTCCAGCAGCCCGATGTCCTCGGCGGCGTTCAGCTCGATGAACGCTTCGGCGCGCCGCACCGCCGCCGGCGATACCTGGCCCGCCGGCTCGCCCTCCGATTCTCCGGACGTGCTCGGGTACGCCTCCAGCAGCGCCGTCGCCGCGAGCCGGAAGAGCTGGGCGGCGAGCAACGGGCTGCCCGCCATCCCGTCGGCCGACCGCGTTTCCTCCAGCAGCAGCCGGGTCGCGGTGTCCCACCGGCGCGCGGCCGCCGCCGACGCGGGGGCACCGAGCGCGAACCGGACCGGCCGCGGTTCGTCCCACCCGCGCAGCTCGGCGGCGATCCGTTCGAGCCCGTCGCGGTCCAGCACGGTGTTGAGCACTTCGGCGCTGTCGTACCACCGCAGCTGGTACGACCCGTAGGCGTCCATCACCAGCGCGCCCGGCCCGGCGCCGACCAGTCCTTCAGCGGTCGAGCGGACGGCGAACCGGCCTGTGAGTGGACGCGTGACGAGCACGAAGTCGTCGAAGGGCACCGGGTCCACGCGCACCTCGGCCCCGCCGTACACGAGGTCGAACAGCCGCACCTTGGCGAACCCGCGCGAGCTCTGCCGGCAGACGAACCCGCGCGCGCCGCCGACGAGGTCGAGCCGGTGCGGGCAGTACACGTCGCTGAGCCGGGACCGCGCCTCGTCCGGATCGCGCGTGTCGACCTCGGCTTTCACGACCGCAGCCATGGCCCGGCCCCCTTCGGCCGCTCTAGCGTCTTCCTGACGATCGTAAATTGTATTACAGTGGCGTTCTCCTGACGGCCGCCACGGGAAATGAGGTCAGCCGTGCAGCTCACGCCCAGTGCCCACTCGGATACGTTCTGCCGGGACAACTTGCCTCCCTTCGACCAGTGGCCGCACCTGATCTTCGAGCTTCCCGAACTGCACTACCCCGATCGGCTCAACGCCGCAACCCGCCTGCTCGACGGAGCCGTCGCGCAGTGGGGTCCCGACCGGCCCGCCGTGCTCTCGCCGACGAGCACCTGGACCTACGGCGAACTGCTCGCCCGCGCCAACCAGATCGCGGGCACGCTGGTGAGCCTCGGCGTGGTGCCGGGCAACCGCGTGCTGCTGCGCGGGCCGAACACGCCGTGGCTCGCCGCGTGCTGGCTCGGTGTGCTCAAGGCCGGCGCGGTCGCCGTGACCACGATGCCGATGCTGCGCACCCACGAGCTGACGAAGATCGTCGATGCGTCCTCCCCCACCCTCGCGCTCGCCGACCACCGCTACACCGAGGAGCTGCTGCCGTTCGCCCTGCCGCTGCTCGCCTTCGGCGGCGACTCCCCCGACGACCTCGCGGCCCGCTGCGCGACGCAGCCCCCGACGTTCGCCGACGTCGAGACGGCCGCCGACGACGTGGCGATCTTGGCCTTCACATCCGGCACCACCGGGCGACCCAAGGCCACCATGCACTTCCACCGCGACCTCATCGCCATCGCGGACACGTTCTCGCGCCACCTCGTGAAGCCCGAGCCGACCGACCTGTTCACGGGCACGCCGCCACTCGCCTTCACGTTCGGCCTCGGCGGGCTGCTCGTGTTCCCCCTGCACGCGGGCGCGGCCACGCTGCTGGTCGAGCGCGCCACGCCGGCAGAGCTGGCCGACTTCGCGACGGCGCACGGCGTCACGGTCCTGTTCACCGCGCCCACGGCCTACCGCGCGATCCTCGCCTCCGACCGACGAGCCTCGCTTTCCCGCCTGCGCCGCGCGGTCTCGGCGGGCGAGGCGCTGCCCGAGAGCGTGGCCGTCGACTTCCACGAGGCCACCGGCCGCTGGCTCATCGACGGCATCGGCAGCACGGAGATGCTGCACGTGTTCATCTCCGCAGCGGACGAGGAAACCCGCCCGGGCTCCACCGGCCGCGCCGTGCCGGGGTTCCGCGCGCGGATCGTGGACGACGAGGGCCGCCCGGTGCCCGACGGCACCCCCGGCCGGCTCGCCGTGCAGGGCCCCACGGGCTGCCGCTACCTCGCCGACGACCGCCAGACCGTGTTCGTGGAGGACGGCTGGAACCTCACCGGCGACACGTATGTGCGCGACGCCGACGGCTACTTCCACTACCGCGCCCGCAGCGACGACATGATCGTGTCCTCGGGCTACAACATCGCGGGCCCCGAGGTCGAGGAAGTCCTCATGGCCCACCCCGACGTGCTGGAGTGCGCGGTGGTCGCCGCGCCGGACGAGGCGCGCGGTTCGATCGTGGCCGCCTACGTGGTGCTGCGCGAAGGTGCCAGCAGCGACGCCGCGATGGTCAAGCAACTGCAGGACTTCGCGAAATCCGTTGCGGCGCCGTACAAGTACCCGCGGCGGGTGGAGTTCGTGACTGAGCTGCCCCGCAACCCCAGCGGCAAGGTGCAACGGTTCCTCCTGCGCCGCCGGGCGGCCGGGCAGTCCGCGGAACCGCAGCCCGTCAACCCCTGAGCGTGGCCGAGCCCGTCAGTGCGACCGGACGGGGCTCAGGTTCCACCCGAGGGTGACCACGGTGCCGTCCACGCCGGGCGTGATGTCGGCGTGGTCGGCGCTGGCCCGCAGCAGCAGGAGCCCGCGACCGCGCAGCGACACGGGGTTCGGGTCGTCGACCGGCGCGCGCCAGTGCCCGTGGTCGGTGATCAGGACCTCCACGCGGCCCGGCCGCACCACGGCTTCGAGGTCGAGCAGGCCCTTCCCGGCGCCGCCGTACGCGTGGTCGGCGACGTTGGCCAGCGCTTCGTAACTGGCGAGCACGATGTCTTGCGCCCGTTCCTCCGGCACGCCCGCCGCGCGCACCCACGCCGTGAGCCGGTGGCGCAGCGCGCGCAGGGCACCCGGCTCGGCCACGACGTCGCGGCAGCTCAGCGGGGTCCCGCCCGGCTGGGTGCCCTCGGGCAGGTTGTCTTCGGGCAGGGCCACGCTCAGACCTCCGTTCCCGAAGCGAGCGCCTCGTCGACGGTGGTGAACAGGCCGATCCACGTGTCGAGACCGGTGCTGGTGAGCGGCCGCGTCGTGACGTGCGACGTGCTGACCACGCGCAGCCCCCGCTCACCCAGCCGCTGGTGGGCCCCGGCCAGCACCTGGAGCCCGGCCGAGCTGAGGAAGGTGACCTTGCACAGGTCGACCACGAGCACCTCGGGGCTCTCGTCGACCACGCCGGTCACGATCTCGTCGAGTTCGGGCGCGGTGACGAGGTCGATCTCGCCCGCGACGGTCACCACGGCGGCCCGCTCGAACCACCGCACCGTGACCAGCAGGTCGCCGGTCTCGGGCACATCCCGGGGAGAAGACGTCACGAGATCCCATCGTGCAGGATCGCCGCCGCACGCGCCACTGCCGGTTCTCAGCGCGGCAGTTTCACGACGGTGACGAAGAAGTCGTCGATCTGGCGCACGACCTCCACGAACCGGTCGAAGTCCACGGGCTTGGTCACGTACGCGTTGGCGTGCAGGTCGTAGCTGCGCAAGATGTCCTCCTCCGCCTCCGACGTCGTCAGCACGACGACCGGGATGCTGCGCAGCTCCGGCGTCGCCTTCACCTCGGCGAGCACCTCCCGCCCGTCTTTCCGGGGCAGGTTGAGGTCCAGCAGGATCAGGCCCGGGCGCGGCGCGTCGGCGTACCGGTCCTCGCGGCGCAGGAACTGCAGGGCCTCGACCCCGTCGGCCACCACGTAGAGCGCGTTGCGGATCTTGTGGTGCTCGAACGCCTCCTGCGTCATCAGCACGTCGCCCGGGTCGTCCTCGACGAGCAGGATGTCGATGGGGGCCATGGTTTCGGTCATGCGTCCTCGTTCCCGGTTCGGGTCTCGATCAGGGGCTCGGTGTGCTCGGTCCGCTCCGGTTCCGGCTCGAGGGCCGGATCGAGCGCGGGCAGGGTGAAGCAGAAGCGACTGCCTTCGGTCACGTCGGTGTCGAGCCAGATGCGGCCGCCGTGGAACTCCACGATCTTGCGGCACATCGCGAGCCCGATCCCGGTCCCCTCGTAGGCCGACTTGCTGTGCAGCCGTTGGAAGATCACGAAGATCCGCTCGGCGTACTGCTCCTCGATGCCGATCCCGTTGTCGGACACGGAGAACTGCCACTCGTCGCCCTGGCGCTCGGCGCTCACGCGGACGACGGGCGGGACTTCGCCGTGGAACTTCAGCGCGTTGTTGACCAGGTTCTGCAGCACGGCGGTGAGCAGCGGTCCTTCGCCCCGCACCTCGGGCAGCTCGGCGCGCTCGACGCGCGCGCCGGTCTCCTCGATCACGGGCTCGAGGTTGCCGAGCGCGTCGTCGAGCAGCTTCCCGGTGTCCACCACGGTGTTCTCTCCCGCGCGGCGGCCCACGCGGGAGAAGGAGAGCAGGTCGTTGATCAGGTTCTGCATACGCTTCGCGCCGTCGACGGCGAATGCGATGTACTGCTCACCGCGTTCGTCGAGCTGGCCCTTGTAGCGGCGTTCGAGCAGCTGGCAGAAGCTCGCCACCTTGCGCAATGGTTCCTGCAGGTCGTGCGAGGCCACGTAGGCGAACTGCTCCAGGTCCGAATTGGACCGCTCGAGCTCCTTCGTGCGGGTGTCGAGCAGCTCGTGCGCCTGCTTCAGCTCGCTGACCTCGCTCACGATCCGCAGGCGCATCGCGTCGACGTCGGAGCCGAGCTCCACGAGCTCGCGCGGGCCGGTGCCGCGCACAGGCCGGTGGATGTCGTCGGTGGCGGACACCTCGCGGACCTCGGCGGCCAGCCGCATGATCGGCACCGTGATCACGCGGCGCAGCCAGACCCACAGCAACACGAACAGGATCACCACGAGCCCGGCGATCACGAGCAGCAGCACGGTGAGCTGGGCGGCTGCGCCGTTGAGGTCGGCCCGGCCGATGTCGCGCGCGGCGGATACGTGCGCCGTGAGCGTGTCGAGAGTGGTCCGGACCCGGTCGAACAGCGTCTTGCCGGCGTCGGCCGCGCCGGGCCCCGGAGGCGGGGTTCCGGGTGCCGCCGGCTTCGTGACCGCGTCCTGCCACGCGCGGGCCGCCCGCAGCACGGTCTCGAGGTCGTCGCCGATCTGGGTGCCGGGCAGCGCGCCGAGGCGGCGCAGCTCGGTCGCGGCGGCATCCTGTTGCGTGCGGCCCGCCAGGTAGGGGTCGAGGAAATCGCGCCGGCCGGTGAGCAGGAACCCGCGGATGCCGGTCTCCTGGTTCAGCAGCGCCTGCGACAGGGCATTGGCCTGCAGCAGCTGCGGGCCGCTCTGATCGAGCAGGCGCGTGCGGGCGTCGTTGAGGTTGCCCACCGCGAGGACCCCGCCGGCGACCGCCGCCAGCAGGAGCACCACCTCGACGAGGCCGACCACCGAGACCCAGCGCTGGATCGGCCAGTGCGGCTGCGCTCGGACGTACCGGCTCATTCCGCGGCCCCCTCACGATCTTCGAGGTGCGTGAGCATGGTGAGGGCGACGTCGTCGTCGAGCGGGCCGGCGTTGAGCTCCTCGACCCGGGTGATGAGCCGGTCGAGCACCACGCCGTGCCCGGTGTCCGGGCCGGCCTCCCGCAGGAGCTCGACGAGCAGGCGCGCCATCTTCTCGTGGCCGAGGCGCTCCACTCCGCCGCCGACGCGGCCTTCGAAGATGCCGTCGGTGTAGAGCACGAGCGACCAGCCGGGCTCGAGGTCGACGTCCAGCGGGTCCCAGCGCGCGTCCGGGACGACCCCGAGCGGCACGCCCAGCTTTTCGCCCGGCAACAGGCGGCCGGTGCCGTCGCGGCTGATCAGCAGCGGGGGTGGGTGGCCGGCGAGGCTCATCCGCACCGACCGGCGGTCGGGGGCGACGACGACCGTGCACAGCGTCGCGAACAGCGGGCGGATCCGCTCGTGCACGAGGACGCGCTCCACCGTCGCGAGCACCTCGGCCATCGGCATGCCAGCCAGCACCAGCGCGCGCCACGCGATGCGCAGGGCCACGCCGAGGGCGGCCTCGTCCGGGCCGTGTCCGCAGACGTCGCCGATCACCAGGTGCACAGTGCCGTCGGTGAGCTCAACGGCGTCGTAGAAGTCGCCGCCCAGCAGTGAGCCGTTGCGGCCAGGGCGGTACTTCGACGCCAGCTCCAGGTGCGGGTCGGCGAGCAGCGGGGTGGGTAGCAGGCCGCGTTCCAGGCGCGAGTTCTCGCTGGCCAGCAGCTGTTGCTGCAGCAGCTGCTGCTCCACCTGCTCGGTGCGTTTGCGTTCCCACGCGTAGCGCAGCGCCTTGCCCAGCAGCGGGCCGTCGACCTGGTTCTTGCCGAGGTAGTCCTGGGCACCCGCGGCGACGGCGGCGACCCCGGCGGTCTCGTCGTTCTGCCCGGTCAGCACCACCACGGCGGTGCCGGGTGCGTGCTGGCGGAGCCGGGTGAGGCCGGTGAGGCCCATGGCGTCGGGCAGCTGGAGGTCGAGCAGGATGCAGTCGGCCACGACGGGGCCTTCGAGCGCCTCGGCGAGCGTCCGCGCGCGGGCGAGCGTGGCCGGCACCGACGCGTCGGCCAGCATCTCTTCCACGATCAGGGCGTCGCCGTCGTCGTCCTCGATCAGGAGCACGCGCAACCGCGAACCCGGCGCGGCCGGATCGGTTCGGGGGACCACCGGAGAGGTGTCCCGCTCCACGGGGTCCGACAAATCCCTGTTCGACAGAACAATCAGCCTTTCGGGAAACGTGCCGTCTCCGACACCGCCCCGCGCGCGGGTCTCGGCGACACGAAGGAGAGCCCTGGCGCGGACGAATCCACACCGGGGCTCGAAGGCTGTCTTTTCAACCTCCGCTCACCCTAGCCGGACCATGGCGTGCGGCCCATGCCGGACATACCGGAGTGTCGCGTTACACGGTGAACCGGTCGGGGTCCGCGGCATTCCAGTCGACGGCCCACTCCGCGGGCGGCTCGGCGAGCAGCTGTCCGGGCTCGAGCCAGTCGTACAGCTCGGCGTAGGAGCGCACCACGTGCGGGTCGAGGCGCCGGCGCAGCTGGTGCGGCGCGAGGTCGGCCGGATTGGACACGCCCATCGCGGCCATGATCTGGAGCGCCCCGGCCACGGTCGAGTGCTGGTAGCGCTGAACCCGCTGCGACTTGTCCCCGACGTCGAGCGCGCGCCCGCGCCGCGGGTCCTGCGTAGCGACGCCGACCGGGCACTTGTTGGTGTGGCAGCGCTGCGACTGGATGCACCCGACGGCGAACATCATCGCCCGCGCCGCGTTGGTGTAGTCGGCGCCCTGCACGAGGCGCTTCACCAGATCGGCGCCCGTGGCCACCTTTCCGCTGGCGCCCAGCCGGATACGGTCGCGCAGGCCGGTGCCGACGAGTGCGTTGTGGACGGTGATGAGGCCTTCGGTGAGCGGAGTGCCGAGGTGGTCGGCGAACTCCAGCGGCGCGGCACCGGTGCCGCCCTCGGAACCGTCGACGACGATGAAGTCGGGTGTGACGTCCTCGTCCGCCATCGCCTTGCACAGAGCCAGCACCTGCCGACGCGAGCCGACGCACAGCTTGAAGCCGGTGGGCTTGCCGCCTGCGAGCTCGCGCATGCGCGCGACGAAGTGCACCAGCTCGCGCGGGGTGGAGAAAACGCGGTGGTACGGCGGGGAAATCACGGTCTGCCCGATCGGCACGTCGCGTACCCGGGCGATCTCGGCGTTGACCTTCGAGCCGGGCAGCACCCCGCCGATCCCGGGCTTCGCGCCCTGGGAAAGCTTGAGCGACACGCACTTCACCGCGTCGTGCTGAGCCTTGTCGGCGAACTCGGCGGCGTCGAAGTCGCCGTCGGAGGTGCGGCAGCCGAAGTAGCCGGTGCCGACCTCCCAGATCAGGTCTCCCCCGCCGCGCAGGTGGTACTCCGACAGCCCGCCCTCGCCCGTGTCGTGCGCGAACCCGCCGAGCGCGGCGCCCTTGTTGAGCGCGAGGATCGCGTTGGCGGACAGGCTGCCGAAGCTCATCGCGGAGACGTTGAGCAGCGCCATCTCATAGGGCTTCGTGCAGTCCGGCCCGCCGATCCGCACACGCGGCGGCGTCTCCACCTGCTTGACCGGCGCCATGGAGGGCACGAGGAACTCGTAGCCGTCGGCGTACACGTCGCGCTCGGTGCCGAACGGCTCCTCCGCGTCGGTGCCCTTCGCGCGCTGGTAGACGATGCTGCGCACGTCGCGGTCGTACGGGCGCCCGTCGAAGTTGCGCTCGATGAAGTACTGCTGCAGCTCCGGGCGGATGGCCTCCAGCAGGAACCGCGCATGGCCGAGCACCGGGTAGTTGCGCAGCACGGAATGCTTCGTCTGCACCAGGTCGTACACCCCGACCAGTGCCGGCACCAGCAGCGGCCCGGCGAGGAACCACCACCACGCGTTGCCGGCCGCCGGCACCACCGCACCCGCCGCGACCACCACGAGCAGCGCGACCGCACCGACCCTGACCGCACTGAATCCACGCACGGGGAGAACCTAGCTCCCACAGCGGCTTTGCGCAGGTCCGGGCTGCCTTGCGACCCGACGGAACGGGTGGATGTATCCCGGTTTGTGCCGGATCGCCCTACCGGAAACGGACACGGCCGGCGTGGTACGGCCCCGCCGACCGTGTCCTGAGCGTCAGTACGCCAGGTTCGGCCGCAGCCAGCGCTCGACCTCGTCCAGGTCCAGGCCACGCCGGCGGGCGTAGTCCTCGACCTGGTCTCGGCCGAGGCGCCCGACGGTGAAGTAGCGGGACTCCGGGTGCGCGAAGATCAGGCCGCTCACGGCGGCGGCCGGGGTCATCGCGTACGACTCGGTCAAGCCGATCCCGAGCTCGCGGGCGCCGAGCAGGTCGAAGAGCTCCTTCTTCTCGCTGTGGTCGGGGCTCGCCGGGTAACCGAGGGCCGGGCGGATGCCGCGGAAGCGTTCGGCGTGCAGGTCTTCCAGCTCGGGCTGCGCGTCGGGCTCGAACCAGCGGCGGCGGGCCTCCAGGTGGATGTACTCGGCGAACGCCTCGGCCAGGCGGTCGGCCAGGGCCTTGACCATGATGGCGCGGTAGTCGTCGTGCTGGGCTTCGTAGTGGTGCGCCAGCTCCTCGGCGCCCTGGATGGCCACGGCGAAGCCGCCGAGGTGGTCGCCGGTCGGCGCGACGTAGTCGGCCAGGCAGCGGTTGGCGCGGCCTTCGGGTTTCTTGGTCTGCTGGCGCAGCATGGGGAAACCATGACCGGCGTACTCGCCGTCGAGCAGGATGTCGTCGCCCTCGGCGTGGGCGGGCCAGTAGCCGTACGAGCCGCGGGCGGTGAAGGAGCCGTCGGCGATGATCTCGTCGAGCAGCGCGGTGGCGTCGTCGAAAAGCTCGCGCGCGACGGGCTGCTCAAGGATCGCCGGGTACTTGCCCTTGAGCTGCCAGGCCAGGAACAGGAACTGCCAGTCGATCATCTCGCGCAGCTGGGCGATCGTCGGCTCGACCACCCGCACGCCGGTGAACTCCGGCACGGGCACGTCGTCGAACGACACCTGCTCGCGGTTGGCACGGGCCTGCTCGACCGTGAGCAACGGCGTCGCGTGGCGGTTCTCGTGCTGTTCACGCAGACGCTGCTGCTCGGCGCGGTTGGCCGCGTCGAGCACGTCGGAGCGATCGGTGTCGAGCAGGTCGGACACCACCCCGACCACCCGCGACGCGTCGAGCACGTGCACGGTGGTGTGGTCGTAGACCGGCGCGATCTTCACGGCCGTGTGCTGCTTCGACGTGGTGGCGCCGCCGATGAGCAGCGGCAGCTTCAGCCCGCGCCGCTGCATTTCCGTGGCCACGCTGACCATCTCGTCGAGCGAGGGCGTGATCAGCCCGGACAGCCCGACCACATCGGCGCTCTCGGCCACCGCCGTGTCGAGGATCTGCGCGGCGGGGACCATCACCCCGAGGTCGATGACCTCGTAATTGTTGCAGCCCAGCACCACGCCGACGATGTTCTTGCCGATGTCGTGCACGTCGCCCTTCACCGTGGCGAGCACGACCTTGCCCTGGCCGCGAGAGGTGTCGATGCGGCCTTCCAGGCGCATCTTCTCCTTCTCCGCCTCCATGTACGGCTCGAGGTAGGCCACCGACCGCTTCATCACGCGAGCGCTCTTCACGACCTGCGGCAGGAACATCTTGCCGGAGCCGAACAGGTCGCCGACGATCTTCATGCCGTCCATCAGCGGACCCTCGATCACCTCGAGCGGCCGGTCGAACTGCTGACGCGCCTCTTCGGTGTCGGCCTCGATGAAGTCGACGATGCCGTGCACGAGCGCGTGCGAAAGCCGTGCGGTGACCGGCCCTTCGCGCCACGACAGGTCGACGGTTCGCTTGGTACCGCTGCCCTTCACCGTCTCGGCGAACTCGACGAGCCGGTCGGTCGCGTCCTCGCGGCGGTCGAAGAGCACGTCCTCGACGAGCTCCAGCAGGTCCTTCGGGATGTCCTCGTAGACGGCGAGCTGGCCCGCGTTGACGATGCCCATGTCGAGCCCCGCGCGCACGGCGTGGAACAGGAACGCCGAGTGCATCGCCTCGCGCACCACGTCGTTGCCGCGGAAGGAGAACGACAGGTTCGAGATGCCGCCGGACGTGTGCGCGCCGGGGCAGCGTTCCTTGATCCGGGGCAGTGCCTCGATGAAGGCCTTGGCGTAGCCGTTGTGCTCGCTGATGCCGGTGGCGACGGCCAGCACGTTCGGGTCGAAGATGATGTCCTCGCCCGCGAACCCGGCCTCCTGCGTGAGCAGGTCGTAGGCGCGGGCGCAGATGTCCACCTTGCGCTGCGCGGTGTCGGCCTGGCCCTTCTCGTCGAAGGCCATCACGACGACACCGGCGCCGTAGTCGCGGATGCGGCGGGCCTGCTCCAGGAACGGGCCCTCGCCCTCCTTGAGGCTGATGGAGTTGACCACGCCCTTGCCCTGCACGCACCGCAGGCCGGCTTCGAGCACGCTCCAGCGCGAGCTGTCGATCATGACCGGGATGCGGGCGACCTCGGGCTCGGTGGCGATGAGGTTGAGGAACGTGGTCATCGCCTGCTCGGAGTCGAGCAGGTCGGCGTCCATGTTCACGTCGAGCAGGTTGGCGCCGCCGCGCACCTGCTCCAGCGCGACGTCGACGGCCGCCTGGTGGTTGTCGCCCTCGATGAGGCGGCGGAACTTCGCGGACCCCGTGACGTTGGTGCGTTCGCCGATCATCACGAAGCCGGTGTCTACGCCGATCGTGAACGGCTCCAGCCCGCTGAAGCGAGACCGGTGCGCCGGCTCGGGCACCTCGCGCGGCGCCAGGCCCTGCACGGCTTCGGCGATCTTCGCGATGTGCGCGGGCGTGGTGCCGCAGCACCCGCCGACGATGTTGACCATGCCCTCGCCCGCGAACTCGCCGAGCATGCCGCCGGTCTCGTCGGGCGTCTGGTCGTAGCCGCCGAACGCGTTGGGCAGGCCCGCGTTGGGGTGGCACGCGGTGTAGGTGCCCGCGATCTTCGCCAGCTCCTCCACGTGCGGCCGCATCTCGGCGGCGCCCAGCGAGCAGTTCACGCCCACGACCAGCGGTTCCGCGTGGGCGATGGAGCTCCAGAACGCCTCCACCGTCTGCCCGGACAGCGTGCGGCCCGACAGGTCCACGATCGTCACGGAGATCCACAGCGGCAGGTGCGGCGCGACCTCGCGCGCGGCCGTGATGGCGGCCTTGGCGTTGAGGGTGTCGAAGATCGTCTCGATGAGCAGCAGGTCGACGCCGCCGTCGGCGAGCGCCTGGATCTGCTCGGCGTAGGAGGCCTTGACCTCCTCGAAGGTCACCGCGCGGAACGCCGGGTCCTCGACACGCGGCGAGAGGGAGAGCGTGACGTTGAGCGGGCCGATGGAGCCCGCCACGAAACGGCCGCCGAACTCGTCGGCCGCCTGGCGCGCCAGCGCGGCCGCGCGCAGGTTCATCTCGCGGACGCGGCCCTGCAGGCCGTAGTCGGCCTGGCCGATGCTGGTGGCGGTGAAGGTGTTGGTCGTCGTGATGTCCGCGCCCGCGGCGAGGTACTGACGGTGGACGTCGAGGATCACGTCCGGCCGGGTGAGGTTCAGCAGGTCCGGGTCGCCGGTGACGTCCTTGGAGTGTCCCTCGAGCCACTCGTCGCGGTAGTCCTCGGGGGTCAGACCGGCACCCTGCAGCATCGTGCCCCACGCGCCGTCGAGCACGGCGATGCGCTGGTCGAGCAGGTCCCGCACGTTTTGAACCCTGCGCTGCTGGGTCATGCCACCTCCGTCGTAGTCACGGAGGCGCCCTTCGGTTCACGGTGGAGCCGGCCGAGCGTGGCGGACTCACGTGGTCCGTTGCAGCGCCTCTCGACCTTGGTAGCCGAGACTACCCGATCCCACTGTGACCGGCAGCCACCGTTCACATTCCGGGACGGTCATTCCCCGAGCGGCGCGCCCCGCCACTTCCACTTCACCCGCCGTGACCTGCCCGGCAACGCGATCCGGCCCGCGCACCAGCGAAGGCCGTCCCACGGATCGGACCCGCGCGACGACGTTCGCGCAGACTTCGCGGGGCGGGTCGAGCGCAGTGCCGAGTCCGGTGGCCAGGTCTTCGCCGTGCAGCAGGAGTTCAGCGCAGCCCATGGCGGCGAAGCCGGCCGGGTCGGCCCGGCCGGTGGGGTGGTAGGCCCTGCTGTCCTGCGTGCTCGTGCTGACGGCCGCCCGCAGGAGGCGGCCGCCGGTGAGGGCGAGCTCCAGGAGTTCTTGTGGTGTGGCACCTTCGTCGGCCTTGGCGAGGAAGCGCACGTAGTGGTCCTGCGGCCGGCTGACCACCTGGGCGGCGTAGGACACGAGGACGTCGCCGACGTGCTCCGCGGTCTGGCGGCAGTCCCAGTCGAGCTCGCCCGCGTTGCGGGTCCAGTCCCGGGTGACGGTGGGCCGGAGGGTGTTTTCCACGCTCTCCAGTGCCCGGCCGAGATCCGCGGCAGTGACAGTCATGGGGCCATGGTGCCTCAGTCGGGGTCGAGCGCCTTGCGCAACCGGCTGAGCGCCCGGTGCTGCTGCACGCGGACCGCGCCCGAGGTGAGGCCCAGCGCCTCGGCGGTCTCCTCGGCGGACAGGCCGATGATCACCCGCAGGACGAGGATCTCGCGCTGCCGCTCGGGCAGGACCCGCATGAGGTCGGTCATCCGCTCGTCCAGCGCCTGCCGCTCGACGACCAGCCGGGCGCCACGCCGCAGGTCGGCGACCTTCTGCTGAGCGATTCCGTACACAAGAGCGAGAACCGGCTGGTCACCGGCGCAGTGGCCGGGCAGCGCCCTGAGCACTTCGAGACAGACCTCCTGCGCGAGGTCGTCCGCACGCGCGAACCCGCCGTCCCGCCGCCCGATCCAGGCCCGGCAGTACCGCACGACCAGCGGCCGCACGGTCACGAGAACCTGCACCATCGCCTCTCGGTCGCCCTTCGCGGCCTCGGCGACGACGTCGAGGCCCGCGGGCACGATGCGCGCCGAGGTGGAGTCGGCGGCCAGGTCCTGGCTCATCACCCGGTTCTTGACCTGGGCCAGCATCTTGTCGAGCTCCAGCTCCTCCCGCAGGGCGCCGGTGAAGGCGCGGTCCGCGGCGGCCAGCCAGCCGGGCAGGTACCTCTGGTCAGCCATCGTGGTCTCCCCCTTCCGTTTCCCGCAGCCGTGAGTGGAGGTCGTCGAGCTGCTTGCGCGCGTGGCGCAGGTTGGACCGGACCGTGCTCACCCTCGTGGACAACAGCGCGGCGATCTCTCCGGTCGAGTAGCCGTCGATGTACCAGGCCAGCACTTCGCGCTGCCTCGGCGGGAGCCGGCTCAACGCCTGCACGATCAGCTCGCGCTCCTCGTACCCGGCCGAGCCGTTCGCAGTGGCGACCGGATCTTCTTCGGGGGTCCAGTCCTCTCGCTCCTGCCGGCGGCGGTGGTCGTTCGCGATCCGCAAGCCGGCCTTGCGCACCCAGGCTTTCCGGTGCGTGATGCCGTCCCACAAGGCCAATGCCTTCGTCATCGCCTCCTGGGCCGCGTCCTCCGCGGTGGCGCGGTCGTGGCCCTGCTTGCGCAGGAAGCCGACGAGGAGCGGGAAGTCAGCGCGGAAGAAGTCGTCGAAATCGGCACGGTCGCTCACCCGGCATCGCTCCCCTCCCCTGCGCAAGCCGTTCGACAGTAGGAGCGCGGCGCGGGGCCGAACGTGCAACGACACAGGAAAACACCCGCGCGTCGCAGAGCAGATGCGTCAGGAGGTCACGGGGTGTCGGCGTGCCAGAACGTGCAGTGGTGGTCGGCGGCGAAACCCGGGTCCGGGTGGAGGCCGTCGGCCGCGAGCGAGACGACCGAGCCGGCCGGCCACGTGGGCAGCGGGGTGCCGTGGACGAACGCCGACCAGGCGTCGACCATCTGGTCGGAGAGGGACTTCTGCGCCGGGGTCAGGGCGGCCGGCCGGCCGTCGAGGTCGAAGAGGTACGGCAGTTCGAACGTGTGCGCCGCGCCGAGCGGGAACGGAGCCGGGACGCCGGTCGCGGCCGGGGAGGTGGCGTCGGTGAAGTCGTAGCGCCAGACCGACGGCAGGGAGCGGGACAGCTGGTCGGCCACGCAGGAGAAGGACGAGTCAGTGACGGCCGCCGCGTAGGCGCGGGCGGCGTTGCCGCCGAAGGAGGACGGCGGGTATTCGGCCGCGACGGCCGCGGCGTCGGCGAAGTAGCGGGCGAGGGCGGCGGGGTAGCCGGCCGGGGTGATGGGTGGAGCGCCGGCCGCGAGCTGCTGGGCCAGGAAGTAGGTGAACTCGTCGTGGGTCGTGCCCATGAGCACCGGCACAGGGGCGGCCGAGCCGTGCCGGACGGCCGTGACCGGGTCGGCCGGCAGGACAGTGCCGCCGGTGGCCGGGCCGGGGATCCCGATGCCGGCCAGCGTGTAGTAGACGGAAGCGGTGGCCAGCTTCGCCACCGGCAGCGCGCGCAGGCAGGCGGCGGCCTTGGCGCGGTCCGCGCAGCCGTGGGCCGTCGAATAGTCCACACTGGATTTTTCTGCCGCCGCAAGGGTCGCCTGTGCCTGGCACGGGGCACTTTGGACGATCGCCGCGCGGAAGAGGCCGCGAGAGCCCGGAGCGACAAGGTGGTCACACACCGACATGCCGCCCGCGGACTCGCCGGCGATGGTCACGGCGTCGGGGTCGCCACCGAAGGCCGCGATGTTGTCGTGGACCCAGTGCAGGGCCTGTTGCTGGTCGAGGAAACCGTAGTTGCCGGGCTGCGCGTCCAGTACCGGGTCGGCGAGGAAACCCAGCGCTCCCAGGCGGTAGTTGATCGTGACGACGACCGCGCCGCCGCGCACGGCGAGCCGGGTGGCGTCGTAGCGGTCGCCGCCGCCGTCGAGGAAGGCGCCGCCGTGGATCCAGACGAGCACGGGGCGTTTCGCCGGGGAAACGGGCGGCGTCCACACGTTGAGGTACAGGCAGTCCTCGCTCGTGCCGGCCGCGGTGCCCTGCGGGCAGCGCGGGCCGGGCGCTGTGGCGTCGCGCTCGGCGGTCCAGGACGCGGGCGGGGCCGGCGGCCGCCAACGGCGTTCGCCGACCGGCGGCGCCGCGTACGGAATCCCTTGGAACACGCGGTGATCCGGCGTCACCGTGCCGCGGACCGGGCCCGACGCCGTGCGCACGACCTCGCCCAGCCGCCCGAGCGCCGCGTCCGAAGCCGCGCACGCCGTCGCGGCCACCGCGAGCACGAGCAGCACCACCGCGAACCCGTGCCGCCGCACCACTGCCTCCGCCACCGCGCGGACGATACCGGGCACCAAGATTTTTTCACGGTCCGGGATCCCCTCATCAGCGCCGCGAAAGGTGTCGGCGCTGGTCCCGGCGTGGGCCACCCGGCCAAAGTAGCTCACCACTAAGCAACTTCGACAGTTCGCTGACGTACCTCACGGCTAAGTCACCCGTTAGGCTGACGTCATGGCCGACCACGTGGACTCCGTGCTCGAGCAGTGGGCTGCGCAGCGCCCGGACCTCGACGTGTCCCCGATGGCCGTGATCGGCCGGCTGAAGCGGGTGTCGCGCCTGATCGACACCGAACTGGCGCGCACGTTCGCCAAGCACGGCCTCGACGCGGCGTCGTTCGACGTGCTCGCCACGCTGCGCCGCAGCGACCCGCCCCACCGCCTGACGCCGACCGACCTCATGCGCACGGCCATGGTCACCTCCGGCGCCGTGACGCAACGGCTCGACCGCCTCGAAGACCGCGGCCTGATCGCCCGCAGCCGAAGCGAAACCGACGGCCGCGGCATTCTCGTCGCCCTCACCGTCGAAGGCCGCTCGCTGATCGACCGTGCGCTGCCCGACCACCTCGACACGGAGCACCGCGTGCTCGACCCCCTCGACCCGCCCGCGCAGGCCGCCCTCGCGGACGCCCTGCGGGTGCTCCTGGAATCCTTCGGCGACCGCACCGGCTGACTCTGGGGGCACCGCGTGAGCACCGGCGACCTGGACCCGTTCCTCGGCGAGTGGGCGGTCAGCGTGCTGTTCCCCCACGCGCCCGCCGGCCAGCCCCCACCCGTTGCCCGGTCCGTCTTCGAGCGGATCCTCGACGGCCGTTACCTCACGCAGCGCACGGAAGTGCCGCTGGCCGAGGCTCCGGACAGTTACGCCGTCGTCGCCGCCCACGAAGACGGGACGTTCACCCAGCACTACTACGACGCCCGCGGTGTCAGCCGCCTCTACGCGATGACCTTCCGCGACGGCGTGTGGACGCTGCTGCGCGAAGCCGCCGACTTCTCACCGCTGAACTTCCGCCAGCGCTTCACCGGCTCCTTCAGCGCAGACGGCAACCGCATCGACGGCGCGTGGGAGATGGCGATGCCGGGCGAAGACTGGAAGCACGACTTCGAAATGCACTACCGGCGCGTTTGAGTCTCAGCCCATGCTCTTCGCGCCGTCCAGCGCCTCGCGGATGATGTCGGCGTGGCCGGCGTGCTGCGCGGTCTCGGCGATGATGTGCATGAACACGCGCCGCGCCGACCAGCTCGCGTTCGGCTCGAACCACGGCGCCTTCGGCAACGGCTGGGCCGCGCCCAGGTCGGGCAGTGTGGCGACGAGCTCGTCGGTCTTGGCGGCCACGTCGGCGTAGGCGGCCAGCACGCCCGCCAGCGTCTCGTCCGGCAGCAGGGTGAACTCGTTGGCGCGCTCGGCGAAGTCGGCTTCGGTCAGCTCCGAGACGTCCGGCATGGCCGCCGGGCCCTGCCCGATGAACTCCACCCAGCCGCGTTCCACCGACGCCACGTGCTTGATGAGGCCACCCAGACACAGCTCGCTGACCGTGGGCCGCATGCGGGCCTGTTCGTCGGTGAGGTCGCGCGTCGTGAACCGCAGGAAGTGGCGGTGCTTCGCCAGCATCGCCAGCAGGTCGGCGCGCTCGCCCGTGGTCACGTCAGTCGTCACGGTCTCGTTCACGGCTTCGTCCTCTCGTCGGTGTCTTCGTCTGAACCTAAGGTAGAAACCATTCCGGCCACTTTCTGACCTCAATAAGAGAGAATCTGGATTCATGGCCAACACGAGCTCGCGAACCCTGCGGTTGCTGTCCTTGCTGCAGACGCACCGGTACTGGCCCGGCCAGGAGCTCGCCGGGCGCCTGGAGGTGTCGATCCGCACGCTGCGCCGAGACGTCGACCGGCTGCGTGAGCTGGGGTATCCCGTCGAGGCACAGCGCGGCGTCGACGGTGGTTACCAGCTCGCGCCGGGTGCGACGCTGCCGCCGCTGGTCGTCGACGACGAGGAGGCCGTGGCGCTGGCGGTGGGCCTGCAGGCGGCCGCGCAGGGTTCGGTCGAGGGCATCGCGGAATCGTCGCTGCGCGTGCTGGCGAAGGTGGTGCAGGTGATGCCGGCCCGGCTGCGGCGGCGCGTCGACGCGTTGCGCGCGATGACCGTGCCCCTCGGCTGGAACGGCGTGCCCGGCGCCAGCGTCGATCCCGGCGTGCTCACGGCCGTCGCGCTCGCCTGCCGGGACAGCGAACGGCTGCGCTTCTCCTACACCGCCGCCGACGGCCGGCAGACCGAGCGGCACGTCGAACCACTGCGCCTCGTGCCGGTGGGCCGGCGCTGGTACCTCGTCGCGTACGACCTCACCCGGCACGACTGGCGCAGTTTCCGCGTAGACCGCCTCAGCGACCCGCACGGCACGGGCGCCCCGTTCCGCCCGCGCGAACTGCCCGCGGCCGACGCCGCCGAGTTCGTCCGCGCCGGACTCGTCAATGCCGCGCGGCCGTACCGGGTGGAAGTCGTCGTGGCAGCCCCGGCCACCACCGTGCGCGAGCGGATCGGCCAGTGGAGCACGGTCGAGGAGCTCGACCCCGGCCGCTGCCGCGTGCTCATGACCGCCGACTCCCTCGACTGGCCCGCCCTCGCCCTCGGCGTCGTCGGCGCCGACTTCCACGTGGTGACCCCACCGGACCTGCTGAAACGAGTGCACGAATGGGGCGCGCGCTTCAGCCGGGCGTAGGTGTTGCGACACAGCTGCGAGGGACTGCCACGGCGCAGACCGCCCCGCTCGTGCGCGGTGATCTGCGGCTGGTGCTCATCGCCCCTTCGCAATACGGCACGAAGGACTGGCGTGGTCGTCAGGCGGCCGAGCGCGCGGGCACCCGGGCCGGCGCGGGCGCGGCGTTGCGCGCCGGCAACGCGGTCGCTGCGGGAGCCGGAGTACGCGCCGGCAACGCGGTCGGTGCGACCGGCCGGCGGCGCAGCGAGCCGAGCCACTGGACCAGCAGCACCGCCCCGCCGGGAGCCGTGGACACCAGGCCCAGCAGCCCGTACACGACGGCGACCGTCACCCCCTGCTGCGCACCCAGCCCCGCGGCGGCGAACGCCAGCGCCGCGACACCTTCACGCGGCCCGAACCCGCCGACGTTGATCGGCAGCCCCATCGCCAGCAGCGCGAGTACCAGCAGCGGCAGCAGCGTCATCAGCGAAGCGGTGGCACCGGCCGCGTGCGCGGCGACCACGAACAGCGTGAGGTGCCCGGCCAAACCCACCAGCGACAACGCCGTGACCCGCGGCCAGGTGCGCAGCCCGAGCAGCCCGGCGCGAACGTCGGCCATCGACTCCGCGAACCCCCGCCGCCACTTCGACGCGCTGTGCAGCCAGCGGTCACCCGTGCGGCACGCGACCGTGAGCACCACGATCGCGACCAGAAGAACACCAGCTCCTGCGACAGTCAGCACGTCGTGTGCGAACGCGGGCAACACGGCAGGTCGGAAAATCAACACGGCGAGTCCGGCCGCCACCACCACAACCTGTCCGGCTGTGCGTTCGAGCACCACAGCCCGCACCCCCCGCGCCACATCGCCGGCCTGCCGACCGTGCTCGACCGCGCGGTGCACGTCGCCGAGGATCCCGGCGGGCAGCACACCGTTGAGGAACTGCGCGCGGTAGTAGTCCGTCACGGCCTGACGCAGCGGCAGCCGCAGGCCCAGCCGCGAAGCGACCACACGCCAGCGCCAAGCGCTCACGACCGTGGTCAGCAGTCCGATCGCCAGCGCGGCCAGTACCGGGCCCAGGCCGATCCCGCGCAGACCGTCGAGGAAGGCGTCGGTGCCGAGGCGCCACGCCAGCACCCCGATGATCGCGAACCCGGCGAGGATTCGGAACCACGACCAGAACGTACGCATCAAGCCACCTTGATCGGGATGGAACGCCAGCGGGAGAGGACTTCGGTGAGCCGGCGGGCCGCGCCGTCCCACTCTTCGAGGGCGCTGCCGCGACCGAGCGCGGCCGTGCGCAGTTCGCGCCGCAGCTCGGCGTCGGTGACCCAGCTGCGCAGCGCGGAGGCGAGGGCGCCCGGGTCTCCGGGCGGGACGAGCAGGCCGGGCACGGCGCCGTCCGACGAGCGGCCGAGCGCGTCGGGCACTCCGCCGACGTCGCTGGCCACGACGGGGATGCCGCGCGCCAGAGCTTCGGTGACGACCATGCCGTAGGTCTCCGCGTGCGAGGGCAGCAGCACCAGGTCTGCGCGGTCGTACGCCGCGGCGAGCTCGGCACCGGCCTTCGGGCCGCTGAAGGTGACGCGGTCGCCGAGACCGAGGCGGTCGACGGACCAGCGCAGCTCGTCGACGTACTCCGGTGCGCGCGTCAGCGAGCCGACGAAGTCCACGGCGAGATCGAGGTCGGGCAGCTGGGCCAGTGCTTCGACGAGCACGTCCTGGCCCTTGCGCGGGGTCACCGCCGCCACGCACAGCAGCCGCGACACCCCGTCGGTCCCCGACGCCAGCGGCGCCAGGTCCACGCCGGGCTCCACCACGGCGACCGTCGACGGCCTGAGGCCGTGGCGGCGGATCAGCGTGCGCGCAGCCGTCGGGCTGGTGGCCACGACCTGGCGCACCACCCGCAGCGTCTCGCGCTCGCACGCGTCGAGCTCGGCGGCGTGCACGGGGTCGAGGCCGGTCTCGTCGGCCAGCGGCAGATGCACGAGCACGCCCAGGCGCAGCCGCCGCGCATGGGGCACCACCACGTCGGGCACTCCGCACGCCACCAGGCCGTCGATCAGCACGGTCGTGTGGTCCGGCAGCGCCGCGAGCGCCCGCGCCAGCCGCGCGCGCCCCGTCGGCCCCGGCTCGGGCCACGATCCGGGCACGGCGACCTGCAGCACGGGCATCCCCGCGCCCGGCAGGCTCTCGCACATCCGCCGGTCGTAGGTGTTGCCCCCGCTGGGCTCCGTGACGTCGTCCACGTTGCCCGGCAACACGAACGCGACCATCGCGACCCCGCTGCCGGCCCGCTGACTCCGCACGTTGCCTCCTCACGCCGCTCTCATCCAGCAACACGGACGACACGGGCCGGCGGTTCAATCACGCCCGGAATTCCCGCCCCACGAACGGGCGGTGGCCGGGTACCGAGGCAACTCGCCCCGGCACCCGGCCACCGCACGTAGGCACCTCGCCGCGCGGCCTACAGCCACTTCGGCGCGGCCCCCTTTTCGAGCTGCTGCCACCGGCTCACGAACTCACGCCGCATCCCCTCGCGCACTCCCCCACCCGTCCCGTACAGCACGCCGAACGTGAACCCGACGCCTTCGTCGTGGCCGTCGACGCCGAGGCGGTACACGACCGGGCCCGCCACCACCCAGTCCTGGTGGGCGCCCAGCAGCTGCTGCACGGTCTTCACGTTCTTGCGCCACGCGCGCACCTTGCCGCCGAACACGGGCCGCACCACGTCCGCCGCGTAGCGGGCGCGCTTGGCCTTCTTGCGCACGCCGTGCAGCGCGTGCTCCAGCTCCCGGCCCGACAGTCCGTGCGCCGCCTTCTCCGCCTTCCGCAGCTTCCCCGCGGCCTTGCGCACGGGCTTGCGCAACACGTTCTTCGCAGGTCCGGCGTCGGTCGGCACACCCGACACCACGGCGTCCAGCTCCTGCACCAGAGCCAGGTACCGCTCGCCCTGCAACGCTTCCAGCGCCCTCTCGCGCGCGGCCACCGCGTCGCGGGAGAACCGCCGGGTCAGGAACTGGTCCACCGGCCCGACGACGAGCTCGGCCGGCGCGCCGTCCACCCACTCGCGCACGAGCGCCTCGACGACCTCGCCGTCGCGCGCCGGGCCCAGCTCGCCGCCGAGCCACTTCAGCTCGCGCGTCACGCCCGGAATCCGGTCGTCGTCCACAATGGACGAAAACGTCCGCAGCGCGCTCCGCAGCTTCCTCGACGCCACCCGCAGCCGGTGCACGGAGTCCTCGACGTCGCGGCGCACCCCGATGTCGGCGCGCTGCAGGGCCGCGAACTGCTCGCGCAGGTTGGCTCCGACGACCTCGCCGGCGTCCGGCTGCTTGGCCACCACCTGCGCGTCGGGCACGCGGTCGCCGATCAGCCGCCGCAGCTTCGAAGGCCACCGCGATGTCCGGGCGCCCGCGTCGACCAGGGTGCTCTCGAGCTCGTCGAGCAGCTCCGGCGCGGCGTCGCCCGCGAGCTCGACCTCGATCTCACGCCACCGGTCCAGCCGCGCCGTCTCCCCGCCGACCTCACCGGTCACATGGTCGTCGGTCACCGTCGCGACGACCTGGCCCGACGAGTCGGTGAGCCGGCGGGAGAACCGGTCGGTCTTCAGGTGCGCGATCGGCAACAGCTTGCTTCCCAGCGTGTGGGCACGCAGGAGCCGGCTCAGCTCGGGAGGCACCTTGCCGTCGTCGGCGCCGAGCGGGACCTGCAGCTCCTCGCGCTCGTCGGGCCCGACCGGCAGCTTCAGGTGCCATCCGGCGTCGTGGCCGCCCACCCGCCGGCGCAGGGTGATCCCGGCGCGCACGAGGGAAAAACCGGCTGTGTCGTAGTACGTCGCGTCGAGCCGCTCCTCGGCCGGAGCGTCCTGGCCCTGCACCGTCCCGCCTCCGGCGAACTCGGGGACCACCGCGTCCTGCGCGACCTCGTACTTGCGCTCGCGCTCGATCTCGACCACGGGTCTGTTCATCCGGTCACTCCTCAGGTTCGTTCACGAAAGTCTGAGGCATTGAGGACGCTCACGGCGCGCGATGCTCCAGCGGCGGACTGACGTCCGGGTAGCTCGCCTCCTGGTTCGGCACCGCCGTGGTCACCGCCGCGCCCCGCTGCTCGGCTTCCCGGCGCGAGATCCTGCGGTTCACCACCGCCTCGCCCACCTGCTCGCCGCGGAGGCGGCCCAGCACGGCGAGCGTGATGGCGTGCACGATCGCGAGCACCAGCAGCAGCACGCCGACGCGGCCCACCACGCCGGGCAGATCGCTGTCGCCCAGCGGAATCGTGGACAGCAACGCCAGCAGCCCCAGCGTCACCAGGTGGAACAGCACCGTGACCAGCCGGGTCATCGACGCGCCCGCGGCGGGGTCACCGTAGGAATTCTCCAGGTACCCGCGTCCGCTGCGGTAGATGACCTGCCCGTCGATCAGCACGAGCACCACACCGATGGCGAGGAACGACACGTACGCTTCTGTGCTCATCCCGGCACACTCCTTCCGGCCTCTCCCGAAGAATTACCCCTCGACCAGCGGAAGAAAACCCTCCCGGCAGCGGTTCAGCCACGGAAGGTGTCGGGGTGCGGGCCCGTGCGGTGGTCGGCGTCGAGCTTGCCGATCGCCTCCAGGTCCTCGTCGGCGAGTTCGAAATCGAACACGTCGATGTTCTCCCGGATGCGCGAGGGCGTTGCCGATTTCGGGAACACGATGTTGCCCAGCTGCAGGTGCCACCGCAGCACCACCTGGGCCGTGGTCTTGCCGTGCTTGTCCGCCAGACCGGTCAGCACCGGGTCGGACAGCACGGCCGCCTGCGCGAGGGGGCTCCACGCTTCGGTCGCAATGCCGTGCGCGCGGTGGTAGGCGCGCAGTTCGGTCTGCTGCAACGCCGGGTGCAGCTCGATCTGGTTCACCGCCGGCACCGTGCCGGTCCGATGGGCGAGCTCTTCGAGGTGCTCCACCTGGAAGTTCGACACGCCGATGGAGCGCGCCTTCCCGGCACGCAGCAGCTCTTCGAAACCTTCCCAGGTGCGCACGTACTTGTCCTGGTGCGGCAACGGCCAGTGGATCAGGTACAGGTCCACGTACTCGAGGCCGAGCCGGCGCAGGCTGCCTTCGAGCGCGTTGATCGCGTTGTCGTGGCCTTGGGCGTCGTTGGCGAGCTTCGTGGTGACGAAGACTTCCTCACGGGGCACTCCCGACTTCTCGATGCCCTCGCCGACCCCGGCTTCGTTGCGGTACATCTGCGCGGTGTCGATGTGGCGGTAGCCCGCCTCGAGCGCGGTCCGCACGGCGTCGGCGGTGTCTTCCTCCGGAATCTGGAACACACCGAACCCGAACTGCGGGATGCGCACACCGTTGTTCAGCTCGAGGTCCGGGACGTTCGTCGCGTGAGCAGTCATGATCTCGGCCTACCCGAGGGCCCGGATCCCGAAACTCGATCAGGGCGCGACCGCGGCCGCCAGCGCTTCGGCGAGCGTCGTGTGCACGGCCAGCGTGTCGGACGCGCCGGTCACGTCGAGGCAGCGGCGCACGCTGCGCGCGCCGTCACACACCACGGTGAACGAAACAGCCTGATCGTGCGCGGTGCGCAACGCGCGGATGCCGGCGCAACCGAGGAACTCGACTCGGGAGAGATCCGCCACCACGGGCACGCCGAGCCGTGTGGCGTCCGTCAGTGCTTCGGCGAAAACGTGCGCGGTGGCGGCGTCGAGGTCGCCCACCGGGGCGAGCACGCGGGCGCCCTCGTGGTCGGTGGTCGTGACGGTGAGATCCGCCGGTATCGAGATCGCGGAAAAGGGGACGTTCATGGAGCGCTCCTCTCGCAGGAACCTGCAGGGGCGCTGACCGGAGCACGTGTCTGAACAACAGCCAACACGTCCGACCGTACGCCGGTGTGCTGTGAGGTCAACCCTCGTCGAACACGCGTTTCAACGCGCCGAGCCCGGCCGCGATCTTCTCCGGGGCCACGGCGCCGTACCCGAGGGCCAGCCCGGACGGTGCAGGTTCCCCGCAGAGTCCCGCCAGGGTCTGCACACCGACACCGGCCTCGTTCGCCCGTGCCACACCGGGTTCTACGTCCACATCGGACAGTGCACACAGGTGCATCCCGGCGGCCGAGGGCACCGGCGTGAGCAGTCCCGCGAACTCCTCGCGCAGCAGCGTCGTGATGTGCTCGTGGCGCGCGGCGTACTCGCGCGTCGCCTTGCGGATGTGACGCGCGAACAGACCCTCGTCGAGGAACCGGGCGAGCGCGGCCTGTGCGTGGTGGTCGCCGTGCCAGTCGGCCAGCTGCCGGGCGTGGACTAGCGCGTCGCGCAACGAGCGCGGAGCAATCAGGAAACCCAGGCGCAGCACGGGAAGCAGCGTCTTGGAGAACGAGCCGACGTAGGCGACGCACCCGGCGCGGTCGAGGCTCTGCAACGGTTCGAGTGGCCGGTCGGAAAAGCGGAACTCGCTGTCGTAGTCATCCTCGATCACGAGCGCTCCGGCGCGCTCGGCCCAGTCGAGCAGCGCGGTGCGGCGCGCGAGGGACATCGGCGTGCCCAGCGGGAACTGGTGCGAAGGCGTCACGTACACCAGGCGCGTGCGCGCGGGCAGCGCCGAGACCCGCAACCCCTCGCGGTCCACGGGTACGCCGACGATTTCAGCGCCGTGCGAACGGAACAGCAGCCGCGCCATGCGGTAGCCGGGCTCTTCCATCGCGACGCGGTCGCCGGGTTCGAGCAGCACGCGGCACAGCAGGTCGAGCGCCTGCTGAGCGCCTTGCGTCACGAGGACGTCGCCGGTGTCGGCGCGCACGGACCGCGAAACGCCGACGTGGCGCGCGATCGCCGCCCGCAGCCCGGCGTGGCCCGCGGGGTCGCCGTAGTGCGCGAAACCGGTTCCCCGCAGCTCCGCGGACACCAGGCGACGCCAGGTCTGCAGGGGGAACAACCGCGCGTCGGGGATGCCGACACGGAAGTCGTACTCCGGGTCGGCGCCCGCCGGCTCGAGCGGGGACAGGGTCCGCCACACCTCGCGGGGCCGCAAGGCCGAACCGGCGGGTGCGTGTCTCGTCCGGCCGGCGGGCAGCTCGGCGGACACGTAGGTGCCGGACCCGACGCGGCCGGTGAGGAACCCGTCGGCGGTGAGGCGGTCGTAGGCCACGGCGACGGTGTTGCGGGAGACCGACAGGCGTTTCGCCAGCTCACGAGTGGGTGGGAGGCGTTCGCCGGAACGCAGCCGGCCGTCGAGGATCGCGTCGCGCAGCTCGCGGTAGATGCGCGTGCCGAGGTCACCGCGCCCGGCGAGCGTCACGTGGAAGTCCACCTCCGGCAGCCTACATTGGCCAACCTCGAATGCGCGGAATTGGATCTGGCGCAGGGCCAAACGTCCTTTTACCGTCTACCGCATGACGACGATCGAGCGCCCCGTTTCCGTGACCAGTTCGCGGCCCGGCCGCCTGCTCGCGGGCGCGCAACTCGCCGCCTCACTGGGTGACGGTGCATTTCTCACGTGCTCGGTGCTGTATTTCACGCGCGTTGTCGGATTGACACCAGGACAGGTGGGGCTCGGTCTCACGCTGGGCTGGGCGGTCGGCACGGTCGCCGGGGTGCCACTGGGGCACGCGGCCGACCGGCGGGGTGCGCGGGGCGCGGCGGTGCTGCTGTCGGTGGCGACCGGACTGGCGATCACGGCGTTTCTGTTCGCCGGTTCGGCTTGGACGTTCACGCTCGCCGCTTGTTGTTATGCCACCGGTCAATGCGGGGTCGGCGCGGTGCGCCAGGCCCTGCTGGCCGCGGTGGCGGAACCGCGGCAGCGCACGCGGATCCGCGCGCACCTGCAGTCGGCGGGCAACGCGGGGCTGGCCGTCGGCGCGGGACTCGGCGGACTCGCGCTGCTGGCCGACACTCCCGGCGCTTACGTCGCCGCGTTCTCCCTCGACGCGGCCGCGTTCGTGGTGTCCGCCGTGCTGCTACGCCTGCTGCCGGCCGTCGCACCGGTGCCGCGGGTCAAAGGCGAGCCGGCCCTGGCCGTGCTGCGCGACCGGCCCTATGCGCTCGTCACGCTGCTGAACGCGATCTTGCTGCTGCGCATGCCGTTGCTGAGTGTCGCGATTCCACTGTGGATCTTCTCGCGGACCGCTGCTCCCGAGTGGACGGTGTCGGCCCTGTTCGTGCTGAACACGATCGTGGTGGTGCTGGGCCAGGTGCGCGTGGCGACGCGGGTGACGGGCCTGCGCGCGGCAACGCGGCTGGTGCGCCACTCCGGGGTGCTGCTGGCCGCGTCCTGCGTCGCGTTCGCGCTGTCGGCGGCGGGCTCGTCGGCGACGGTGGCCGCCGCGGTGCTCGTGGCCGGGGCGCTGCTGCAGGTGCTCGGGGAGATGCTGCAGTCGGCCGGTACCTGGGAAATCGGGTTCGACCTGGCGCCCGCCACGCGGCAGGGCCAGTACCAGGGGTTTTTCGGGACCGGCACCTCCGTGGCCCGCATGGCGGGCCCGGCGCTGCTCAGCACGGCAGTGGTGCAGTGGGGCACGCCCGGCTGGCTGCTGGTGGGTGCGGTGTTCGTGGTCGCCGGGTGGGCGATGGGTCCCGCCGTCCGGTGGGCCGGGCAGCGGGGCTGAGAACCCGGCGACGCGGAGGCTTCGGTGATGCCGCCGGTGGGTGGGCGCAATGGTGCGAACCACCCGCTCGCACTGAGCCTCGATGCAGCCGAGTCCCCGATGGTGCCGGGGAACTCAGTCCCGCAGGGCCAGCTTCGCGAGTTCCTGGTCGAAGTCGAACCACTGGGCCTCGTCGCCGGCGGGCACCTCGTCGTAGGTGCGGTCGAGGAAGTCGGCCAGCTCGTCGGCCGGGGCTTCCAGCACGGCGGAGCCGTCGGGGGCGTTGAGCTCCACGACCACTCGGGCGTCGTCGGCGGCCGGGCGCACTCGCACGTCGCCGTCTCCGGCGGGGGCGATGAGGCCGTCCGCGAGCAGGTCGCGGCCGAAGAGCCAGCGGACGACACCGGGGCCGGCGTGGTAGCCGACGGAAATGGCGTACGGGTCCGACGGGTCGTACTCGAGGTCAGCGCGCACCGGCAGCGGAACGCTCCCGAACGTGCGCAGCCCGAAGACGATCGTCGCGTGGACGACGGGGGGCTCGGTGCCCATGGCGGTACCTCCTTCATCTCGTTCTCGGGTGGAAGCAACTCACGGCTCAACGTGAATGTTCCTCTATGAGTAACGCCCCGTAAGAGTACGAGCTGCCCGACAACCGATCTTTCACTCCTTTGGTGGAGACGGACGTCTCATGCGCTCACTCATCGGCATGAAGTAGACCCCGATCGATGTCGGGAAGCTGCCGCCGGCCTCCGCGGGCTGCACTCGCCGCCATCGTGAGCGGCACACCCCGGGAGACGGACGAGGACCGCAGGCCTGGTGTGGGTGCCGATCGCGGCGCCCGGCCCGCCGCGTGGACAGGCGCTGCGGGACCGTTCGCCGGTCGCGGAGCTGCTGCCCGGCCTGGTGCGCCGCGCCCGCGACGCGCTCGCCGACGACGGCGGCTGGATGCTGCGCCGCCCCGACGGCAGCCCCGTGACGGAGGCGAGCACCTGGGCGCCCAGCGCCTGTGTGACGGTGAGGGGCTTCACCTTGTGCCGAGGGGCACAGACTGTCCGGAACTCGAGTACGACGACCTCGCTGCCACGGTCGCGGCCGGCGTCGCGCGCACCGTTGCGGCTCGGGGCTGCCCGGCACACGCGGGCGGTGGGCCCGGCGGGGGTCGACGTGGCGGTGCCGCTGACGCTGGTCGCCGCGCCGCACTCCAGGCCGCCGCGCAGCATAGCCACAACCACCGCCGGCGGGGTGACGGTTGCTGCCGACGCTCGTCGCCGTGCCGCACCCCAGCGCGCCCGAAGCACAGCCACAACCACCACCGGCGGGCGGCCGTGCCGCCGACACAGGTCACCGTGCCGCATCCCCACCCCCCGCGCAGCACAGCCACAACCACCGCCAGCGCGGCAGCCATGCCACCGACACAGGTCACCGTGCCGCACCCCCACCCCCCCGCGCAGCACAGCCACAACCACCGCCAGCGCGGCAGCCATGCCACCGACACAGGTCACCGCACCGCACCCCCACCCCCCGCGCAGCACAGCCACAACCACCGCCAGCGCGGCAGCCGTGCCGCTGCTCGTGGCGGCCACGGCACTGTCTCGCGCTGGGTGATTCCGCGGCGGCTGCCGCGTGCACGGCCGCAGGGCTGTTGCTCGCGTTCGCCGCGCGTGCGCCGGCTCTCGGCGGGCCGCCGCCGGCGTGCGGGGCGGACGCCTGCCCGAGGTTGTTCGGCGGTGACCTCCCTTCCGGTTCGTCACAGGTGCTCGCGGGGTGCGCGGCCGCTCTGGGGATGTCGGTGGTGGCGCTGGTGGCCGTGGCCGGCCGGGTGGCGGTGTTCGTGGGCGGGCTCACGGCGAGGGTGCTCGGCGGGGCCGCCGCGTGGCTTGCGGCGGGTGGGTTCGTCGACGGCGCGGGCGCCGCGGCCTCGGCGGCGGGCGTCCCCCGGCGCAGTTGGCAGCACGAACCCCACGGCCAGCGCCACACGCAGAAGTCCCACCGGGGCATGGTCGTTCGTGGCTCCCGAAAGTGACGGACACTGGCGAGAGCGGTCAGCGCGTCCACTCCTCCACGCGCACCCCGAGCAGGTCCGCGGCCACGCGTAGCTCCCGCCGCCGATCACCCGGGACGGCGTGGATGTGGTTGGCGCCGAACCCCCGAAGGAACACCGGGGCCTCGACGTCCAGCCGGGCGAACGCGTGCGGCCATTCCGGTGTGGACCGAGCCGCCAGCGCCGTGTTGGTGGCGTCGTCGTAGCACTCGAACTCGCCCCGGACGAGCTGCAGCCGATAGGCGCCGTCGAGCCGGGTGAGCCGCGCGAGGGTCATCGGCCCCGGCGCCGCGAAGTGCGCCACGGACGCGCCACCGGCGGGGAAGAAGAACACCGACGGATACAGGTGCACCCGGCCGAGGTTCTCCGCCGGATCGTCGCCGCGGGCCGCGAACCACGTCGCGTGCTGTCCGGAATTGCACAAATCCCACACGTCACGATCGGGGTGGTGGTGCCGGACGTCCGCGAACAGCACCGGCGTGCCCGTGATGCGGTGCATCAGCTGCATCGTCAGCGCTCCGTCCATATCGGACTCCGTGGCGGTGACGTGGACGGGCTTGGGCCCGTTCCAGTCGTACGGGTCGTTGAGCAGCGCCTCCGCCACGTCCATCGTCGCGAAGTTCTCGGTCAGCTCGGGCTGGGCCTTGATGCCCGAGAAGTCCAGGTGCCGCTCCACCGCGAGGTCCCGCACGGCCAGGTACGCGCGGATCTGCCGCTCCAGCAACGCAGGCGTGAGCTTCTCCCCGTCGTAGTGGACAGTCGCGAGCCGCTCCAGCCACTCGCGCCCGCGCGCGGCCTCGGCGGCGTCGGCCTTCTCCGCGCGCAGCACGAGCTCGTACTGGTCGATCTCCTCGACGTCCACCCCGAACTGGCGCATCCACTGGTCCGTGTTCGCGACAGCCGTGTTCATCCCCATCGGCCGCCCACCGAACCGCCCGAACGTCGAGCCGCGCAGCGACGTCACGGCGGCGGCCGCCCGCGCCTGGACGCCGAGGTCGTCGATCAGCGCCGGGTCGTCCGGCGCGCCCCACAGCCGCGTGTGCCGTCGGCCGATCTGATCCAGGGCGCCGCCCGCGGCGAGCATCCCGACGAGCCCCGGTTCCGCCGGGTCGGTGGACGCGACGAGCAGCAACGGCGTCGTCGTCGCGTCGGCCGCCAGCATCGTGAAGTGCGGGAAGCTCCAGACGGCGTAGTAGAACACCGTCACGTCCACCGAAGCCGCGGCGACGGACCGGGCGGCCGCGGTGGCCGTGGTGTTGGTGGCCACGAGCCCGCCGCTGATCACGTCGTGACCGGCGGCCGTGAGGGCGGCGACGAACGCATCCACTTTGGACCGGATGAACCCGGTGTTGCGCCGGTGCACGTGATCGCGACCGTCGGAGATCGCGATGACCCCAATGCGCGTCATGAGCCTTGGTTGAGCTCGGTGTAGACCTGCGCGGCGTTGTCCTGGGTGATCAGCCGCGTCTGCAGGGTCTGCGTCTTCTGGACCTGCCCGCAGTCGACGAGCAGCTTCTTCGCCGCGGCAACGGCTTCCGCCCCGCCGGTCGGGTAGATGAACGTGGCCGAGAGCCGCCCGGCCTCCACGGCCTTGATGCCGCCCTCGGGCACGGGCAGCCCGTCGATCCCGACGATCGGCAGCGCCGCCTTGCCCGCGTTCTGCGCGGCGAGCCGGGCGCCTTCGGCCATGGGGTCGTTCTCGGAGAAGATCGCCTGCGCGTCAGGGTGGGCCTTGAGCAGTGCGTCGGCCTGCTGCTGGCCCTTGTCGCGCAGCCAGTCGGCGTCGGCGGTCCCGACGATCGTGATGCCCGTGCCCGCGATGCCCTCGTTGAAGCCGTCCGCGCGCTCCTTCGCCGGCGTCGAACCCGCGAGGCCCTTCAGCTCCACGATTTTCCCGCCCTGAGGCAGCAGGTGCTCCTTGAAGTACCGGCCGGCCTGGCGCCCGATGTCCACATTGTCCGCTCCGATGAATGAGGTGTACGCGTCACCGTCCACTTTGCGGTCGAGCACCAGTACCGGTATGCCCTGGTCGTAGGCCTTCTTCACGACGCTGGTCAGCGGCGTCGCCTCGTTCGGGCTGATGATCAGCAGGTCGATCTTCTGCGTGAGGAACGTGCTGACCTGCTCCACCTGCTTCGAGTTGTCCTGCGCAGCGTCGGCGAAGTTGACCGTGAACTGCGGGATCGACGCGGCCGCCTTGCGGATGTCGTCGTCCATCCGCACGCGGTAGGGCTCGCCGAGGTTCGCCTGGCTCATGCCGATGGTGAACTTCCCGCCCGGCCCCTTGCACGCCTGCGCGGCGGGCCCGGCGCCGGACGACGCCCCCGGTGCGTTCTCGTGCGTGGTGCCGCAGGCCGTGGCCGCGAAGGCGACCCCGGCGACCGCGAGCGCCAGCCCGCGGCGAGTGGTGGTGGACATGTGAGCTCCCCTTCCCTGGCGAACGTGCCTACGGTCCGGCCTGCGCGCGGCCCGGGCGCAGGCGTTGCAGCCCGGCGGCGAACACGATCACCACGCCGACCACGATCAGCTGCACGTTGGAGTCGATGTTGTTGAGCTGGAGGATGTTGTCGAGCACGCCGACGAGCAGCGCGCCGGCCACGGTGCCGAGCACGGTCCCGCGCCCACCCGAGAGGCTGGTGCCGCCGATGACCACGGCGGCGATCGCGTTGAGCTCGTAGCCACTGCCGTCGTTGGGGCCGCCGAAGTTGAGCTGTCCCGCGTGGACGATGCCCGCCAGCGCGGCGAGCAGCCCGCAGATGCCGAACACGAGCACCTTCACGCGCACCACGGGCACGCCGGAGAGCCGCGCGGCCTTTTCGTTGCCGCCGATCGCGTAGATGTGCCGGGAGAAGGCGCTCACCCGCAGCAGCACCATGGCGAGGGCGGCGACCACCACGAAGATGAGCGCGGGGATCGGCACGGTGCCGTTGAAGGTCCGTTCCCCCAGCAGCGAGAACGGGACCGGCGCCTGGCCGGGCCCGTCGCCGTAGGTGATGGACACCCCTTCGCCGCCGGACCACATACGCGCGAGGCCGCGGGCGATCTGCATGCCCGCCAGGGTGACGATGAACGACTGGATGCGGAACCGCGCACTCGCGATTCCTTGGACCAGGCCGAAACCCAAGCCCAGCGCGAGGATCGCGACCACGGCGGGCAGGAGTGCCCAGTCGTTCGTGGTGAGCAGCTCGGCGACGCCGACGCTCGCCAGTCCCAGCACCGACCCCACGGACAGGTCGATGCCGCCGACGAGGATCACCAACGTCATGCCGACGGCGAGGATGCCGATCTCGGAGATGGCGCGGACGACGTTGAGCAGGTTGTCGGCGCCCAGGAAAACGAGTTCGCCGTCGTTCGAGGGTGAGAACACGATCGCCGCGGCGAACACCACGACGAGCCCGAAGACGCTTTGGAACCGGAACAGCGTGGCGAGCACCGAGCGGCCGGTCACCTGACGTCCCCCATCGACGCGGCGAGCAGCTCGCCTTCGCCGGCGAGCGCGGTGTCGAACTCGTGCGCGGTCTTGCCGCCGCGCAGCACCACCACACGGTCGCAAACCCCCACCAGTTCTGCGGGTTCGGACGACGCGAGAAGGATTCCCACCCCGGTTTGCGCGACTTCTCCCAAGATCCGGTAGATCTCGGCTTTCGCGCCGACGTCGACTCCTCGGGTTGGTTCGTCGAGTAACAGCAGTCCTGGTTTGGTGAGCAAAGCGCGTCCGAGAACCACCTTTTGCTGGTTGCCTCCGGACAGCGCGCCGACCGGCTCGGCCAATGTGCGAAGTTTGACACCGAGCTGTGCGGCCACGTTGTGTGCGGCTTCGCGCTCTCTGCCGGCGGCGACGACACCGAAGCGGGCGAGGGCGTCGACGACGGACAGGACGGTGTTGGCGAGGACCGAGTGGCCGAGCGAGAGGCCGGAGATCCGGCGGTCCTCGGGGACGAAGGCCACGCCGTTGCGGAGCGCGTCTCGTGGGGATCTCGGCCGGTACTCCTTGCCGTTGAGCTGAATTCGGCCACCGGTGATGGTTCCGGGAGACGCGCCGTAGAGGGCCTCGAGGAGTTCGGTGCGTCCTGAGCCGAGCAGCCCGGCGACCCCGACGATCTCCCCGGCGCCGACACTCAGGCTGACCCCAGCGGGTTCACGGCGGCCGGCCTTCGGTGTGACCACGAGGCCGTCCACCACCAGAACGTGTTCGCCTTCGGACGGTTTGGTTTCGGTCGTGAACATCTGCTGCACCGGCCGGCCGACCATCGCCTCGGCGACCTGCGACGCCGTCAGCTCGCGCGCGGCGAACTCGGCCACGACCTCGCCGTTGCGCAGCACCGTCGCCCGATCTGCGACGCGTCCGATTTCTTCCATGCGGTGGGAGATGTACACCAGGGCCACCCCGGCTGTGCGCAACTGGTCGATCACTGCGAACAACCGCTCGACTTCGCGCGGGGAAAGCGCCGAGGTCGGTTCGTCCATGATCAGGATCCGTGCGTTCAGCGACAGCGTTTCGCGATGGTCACCAATTGCTGTTCGCCGGTGCGCAACCGTTCGACGGGCGTGGTGGCGTCGAGGTCCACGCCGGACTGTTCGAGCAGGGCTCGGGTGGCGCGGACCATCCGCTTGCGGTCGAGCACGCCGCAGCCGGTGTGCGGCTCGCGCCCGAGGAACACGTTCTCCGCCACGGAAAGCGCCGGCACGAGGTCGAGCTCTTGATGGATCATCGCGACGCCGGCCCGCTGCGCGTCGGCCGGGCGGGCGAACCGGACCGGCAGGCCGCCGATCCGGATCGCCCCCTCCTCGGCGGCCACCTCTCCGGAGAGAACTTTCATCAGGGTGGACTTGCCCGCCCCGTTCTCCCCGAGGAGCGCGTGCACCTCCCCCGCCCACACGGTGAAATCCACCGAACGAACTGCACGCACTCCGCCGTAGGTCTTGCTGACGCCGACCAGCTCGACCAGCGCGACGCCGTCGTCGCCCATCGCCCTCGATCCCACCGTTCGAGAAATCGATTACCAGCGAAACTAAGGGCGCCGGCGAGGTGTGTCAAGAGTCACTGGACAACCGGTCGAAAACGGGGGAAACCGGACCATCAGGCGCGCGGTTCTGCGGAAAGCCCCGACCGAGCGGGCCACCGCTCTACTCCGCCAAGTCCACGCCCCGGGCAGACACGGCAAGGGCACCCGTCGATCGGAAAGAGGGCCCGCGGCCACGTCGAAACGGGCCGGCGCCACCACCGAGCCAGCCCGCACCACGCACCCGGCGGGCGCCCGTCACTCCGCCACGCCGCCGGGGAAATCCACCACCGAAGCACGCTCCGGCTCCCTCGCCAGAAGCCGCGTCCACACGGGACTCGTCGTGAAGTGGTTGTCGAACTCCTCCTGCGTGGCCAGGACCTCCGCGGGATCCGCCGCACCCCGCCGGATGCGGTCGCCCAGACGGAAGTAGCCGAAACGGTTCTCCCCCGGCGCCTTGACGATCAGCACGTCGGCACCGGACCCGGCCGGAGTGCCCCAAGCGTGCACGACACCCGGAGGCACCAGCAGGTAGTCGCCGGCGGTCAGGACCACCACGTCGTCGCCGACGAGGACCCGCAGGCGGCCCTCGAGGACGTAGAACATCTCCGGCGCCAGACGGTGGAAGTGTGGCGGCGGACCGTCCACACCCGGCCCCAGCGTCGTCCGCACCACGTTCATCACGCCGCCGGTGTCGGCGGCGTCCGCGAGCAGCCACGTCCGATTGGGCGCGGCGCCCAGCACCTCGGCCTCGGTACCCCGGACCAGCACCGGTTGATTCATCCCGACCTCCTCATGCGACACCTATCAGCAAGATAGTACGTCGCCGAACTATTCGGTATCAAACCACATTGGAGGTTGAACACCCGGTGACGATCACGCACCGTCCCGGCGACAACCGCGGCCACGCTCCGCACTCTCGCCTTTCCCCCGTGCTCACGCCGTACGGTTACCCGGGTGGTTTGTGGCAGACCTCGCGCGAAACGTGTCCCCGACGGTGTGGCCTGGGCAACTTTTTGGCGGGTTCCCACAATGCAGCGGCTCCGGCATGCGGCATGCACGACATTGGTGTACCCGCCGGTAAGGGAGCAGGGTGTAAGCGAAGACAGGCGACGATCCGGACACGGACGTCGCCTGCTGCGCGTGGGTACTTGGGAGGCTCAGTCCGGTGTTCAGTCGTGTCGCCATCGTGAACCGCGGGGAAGCCGCAATGCGGTTGATCCACGCTGTCCGAGATCTCTCCGCGGAGACCGGTACACGGATCGAGACGGTCGCCCTCTACACGGACGCGGACCGGTCCGCGACGTTCGTGCGGGAGGCCGACGTGGCCTACTCGCTCGGGCCGGCCTCGGCGCGCCCGTACCTCGATCTCGCCAAGCTGGAGCAGGCGCTGATCGAGACGAAGGCCGACGCCGCGTGGGTCGGCTGGGGCTTCGTCGCCGAGGACCCTGCGTTCGCCCAGCTGTGCGAGAAGGTGGGGGTGACCTTCATCGGGCCGAGCGCCGACGCCATGCGCCGGCTCGGTGACAAGATCGGCGCGAAGCTGATCGCCGAGGAGGTCGGCGTCCCCGTGGCGCCGTGGAGCCGCGGCGAGGTCGCGACGCTCGAAGACGCGCTGGCAGCCGGCGACAAGATCGGCTACCCGCTCATGCTCAAGGCCACCGCGGGCGGCGGCGGGCGCGGTATCCGCAAGGTGTCCTCGGCCGACGAGCTCACCGACGCCTACGAGCGCACCAGGCAGGAAGCGCTGCGCGCGTTCGGCAGTGGCATCGTGTTCCTGGAGCGCCTGGTCACGGGCGCGCGCCACGTCGAGGTCCAGGTGATCTCCGACGGCGAAACGGCGTGGGCGCTGGGCGTGCGCGACTGCTCGGTGCAGCGGCGCAACCAGAAGATCATCGAGGAGTCGGCGTCGCCGGTCCTCTCGCCGGAGCAGACGGCCGAGCTGAAGTCGTCGGCCGAGCGGCTCGCGGTCAAGGTCGGCTACCGCGGCGCGTGCACCGTCGAGTTCCTCTACCACCCGGGCGAGAAGCTGTTCGCCTTCCTCGAGGTGAACACCCGCCTGCAGGTGGAACACCCGATCACGGAGATCACCACCGGTACGGACCTCGTGCGGCTGCAGCTGCACGTCGCGTCCGGCGGCAAGCTCGAGGGCGAGCAGCCCGCCGAACTCGGCCACGCCGTGGAGGCACGGCTCAACGCCGAGGACCCCGACCGCGACTTCGCTCCCTCACCCGGCCACATCGCGCGGCTGCAGCTGCCGGCCGGCCCCGGCATCCGCGTCGACACCGGTGTGAGCGAAGGCGACACGATCCCGGCCGACTTCGACTCGATGATCGCCAAGATCATCGCCTACGGCCGCGACCGCGACCAGGCGCTCGCCCGCCTGCGCCGTGCGATGTCCGAGACCACCGTGATCATCGAGGGCGGCGCCACCAACAAGAGCTTCGTGCTCGACCTGCTCGACCAACCCGAGGTGATCGACGCCGGCGCCGACACCGGCTGGATCGACCGCGTCCGCGCCGAAGGCCGCCTGGTCACCAGCAAGCACTCCGCGATCGCGCTCGCCGCCGCGGCCATCGAGGCCTACGAGGACGAGGAAGAGATCGCCCGGGTACGGCTGCTGTCGACCGCGCACGGCGGGCGTCCGCAGGTGCAGTTCGAGAGCGGCCGTCCGCTCGACCTGAAGCTGCGCGGCGTCGCGTACCGCGTGAGCGTCGCGCGCATCGGATCGAAGCGTTTCCGCGTCGGCATCAGCGGCGGCGGCGACGTGCACCCGGCCGACGTCGAGATCGAGCGCTTCGACTCCCACAGCGGCCAGATCACCGTGAACGGCACGCGGTTCCGCCTCGTCGCCGCCACCCACGGCCCGATCCACCTGGTCGAGGTCGACGGCATCACCCACCGCGTGAGCCGCGACGAGGGCGGTGTCGTCCGCTCCCCCGCGCCCGCGCTGGTCGTCGCGACACCGCTGGCCGTCGGTGACGAGGTCGACGGAGGCGCGCCGATCCTCGTGCTGGAGAGCATGAAGATGGAGACGGTGCTTCGCGCGCCGTTCCGCGCCCGGGTGCGGGAGCTGCCCGTGTCGATCGGCAGCCAGGTCGAGACCGGCGCCGCGCTGATGCGCCTCGAGCCGCTGGCCGACGACGATGACGCCGCGGAAGCCGCCGACGCCGGCGAGACCGTGGAGATCGAGCTGCCCGCCGAGGCTACGGCCACCTCCGCCGCCGACCGCGCGGCCCGCGGGCTGCAGGACCTGCGCGGCCTGCTCCTCGGGTTCGACGTCGACCCGCACGACCAGCGCCGCACGCTCGCCGGTTACCTCGCCGCGCGGGCCGAGTTGGGTGCGGCCCGGCCGCTGGCGGACGAGGTGGAGCTGCTGGGTGTGTTCGCCGACCTGTCGGAGCTCACGCGGAACAAGCCGGCCGGCGAAGACGTCAGCCCGGCGAGCCCGGTGCACAGCGCCCGCGAGTACTTCCACACCTACCTGCAGAGCCTCGACGTGGAGCGCGCCGGGCTGCCGGAGACGTTCCAGGCCCGCCTGCGCCGCGTGCTCGGCCACTACGGCGTGGCCGACCTGGAGCGCACGCCGGAGCTGGAGGAAGCGGTCTTCCGCATTTTCCTGGCCCAGCAACGGTCTTCGTCGGACGTCGCGATCGTCACGGCGCTGCTGCGGCAGTGGCTCACGGAGGCGCCGCCCACCGGTGACCTGCGCGAGGAGGCCGGCCTGGCGCTGGAGCACCTCGTGGCCGCCACGCAGGTGCGCCATCCGGCGGTGAGCGACTTCGCGCGCGGCGTGGTGTTCCGCTGGTTCGCCCAGCCGCTGCTGCGCCGTGCCCGCGCCGAGGTCTACGCCGAGGTCCGCCGGAGCCTCAAACACCTCGACCGCAACCCGGACGCGGCGGACCGCGCGGAACTCATCGCCGGCATGGTGTCGAGCTCCGAGCCGCTGGTGCGGTTGCTCGGCCAGCGCATCGACCGGCCGGGCACGGATCACGCGCCGCTGCTGGAAGTTCTCACGCGGCGTTACTACGGCAACAAGACCCTGTCCGGAATCGAACGGCGGGAGGTCGAGGAGTGTGTGTTCGTCACCGCAGAGCACGCCGAGCCCGCCCGGGTGGTCACCACGGCCGTCGACTTCGCGCGGCTGCCCGCCGCCGTCCGCGCCGCGGGTGAGCTGGCGAGCGACGCCGGCACGTACGCCGTCGCCGACCTCTACGTGACGTGGGCCGACCAGCCCGACTCCGACGCGATGGCCGCGCGGCTCGGCGAGGTCATCGCCGCGCAGCCACTGCCGGAGGCGATCACGCGCATCACCACCACCGTCGCCGGGGGCGGCGGGGCCGTGATGCACCACCACTTCACCTTCCGCCGCAGCGCCGAAGGTTTCGCCGAGGATCGGCTGATCCGCGGCCTGCACCCGCGCGTCGCCGAGCGCATGCAGCTGGAGCGGCTGCAGGAGTTCGACCTCACGCGCCTGCCTTCGGCCGACGAAGAGGTGTACCTGTTCAAGTGCGTCGCGCAGGCCAATCCGGCCGACGAGCGGCTCGTCGCGATGGCGCAGGTGCGTGACCTGACGCCGCTGCGCGAGGCCGACGGCCGGCTCGTGTCGCTGCCCGCGGCCGAGGACACGCTGGCCGCGTGCCTCGACGCGATCCGCAACGTGCAGGCGCAGCGCCCGGCCCGGAAACGCTTCGACATTAACCGGATCGTCATTTACGTGTGGCCGCCCAGCGACCTCACCATGGACGAGCTGAACTTGCTAGCCCAGCGCGTGCTGCCGTCGACGGCGGGCGCGGGCTTGGAGGAGATCCAGTTCCTGGCGCGGCGGCGCAACCCTGAGACGGGCGAGCTGACCGAGCTGGCCGTGACGATCCGCAGCGAGGCCGGCTCGGGCGTGCGCCTGTCCGTCGGCGAGCCGTCGCAGGACCCGGTGCAGCCGTTGGACGACTACCGCCAGAAGGTTCTGCGCGCGGCGCGGCGCGACACCGTGTACCCGTACGAGCTCACCGACCTGCTCGCCGGCGGCGGCACGTTCACCGAGCACGACCTCGACGACTCCGGTGTGCTCGTGCCGGTCGAGCGGCCGAAGGGGCGCAACAAGGCCGGGATCGTCGCGGGTGTCGTCTCCACGCCGACCGAGCGGGTTCCCGAGGGCGTCACGCGGGTGGTGCTGCTGGGCGATCCGACGAAGTCCCTCGGCGCGCTCGCGGAGCCGGAGTGCGCGCGGGTGATCGGCGCGCTCGACCTGGCCGAGCGGATGCAGGTCCCCGTCGAGTGGTTCGCGCTGTCGTCCGGCGCCAAGATCTCGATGGATTCCGGCGTTGAGAACATGGACTGGATCGCGGCGGCGCTCAAGCGGATCGTCGAGTTCACGCAGGACGGCGGCGAGATCAACATCGTCGTCTCCGGGATCACCGTCGGCGGCCAGCCGTACTGGAACGCCGAAGCGACGATGCTCATGCACACCAAGGGCATTCTGGTGATGACGCCGGATTCCGCGATGGTGCTCACGGGCAAGCAGTCGCTCGACTTCTCCGGTGGTGTGTCGGCCGAGGACAACTTTGGCATCGGCGGCTACGACCGCGTGATGGGCCCGAACGGCCAGGCGCAGTACTGGGCACCGAACCTGGCGGGCGCGCGTGACGTGCTGATGGCGCACTACGACCACACCTACGTCGTGCCGGGCGAACCCGGCCCGCGCACCGCGGCGACGTCGGACCCGGTCAGCCGCGACGTGTCGGACTTTCCGCACGCGATCGTCGGCAGCGACTTCACCTCGGTGGGCCAGATCTTCTCGGCCGAGCACAACCCGGACCGGAAGAAGCCGTTCGACATCCGCACGGTGATGCGCGCAGTGTCCGACCAGGACCATCCGGTGCTGGAGCGCTGGGCCGGCATGGCCGACGCGGACACGGCCGCGGTGCAGGACGTGCACATCGGCGGGCACCCCGTGTGCCTGCTCGGCATCGAGTCGCGCTCCGTGCCGCGCCGCGGCTTCCCGCCCACCGACGGCCCGGACACCTACACCGCGGGGACCCTGTTCCCGCGCTCGTCCAAAAAGGTCGCCCGCGCCATCAACTCGGCCAGCGGCAACCGTCCGCTGGTGGTGCTGGCGAACCTGTCGGGCTTCGACGGCTCCCCCGAGTCCATGCGCAAGCTCCAGCTGGAATACGGCGCCGAGATCGGCCGCGCGATCGTCAACTTCGACGGCCCGATCGTCTTCACGGTGATCTCCCGCTATCACGGCGGGGCGTTCGTGGTGTTCTCCAAGGCGCTCAACCCGAACATGACGGTACTCGCCCTGGAAGGGTCCTTCGCCTCGGTGCTGGGTGGCGCGCCGGCCGCCGCGGTGGTCTTCTCGGGGGAGGTCACCACGCGCACGGCGAACGACCCGCGGGTCTCCTCGTTGCAGGTGCGGCTGGGCGAGCTGAGCGGCGCCGAGCGCGCGGCCTGCGCGGCCGAGCTGGCGGAGGTGCTGTCGTCCGTGCGCGCCGAGAAGCTCGGTGAGGTGGCCGCCGAGTTCGACCGCGTGCACAGCATCCAGCGCGCCGTGGAAGTCGGCTCGGTGGACGCGATCATCAGCGTGGCCGACCTTCGGCCGCGGATCGTGGAGGCGATTGAGCACGGGTTGAAGCGTTGAGTGTTGCTGGGAAACGCCGGGCTCCGGGTGGGGTCCGGCGTTTTCTTTGTCCTCGGTGGACAGCGGTGCCGGGCTGGGGCCCGGCCGCACACGCGAGAGGCTGCGACTCGGGAGGGCCGAGGTGCCGGTCGCCCGGACCCAGCGCGATCGCCGTTCTCAGTGGGCTTGTCCTCAGTAGACCGAGGCGAGCAGGTCCTCGACCTCGTCTTGGCGTGGCGCGCGGGGAGCGTTTTTCGTCACCGCGTCCGCCAGAGCGGCCGTGGCCAGCGCGGGCAGGTCGGCGCGGGTGAGGCCGAAGGTGCGCAGCGGGCGCTTGAGGTCAATGGCTGTGGAGATCGCGCGGACGGCGTCGACGGCATTGCGGGCGCGGAGGCAGTCGGCGACGGTGGCGTAGGCCGCGGTCGCGAACGGGGCCGTGTAGGTCATCACCTCCTCCAGCACCGCGCCCAGCGCGACGCCGTGCGGGGTGCCGGTGCGGGCCGTGATGGCGTGGCCGAGGCCGTGGACCAGGCCGAGGCCGGAGCGCGTCAGGGCCTGGCCCGCGAGGTGCGCGCCGAGCATGAGCTGGGAGCGGGCCTCCAGATTGGCACCGTCGCGGTAGGCGATCGGGAGCCAGGCGCCGACGAGGGCGACGGCACGGGCGGCGTCGGCCGCCGACACCGCGTCGGTGCCGAGGGAGGCGAGGGACTCGACGCCGTGGACGAGGGCGTCGAGGCCGGTGGCGGCCGTGATCGCGGCGGGCAGGCCGAGCGTGAGTTCCGGATCGAGCGCGGCGATCCGCGGGCGGACCGACTCGTGTCCGATGTAGATTTTCCGACGCAAGCGGGTGTCTTCCACCACACCGAAACCATTGGTCTCCGCGCCGGTGCCCGACGTCGTCGGCACTGCGACGATCGGCAGTCCGTCCGAAGCGGACCACAGCGTGTCGGCGTCGGCGGCGAGCGCACCGGGGTTACCGGCCAGCAGCGAAATGCCCTTGGCCGCGTCCAGAGCGGACCCGCCGCCGAGGGCGATCACGACCGCGGCCCCGTCGTCGCGCAGGCGGGCGGCGCCGCGGTCGAGCTCTGTCGTCGCGGGGTTGGGGCCGATGTCCTCGTGCACGGCACACGCGACACCTGCCGCGGCGAAGATCTTCTCGACGCGCCCGACGATGCCCGTCGCGCGCAGGCCGCGGTCGGTCACCACGAAGACCCGCGATCCGCCCAGCTCGGCGGCGAACTCCGGCAGCCGTTCGACGAAGCCGGGCCCGAACTCGGTCCGCACCACGCGTGCCCCTTTCCCGGGAGGTGGACAAGTCGACAACTCAGGAGAGGTCGCGCCGGCGGCTGTCCTCGCGGGCGGCGCGGTCGGCGTCGTCGGCGCCGCAGTCGGCCGGCACGCTTCCGTCGCGGGGCGAGGCGGGCGGGAAAGTGATGCCGGACAACGGCCTGGTCTCGGGGGTGCGCTTCCCGGCCGCGGCCAGCCAGTCTTCGTGGGTCAGATTCGCCACCGGTCCACCGCCTCCTCGTCGAGTTCGACGCCGAGCCCGGGCCGCCGCGGCACGGTGAGCTCGCCGCCCGGGGTGATCGTCAGGGGTGCGGCCAGCATGAAGTCGCGTCGTTCCGGAGTCCAGCCGGGTGGGTCGTACGGGAACTCCAGGTACGGGCCGGCGCCGACGCCCGCGGCCAGCGCGAGGTTCGCGAGCAGGCCGATGCCGTTGGTCCAGCTGTGCGGGGTGAACGCGCGGTGCTTCAGCTGCGCCACCTCGGCGAGGGTGCGGGCGCGGTGCATTCCCACCGCGAGCACGGCGTCCATTTGGTAGACATCGAGCACGTCTTGTTCGAGATAGCGCAGCAAATCCGGCACGGAGTGATGCATTTCCCCCGCGGCGATGCGAAGCCCGGGGTTTTCCGAACGCAGCGTGCGAAAACCTTCGACATCGGCGTAGGGCAACGGTTCTTCGACCCAGCACACCTCGAGCTCGGCGAGGCGGCGCACGAGCCGGCGGGTCGCGGCGAGGTCGGTGGCGGGCGCGGTGTCGCCGGCCATGCGCCAGGACTGGTTGAGATCCACCATGATGTGGAAATTCGAACCGAGCGCTTCACGCACGGCGGCGACGGTCTCGACGCCCTCGTCAGCGCGGTCGCGGTCGACGCGGATTTTCAGTGCGCGGAAGCCTTCTTCGCAAGCCTGCTGCGCTGCCTCGACGCGTTCGGCCGGCGGCTTGAGCTCCGCCGAGGAAGCGTAAACGGGCAGCGACTGCGCGGAGTTCCCGAAGAGCGTGGCGACGGGGAGGCCCGAGACCTGGCCGATGACGTCCCAGAGCGCGGCTTCGAGCGGCCAGTAGCGGCCGCCGTGGAAGTTGGCCGTCTCGATGGCTTTGACGTGGCGGACGATGTCCAGCGGGTCGGTGCCGACGAACAGGTGCTCCACGGCCTCGAAGCCCGCCATCGTGTCGCCGGAGCCGATGCCGGTGACGCCTTCGTCGGTGTGGACGCGCACGATCGTGGCGTCGAAGTGCCGCCGTGGCTCGGGGTCCCACGCCGCGTGCAGCGGGGGGTCGAGCGGCAGGCGCAGGTGGTCGAGCGCGATCGCGGTGATCTTCATCGGCTTCGACGCTACGAGCGCGCCGGGCGGGCCGACAAGGGTGCGCGGGACATCGCGACCTGTGTTGCGCTCAGGCCAACTCGGTCTAGGGTTCGGCCATGACGGTGTCCGGGCACGGCCTGCGCCGCGACCTCGACCTGCTCGAGGCCCTGGCCTCGGCCGAGGCCCAGCGCGCGGGCGGCCTCGGCGTGGTGCGGCTGGCCGCGCTGACCGGGCGCGAGAAGAGCCAGGTGAGCCGCGCGCTGAAGGCGCTGGCGCTGGAGGGCGTGGTCGAGCGCGACCCCGACACCCTCCGCTACCGGATGGGCCGAAGACTGTTTTCGCTGGTGGCGCGCAGTGCGGAGGACCGGCTGGTGCGCGCCGCGGAGCCCGTGATGCACGCGCTGTCGGCGGACCTCGAGGAGACGAGCCACCTGTGCGTGCTGCGCGACCGCGTGGTGCTGACGCTGCTTTCGGTCTCGGGGCACTCGTTCCGCGTCCATGAATGGGAGGGCCGCGGCGTGCCGGCCGACCGCACCTCCGCCGGGCGCGTGCTGCTGTTCGACGCCACGCCTGACGAGCTCTACGTGCGGTTCCCCGGCCATCCCGCGCTTCCCACGTTGTGGACCACCATCCGGGCCGCCCGTGACAAGGGGTTTGCCCGGGTGGTGGAGGAGTTCGAGCCGGGATTGTCCGGCGTGTCGGCTCCGGTGCGGGACTTCCGGGGGCGCGTGGTGGCGGCGCTGAACATTTCGGCACCGCACGCCCGGATCGGCTCCCGGCTGGAGGAAGCGGGGCGCCGGACGGTTGCGGCGGCGGATGTGGTGTCGGCGCATCTGGGGTGGGAGCCGGAGCCACCGCCGGGGCGGATGACCTGAGGGGTGCCGAGTCCGTTGTGGACTCGGCACACCCCGGTGCCGGTCAGTCTTCGGTGTCGTCCTGGTCTTCGGCGAGGAGGGCGTAGAGGCGGCGGCGCGCGTCGGCCAGGATTTTACCCATGGCGCTCACCTGGGCGTCCGTGCCGGCGTAGGCGACTTGACCCGCGGCGGACGAGAGGTCGCCGAGGTGCCGGTGCAGGGCGGTGAAGCGGTCGGAGTCCGGACCGCCGTCGGAGGTGTGGGACTCCCACAGGGCCGCGAACTCGTCTTCGCGGCCGACGATGTGCTCGCGGCCCGCGTCGGTGAGCTGGGCGACGCGGCGGCCACCGTTTTCGACGGTGCGCACGAGGCCCTCGTCCTCCAGCTGCTGCAGGATCGGGTAGATCGAGCCGGGACTGGGGCGCCACTCCTCGTCGGTGCGGCGGCGGATCTCCTGCATGATCTGGTAGCCGTGCATCGGGCTCTCGGCGAGCAGGGCGAGCACCGCGGGGCGGACGGGACGCACCGGGCCACGGGCGTTTCGGCCCCACTGCCCGCGGCCGCGAGGCCAGCCGCGTGGACCGCCCGGGCCGCCGGGGAAGCCACCGAACTCCGGGAAGCCGGGGAAACCCGGGCCGGGCGGCACCGGCGGTGGGGGCGGCGGGGGCGGGAACCCGCCCGGGCCGCGGGCGGAGTCGGGGGCGAAACCGAACGGCTCGTGCGAGGCGCCGAAGGGGCCCGGGCCGTGGTGATCGCCGGGGCCGCCGGGCCACGGGCCGGAGTGGCCGGGCCCCCGGCGCTCGCCCGGATCGCCGGGCCCCGGGCCGAGACCAGGGCCGTGGCCCCGCACGAGGTGCTCGCCCGGATCGCCGGGCCACGAGTGATGGTGCCCCGGGCCGTGGTGTTCGTAACCGAAGGGCTCGCTGCCGGCCGGGCCGCCGTGGGGGTACCGGGGGTGGTGGAAACCGAAGCCGCCTCGCTGGTCGCCGAAGTGCTCCGGACCGCCGAAGCCGCGGAAGATGTGGTTGCTGCCTGCCGTCTCGCTCATGAGTGTCTCCTCGGATTGCTCTATCGCCGACATGACGACGATATATCGCCGATCTTCCGATGGCAATCCCGCAGGTCACCACCATTTCCGCAGCACCAGGCCGGGCGGCTCAGCCGCCGGCCGACGAGCCGGACGGGCTCGCCGGCCAGGCCGGGCCCGTGAACTACGGCACGCTGGTCGCAGGTGCGGTGGTTGCCGCCTCTCCGCCGAAGCGGATGGACTTGGCTTCCTTGCCCACGGCGGTCAGCACGGCGACGCAGACGAGCGCCGGGATGACTGTCCACAAGAGAGCGGCCGAGTAGCCCTGCGACTGCGCGATGGCCTCCTGGATCGGCAGGTTCAGCGCCGCCAGCAGGTTGCCCAGCTGGTAGGTGACACCGGGGTAGAAGCCGCGGATCGCGTCGGGCGACATCTCCGTGAGGTGGGCCGGGATGACACCCCAGGCGCCCTGCACCATGATCTGCATGAGGAACGACCCGAGCGCCAGCATGCCCGCGCCGTGGTCGAACGCGAAGATCGGGATGATCGGCAGGCCCAGCACGGCGGCGCTGACGATCGTCACGCGCCGCCCGAAGCGTTCGGACAGGGCGCCGAACGTGAGGCCACCGATGATCGCGCCGATGTTGTAGATCACGGCGATCCACGTGCTCGTCGACGCGCTCAGGCCGGCGCCGCCGTGTTCGGTGGACTTGAGGAACGTCGGGTAGACGTCCTGCGTGCCGTGGCTGAGCCAGTTGAACGCCGTCATCAGCACGATCAGGTACACGAACCGGCGGATCACCTTGGCGTTGAGCAGCACGTCCTTGACCGACGTTCGCGTGACCCGCATCTTCTCCTGCGCGGCCACCCACACCTCGGATTCCTTGACGCGCGCGCGGATCAGCAGGCTGATGAGCGCCGGGAACACGCTCAGCACGAAGATCCAGCGCCAGTCCAGGTCGAGCGCGGTGTGGAACAGCAGGTACGCCAGCGCGGCCACCAGGTAGCCGCTCGAGTAGCCGGCCTGCAGCACCCCCGAGAAGAACCCGCGACGCTGCACCGGAATCTTCTCCATGGCCAGCGCCGCGCCCAGACCCCACTCGCCGCCCATGCCGATGCCGTAAACGAACCGCAGGATCAGCAACACGGTGAAGTTCGGCGCCACCGCGCAGAGCACGCCGGCGACGGAATACAGCACCACGTCGACCATCAACGGGACCCGTCGGCCGACGCGGTCCGCCCACAGCCCGAACACCAACGCCCCCACCGGCCGCATCACGAGCGTCGCCGTGGTGATGAACGCGAGCTGCGTCGCGGTCGCGCCGAAGGACTTGTCCTTGGCGATGTCCGCCAGGATGAACACGACCAGGAAGTAGTCGAATGCGTCCATGGTCCAGCCGAGCCAGGCGGCGATGAACGCGTTGCGCTGGTCCGAGGTGAGTTCGGGTTTCTTGCCCGCCGTGGCATCCGGCACCGGAGTCCCCCTGCTCGTTGGTGAGTTTCGAGGTGTCGCCGGTTTGGTTTACACCTGAGTGAGTGACCGGGCAACCGATGCGGTTTGGCGGTTTTGGTGTCATTCAACGGTTTTGCGCGGATTCCGGCGCGGCCGGAACAGGGCTTGCGACGACCAAGAAGGTGCTCCGCACAGGGGGACGGGTAAGTGTTCAGAGAGAAACCTGCGAGCTCACGTGCTCCCCGACGTCGCGGGCCCACGTGCGAATCCGCGCCCAGTCACGAAAATCGCCGACGCGGGACCCTCGCGCCATCAGCCGTGGCAGAACCCCCCGGACGAGCGCGGGGTCCAACCGCCCACCGAAGGTCGTGGTGCGTTCCGCGTCGATGCTCGCCGCCAGGAGGGCCACGGACGCGGGAAGGTTCACGTGCACCAGGGAAGCACCCGGGCCGCACGGGCCACTGTGGAAGAGCCACACCTGACGCTCGCGCAGGGCCGCCACGTTGCGCTCCAGCAGGCGGACCGCCGACGGGCGCCAGCGCGAATAGTACAGCGCGCTGCCGACGATCACGGTCGTGTAAGCGGCCACGTCGGCGACGTCGGCCGCGTCCCGGGTGTCCACGGTGTGGCCGAGGGCGCGCAGTTCTTCCGAGACCACCTCGGCGATCTCGCGGGTGCCGCCGGTCTTGCCTGCGTGTGCGACGAGCACTGCGGTCATGACCCCATTGTCCGCCTTCGGTGAACCGTCGGCGCCCCCAGTTCGCCGGGATCCGCCGAACGGCTGTTCTCATTGGCCGGGCAGGAGGAACGCCGGACGCGTCTCGGGGTCCGGCTCGTCGTAGTAGCGGTGGAAAACCGGGCTCTGCGCGCCGGAAAGCGGTGGCACGAGCCAGCTCCAGTCGGCGGGGCACGAGCGGCCCGCTCGCTCCTCGCGTTCGAGGTGCGTGAGGAATCGCTGCGACTCCGAGTGGTGATCGGCGATGGTGACGCCCGCGTGGTCGAACGAGTGCTGCACGGCCAACGTCAGCTCCACCAGCGCCCGGTCGCGCCAGAGCGTTCGGTCGTCGTCCGTGGACAGTCCCATCAGGCCGGCGATGACGGGCAGCAGGTTGTATCGCGTGACGTCGGCGAGGTTGCGCGCGCCGATCTCCGTGGCCATGTACCAGCCGTTGAACGGCGCCGCGGAGTAGCGCACACCGCCGATCTCCAGCGGCATGTCGCTGATGGCCGGCACGGCGGGCCAGCGCAGGCCGAGGCCGGCGAACCAGCGGTGGTCCGGGTGCGTCAGCGGTACCTCCAGCACGGCGTCGGCGGGCAGTCCGAACAGCTGCCGCGAACCCGGTTCCGCCTCGACGAGCAGCGGCAGCACGTCGAACGAACCGCGCCGCTCGGGGGCGCGCCAGCCCAGTTCGCGCACGGTGTCGGTGAACCCGACGTACTGCGGATCCCCCAGCACTGAGCCGTCTTCGAGGCGGTAGCCGGCGTAGCGGACCAGCTGGTCGTTGTGGATGCGCGGGCCCGGCGTCGTGGGGTTGTCCGGTGCGAACACCGTGAGCGTGGGCCGGATCCGGCCGCCGCGGGTCGCTTCGCGCAGGTGCGCGACGCATTCGGCGGCGACCCCCGCGGCGTCGCGGACGTCGCGACGGTCGCGCACGTGCAGGCCGCGCCAGTAGAGCCGGCCGATGCAGCGCGCGGAGTTGCGCCACGCCACGCGCGCGCCGTGGGCCAGTTCGGCGTAGGTGTGCCGGTAGCAACCGGTTTCCGCGATCTCCTCCTTGATCTGCGCCAGCCGCTCGTCGACCCGCAGGCCGGGCACGGCGGCTTCCGCGTGGCAGAGCCGGATGAATTCCTCGGCTTCGCCGTATTCGACGGTTGCCACCCCTTCGGGCGGTAACGATGCGCCGAGATTCGCTCGCATGGACGCAACGGTCACCGGGCTACTCCACTCGCAGAAAACACAACCCGCGACACGCAGGGACGACCCACGGTTCCTCCGTCATTCGGTGCTGATTCGAGTCGGCAGCGCAAAACCCCGTAGCCCCAAGGGTTCGCCAGGGTGGGGAGCGTACCCGAAGCGGCGTTCCAGGCAACCGCCGAATGTGTCGGACACCGGCCCGGAAATGCGAACTTCGCAGGTGGAACGCGGCGTTGCGGGCGCCGAATCAATTGCGCCACCTCGACCTTGCACAATGTGCCCGGAAATTGATCACGACCTGGAAGCGGTTCCGTGATCACTTGGCGGTAAGGTCTTCGCGACGAGGAGGAGGGGTGCGATCGTGGCCAGGCAGCGGATCCCGGTGGTCCTCGTCACGGGGTTCCTCGGCTCGGGCAAGACCACGATGCTCAACCACCTGCTCGCCAACCGCCAGGGCGCTCGTGTCGGCGTGGTCGTCAACGACTTCGGCAGCGTGAACATCGACGCGCTCGCGGTGTCCGGCCAGGTCGACACGATGGTCTCGCTCGGCAACGGCTGCCTTTGTTGCGCCGTCGACGCGAGCGGGCTCGACGCGATGCTCGGGCGGCTGTCGGGCCCCGAAACCGGCATCGACGTGATCGTGGTCGAGGCCAGCGGCATCGCCGAGCCGCGCGACCTGCTGCGGCTGATGATCGCCAGCGAGAACCCCGACATCCGCTACGGCGGTCTCGCCGAGGTCGTCGACGCCGCGGAGTTCGAGAGCACCCGCGAACGCCACCCCGAGCTGGCCGACCACCTGCGCATCGCCGACCTGGTTGTGGTCAACAAGGCCGACCGCGTCACGTCCGATGAGCTCGCCGAGCTGACCGCGACCGTCGAGGAGTTCGCACCGGGGGTGCCGGTGCTGGTGACCGACCACGGCCGCGTGGACCCGGAGCTGTTCTTCGACCCGAAACCCCGCGAACGCTTCGGCCAGCTGTCCTTCGACGATCTGCGCGAACACGACCACGACCATTCGCAGCACCTCCACGCGGCCTACGAGAGCGTCACCTTCACCGCCGACCACCCGCTGTCGCCGCGGCGGCTGCTGGCGTTCCTGGAACAGCGCCCGGCCGGTCTCTACCGCGTGAAGGGGCACGTGGACCTGGGGCCGCGCTCGCGGTTCGGGCTGCACACCGTGGGCGCGTTCATCCAGCTCGACCGCTCCCCGTGGCCCGCCGGACGCCCGCGCCGCACCGAGCTCGTGCTCATCGGCGCCGGCCTCGACGCCGACGACGTCACGCGGCGCCTCACCGAATGCGTGGCGGACGACGACGAGATCGACGAACGCGGCTTGCTGCGAATCCTGCGCTACCTCGACGAACCGAGCTCTGACCAGGGAGAACAGTCCGCGCAGGACTGAGCGCGCCACGCCGAACACCACCAAACGCACGGATTCGCGCGCACTGCGACGCAAGATGACTGTGGCGAAGGAATGAAGCTGAACCGGCCTCCCAGGAGGACAGTTCCATGGCGACAATCCCCAGAGTCCACACCGCGACGCGCTGGTACCTCGTCGGCGCCCTGCCCGACGACGCGCCCGTCGCCCACCTCATGACCCGTGCCGGCGACCTGCGCTACCGGCGCTCCGTCTGCGGCGACCGCGAATCCCGCACGTGGACGCCGGTCGACCTCACGGCCCCGGGCACCGGCGACGTCACCCCGTGCCCCGCGTGCGCCGCGACGCTGTCGGGGGCGCAGGCGGGAAGCTCGGACGGGGACGGTCAGCTGACGTTCGACCTGCCGTTCGAGTGAGCCACCTGATCTTCGGCGTAGCAGACTCTCCGGGTCGTTCTGGTGCGGCGGGGCGCGGGGATCCGCCGGTCGCCCTCGCGCTGGTACCGGCGCCTGGCCTCGTGCTGCCGCACGCCGGTCTCGAGCCGCACCCCGACCGCGCCGAACTCGCGCGACACGTGCTCGGCGGCGGCCACGAGGGCGGTAGCGGGGTGCCCGGCGCAGCACCCCAGCGGCCGGCCGTAGCCGGTGATGAACTCGGCTGTCATCGCGTCGAGCAACGCGCGCAGAGCGGGATCGGATTCGTGGCGCGTGGCTGGATGACGAAGGGCACCCGGCTCAGCTCTTCTTCGCGCGGCTCGGCGCCACGCGCGGGGGCTCGCCCGGCATCTTCGGGTACACCGGCGGCCAAGGGGCGTCCATGAGGCCCGAAGCGAGGTCCGAGCGGGACAGCTCCAGCAACGGCTCGATCGACTGCGGCCGGTCGTTCGCGCCGGCCCAGGGGTCGCCGTGTTCGGCGACGAGGGCGGGTACGGAAGACAGGGTGAGCGTGTCCGGGGCGACTGTGGCGAGGTCCGCCCACGAGATCGGCGTGGAGACCTGGCCGCCGACCCGAGGACGCACGCACCACGCGCCGAAAACCGTCTTGTGCGGGGCGTTCTGGTTGAAGTCGACGAAGACGCGCGTGCCGCGTTCTTCCTTCCACCACTGGGCCGTGATGAGGTCCGGGTGGCGGCGTTCGAGGGCCCGCGCGAGGGCGACCGCGGCGGCGCGCACCTGGTAGCCGTCCCAGCGGGGTTCGAGGATGGCGTAGAGGTGCAGGCCGCGCGAGCCGGAGGTCTTCACGTGGACCTCGATGCCCAGCTCGGTCAGGAACTCCCGGACGAGCACCGCCGCGTCGCGCAGCTGCGGGAACCCGATGCCGGGCGACGGGTCGAGGTCGATGCGCAGCTCGTCGGCGATGTCGAGGGACGCGGCGCGGTTGGGCCACACGTGGAAGCCGAGACAGCCCTGGTTCACGGCCCACAGCACGTGGGCGAGGTCGGCGGCCACGAGGGCGTCGCTGGTGGTGCCGTTGGGCGTGGAGACGACGGTGGTGGTGAGCCACTCGGGCGCGGTCTTGGGCACGCGCTTCTGGAACCAGCTCTTGCCGCCGGCACCGTCCGGGTAGCGCTCCAGCAGCAGGGGACGGCCGCCGAGGCGGTCGAGCAGCGGGCCGGCCACGGCCTGGTAGTAGCGCACGAGGTCGAGCTTCGTCTCGCCGCGCTCGGGGAAGTACACCTTGTCCGGGCTGGAGATCGTGAGCTCGACGCCGTCGAGCTCCAGGGCCACGCCGCTCATCTCGCCTCCCCGAACAACGTCGCCAGCTCAGCCGGCGGCGCTTCCTCCAGCTGCGCGTACGTGCACGAAGCCGGGTCACGGTCGGGGCGGAAGCGCACGAGCCGCCCGCCGTGGCGGAACCGGCCGCCCTGCAGGTGCTCGTAGCGCACCTCCGCGACCCACTCGGGCCGCACCGCCTCCCACGACAGGTCCTTCTGCGGTGCCCAGCGGCTGTTCGCGCCGGGCCGGCGGCCGGGCTCGGGCTCGTACTCGGCCCACGTGCGCCAGGGGTGGCCTTCCAGGGCGTTCTCCCGCAACGGCGCCAGCTCGTCGACCAGCTCGCGGCGCCGCTGGGCCGTGAAACTGCTGGCCACACCGACGTGGTGCAGCGCGCCGGCGTCGTCGAACAGGCCCAGCAGCAGCGAGCCGATGCCCTGCCCGTCCTTGTGCCAGCGGAACCCGGCGACGACGCAGTCGGCCGTGCGCTCGTGCTTGACCTTCCACATCACGCGTTTGTCCTGCTCGTACGGCTGGTCGGCGGGTTTGGCCATCACGCCGTCGAAGCCCGCGCCTTCGAAGCGGGTGAACCAGTCCTCGGCCGTGTCCGGATCTGTGGTCAGCGGCGTGAGGTGGACCCGCTGCAGGCCGCCGCTCGGGTTGTCGCCGAACAGGTCTTCGAGCATCCTCCGGCGCGTGCTGAACGGCTCGCCGGTGAGGTCGCGCTCCCCCAGCGCCAGCAGGTCGAACGCGACGAAGCTCGCCGGCGTCTCCTCGGCCAGCTTCCGCACGCGGCTCGCGGCCGGGTGCAGCCGCAGCTGCAGCGACTCGAAGTCCAGGCCCTGCGGCGTGACCAGCACGATCTCGCCGTCAACCACGCACTTCTCCGGCAGTGCGTCGCCCAGCAGCTCGACGAGCTCGGGGAAGTAGCGCGTGAGCGGGCGGTCGTTGCGCGAGCCCAGCTCCACCTCGGCGCCGTCGCGGAAGACGACGCAGCGGAACCCGTCCCACTTGGGCTCGAACCAGAGCCCCTCGGTCCTGGGGACCTCGTGCACGGCCTTGGCGAGCATCGGCCGCACCGGCGGCATCACGGGAAGCTCCACGCGCCGATCCTAGGCCGCGGCGCCACTGACCTCACCGTTTTGACAGAGACCTGACCACGTCAGTGGGTGACGACGCGAGGACGTCCCGGCGGAGACGCTCCTGATCTCGTTCGACCAGCGGACGAAGTTCGACGCCACTCGCGGCGAGCCGCGGCCGTGGCTGGTGGGATCGCCACGAACCTGGTGGCGGGCACCGCCGCAAGGAAGCGCGCCACTACCGGGCTCCGACGCGACCGGGGGCGCACCAGACTGCCGCATGGCGAGCGCGACGTGCTGCTGCTCGTCCACTCGCGCAGCTCGACGGAGCCCCATCAAAAGCGGCCTCGGTGGCCCAGACCCTCGGCATCTCCTCCGGCACGGTCGGCTCCCGGCTGCGCCGCGCCCGTCAGAAGCTCGCCCGTCAGAAGCTCGCCCCGATCCTCGCCGAGCAGGCGCGTGATGAATGACCTGCAGACGCTCGAAGTGCTACTCGACCCCGGCGACCCCGCCCCTCCGCCGTGGCGCGGAGCCGCCGCCGGGCGCCGGACCGGATCACCGGCAAGCCGGGCCGCAGCATCACCAGCCTTACCGCCAGGCCGGTCCGCGGCCTTCGAGTGGCGTGGCGGGCCGGCGGGGCTGGCGCCATCGCGGCCGTCGCCGTCGCGGTGTTCAGTGCGGCGCAGGCTCCGCCCGCGCCGACGGTCGTCCGGTCCGGACAACAGGTGCTGCTCGCGACGGGCACCTACTGGGACGTGACGATCACCGGGACCGGTTCGGCCGCGGACGGCACCGACTACTGGGGTCAAGCCCGTGGGGCACTGGTGGTTCTGCGGCGCGAAGACCGGCGGGAAGGCGGTGCCCATGATCGGCGCCCGGCCGTTCTCCCTCGTGGCCGTGGACCTGACCTACGCCCAGCTGCGCGCCCTGCACACCGCCCCCACCCGCGCTCAAGGCCTGAATCGCCGAGGCGGAGAAGCACAGCGCCGCGCGGACGAGCGGCGGTCCGTTTACGGCGGCCGACCGGGACCGCACGACGTTCGGGCCGCTGGTCCGCTGGTGTCCACGCTACCGGCGCCCCGGCGGTGCGGGCCGCGGCGTTCCGCGCGATCTCCGAGTACCCGGGCGTCGGCACGCTCGGCGCGGTGCCGGGCGGGCAGACAGGACCTGCCAATCCCGCCGGACGACCTGCGCCTCGTCGTCGACCCCGCCACGCGTCGCGTCGACGCCACGTCCGTCTACGTCCCGCCGGCGGCGCGCAGTACCTCATCGCGCCGCCCGGCACCGCCCGCATCGACGCGGGGTGGACGGACACGCTGCCGGCAGCAGGTCACGGACGGGTGCGGCCGGCCGGGAACACCCGCGCCGGCCCGCCCGCCAGGGCGCGGCAGATGCCGCGCGCAGCCGCCATCACCAAGGGCGCCAACGCTCCCGGCTGCGCGCTGTCGGCACGGACCACAAGGGACACTGCCGCCGCGACCGTGCCGTCGGCGGTGAAGACCGGGGCGCCGACGGAGAGCGCGTCGACGGTGACCTGGCCGTCGCTGACGGAGTAGCCCTGCTTGCGGACGTCGGCGAGCACGCGGCGCAGCCGGGCCGGGTCGCAGACGGTCTTCGCGGTGTAGCTGTGCAGGGGCCCGCCGAGCACTTCCTCCTGCACGGCCGCGGGCGCGTGGGCCAGCAGCACGAGGCCGACACCCGTGGCGTGCAAGGCGAACCGGCCGCCGACACGGGTCCAGACCGGCACGGCGTCGCGCCCGGCGATGCGTTCGACGAACACCACCTCCAGGCCCTCGCGCACGGCGAGCTGCACGTTTTCGTGCGTGACCTCGTACAGGTCCTCCAAGAACGGCATCGCCGCGTCACGCAGGCCGAGCCCGCGCGGGGCGAGCGACGCGACCTCCCACAGCCGCAGCCCGATGCGGTAGCGTCCGGCCGCGTCACGTTCCAGCGCGCCCCATTCGACGAGCTCGGCCGCGCGCCGGTGCGCGGTCGCGAGGGAGACGCCGGAGCGCCGGGCCAGCTCGCTGAGGCTGAGGTCCGAGGCGTCCGGGGTGAAAGCCTCGAGCAGCGCCAGCACCTTGCTGGTCACGGAGGTGCCCGTCGCCGGGGCTCGCCGGGTCATCGCCTCACGCTACCCGCGGAGTCAGAGATCCAGAACCAGTCGCGCGCCGGCGCAGCGCGACACACAGATCATCATCACGTCGCCCGCCTCGCGCTCCGGGCCGGTGAGCACGGAGTCGCGGTGGTCCGGCACCCCGGCCAGCACGCCGGTCTCGCACGTGCCGCACGTCCCTTCCTGGCAGGAGGACAACACGGGCACGCCGGACTCCTCGAGCACCTCCAGGATCGAGCGGTCCGCCGGCACCTCCAACGTCCGCCCCGACTGGGCGAGCTCGACCTCGAAGGCGTCGCGCGGACCGGTGTCGGGCAGCGCCGTGAACCGCTCGACGTGCAGCAACTCGGGCGCACACCGTTGCTCGACGGCCGCCAGCAACGGTTCCGGGCCGCAGCAGTAGACTGCCGCCCCCGGTGCCGCCGCCATCGCCGCGTCGAGGTCAAGCAGCCCGCGTTCGTCCTGCGGCACGAGCTCCACGCGGTCGCCGTAGCGTTCGCGCAGCTCCGCGGCGAAGGCCATCGACGCCCGGGTGCGGCCGCCGTAGAGCAGACGCCACTCGGCCCTCGCCGCCTCGGCTGCGGCGAGCATCGGCACGAGCGGCGTGATGCCGATGCCGCCCGCCACGAACAGGTACCGCGGCGAGGGCACGAGCGCGAAGTGGTTGCGCGGACCGCGCACGCGCAGGCGCTCGCCACCGGTGAGCCCGTGGACGTGCGCCGAGCCCCCGCGTCCGGCCGGCTCGTGCAGCACGGCGACCTGCAGCACCGACCGATCGCCCGGATCACCGCACAGCGAGTACTGGCGCACGAGATCCGGGCCCAGCACCAGGTCCACGTGCGCGCCCGGCTCCCACGCCGGCATCTCCGCGCCGGCCGGGTCGCGCAGGGTCAGCCGGACGACGCCGTCGGCCAGCCGTTCCGGGGCCGCCAGCACCACGTCGAGCTCCAGCTCGGTGGCCAGGACGCTCATCGTCTCCTCCTCCTAGACAGCGGTGGCCACGCGCTCCGGCGGGGCCACCGGTACCGACAGACCGCCGTGCCCGACGGGGTGGGCCAGCAGCCAGTCCCACAGCTCGACCGGATCCTCCGACTCGTGCTCGGCCCCGCAGTGGCACACGCCGACGAGCACGTCCGTGCCGAGCTTCCAGTGGATGCGCACCACGTTCTCGCCCCGCAGCATCGCCACGCGCTCGCTCACGACGGCACGACCTGCGCGCTCTCGCCGGCCGCCAGCTTCTTGAGGATGCGGCGCGCGGCCAGCCCGCCCGTGTCGATGTTGACCGAAAGCTCCTGGTATCCCTCGGGCTCCGCCTGAATGACACGTTCGAGAATGTCGAGGGCCCGCACGTCCTGCAGCACGACCGTGCGGTTGTTCTCCGCGAGGAAATCGGACACCTCGGCGTCGTCGAGGGCGAAATCCCTTGCCACGGCCCAGAAGTCGTGGGTGCTGTGCTCGGTCTCCGGGGTGATCGCGTAGACGACCTCCACGTGGAAGCCGTCGGGGTCGGTGCCGTCCTCGTTCGGCAGCACGCCGACGGGCGCGATGCGGCTGTGCAGCAGGTAGAGGCACGGCGGGTGGTACTCGATGTCCTGCCAGCGCGTGATCCGGCCTTCGATGCCGGTGGACTTCGCGTAGAACGACGGGCATTCGGCGTCGGCCATGTGGCGGCTGACGTAGATGATGCCGCGGTCCTCGTCGACCTCCGTGGTGATCGGCGTGTTCGCGACCTCCGGCGTGCCGATGTAGCCGCCGTGCAGGTAGGTCTCGTGCGAGAGGTCGAGCAGGTTGTCCACGAGCAGCTCGTAGCGCGCGGCGAGTGGTTCCATGCCGCTCACGGTGGTGTAGGCCGGGTCCGCGAGCCACGGCGCGCGTGGGATGGCGGACTCGTCGGCCAGCTCGCGCTCGCCGATCCAGACCCACACGAACGAGTCCTGCTCCACCACCGGGTACGAGGGAACCCTTGCGGTACGGGGAATCCGGGCCTGGCCGGGGACGAACACGCACGAGCCGGCGCTGTCGTAGGTGAAGCCGTGGTAACCGCAGACGATCTTGTCGCCGTCGAGCCGGCTCTCCGAGAGCGGAAAGCGGCGGTGCACGCAGCGGTCGGCCAGAGCGACGACTTCGCCGGACTCGGTGCGGTAGAAGACGATCGGCTCGCCGAGCACGGTCCGGGAGAACAGCTCCCGGCCCACTTCGCGGCCGTATGCGGCGACATACCACTGGTTTCGGGCGAACGCTGCCATCGACGCCTCAGAGCTCCTTCGGTCGGGGTGGGGGTCCGAAGCTCTCACCCGCGGTGCGCAGGGGACCATCCGGGTTTTCATCCACTGAAAGACTCTCCTCGTCACGAAATCACCCCTTCCCACAGCGCGGGGGCGGACGTACAGTCGGCGGCATCGTTATTTCGGGCACCGGAACGTACGGGGACCAAAATGACCACCACCGACACCGAGACCTTCGACGAACTGGGCCCGGAAGCGGGCCTCGGCGAGGTCCTGCTGGCTCTGGGTGGGCGCTTGACCCGGCTCCAGACGGAGCTGCTCGCCGGGCTCGAGCTGCCGCTCACGATCCGGCAGTACCGGATCCTGTCAAGGGTCGGGAGCGGACACACGTCGCTCACGGCGCTGTGCAAGCTCGCGCACCGCAACCCGTCGACGATGTCCGAAAGCGTCGACAAGATGGTGAACCAGGGCTTACTCTCGCGCCGCCCCTCGGCCACGAGCCGGCGCACGATGCAGCTCGAGCTCACCACCAAGGGCGTCAACGCGCGGGACGCAGCCCGGCGCACCCTCGACAAGTTCGCGGCCGAGCTGACCGCGGGCCTCACCCCCGAGGTGCGCGACCAGCTGCTGCCCGCGCTCTCGCAGCTCTACTTCGGCGTCCAGGGCAACCTGGACGACCGGTGACGGAAGAAGACCCAAGGGGGGTCAGCACCACCGCACGACACCGGATCGGAACCGTTTGACGCTGGGCCGTTCGGCCCTGCGCCACGAGGTTTCGAACCGGACGGCTTCGAGCCACCGGCCGACTTCCCTCGGCCTCCGAACCGCGGGCTTTCGAGCCGGGCCGCTTCGGAGTGCAAGGTGCCGGAGGTGCCGAGGCCACCGGGTGGCGGCCGATCGGCTCGACACGGCCGGGACACAGGCCGGCGGCTCACGAGGCCGCCGCCTGGCGAACCGGCCGATCGAAACGCCGATGGGTTGCCCGCCAACGGGTTCCGAGCCGCGCGACCACCGCGCCGAGCGGCGCGGAGCCACCGGGTAGCACCAGCCGCCGATCTACGAGCTGCTGGGTTTCACAAGCCCTGGGTTGTTCCAAGCCACAAGGAGGTGGCCCACATGCCCCCGTCCCCCGCGACCTCGTCCCACTCCCTGCTCTCCCGCCTCGACGAGTCGGCGTTCACCGCACGGCACCTGAGGATCTACGTAACCGTCCTCATCGGACATTTCCTGTGCGGGTTCGTGATCAACCTGACCGGCGTGATCCTGCCGGGTGTCATCAAGACGTTCCACCTCACCAGCGAGTCGGCCGGGGTGTTCTCCTCGGCGCTGTTCGCGGGCATGCTCGTGGGCGCGGCCGTCGCCGGCACGGTGTCCGACCGGTTCGGCCGGAAGGTGCCGCTGTCGATCACGGTGATCGTCTACGCCGTGTTCTCGCTAGCCGCGGTGTTCGCGCCCAGCTTCGGTGCGCTCGTCACCTTCCGGGCCCTGCAGGGAATCGGGCTCGGCGCCGAGATCGCCGTGGTCCTGCCCTACATCGCCGAGTTCGTGCCCTCGCGCCACCGCGGCCCGCTCGTCACCGCGGCCACGGCGGCGTGGCTGATCGGGCTGCCGACGGCGGCCGCGGTCGGCACCGCGGTGGTGCCGGCGTTCGGCTGGCGCGCGATGTTCGTGATCGCCACCGTGCCGGTGCTCGTCGGTGTGTTCATGCTGGCGACGCTGCCGGAGTCGGTCCGCTACCTGCTGCGCCGAGACCGCCTCGCCGACGCGGCGGCCATCGTCAGCGGCCTGTGCCGCGGCGGTAACCCCACCGAAGCCGCCGCCGTCCGGCACGCGGCACCCGAGACCAGCGGCACCGTGCGCACGCTCGTCGCCCGGCACTACCTGCGCTACACGATCGCCATCTGGTTCATGGAGGTCTGCGCCGGCGCGTTCCTCTACGGGCTCTCGAGCTGGCTGCCGTCGGTCCTGGAAGGCCAGGGCGTGGACCTGCTCAAGAGCTTCGGCTACACGGCGATCATCACGGCCGCCGGCGTGGTCGGCGCGATCCTCGCCGGACAGCTGATCAACCGCATCGGCCGCCGTGTGGTCCTCGGCGGGGCGTTCGTCCTCAGTGGAGTGTTCTGCCTCGCCTGGGGCACCACGTCGGCGACCGGCGCGGTCATCGTGCTCGGCTCGCTCGCCACGTTCTTCGGCAGCGGCCTGGCCGGCAGCACGCTCTTCGCCTACGCCAGCGAGCTCTACCCCACGGCCAGCCGCGCGACCGGGCTCGGCTGGGCGGCGGCGTGGCAGAAGGTCGGCGGCCTCATCATGCCGGTGCTCGTCGGGTTCATCCTGGCGGCCCACGCTTCGCAGTTCCTGTTCTTCCTGGTCTTCGGGATCATCTCGATCCTCGCCGGGATCGCCGCGCTCGTGGCGACCTTCGAGACCCGCGGCCGCACCGTCGAGCAGATCACGAGTGAGATCACCGGCGAAGGGACGCCCGCCGCCCTGACCCCGGCGCGCTCCTGACTCCCCGAGCAACCCCACCGAAAACCGATCCCACCACAACCACCGTGGAGGAACCCATGACGATCGACCACGCCCCGGCACCCGCCGGAGCGGGCCTGTCCCCCGAGGACCTCGCGGAGCTGCAGCTGCGGCACCGCAAGATCCGCGACGCGATGGCCGAGCAGGGCCTCGACGTCGTGCTCGCCTACGGCCCGGCCTGGCGGCGCGAGAACATCCGCTACTTCACCGACGTGACCCCGGCCGGCAGCGCCGCGCTCGTGGTGTTCCCCGCCGAGGGTGACGCGGTGGCGTTCTCGACCCGGCCTTCGGACCTCGCGGCGTTCACCGCGCAGGGCTGGGTCGGCGAGGCCCGGCGGCTGGACCCGGCGAACCCGGCGGAGCTGGGCGTGGTCCTTAAGGACCTGGCGCCGCGGCGCATCGGCATCGCCCACCACGAGCTCGTGCCGCTCGTGCTCATGGAGACGATCCGCGCCGCGGCGCCGGGCGCCGAGGTCGGGTCGGCGACGAAGCTGCTCGACACCGCGCGGCTGGTGAAGAGCGAGTGGGAGATGGCCCGGATGCGCCGCAGCGCCGTGGTGTGCGCGGCCGGCTGGGAAGCGTTCGTGGACGTGCTCGAGCCGGGGCTGCCGGAGTACCGGATCGTCGCGGAGGTCGAGGCGCGGCTGAAGAACCTCGGGGCCGAGGACAACTTCATGCTCATCGCGTCGGGCCGCGACGAGGTGCGCGGCATGACCCCGCCGGGCGACCGGCTGCTCGAAGCCGGCGACATGGTGCGCACCGAGCTCACGCCCAAGATGGACGGCTACTGGTTGCAGATCTGCCGCTCCGCCGTGGTGGGCAAGGCCGACGACGGGCAGCGCAAGTCGTTCGACCTGTTCAACGAGGCCGTCGAGGCCGGCATCTCCGTGGTGCGCCCGGGCATCACCGCCCACGAGGTGGCGGTGGCCGAGAACGACGTGTTCCGCAAGTACGGCTACGGCGAGTACTGCACGAGCGCCTACACCCGCGTGCGCGGCCACGGCCACGGGCTGCACCTCGACGAGACGCCGATCATCGAGGGCAACCACACCGTGCTGCCCGAGAACTCCGTGTTCATCATTCACCCCAACACCTACACGCCGCTGGCCGGCTACCACGTGCTCGGCGACCCCGTGCGCGTGACCGCCGACGGCTGTGAAGTGCTGATCACGACCGAACGGAAGCTGTTCGAGACAGGAGACGTGGCGTGAAACGAGGTCTGCACGTACTCGACCCCGCGGAAACCCCCGACCAGGAGTGGGGCGACCGCGTCGCCGCCCTGCAGAAGGCCATGGCGGCGCAAGGCGTCGACGTCGCGTTCGTCTACGCCGACGTGTCCCGCTCCGACGACCTCGCCTACCTGACCAACCTGTGCCTGTACTGGAACGAGGGTGTGCTGGCGATCCCCGCCGAAGGGCCCGTCACGTTCCTCACCAAGCTCTCGCTGCGGGTGCAGAACTGGATGAAGGCCTCGTCGAAGGTCACGGAGTTCAGCGGCGGCAAGAACTTCGCCGACCTTGTCGCGAAGTACCTGCTGGGCAAGAAGAACGGCACGCTCGGCCTGGTCGACGCCGCGCTGTGGCCCGCCGACGTGGCCGACGAGATCGTGGCCGCGGTGCCCGGCTGGCAGGTCAAGCGCCTCGGCGGCCTGGTGCGCGAGCAGCGGCTCGTCCCGTCGGCGGCCGAGACCGAGCTGCTGCGCGCGGCCGGCCGGATCCTCGACGACGCCGCGGCCAAGGCGACGGTGGAGGGCAGCACCGCCGGTAGCCGCGTGGAGACCGTGGAACGCGCCCTGCGCGGCGGCGGCTTCCTCGACCTGTACCCGAGCTCACTGTCCACTTCGGACGGCGTGACGTCCTTCGGCGTCACCGGGCAGTACCGCATGAACTGGGTGTACTCGAGCCGCGTCCTCGGTGACGGCGCCGGCTGGCCGGGTGCGCTCAAGGACGCGCTGACCGCGGCCATCGCCGCGGCCAAGGCCGGCGCGAGGATCGGCTCGCTCGCCGAGGCCGCCGCGCCCGCGCTGGCGAAGCTGCCGGACGGCGCCAAGGCCGAGGTCCGCTGGGTCAACCAGGCCGACCTGTCCACCGGCGGCGAGTTCCGCGCCCAGGACCCGGCCGCCGTACTGGCCGAAGGCGAAGCGGGCGCGGTGTCCGTGGAGGTCGCCTTCGCCGACGGCGGCAACGCGGCCGTGGCCGAGACCGTCCGCGTCACCGAAAGCGAACCGGAACACCTGACAGGAGCACAGCGGTGAGGATCCTTTCCAACGGCGACATCGAGCAGGTGCTCACCGCCGGCGAGACGCTCGACGCGCTGGAGACGGCGTACAAGGAGCTCAACTCCGGCCAGGGCGCCAACCGGCCGCGCAACCACACGTACTTCCCGGTCGAGGACAGCCGCCACCCCGGCTTCCGCTTCCGGTTCAAGTCGCAGGAGGGCGGCAACGTCTCCAGCGGTGTGTGGGCGCTGCGGATCACCTCCGACATCGCGGGCGTCGAGACGCTGCCTTCCGGTGTGCAGCGGCGCCGGCTCATCCCGGCCGCGCCCGGCGGCCGCTACGTCGGGCTCGTCACGCTCTACAGCCTGACCACGCTCGAACCACTCGCCATCATGCACGACAGCTTCATCCAGAAGATGCGCGTCGGCGCCACCTCGGCCCTCGGCATCCGGGAACTGTCCAATCCGGACGCGACGGTCGCCGGGATGTTCGGTTCGGGCTGGCAGGCCGAGGCGCACCTGGAGTGCCTGCTGATGGTGCGGCCGAACATCGAAGAGGTCCGCGTGTACAGCCCCACGCCCGAGCACCGCGAACACTTCGCGAAGGTGTGGAGCGAGAAGACCGGGCGCAAGATCGTGGCCGTGGACGAGCGGCGCGACGCGGTGGCCGGCTGCCAGATCGTCACCTGCGCCACCGCGGCCATGGAAGCCTGCTTCGACGGCGCCTGGCTCGAACCCGGCACGCACGTCACGGCGATCACCTCGCCCGACGGCACCGCCACCCGGCGCGAGCTGGACGACACGACGTTCGACCGCGCGGCGCGCGTCACCGTGCTCTCGCGCGAGCAGGTGCACCACGACAAGCAGTACGACATCCTCGGCCCGGTCAACCGCGGCCTGATGGAGTGGGACGACATCCGGGAGCTGGGCGACCTGCTGCTGGGCGAGGCGCCAGGCCGCACGAGCCACGACGACATCACCGTGTTCGCCAACAACACCGGCATGGGCGTGCAGTTCGCGGCCGTCTGCGCGCGGGCGCTGGCGCTGGCCGAGAAGCGCGAGCTCGGGCACACGGTGCCGACCGACTGGTTCCTGGAAGAGACCAGCCCCTGACCGGGCGGCGTCCACCACCGGAACTTCGAGCGGAGACATTCATGGGCAGTGAACATCGTGTCGGGGGCAAGGTCATCACCTTCGGCGAAAACGTGAACACCGACGTCATCATCCCCGGCCGCTACCTCGTGAGCATCGACCCGGCGGAGCTCGCCGAGCACGCCTTCGAGCCGCTGGGGCCGGAAACGCAAGAACGGCTGCGGGCGAGCGACGTCGTGGTCGCCGGCCGCAACTTCGGCTGCGGCAGCGCGCGGGAGCAGGCCGCCACGTGCCTGATCGGCGCCGGGATCAAGGCGGTCGTCGCGGCCTCCTTCTCCCGCGTCTTCTTCCGCAACGCCATCAACACCGGGCTCGTCGCGGTCGAGTCGCCCGCCGCGGCCGAGGCGGCCACCGACGGTGGCGAGATGTGGGTCGACTACGACGCGGGCACGGTCGAGGTGGGCGGGCAGACGTTCCCCTTCAGCCCGTACCCGCAGGTGCTGCGGGAGATCATGGCCGACGGCGGCCTGATCCCGCACCTGATGGCGAGCTTCGCGGGAGGAAAGCAGTGACCGCCAAGACCTTCGCGCAGAAGGCGATCGAACGCGCGTCCGGGATCGCGGACCTCGTGCCGGGCCAGATCGTCGACGCGTTCCCCGATCTGTACATGAGCCACACCGCGAGCTGGCGCTGCATCCGCACGCTGGAGAAGATGGGCGTCGAACAGCTCTACGACGTCGACCGCGTGGCCATGGTGATGGACCACCTGTCCCCCGCCATGAACGCGAAAACCGCGGCAGACCACGCGCTGTGCCGGGAGTTCGCGCAGAAGATGGGCGTGAAGAACTTCTTCGACGTCAACAGCGGCATCGCGCACATCGTGCTCATGGAGCATGGGCTCGTGCGGCCCGGCCAGTTCATCATCGGCACCGACTCGCACTCGACGATCTACGGCGCACTGGGCGCGTTCGGCACGGGCGTCGGGTTCAGCGAGATCACCGCCGCGTGGGTGACCGGGAAGCTGTGGGTCAAGGTGCCCGAGTCGGTGCGGATCGTGATCGACGGCGACCTCGCCCCGGGCGTGTACGCCAAGGACATCATGCTCAAGCTCATCGGCGACCTCGGTGCCGACGGGCTGACGTATGAGTCGGTCGAGTTCTCCGGCTCCTACGTCGAGGGCATGTCCGTGTCCGAACGCATGACGTTCTGCAACCTGGCCATGGAGATGGGCGCGAAGAACGCCTTCGTGGCTCCGGACGACACCACGCTCGCCTACCTCGACGAGGCCGGCGTGCCGCGCGACGAGCTGGACATCCTGCTGCCGGACGAGGGCGCGACCTACCGCGCCACGGTGCGGCTCGACGGGCCGACGCTCGCCCCGCAGATCGCCGTGCCCCACACGGTCGACAACGTGGTGGGCGTCGGCGATGTCGCCGGCACGAAGCTCGACCAGGTGTTCATCGGCTCGTGCGCCAACGCCAAGTACGACGACCTCGTGATCGCGGCCGACGTGCTGGCCGGCCACCGCGTGGCCCCGGGCCTGCGGCTCATCGTCACGCCCGCGTCGGCGAAGATCATGGCCCAGGCTTCGGACAGCGGCGTGCTCACGAAGCTGATCCAGGCCGGCGCGATGATCACCAACCCCGGCTGCGGCGCGTGCGCGGGCAACGGCGGTGCGATGGCCGACGGCGAGACCACGCTGTCGACCGCCAACCGCAACTTCCAGGGCCGCATGGGCAGCTACGACTCGAAGATCTTCCTGTCGAGCCCGGCCACGGCAGCGGCTTCGGCCATCCGTGGCGTCATCACCGATCCCCGCGAGATCGTGGCGACGGCGGTGGTCGCGTGAACCTCGTCGAGAAGATCCTCGCCCGCGCGAGCGGTCGCGAGTCCGTGGAGCCCGGCGAGATCGTCGTGGCCAAAGTGGACCGGCTGATCATGCACGACCTGTCGGGGTACCTCACCTCGCAGGTGTACGAGAAGCGCGTGAACGTGCCCATCCCCGACCCGGAGCGGGCCGTGATGGTGTTCGACCACCACTTCGCGCCGCCGACCGAGCAGCAGGCGGACGTGCTGCAGCACAACCGCCGGTGGGCCCGCAAGCACGGCCTGAAGCTGTACGACTGCGGCAACGGCAACCTCCACCACGCCGTGGTCCGCAACGGGCACATCAAGCCCGGCATGATCGTGGTCGGGTCCGACAGCCACACGCCGGTGCACGGCACGCTGGGCGCGCTCGCCGTGGCGCTGGGCAACGACTCGCACGCCGGAACCGTGCTGCCGTACGGCAAGGCGTGGTTCAAGGTGCCGGAGACGACCCGGGTCCACCTCGAAGGCACGCCGAAGCCCGGCGTCACGCCACGCGACATCGCGCTGTGGCTGGTCGGGCGCATCGGCGAGGGCGAGCTGAACTACCGGGCCGTGGAGTTCGGCGGACCGTACGTGCGCGGACTGTCTTTCTGGGACCGCTGGCTCTTCCCGTTGCTGTGTGTGGACCTCGGCGCCAAGTGCAGCTTCGTCGAGCCGGACGAGGTCACCGAGGCGTTCGTGCGCACGCTGCCCGGTGGCGACGCCGGCCTCCTGGTGCGCGGTGACGGCGAGGAAGCGGCGCAGGTGCTGCGCTTCGACGTCGGCGAGGTCGATCCGCAGGTTGCCTGCCCACCGACCGTCGGCAACGTCAAGCCCGTGGCCGAGGTCGCCGGCACGCCGGTGCAGTACGCGGAGCTGGGCGGCCACGGCGGCGGCCGGCTCGAGGACTTCCGCGCGGCGGCTCAGGTCCTGGCCGGGCGCAAAGTGCACCCGGACACGCGGTTCCACCTCGTGCCCTCCAGCCGCGAGGTGTTCGCGGAGGCCGCGCGCGAGGGGCTGGTGCTCGCGCTGCACGAGGCCGGTGCCACGTGGTTCCCGCCCAGCACGGGCTCGAACCAGGCGTACAACATGGGTGCGATGGCGTCCGACGAGACGATGATCTCCACCCACGCCCGCAACTTCCCCGGCCGCAACGGCAGCCCCGACGCTTCGATGTACCTCGCGTCTTCGGAAACCGTTGCCGCGTCGGCCGTCGCGGGGGTCATCGCGAGCCGTGAAGGAGGGAAAGCGTGAAGTTCGAGGGCCGCTGCTGGCGGTTCGGGGACAACATCCCGACCGACCGGCTCGTGAAGACCCAGTACGTGTTCGAGCCGATGGAAATTCTCGTGCAGCACGTGCTCGAAGACCTCAACCCGGAGTTCCCGAAGCAGGTACAACCCGGGGACATCGTGTTCGCCGGCAAGCACTTCGGGCAGTCCTCGGGGCGTGCCATCGCGACGAAGGCGTTGCAGGCCACGGGAATCGGGTGCGTGGTCGCGGAAACGTTCGCCCGGACGTTCTACCGCAACTGCTTCGAGGTCGGCCTGCCGGCGCTCGAAGTCGGGCTGAACCCCGACTTCGCGGCCGACGGCGACCGCGTGCGCGTGGACCTCACCACCGGTGAGTTCACCAACTTGACCACGCAGACGACTATCCGCGGGGCCGCGGCCGACCCGTTCCTCGTCGACATGCTCGAAGCGGGCGGGCTGATCAGCCTCGCGAAAAACCGGCCGGAGGTGTTCCGCTAGGACGGACGTGAACGGCGAAACCCCTGGCGGACAAGGACTTGTGGCCCGCCGGGGGTTTCGCCGTGCCCGCGGTCCGGCCCTGGAAACCGGCGGAGATCGACGTTTCTCACCTTCTTGACGCGCGTCGAGATCGAGAGTCACACTGACCGGAGCACAAAGAGGTGCACCTCCCGATGCTTCTCATGGTCGACACCTCGCCCGATTCCAGACCGAGGCGGAAAAGCTCCCCGCGCCCCGGTCTCCCCTCTGGACACAATCGAGGTCTCCCCCGTGCCATGGAAAACTCTCCGCCGGACCCGGCTCGCGTTACCGGCTCTCGCTCTCGCCCTCGTCGCCACCGCGTGCGGCTCGGGTGGTGGCAGCGCCTCGGGCGGCGAAACGATCACCCTCGGCCTGCCGGTGCAGGCCACCACGCTCGCGCCGGTCTACCTGGCCGACGACCTGAACCTCTGGAAGCAGCACGGTCTCACCGTCAAACCGGTCACGTTCAAGGGTGACGCCGAGCTCGCCAAGGCCGTGCTGTCCGGCGACGTCGACGTCGCGGTCGGCTCGCTCACCGGCCCGCTCACGGCCGAGGAAGCAGGCCAGGACGTGAAGGTCATCTACGGCGGCTTCGACATGACGGCGTTCGCCTGGTACGCCGTGCCCGACATCCACACCGTGGCCCAGGGCAAGGGAAAGAACTGGGGCGTGACGACCCTCGGCTCGTCCACCGACCTGCTCACCCGGTTCGCCGCGGCGAAGGCCGGCCTGGACCCCAACAAGGACATCAAGGTCGTGCAGGGCGGCGCTTCGGCGGCGCGCCTGGCGGCCATGAAGGCGGGCCAGCTGCAGGCCAACATCTTCACCGAGCCGCAGACGGTCTACGCGCAGAAGGAGGGCTACAACAAGATCCTCGACCTCAAGGATCTCGTCGACAGCTACCCGATGCACGTCACGTGGAGCAAGCCCGGCTTCGTCGACGACAACCCCGACCGCGCCAAGAAGTTCGTCGACACCCTGTCTCAGGCCATGAAGATGACCAAGGACCAGCCCGACGACGCGGTGAAGTCGATCGCGAAGAACCTCAAGATCAGCACCGCCGACGCGAAGGCCAGCATGGCCGAGTGGATCGACCAGCTCTACCCCGACGGCCGCATGCCCTCGGCCAAGGCGATGGACGACTTCTGGCAGATGGGCTTGCAGGGCAAGGTGTTCGCGAAACGGCTGCCCGACTCGCAGTGGCTCGACACCCGCTTCCTGCCCAAGACCAGCTGAGCGGAGCACGAGATGGCAGACATCACCTTCGACCAGGTGCAGATCTCCTACGCCGGCAAGGGCGAGCCGTTCGTGGCGGTGAACGGGTTCGAAGCGCAGGTGCGCGACGGCGAGTTCGTGACGATCGTGGGCGCCAGCGGCTGCGGCAAGAGCAGCGTGCTGCTGGCCGCCGACGGCCTGCTGCGGCCATCCGGCGGCCAGATCCGCATCGGCGAGAAGATCGTGAGCAAACCCGGTCCCGACCGTGGCGTGGTGTTCCAGGACGCGTCGCTGATGCCGTGGCGCACGATTCTCGCGAATGTCGCGTTCGGACTCGAGATGCAGGGTGTCGACAAGGCGACGCGGCTGGATCGGGCCCGGCACTTCATCGAGCTGGTCGGCCTCGCCGGACGTGAAGAGGCCCACCCGCACCAGCTCTCGGGCGGCATGCGCCAGCGCGTCGGCATCGCCCGCGCGCTGGCCACCGACCCCGAGGTGCTGCTGATGGACGAGCCGTTCGGCGCGCTCGACGCGCAGACGCGGGAGCTGATGGCCACCGAGCTGCTGCGGATCTGGGACCTGGACCGGAAAACGGTGCTGTTCGTGACGCACGGCATCGACGAGGCGGTGTTCCTCGCCGACCGCGTGCTCGTGATGGGCGGCAGCCCGAGCCGCGTGGTCGAGGTGATGGAGATCGACCTGCCGCGTCCGCGTGACGCCGCGGTGCGGGCGAGCGAGGCGTTCGGCAAGTACCGCACGCACCTGGCCGAGCTGCTCTTCGGCGCGCAGGCCGGGGCGGCGGTGCCGTCATGACGCAGGGCTTGCGCACGCGGCCGCCCCGGCCGGTGGCCGCCGCGCCGCCGAGCCGCGCGGTGGGCCTTCGCTGGCTGCCGCCGGTGCGGGCGCGGTTCGTGCTCGCCAGCCTGGTCGTGGTGCTCGCACTGTGGCAGCTCGCCGCCTCGATCGGCGTGGTCGACGTGCAGTTCACCAGCACCCCCGTGGCGATCGTCCAGGCCGGTGGCGACCTGTTGAGCTCGGGCGAGCTGTGGGAGAACGCACAGACGACGCTCGTCGAGTTCTTCGCCGGGTTCGCGCTGGCGGTGGTCGTCGGGGTGCCGGTGGGCATGCTGATGGGCTGGAAGCTGCGGATCCGCCAGACGCTCGAGCCGGCGCTGATCGCGCTCTACGTCACGCCGTCGCTCGCGCTGCTGCCGCTCGTGGTGCTCGCGCTGGGCATCGGCGAGGCGTCGAAGATCGCGATGGTCTTCATCGAAGCCGTGATCACGATCGCGGTGAACGCGATGGCCGGCATCCGCGAGACGGACCCGAAGCTCGTGCAGGCGGCCCGCGCGTTCTGCGCCAGGGGCGGCGCGATGTTCGGCAAGATCCTGTTCCCGAGCGCGCTGCCGACGATCATGGCCGGCCTGCGTTTGGGCGCCGGGCGCGGCGTGATCGCCGTGATCGTGGCCGAGTTGTACGGCGGCACGGACGGCGTGGGGCAGCTGATCTCCACGTACGGCCAGAACTTCGACGTCGCGCCGCTGTTGTTCCTGACGCTCGTGGTCGGGATCTTCGGGTACGTCGTGACCGCGCTGCTGCGCGTGCTCGGCACCGCCGCCACGTCTTGGGAGAGGTGAACCGATGACCACCACCGTCAGTGCCCGGAAGCGGCGGGTGCCGGAGAAGGCCATGCCGATCGTGCTCGGCGGCGGCTTCCTCGTGCTGGTCGCGATCCTGTGGCAGATCGCCGCGTGGGCCGGCCTCGTGAACCCGTTCCTCACGTCCTCCCCCGTGCTCATCGCGGGCTCGCTCGGCGACCAGATCGGCTCCGGACTGCTGCTGCGCAGCCTCGGCACGAGCGCGCTGGAACTGGTGATCGGCTTCGGGATGGCTGCGATCGTCGGCGTCGCTGTGGGACTGCTGATGGGCCGCTACCGCTACGTCGACTACGTGGTCGAACCGTACGTGTGGCTCCTGTACTCCGCGCCGATCGTCGCGCTGTTCCCCTTGCTGGTGCTGATGTTCGGCCTCGGCAGCCCGACCGTCGTGGCCATCACGTTCCTGATGTCCGTGATTCCCGTGATCGTCAACTCCGCCCAGGGCGTGCGCAACGTCGACCCGAAGCTGATCCGCACCGCCGTCTCGTTCGGCGCGGGCGAGACGGCGTTGCTGCGCAAGGTGATCCTGCCCGCGTCGGTGCCGACGGTGATGGCCGGGCTGCGCCTGGGCGTGGGCCGTGGGCTCGTCGGCGTGGTCGTGGGCGAGTTCTTCGCGGGCGACGGCGGGATCGGCTACAACATCAGCTTTTTCGCCGGCCACCTCGGCACCACGGAGGTGCTCGCATCGGTGTTCGTCGTGATCGTGGCCGGCGTCCTGCTCAACGTGGGCGCCCGCAAGCTCGAATCCCTCGCCGACTCCTGGCGCACCGAACTCCCCTGACCGCTTTCCAGGAAAGAGGTACCCCGTGAAGCAGATCGCCGCCGACATCGGCGGGACGTTCACCGACCTGACCGCCGTGGACGAGCACGGCGTCTTCAGCACCGCCAAGACCCTGACCACCCCGCACGACCACGCGGAGGGCGTGCTCGACGGGCTTGACAAGCTCGGTGCGCACCTGCCGGACACCGAGCTGTTCCTCCACGGCTCCACCATCGCGATCAACACCGTGCTGCAGCGCGCGGGCGCCGCCACCGCGCTCATCACCACGGAGGGTTTCCGCGACGTCTACGAGATCGGCCGCGGGAACCGGTCCGAGCCGTACAACCTGTTCTTCGGCAAGCCCGACCCGCTGGTGCCGCGGCGGCTGCGCCGCGAGGTGCGCGAACGCGTGCTCGTGGACGGCAGCGTGCGCACCTCGCTCGACGTCGCCGCCGCGCGCGAGCTGATCACCGAGCTGAAGTCCTCGGGCGTGCAATCCGTGGCGGTCTGCCTGCTGCACGCGTATGCCAACCCGGAGCACGAACTCGAGCTGGGCCGCTTGTTCACCGAGCTGTGGCCCGAGGCGTACGTGACGCTGTCGCACCAGATCATGCGCGAGTACCGCGAGTACGAGCGCACGTCGACGGCCGTGCTCAACTCCTACGTCGGCCCGGTCGTGTCGCGGTACCTCGACTCGCTGACCACGCGCCTGCAGGCCCGCGGCTTCCGCGGCCGCCTGCTGATCATGCAGTCCAACGGCGGCATCATGTCCGTCGAGACCGCGCGGCAGAGCCCGGTGCGGATGATGGAGTCGGGTCCGGTCGCGGGCGTCATCGGCGCGTCGGCGCTGGCCGCCGGGCTGGACCTGCCGCGGCTGATCTCGTTCGACATGGGCGGCACCACGGCCAAGACCAGCCTGGTCAAGGACGGCCAGGTCGACATCAGCCCGGGCTACTTCATCGGCGGGTACGCGACCGGGCACCCGATGGCGCTGCCCGTGGTGAACATCGTCGAGGTCGGCGCGGGTGGCGGCAGCATCGCGTGGGTCGACCCCGCGGGCGCGCTCAAGGTCGGCCCCGTCAGCGCCGGTGCGGCACCCGGCCCCGCGTGTTACGGCCGCGGCGGTGACCGCCCGACGGTGACCGACGCGAACCTCGTGCTCGGCCGGCTCGGCGCGAGCCGGTTCCTCGGCGGCGAGATGCCGCTGGACCGCGCGGCCGCCGAAGCCGCGATCATGACGCATGTCGCCGAGCCGTTGGGCCTCGACCTGCTGGCCGCCGCGCGCGGGATCGTGACCATCGCCGACGCGCAGATGTCGCTGGCCGTGCGCGCGGTTTCGGTGGAGAAGGGCGAGGACCCGCGCACGTTCGCGCTCGTGGCGACCGGCGGTGCCGGACCGCTGCACGCCGTGTCGATCGCGCGTGAGCTCACCATCGGCACGGTCGTGGTCCCCGTGCTGCCCGGGCAGTTCTCGGCCAAGGGCATGCTCTACTCCGAGGTGCGCCACGATCTCACCCGCACGCACCTGGCGAAGTTCGAATCGTCCACAGTGGAGCAGTACGCGATCACGCTCAAGGCGCTGGGCGCCGAGGCGTGGGCGCGGCTGCGGGCCGACGTCGGCGAGCCGGCGACCGCGCCCGTGGTGCAGCACTTCCTCGAGCTGCGCTACCAGGGCCAGGAGTTCACGATCCCGGTGCCGGTGCCCGAAGAGGGACTGTCCACTGCGAACCACGCGGCCGTCCGCGCGCTCTACGACGAGATGCACAACCGCCTCTACGGGCACCACGCCGCCAACGAGACGGTGGAGGCCGTCGGTGTCCGCACGGTGATCTCGCTGCCACTCGAAACGACCGCGGGCATCGCGGCCGAGGTCGAGACCGCTTCGGGCGAGCCGGCACCGGTCGAGCACCGGCCCGTGGTCCTGCACGGCGGCGGCCCGGAACCCGTGTCCTGTCCCGTCTACGACCGCGAGGCGCTGCGGCCCGGCCACCGGATCACCGGCCCCGCCGTGGTGCAGGAAGCCACGTCCTCGGTCGTGTTCTATTCCGGCGACGTGCTGACCGTCGCCGCCGACCTGTCACTCGTCGTCTCCGTGGGGAGTCCCGCATGACCATCGACCCCGTCACGCTCGAAGTGGTGCGCTGCGCGCTCGTGGCCTACTCCGACGAGATGGCCACCGCGCTGCGCCGCGCCGCCTACAACCCGATGATCTTCGAGGTCCAGGACTACTGCGTGGGCCTCGTCGACACCGAGGGCGAGCTGATCGCGCAGAACCTCGGCGGCCTGCCGATCTTCCTGGCCGACCTCGGCGTCTCCGTGGCCGACGGCATCGAGCGCCACGGCCTCGAAGGCTTCGAGCCCGGCGACGCGCTGGTGATGAACTACCCGTACGTCGCGGGCCAGCACCTCAACAACGTGGTGGTCTACACGCCGATCTTCGTCGACGGCAAGGTGGTGGCGTTCCCCGCGGTGCGCGCCCACTGGGTCGACATCGGCGGCTCGCGCATCGGCTTCGGCTCCACCGCCACCACCGACATCTACTCCGAGGGCCTGCAGCTGCGCTCGATCAAGGTGATGAAGGCCGGCGAGTGGGACGCCGACGTGATCCAGATCCTCAAGGACAACATCCGCATCCCCGAATCGTCGCTGGGTGACCTGCGCGCGGCCATCGCGGCCTGCCGCCTGGGCGAGCGCCGCATCGCCGAGCTGTGCGAGCGCTACGGCCTCGACACGGTGATGGCGTGTATCACCGAGATGCGCGACCAGTCGGAACGCCTGTCGCGCCACGCGGTCGCGCAGATGGCCGACGGCGAGTACACGGCATCGGCGTGGATGGACAACGACGGCCAGGACCTCGACAAGCGCATCACGCTCGACCTCAAGGTGATCGTGAAGGGCGAAGAGCTCACGATCGACTTCTCCGACATCAACGAGCAGGTCAAGGGGCCGCTCAACTCCGGCAAGTCGGGCGGCGTCGCGGCCGCGCGGGTGGCGTTCAAGATGCTGACGCTGCCGACGCACCCGGTCGACGAGGGGTCCTTCCGCAACCTGCACGTGGTGTTGCCGGAAGGGAAACTGCTCAACGCCAAGTCCCCGGCCGCGCTGGGCCAGTGGAGCATCTCGCTGCCCACGGTGGTCGACACGATCATCCGGGCGCTGGCCGACGCGTTGCCCGACCAGGTGCCGGCCGCGCACAAGGGCGACATGTCGGGCTTCACCTTCCACGGCATCGACGAGAAGACCGGCTCGCGCTTCGTGTGCCTCAACATCAACGGCGGCGGCTGGGGCGGGCGCCCCGTCGGCGACGGGCCGAGCGCGTGCGTGTCGGTGTGCCAGGGCGACGTGCGCAACATCCCCATCGAGATTCAGGAAGCGCGCTACCCCTTGGTGTTCACGCGCCACGAGCTGCGCGCCGACAGCGGCGGCGCGGGCCGCTACCGCGGCGGGCTGGGCCTGGAGATCGACGTGGAGCCGCAGCAGGCGATGTTCACCAACATCGCCAACGAGCGCACGACCTGCCCGCCGTGGGGCCTGCGCGGCGGCCACGCGGGCGCGGTCAACGACACGATCGTCACCCAGCCGGGCGGACAGCCGGAGCACGTGAAGAAGCACACCGGGCTGGCGTTGCAGGCGGGCTCGAAGGTCACCTTCCGCACGGCGGGCGGCGGGGGCTGGGGTTCACCGGCGGAGCGGCCGGCCGGCGACGTCGCCGAGGACGTGCGCGACGGCTTCGTGACGGCCGAGGCCGCGCGTGAGCTGTACGGCGTCGTGCTCACGGCCGACGGGCGGGTGGACGAGCCGGCGACCGGCCGGCTCCGGGCCACGCAGGCAGATGTCGCTCGTCGGTGAGCTCGCCGCGCGGGCGCACTCGGTCGGTTCCCGGCCGGTGCCGCCCGCGGTCCGGGCCGCCGCCCGGGCCCACCTGACCGACGCGGTCGGTGCGCTGATCGCCGGCCACACCACCCTGGCCGGCCCGGTGGCCGGGCTCGCGCACACCCTTTCGACGGAGTACGGCGGCGCGCGGCGGACCGCGTTCCTCGGCGGGGTATACGCGCACGGCTGGGAAGCGGGCGACATCCACCGCGGCTCGGTGCTGTGCCCGGGGTGTGTGGTGTTGCCGGCGACGCTGGCGGTGGTGCCCTCGACCGCGTCGGCCGCGGATTTCGAGCGGGCCTTCCTGGCCGGCTACGAGGTGGCGCTGGCCGCGGCGGCCGCGATCGGGGGCGAGGGGCTGATCCGGCGAGGGTGGTGGCCGACGGCCTTGCTGGCCCCGCTCGGCGGTGCGGCTGCGGCTTCCGTGCTCCTCGACCGGCCGCTCGCTGTGACCGCATCGGCGATCGCGCTGGCCGCGCAGCACGCGGGCGGGTCGATCGCGGGCGCGACGGACCGCGCGGACGGCAAGTACCTGCTGGCCGGGTTCGCGGCGGAACGCGCGGTGACGGCGCTCCTCGCGGCCGACTCCGGCTGGACGGGGCCGCTCGACATCCTCGACGACCCGCGTTCACCGCTGCTGCGTGCGGAAGCCGCGTTGCCGGAACCGTTCCTGCTGCCGCAGACGAGCCTGAAGCCCCACGCGGGGGCGAAACACCTGCAGGGCGCGATCGACGCGGTGCTGTCGCTGCGTCCTGCGGGTGGCTGGCCCCCTTCGTCGGTACGACGGCTGAGGTGCCTGTTGCCGGCGCAGCTGGCCGGGATCGTCGACCGGCCGCCGCCGTTCGGTTCGGCGTTGAGCGCGTTGGGCAGCGCCCAGTTCGTGCTGGCCACCGCGGCACTGAGGGGGCACTGCACGCCGTGGGATTTCGAGGACGGCGCCCTGCGCGACGAGGCCGTGCTGGAGCTGGCACGGGTCGTCGAGGTCGGGTCGGCCGACGACCTCACGGCCGCGTACCCCGCCAAGTGGGGCGCGCGGGTGGAGATCACCACTGCGTCGGGGGAAGTATCGGCGGATCGCCTCGACGCGCGGGGCGACCCGGGGAACCCGTTGCCGGACAACGAAATCGTCGCGAAGTTCGTCACGCTGGCCGAGCGCGAGCTGGGCCCGGCTCGGGCGCGGACGGTCGCGGAGTCGTTGCTGGGCCCGGATCCCTCGACGGTGTCGGTGCTGCGCGAGCACGTGCTGCCGTTGCTCGAGAGTACGTTCGTCAGATCACCGGAAAACGCCGCGGCGGGCGTGAGAACAGGGGGTTCGTCCTGACCACCGACCGACCCGCACCCGACCTGAGCCGCGCGCCGACGCCGCAGACGGTGCTGATGACGATGCTCGGCCGCTACTGCCTCGAGGAGAACCCCGAGATCGCGACCGCCGGGTACATCGAGGTGCTCGCGCGGATCGGCGTGTCCGCGCACGCCACGCGGCTCACCGTGTCGAGGATGACCGAGCGCGGGCTGCTGGACCGCTCGCGCCGGGGCCGCGCGGCGTACTTCCGCGCGTCGGAGGTCGGGCTGCGGGTGGTGCGCGTGCAGCAGCAGCGGACGTTCCACGACACGGGCGAGGAGCCGCAGCCGCCCGGCGCGTGGACGGTCCTGTGTTTCTCCCTGCCGGAGACGCACCGCAAGGAACGCCACCTGCTGCGGCGGAGCCTGGCGTGGGAGAGCTTCGGGCTGCTGCGCGACGGCGTGTGGCTCGCGCCGGGTGAGCGCGACGTCTCGGCGATCCTCGCGCAGCTGCCCGGCGCGGGCGTCGACCAGCACGTCGAGGTGTTCACGGCGTACCCGAAGTTCGACGACGTGCAGGGGATGATCTCCCGCACGTGGCACCTCGACGAGCTGGCCGCGCGCTACGACCGGTTCCTGCGCTCCTGGGACGTGCCCGACCCCGTGCCCGAGGCTCTCGACGACCTCGGCCGCGACGTGATCCTGGCGTCGGCGTGGCGCCAGCTGCTGCGCGAGACCCCGCGCCTGCCCGCCGAGCACCTGCCGGGCGACTGGCCGGCCGCGCGCTGCCACGAACTGTTCCGCACCCTGCACGAGAGCTACCGTCCCGATGCCGACCGCATCTTCGCCGGCATCCTCGCCGAACACCGGATGAGCTGAGGAGAATTTCGATGCGCGTGGTGGACACCCACTTCCACTGGTTTCCCCGGTCCCACTTCGAAACCATGGCGAGTCGCGGCTCGTTTCCCCGCACCGAACGCGTGGGCGACGGCTACCGGTACCTGTACAACGAAGGCCGCGGCTTCATCCCCCTGCCGGCCGTCTGGTTCGACCTCGACGCGGGCTTCGCGGCGGCCACTGCCGCCACCGGCCCCGACACGGTCGTGGTCTGCACCACCGGTGTGCTGGCGGGGATGCTCGACCAGATGCCGGCGGAGGAGGCGTTGGACGAGGCAGATGCGTACAACGAGGAAATCGCTCGTGCGCAACGCCGCCACCCGGGCCGGTTCTTCGGTACGGCCGCGATCCCGTTGCAGGACACGGCAACGGCGTTGAAGGTGCTCGACCACGCGGTGGGCTCGCTCGACTTGCGCGGGGTGAACCTGCCTTCGATGATCGGCTTGGAAACGGTGGACGTTTCGCGGCTGGAGCCGTTCTACGAGCGGGTCGCGGAACTCGGCGTGCCCCTCATCGTGCACCCGACGGACCTCGCCTTCAACGAAGTCCTCACCGGCTACGCGGACGGCATCCAGCGGTCCATCGGCCGCCTCGTCGACTCCAGCGTGACGGTGCTGCGCCTGATCTTCAGCGGCATCATGGAACGCCACCCCTCGCTGCGCGTCGTCCAAACCCACGCCGGCGGCCTGCTCCCCTACCAAGCCGGGCGCATCGACAAGAACGCCCGCATCGAAGGCCTGCCCCACCTGCCTTCGGAGTACTTGAAACGCGTCTTCGTCGACACCGTCGCACCCCAGTCCCTGACCATCCGCACGGCCCTGGAGTACTACGGCCCCGACAACATCCTCTACGGCACCGACCACCCGTGCTGGAGCCCCCACGCGGCGGTGTCGATCCTGGACGAGTCGGCCTTGTCGAACGAGGAGCGGACGAAGATCTACTCGACCAACGCGGAGTCGGTGTTCAGGCTGACGTGAGTATCCACTGTGGACTGTGCGACGATTTCCCGCCGCACAGCCTCCCCGGCATCGCCGAGAACCCTCAGATCTCCGCCAGAACCAGCCCACCCCGAGGCTTCGGGGTGAAGTAGGTCGCTTTCCGCGGCATGCGCAGGCCGGCCGCGTGGACCTTCAGCACGGTCGAGAACTCCACCGGAGCCAGCTGCACCACCGCGTCGGCATCCGGGGGCGCGGGGCGGCCCGCCGGCAAGGGCTGCACGTGCGGGCCGTCCAGATCCAACCCGAGGGCCTCACCGAGGAGCAGCCGCTCCACCACTGCGTGATCGATCGTCAGCTCATCGGCCGGAGGAAGCACCACCCGCAAGAAGGACGGCCGCGCCAGCACCACCACCGAACCCGAAACAGTGGGCGGAGTGCCGTCGGCGACCTCCGAAACCTCCAACCCGACCCCACGCCAAGCCGACGCCAACGCCTCGGACGTCAACCCCGTCCCCGTCAGCACCCGGTGAATCGCCCCGATGCGCAGTCGCGGCCCACCCGTCACCAAGGCCAACAGCGAACCCGTCTGCGCAGCGGCCGCGACCCGGTGGTTCCCGTCGGCCACCAGAAGATCCGCAGCCGACGCGGCTCCGACCAAACGCTCCTGCAAAGTCCCCGACGGAACCACCCACAGCTCGTGCCGGCGCCCCGAGTGCTCCACGGTGGACACATCCGGCCGCCCCAGGGCCGCGCACGCCGCCTCGACCTCCGCGGTCAGCGCCTCGCCGCCGGACGACGGCACCAGCAGCGCCGCACTCGTCGCGGTGCCCAAGCCGGCCAGCACCGCGGCGCGCTCGGCCACCACGTGCGGATACACCTCCTCCGTGTGCCGCACGTGGGAGCCACCCGCCGTCAGCTCGCGGACGTCGACCAGGCACAGCACCCCGACCGCCGTGCCGTCCGGTCCCGAGATGCGGTAGGGCGCGACGAACCCCGCCACCGACCGGTAGTGCCGCGCCCGGATGCGGGCCAGCGCGGCCCGCGCGGAAGGCAGCGCCGCGGCCAGGTCGAGGCCACGCGCCAACGCCGCGGGTGTCCGCGCCGGGTGCTGCACCGCCAGCAGCGTGTCGCCCGCCGCACCGGGGGACGCGAGGGCCGTGACCACCGCGTCGGGCTCCGCGAACTCGTCGACGTCCGGGCCCGGCACCTCGCCGCGCACCACCCACCCGCGGCGGATCGGCCGCACCCACGTGTCCATCCCCTCATCATGGCTGGCCTGCCAAGGCTGTCCGACAGTCACTCTTCCGTGAAATGCTTACCGTTGCGAAACAGTTGTCCCGGCCCCTGGGAACCACGAGGAGACCCCGCCGATGAGCACCCCGCCGAGACGCCGGCGCCCACGAAAACCGCCGTCGGCCTGCGCTCCGAACGCGGGCCGGTGCTCGCGGCGGTGATGCTGAGCACCGGGCTGGTCGCGCTCGACAGCACGATCATCGCCACAGCCGTGCCCTCGGTGGTCGCCGACCTGGGCGGCTTCTCGCAGTTCCCGTGGCTGTTCTCGGTCTACCTGCTCACCCAGGCGGTCACCGTGCCGCTCTACGGCAAGTTCGCCGACGTCCTCGGCCGCCGGCCGGTGATGTTCTTCGGCATCGCCGTGTTCCTGCTCGGCTCGGTGCTGTGCGGCGCGGCCTGGAGCATGCCGGTGCTCATCGCCGCGCGTGCCCTGCAGGGCGTCGGCGCCGGGGCCGTGCAGCCGATCAGCATGACGATGGTCGGCGACCTGTACACCGTCGAGGAACGCGCCCGTGTGCAGGGTTACGTGGCCGGCGTGTGGGCCGTCGCGTCCGTGCTCGGCCCGGCGCTGGGCGGCGTGTTCTCCGAGTTCCTGAGCTGGCGCTGGATCTTCTTCGTGAACCTGCCGCTGGGCGCGATCGCGGCCTGGATGCTGTACCGGAAGTTCGCCGAACGCGTCGAACGCACGCGCCACCGCATCGACTACGCGGGCGCCGGCCTGCTCATCAGCGGCTGCACGCTACTGATCCTGGGCCTGTTGGAAGGCGGCGTGGCCTGGGGCTGGGGCTCGGTGGTGGGCGTCCTCATCTTCGTCGCGTCCGCGGCCGCGCTGGTCGGGTTCGTGCTGGTCGAACGCCGCGCGGCCGAACCCGTGCTGCCGCTGTGGGTGTTCACGAGGCGCACCCTCGTGGGCGGCACGCTGGTCGCCCTCGTCGTCGGCGCGACACTGATGGGACTCAGCTCGTTCCTGCCGACCTACGCCCAGGGCGTGCTCGGCCACGACGCCCTCACGGCCGGGTTCGCCCTGGCCGCGCTCACCGTCGGCTGGCCGATCGCCGCGTCGCTGTCGGGGCGGCTCTACATGCGGATCGGGTTCCGCGACACCGCGTTCATCGGCGCCGGGCTCCTCGTCGTCGGCGTGGTGCTCACCACGATGCTCGGCGAGAACACCTCGCTCTGGAGCGTGGCCGGCGCCGCGTTCGTGGTCGGCGCCGGCCTCGGCCTGGCCTCGAGCCCCACGATCGTGGCCAGCCAGTCGAGCGTCGGCTGGGAACGCCGCGGCGTGGTCACGGCCACGAACATGTTCGGCCGTTCGCTCGGCAGCGCGGTCGGCGCCGCGGTGTTCGGCGCGATCGCCAACTCCACCCTCGCCGACCGCTTCGCCCACCCGCCCGCCGCCGTCGCCGGGCACCTGCCCGACAGCGCCGACGCGACCAACCTGGTCCTCGGCCAGAACGACCACTCGGCGGCCGCGGAGTACGTGCGCGATTCGCTGGCGGGCGCCACCCACAACGTGTTCGTGGCGATCGCCGCCGTCGCCGCGCTCAGCCTCGTCGCGCTGGCCCTGATGCCGCGCAAGACGGAGCAGCTGCAGTTCTAATTGTGGTGTCCAGGCACATTGTTCGGTGAGTCGGGCTGATTGGGCACGGCGCCCGCGGCAGCCGGCCCAGCCGGGCATCACACCCCGACGAACCCGTCCCTACCGCCCCCGACCGGCGGAAAATCGAACGCGTTCACCGCACCCTGGCCCATGGCCGGGCCCACGCCCGCCGTCAACCGGCCGACCGACCTGGCTGAACACCACAGCTAGTTCTGCAGCGGCAGCAGCTCACGGTGCAGACCGTCGAGGAACCGCGCGTAGTCGCCCGAATGCCCGGGCCGGATCACGAACTTCGAAAGACCCGCCTCGATGTGCTGCTCCAGCAGGCGCCGCGCTTCGGCCCAGCTCGTGGCCACGAGCTCGGTCACGGGCGTGCCGGGCCGGCGCTTCGCGGCCACCGCCAGCATCCGGTCGGGCATCCCCTCACTCGCCACCAGCAGGCTCAGGCCGAAGTGGTCGGGTTCGATCTCACGCCCGGCCTCGGCGGCGGCCTCCTGGATCGCGATGCGTGCGGCCCGCGCCTGCGCAGGCGAGTGGAAGCTACCGAGCCAGCCGTCGGACAGGCGCCCGGCGCGGCGCAACGCGGCGGGCGCGCTGCCGCCGAGCCACACGTCGAGGCGTTTGGCCGGACGCGGGCCGATCGTCACGCCGTCGACCTGGTAGAACTCGCCGGCGAAGTGCACGTCGTCCTGCTCCAGCAGCAGCCGCAGCAGGGTGAGAGCTTCGTCGAAGACCGCCGCGCGCGGGCCGGGCACGGGGAACAACGCGTGTTCGGCCGCGTTCGCCGGCCGCAACCCGAACACCGGCAGCACGCGCTTCGGCGCCAGCCCGGCCAGCGTCACCAGCTGCTTCGCCACGAGCACCGGATGGCGGCCGGGCAGGATCGCCACGCCCGTGCCCACCTTGAGGTTCGTGGTGCGCGCAAGCGCGTGCGCCATGCCGACCAGCGGGTCGACCTCCGGCGCGTAGACCAGCTCCGAAAGCCACAGCGAGTCGATTCCGGCCGCCTCCAGCGTCTCCGCCAGCCCCGCGAACTCCGCAGGCCCGGCCCCCGGCGCCGGCGCCACCCCCACCCGGATCTTCAGTTCCTCGCCCACCCGTGCTCCTTCCGCAGTCCTCCTGCAGGCCAACACACCGAGGCCCGCCCGGTATGCCCGCAGGAAGAAGGCCCCCTCCCGGATGGGGGCCGGAAGGAGGCCTTCTGCCCGGTAGGCCGGTGTCCACGCCGGCCGGCTTCCGAGCCCGCTCATCCTCGAGGAGAGGTGTACAAGAACTGTATATATTGCCTCGGCTCCGCCGAGGCCTGCGAGATCGCCGTTGAGCCGGTTTCCGGATGGGGCGGTCGGATCGGCCGGGGGCCGATCGCACCGCCCCATCCGGAAGCCGGCGCGATCTCGCGGGTGGTCGCCTCGGCAGGGAGGTGGGTGGGAATGTGCAGTCGGTAGTGGGTGGGCAGGAGGTGAGTGGGCAGGTAGTGAGTGGGCAGAGTCGGGCGGCCCGGGCGTGTGGGCCGAAGCTGAGGGGGCAGGAGGCGAGCGGCCAGAGTCCGGCAGCCAGGGGCGCGGGTGGGCCGCAGCTGAGAGGGCACGAGGCGAGCAAGCACAGTCCGGCAGCCAGGGGCGCGGGTGGGCCGCAGCTGAGGCGGCAGGAGGCGAGCAAGCACAGTCCGGCAGCCAGGGGCGCG
>NZ_JBFAAJ010000002.1:708447-714856 GCF_040639695.1 Amycolatopsis sp. NPDC023774
GGGTGGGCCGCAGCTGAGAGGGCAGGAGGCGAGCAAGCACAGTCCGGCAGCCAGGGGCGCGGGTGGGCCGCAGCTGAGGCGGCAGGAGGCGAGCAGGCACAGTCCGGCAGCCAGGGGCGCGGGTGGGCCGCAGCTGAGGCGGCAGGAGGCGAGCAAGCACAGTCCGGCAGCCAGGGGCGCGGGTGGGCCGCAGCTGAGGCGGCAGGAGGCGAGCAGGCACAGTCCGGCAGCCAGGGGCGCGGGTGGGCCGCAGCTGAGGCGGCAGGAGGCGAGCAGGCACAGTCCGGCAGCCAGGGGCGCGGGCAGAGTGGGGCGAGCAGTGGAGTGGAAGTAACGGTGAGGGGGCAGGGGGTGAGCGAACCAGAGGTGGCCGAAGTGGTCGGGCGGTTGGTTATCCACCGCTGTGGTGAGCCCAGGCGGCGATCTCGGTGCGGTTGGCCAGGTCGAGCTTGGCCAGGATGCTGCGGACGTGGCTCTCCACGGTGCGTTCGGAGACCACGAGCCGCTCGGCGATCGCGCGGTTCGCCAGCCCGTCGGCGACGAGGCCGGCGATCTCGCGTTCGCGCGGCGTCAGCGGCCCGGTCGTGCTCAGCCGGGCCAGCAGCTTCCCGGCTCCGTCCACCGTGCCCGGCATCACCAGCCGGCGCGCTTCGTCGAGGGCCTGGCGCGCCAGGGAGCGGGCCCTGCCGGTCTCACCGAGGGTCGCGAGCACCGTGGCCAACCGCAGGCGGTTCTGCGCGACGAACGGGCGCGCGCCGACCCGCAGGTTCGTGGCGATCGTGGCCTCGAACAGCCGCGCGGCCTCCTCGGGCCGGCCGAGCACCACGGCGAGGCGGGCCGGCCAGCTCGTGCCGCAGTCGCTGCAGAACACCCCCGCGCCGCTCGACATCACGCGCTCGTCAGCCCGCAGCACCGGCTCGAGGAAGCGAGCCGTCTCGACGTCGCCGAAGGCCTCCACCAGCACCACCAGGTTCGGCCCCACCCCGCTGGACCGCAGGCCGAAGCCGTCTTGCCGCGCGAGGTGGCGCACGGCCTCGTACCCCGCGAGCGCCGCCTCGTCCTCCCCGACAACGAGGTGCACGAGCGGCCGGGACACCACGGCGATGGGCAGGGTCGCCGCGGTGGCGAGCACCTCGTCGTAGTGCTCGTCGATCTCGGAGACGTCACCGGTCACGAGCGCGAGCTGCAGGCTGAACGCGGACGACATGCCGAGCGCCGAGCGGTCGTCCGCCAGCTCGGCCAGAGCCAGGTCCCTGGCCTGCCGGTTCAGCTCGCGAGCCTCGGCGAACCCGCCGCGGAACGCGAGCAGCGACGTGCGCAGCCGCAGGTCGTGCCAACGCACCAAGGGCAGCCGGGTCGTCGCCGCGAGTGCCGTGACGGCCGAGATCTCGTAGTCGACCACGGGCATCGCCCCGGTCTCGAACGCCGCGTCGATGCGCCACTTGTGGCCCCACAGCGCGGAAAGCGGCTGCCGGTCCCCGAAACGCACGGCGAGGGAGCCCAGGCGCAGCCGGTCCTCGAGTGGCAGCTCGATCGGGAGGATCTTGAACCGCGCGCGCACGGCGTCGAGCAGGGCCTCGTCGTCGGTGCCCTGTTCGGAGAGCGCGAGCGCTTCGTCGGCCAGCCGGCGGGCCTCGCCGGTGCGCCCGACGTCGGCGGCGACCGACGCGGCCTGCGCAAGCAGCCGGGCGCGCAGGGTATCGGGCACTTGCGCGCCGAGCGCCGTGTCCGCGAGTTTTCCCAGCCGGGGCAACAGTTCCGGCGCGGACAGGTCCCGCACGACGAGGGCGGCGGCGGCGAGCGTCTCCGGAGTTTCCGCGCGCTCGGCCGCCTGTTCCGCGTGGTCGAGGGCCGGGCCGAAGCGACCCGAGCGGTACTCGGCCGTGGCGAGGTCGATGAGCAGCTCGGCGAGCCCGCCGGTCCGGCCCGCTCGCCGTCGCGCGTCGACGGCGAAAGTCAGAAACCTCGCCGCCTCGGCGAAAGCCAGCGCTCGCGTCGCCTCGCGCCCGGCCACCACGGCCCAGTCGGCGGCACGGCCGAGCGTCACCGGGTCGGCGGCCGACCGCAGCCAGTGCGCCGCGACGACCCCGGCGTGGGCGGGATCGGCTTCGGCTCGCGGGGTCAGCGCCAGCGCCGCCTGGGCGTGCAGAGCCTCGCGCACGCCCTGGTCGAGGTCCTCGTAGACGCCGTCGCGCACCACGGCGTGCGCGAACCGGCGCCGCCCGGCCGCGACGGGCACGAGCACGCCTGCGCGCACGACGTCGTCCAGCAGCGGCACGACCTCGGCGACGGGCCGGCCCGCGACGTCGGCGACCACGCCGCAGTCCACCTCCTCCCCCAGCACCGCCGCCACCTCGACCAGCTCGCGCACCTCCGGCGCGAGCCCGGCCACCGACGTCCGCACGAGGTGGCGCAGTTCCGCGCGCCCGCCGCCGGACCCGGCCGAACGCGCGACTGCCCGCAGGTACAGGGGGTTGCCGCCGGAGCGGCGCAGCGCGTCGCGCACCTCGGCGTCGCCGACGGCCGCGCCGGCCACCTCGGTGAGGTACCGACGCACGTCGGGCTCGGCCAGCGGGGTGACCGTCACGGCGTGCGTGGCGGGGCCGCCGAGCAGCTCGGGCAGCGTCTCGTCGAGCGTGGGCCCGGTGTCGCGGTAGGTCGCGAGCACCACCAGCCGTGAGCGGCGCAGCTCGCCGGCGAGGTGGCGCAGCAGCCGCAACGACGCTTCGTCGGCCCAGTGCAGGTCCTCCAGCACCACCACGAGGCCGCCGGGTTCGGCCGCGGCGACGAGGGCGTCGGCCGCCGTGGCGACGAGCCGGAACCGCGCCGCGACCAGGTCCGTACCTGCGCGTCCGTCCAGGTCGGCGACGGCGCGGGCGACCTCGGCGCCGGCTGTGGGCACGGCCGACAGCACGCGGCGCCACGGCCACAGTGGTGGCGCGCCGGGATCGTCCACGCAGCGGCCCCACACCGTGGCGAGGCCCTGGGTGGCGGCCTCGGCGAGCGTGGTCTTGCCGATGCCGGCGGGCCCGCCGAGCAGCACCAGGGCACCTGTGCCCGCCGCGCCGGCCGCGAACCGGCCGCGCAGGTCGGCGAGCACCCCGGCCCGGCCGACGAACGGCACGGAGCCTGTCACGCAGGCCAGTATGCGCCCGGTTTCAGTGGTCCGTCTGCGTACTGGCACTGATGTCCGGCACGTCCGCGCGGCCGAAGGTGGACCTCGTCGAACTTCCCACCCCAGGCCGAAGGAGCAGCATGTACGCCACCGTCCACCAGTTCCGGCGGAACACCGCCACCGAGAGCGGCGACTGGGGCCGGGCCCTCGCCGCGCAGCTGCACCCCGGCCCGGCGCCCCTCGGCGGGTGCGTGCTCGGCCAGGTCGCCGGCGTGCTCGGCGCGAGTGTCGCGTTCTGGCCCGACGCCGCGTCGGCGGAAGAAGCCGCCGCGCACACCGGTCCCGGCACCACGTGGCTCGACACCGACGTCTACGAGGTCGTTTCCGCCGAGTTCGCACCGGGCGCGCCGAACTACGCCCAGGCCAGCCGGTTCACCGGACCACGCGACGAGGCGCAGGTCCGCGCCGAGGACTTCGCGGGCCGTGAGCGCATCTGGCCCGCCGCCCGGCAGGTGCCGGGCATCGGCCCCGTGTTCGTGCTGCGGGCCGAAGACGGCGCGGGGCTCGTGCTCGGGTTCGCCGAGTCCGTCGCCGCGATCGAAGCCGTCCAGAAGGCGGTGCTGAGCACCGAGCTGCTGCCGGACGAGGACCCGGCGCTGCTCGCCGGCCCCGAGCGGATCGACCTGCATCGCGTTTTCCACCACACCCTGCCCGCATCCGTCACCACCGGAGGTACCCGATGAGCACCCCCACCGCCACCCGACTGCGTCCTGGCACCTGGACCGTCCACACCGGACGGACGTCGGCCACGTTCAGCGTGCGCAAGCTCGGTTTCCACCTCGTGCACGGCTCGATCCCCGTCCGATCCGCGACAGTGCACGTGAACACCGCCGGCACGCCGACCGCCCTGCGCGCGGAGCTCGACCTGTCCGCGATCGACACGGGCAACCGCCGCCGCGACCGCGACCTGCAGAAGTCCCCGTGGCTCGACTGCGGCACGGAACCGACGATGACCTTCGCGTCCGGCGACATCACCACCTGCCCGGAAGGCTGGGCGGCGCAAGGGTTCCTGAGCCTGCGCGGCACCACGTGCCCGCTCACGCTCACCGTCGAACGGCCCGCCGACACCGGCGGCGGCTCGGTGCGCCTCCAGGCCCGCGCGAGGCTCGACCGGGCACCGCTCGGCATGGGCGCGCCGCGTGCGATCGTGGGGCGTTACCTGGAAATCGGCATCGACGCGGTGCTCGTGGCGCCACACTGAGCGCTCAGGCGGTCGCCTCGATCACGCGGCCCAACGCGGCGTGGAGGGCCTCCAGCTCGGAGACCTCCATGCCGAGCGTCTCCACCACGCGATACGGGATCTTCTCGGCGTCGGCCCGCAGCGCGCGGCCCTTCTCGGTCAGCTCGACAGTGAGCTGCCGCTCGTCGGACGCCTTGCGGCCGCGGGTGACGTAACCCATCGCTTCGAGCCGCTTGAGCAGCGGAGACAGCGTCGCGGGTTCGTGGCGCAGCGCGGCCCCGAGGTCCTTCACCGACCTCGGGGCTTTCTCCCAGAGCGCGAGCATCACGAGGTACTGCGGGTGCGTCAGCCCGTACGGCTCCAGCAGGGGCCGGTAGACCGCGATGACGCTGCGCGAGGCGACTGACAGCGCGAAGCACACCTGGCGGTCGAGCTTCAGCGGGTCGTCGCCCAAGTCGATCTCTGCCACGGGGTCCTCCTCCTGGTCCGGGCCACCTTAACGGTTTCGGGTGTGGCCTCGGCTACCTCATCGATTAGCGCACTAATTATTAGTGTACTCTGACGGTAGCCGACAAGGAGGCGTGATGGACCGTCCGGGAGTGTTCCGCTGGTTCTGGTACGCAGTAGGCGGGCGTCTGCCCGAACGCTACCGGGACTGGATCCTGCACGACACGACGTCGAAGCACTGGAAGGCGCGGCACGTGCTGCGCAGTTCCGTGGGCCTCATCCCGCTGTGCCTCGTGTGGCTGCTGCTGCCGGGACCGCTGGCGCTGCGGCTCGCGATCGTGCTCATGGCGGCGCTGGTCGCGTACTTCTACTCGTCGGTGTACATGGAGGAAAGCATCGAGCACCGCCTCTCGCGCAACGGCTTCCCTCCCGGCACGGGCAAGCGCATCCGCCGCGAGGCCGCCGAAGCCGCCGACGCCGAGGCGAAGGCCCGCTACATCGCGATCTATCGCCAGAACACGGGCGAGTGACCGCTCCCGGCAGCGGTGCCGCCGGCGACGACTAGAGTCGGCGTCCGATGAGACGCAAGCTTCGCGGCCCGCTGCCGCCGCGCCACGGGCTGGACCCGGCGCGGCTGAGGATGCCCGACGAGGGCCCGTGGGGCACGCTACTGGAGCATCTCGTGGAGCGGCTGCCGCGGCTGGACCCGGCACGGATCGAGCAGATGCTGCGCGAGGAGCGCATCTTCGGGCTCGACGGGCCGCTCGGCGTCGACGCGGCGTTCGTGCCCGGCTCGTTCATCTGGTTTCACCGCGACCTGCCCGACGAGGTGCCGGTGCCGTTCGACCTGACCGTCGTGCACCGCGACGACCACCTGCTGGTGGTCGACAAACCCCACTTCCTCGCCACGATCCCGCGCGGCAAGCACATCCTCGAAACCGCGCTGGTGCGGTTGCGGCGCGACCTGGACCTGCCGGCGTTGTCTCCCGCGCACCGGCTCGACCGCGTGACCGCGGGCCTCGTGATGTTCGTGATCACACCGGCAGTGCGCGGAAAGTACCAAACGATGTTCCGCGACCGACGCGTGACGAAAGAATACGAAGCGATCGCGCCCTACGACCCGTCGCTGGAGCTGCCGCGCACGGTCCGCAGCCACATCGTCAAGGAACGCGGAGTGCTTGCGGCACAGGAGATCGAGGGGCCGGTGAACGCCGAGACCCGCGTGGAACTGATCGAACACCGCGACGGGCTCGGCCGTTACCGCCTGCTGCCCGCCACCGGCCGCACGCACCAGCTTCGCGTGCACCTGTCCGGCCTCGGCATCCCGATCCTCGGCGACGACTTCTACCCCGTGCTGACGGAAAAACCGCTCGACGACTTCACGAAACCGTTGCAGCTGCTGGCCAAGGCGCTGGAGTTCGACGATCCCGTGAGCGGCGAGCACCGCCGGTTCACGAGTTCCCTGCGCCTGACGGCGTGGGACTCACCGGACGAGTGGGCGGGGGGGGGGGGGCCGGCGGGGGGGGGGGCGCCCCCCCGCGCGCAGCGAACCCACAGCAAAAAACCCCACAACCACTACCAGCCGGAGGGGTTGGGGGTGGGTGTTT
>NZ_JBFAAJ010000003.1:0-177748 GCF_040639695.1 Amycolatopsis sp. NPDC023774
GGCGGCGCGCCGCCCCGGCGCTGTCCTGCTCCGCGCGGCGCTGCGGGGCCCCCTCCCCGCGGGGGGGGGGGGGCGCCCCCCCCCCCCGCGCGGCCCCCCCCCCCCGCGCCGAACTCACTTCGTCCAGAACTTCACACCGCTCCACTGCACCGTGATCAGTCCCGCACCACTGCTGGTGCGATAAGAACCGAACTTGTCGTAATAACTACCGCTCGGGCTGTCGATGGTCTGCTTGAGCGAACCGTTGAGGTACACCTTCTGCGTGCTGCCCACCTGGTTGATGGTGTTGACCCGCACGGACGTGCTCACGGTGGCACCACTGGCGAGCGTGTGACCGCCCTCCACCGCGTACATCCGGCCGCCCTTTTCCACCGCCAGCAGGAAGTACGAGCCGGCGTTCGACCCGTCGCGGAACGTCTGCTTCACGCTGATGCGCGTGCCGCTCATGCTGGTGACCACGACTTCCACGGACCGGTGCCGACCTGTGCACTCGCCCTCGGAGCCACCCCCGCGAGCCCGCACACGACCCCCGCGAGGCGTAGTCTTCCTGGCACTTGCCAACCTCCGTACAACTCAGGGCAGCGGTCGCGAGAAAGGTTCAGACCACTGCGTCGAAACTGGGTGATCACTGTTCGAGCACGGACGAAAACAGAGATTCACGACTCTTGACAGGTTTGTTTGTCAATGCTTGGCTCGGCCCATGCGGGACGTCGAGGTGATCGAGGACCCGGCCGCGGCGGCGGCCGCGCTGGACCCGGTCCGCGCACGGCTGCTCGCTGCCCTGGCCGAACCCGCGTCGGCGGCCTCGCTCGCCTCGCGCGTCGGGCTCACGCGCCAGAAGGTGAACTACCACCTGCGGGCACTGGAGTCGCACGGCCTCGTCGAGCCGGCGGGCGAGCGCCAGTGGGGCGGGCTGACCGAGCGCCTCTTCGCCGCCACGGCCGCGTCGTACCAGGTCTCGCCCGCCGCGCTCGGCGACGCCGGCACGTCGGCGATGGAGCCCGACCGGCTCTCCTCGGCTTACCTGCTGGCCGTCGCCGGCCGGACCGTGCGTGAAGTCGCCGGGCTCGTGCGCCGGGCGGCGCGGGCCGGCAAACCGCTGCCGACTCTCGCACTGGACACGGAAATCGCGTTCCGCTCTGCGCACGAGCGGGCAGCGTTCACCGACGAGCTGACCACGCTCGTGGCCGGGCTCGTCTCGCGGTACCACGAGGAATCGGCTCCGGGTGCGCGGACGCACCGGCTGATGGTCACCGCGCACCCGAAGCCGGCCGACCCGCCTACGCCGGCTGGATGATCACCTTGAGCGCCTGGTGGTCGGCGGCGTTGCCGAACACGTCGTAGGCCTGGTCGAGCTGGTCGAAGGTGAACGTGTGTGTGCCCATCTTCTCCGCGGGGATGCGGCCGCTCGCGACCATCTTCAGCAGCGTCGGAATGGACACGGTGTCGACGAGTCCCATGGTGAGCGTGATGTTGCGGATCCACAGGTCCTGCATGGGAAGTTCCACACCCACGCCGTGCACGCCGATGTTCGCGACGTGCCCGCCGGGCCGCACGAGCGCGGCAGCCGTCTGCAGGGTCTCGGGGTAGCCGACGGCTTCGATGGCGACGTCGACGCCGAGCCCGTCGGTGTGCGCAAGGACCTCCGCGACGGTGTCGGGCCCGGCGGTGACCGTGTCCGTCGCGCCGAACTCGAGGGCCTTTTCGAGGCGGAACTTGTTGGCGTCGATGGCGATCACCTTGGACGCCCCCCACAGGCCCGTGGTCAGGATTGCCGCGAGCCCGACCGCGCCGGAGCCGACGACGGCGACCGTGTCACCCGGGCGCACCTCGCCCGCGAGCACGCCGACCTCGTAGCCGGTGGGCAGGGAGTCGGCGAGGAAGATGGCCTGCTCGTCGGTGACCTCGGCGGGAACGTGGTAGAGCGAGGTGTCCGCGAAGGGTACGCGGACGTACTCGGCCTGGGTGCCGTCGATGAGGTGCCCGAAGATCCAGCCGACGCCGCCGACCGTGCGGCAGTGCGAGGGCATGCCCCGCTGGCAGTAGTCGCAGCGGCCGCAGCGCGTGACGGCCGGTACGAGCACCCGGTCGCCGACTTTGAAGCTCCCGACGGCGTCGCCGACCGCCGTGACCGTTCCGACGGCTTCGTGGCCGAGGATGCGGCCGTCGGTGACCGCGGCGACGTCTCCGTGGAGGATGTGGAGGTCGGTGCCGCAGATCGTGGTGGTGTCCACCTTCACCACGACGTCGGTCACCTCCTGGATCGTCGCGTCGGGAACGTCTTCCCACGCCTTGTTTCCTGGTCCGTGGTACACCAGTGCCTTCATCGCCACCTCCGGGTCGGGACCGACCCTCGACGCTACGTCGAGTCCGCGGAGCCGCCGGTCTCAAATTCAGACACCGAACAGGTGTTCGACGCTCGTGTACGGTGGGGGTATGAGTCACGCACTTCAGGGATCGCTCTTCGGGTCCGGCCTCGAAGGCGCTGCTTTGGGGTCCCTCAACCGGATCCGGCGCACGGACCTGGGCCGCGGCGCGTGGGTCGACGTGCTGCCGGGCTGGCTGTCGGGGTCCGACGAGGTTTTCACGCGCCTGGTCGCCGACGTTCCGTGGCACGCCGAGCAGCGGCAGATGTACGACCGCGTCGTCGCCGTGCCTCGGCTGCTCTGCTTCTACCGCGAAGGCGAGACACTGCCGCACCCCCTGCTCACCTCGGCCCGCGACGCGCTGTCCGCGCACTACGCGGCCGAACTCGGCGAGCCCTTCCGCACCTCTGGCCTGTGTTATTACCGCGACGGCCGCGACAGCGTCGCCTGGCACGGCGACACGATCGGCCGCGGCAGCTCCGAAGACACGATGGTCGCGATCCTCTCAGTAGGCACCGCTCGCCACCTCGCCCTCCGCCCCCGCGGCGGCGGGGAGTCCCGCCGTTACCCCCTGGGCCACGGCGACCTCATCGTCATGGGCGGCTCCTGCCAGCGCACGTGGGAACACGCGATCCCGAAGACGGGCAAGGGGGTGGGGCCGCGGATCAGCATCCAGTTCCGGCCGAGCGGGGTGCGTTGAGCAGTCCCCGGGCGCAGGGAAAAGCCACGATCAGCCGGAGCGGCGGAAAAGCCTCGTCCGGAGCGGTTCTTCGCCGAAACACACCGCCTCGTATCGGTGCGGCACCGCTCCGCTTTCGGGAAGCCGGAGAAGATCCACCGCGGAGATCCGGCGTGAGCCGGTGTCAGTGGACCAGCACCGGCAGTGAGTCGAGGCCGTAGACGATCGAGACCTTGCGGAACGCCAGTTCATCCGGCTCGACGGCCAGCCGCAGGTCCGGGAACCGCTTCACCAGGGCCGGGTAGGCCGTGCGCAGCTCCATGCGCGCGAGCTCCGCGCCGATGCAGCGGTGGATGCCGTAGCCGAAGGCCAGGTGCGAGGACGGGTCGCGCTTCGGGTCGAAGCGTTCCATGTCGGTGCCCAGCTTGGCGTCGCGGTTGGCGACGGACAGCGAGACCAGCACGATGTCGCCCTCGCCGATGTGGACGCCGGCAATGTCCATGTCTTCCTTGGCGAAGCGCGGGAACGCCATCTGCACCACGGTGAGGTAGCGCAGCAGCTCCTCCACGAAGCGGTGCACGGAGTCGTCGTCGCCGCGGACCGCGTCGAACGCGGCCGGGTCGCGGAGCAGCACCAGGGCGCCGAGGGCGAGCATGCTGGCGGTGGTTTCGAGGCCGCCGGTGAGCACACCGTCGGCGAGGCCCGCGAGCTCGAGGTCGTCGATCTCGTCGCCGTGTTCCTTGATGAGCATGCCGAGCAGGCCGTCGCCCGGTTGGTCTCGCTGCTTCTTGACGATGTCGAGCAGGTAGGTCAGCGACTCAGAGATCGCGCCCAGCGACGCGCCCGCGCCGCCGAACAGATCGAAGCGCGCGGTGCTCAGGCGCTGGAAGTCGGCGCGGTCCTCATAGGACACCCCGAGCAGCTCGCAGATCGTGAGCGACGGGATCGGGAGGGCGAACGCCTCCCACAGGTCCACGGGCCCCTCGGCGGCGGCCATCGCGTCGAGCTGCTCGTTCACGATCTCGTCGATCCGAGGCGTGAGGCGGTTGAGCCGGCGCATGGTGAACTCAGGCGTCAGCAGCTTGCGCAGCCGCGAGTGCACCGGCGGGTCGGCGAAGCCCAGCCCGCCCGGGTTCTGGTCCTCGGTCACGCCCGCGTTGCCGACGAGGTTCGTGAAGTCGTTGCTGAACTCCGAGACCTTGCCGAGGACGGCCTTGGACTCCTCATAGCCGGTCACGAGCCACGCGTTCATGCCGAACGGCAGGTCGAGCTTGCTGATGGGCGCCGCTTCCCGGCGCTGCCCCAGCGACGGCACGGGGTCGAGCCCCACGCGCCGCAGCGGTTCCAGCGCGGAGTCGGGCAGAAATGCCATCTTCTCGAGGTCGAAACCCTTTTTCTGCTGCCGGGCGAGGTAGCGGCGACCGGCCCAGGCGAGGATACGCGAGCGGAGACTCCCCATGGCAGCGACACTACCCCATCCGCCGTTCGGGTGATCCGGGCGGAGACAGCTGTCACCTGCGGTTCGAGATCATGACCTGCGCCGTGACCCGGCCGTGACCAGCGGGGAGGGCCGCACCGGCACAAGCCCGGAGAGAACCGATCACGCCGGCTCATCCACAGTGGACACCGAGGTCTCTTTCGGACTGCGCAAAGCCTCGGCGTGCTCAACTCGCCGGAGCCTTCACGCGCGTTCCGGCCACGGCAGGCCTTCCGGGTGAACGTGCGGGGCCGGGACAACCGGCCCCGCACCAAAAGGAAGTCAGGCGCGGTTGTTCACCCAGCCCTTCACCGCACCGGCGCACTGGTAGCGGACGACCACGTGTGACTTGTTCGCGTAGGCCCCGCTGGCCCCGGCGAGATCCCACGGCCCCGGCCGGTCCGCGTCGACCTTTCCGCCGGCCTGCACGGTGACCACGTCCCGGCCCGTCACGCCGGGGGTGTCCCCCACGAGCGAGATGCCGTCGAGGATGATCGGCTGGTCGTAGCTCGACGCCAGCCGCAGGTACCGGCCGCCGTTCACCGGAATGTGGAGCTTGCCCCACTGACCGGGCTCGGTCGCCTCTCCGCGGTCACTGCTCATGTCTCCGTCCTCCTCTTCTCCCGGGGTGCTGAGTGCGCCGAAGTGCGCCGTCGTGTAGCTCTCGTCGAGATCGACGCCGGCCGCCGAGATGCCCGGGATGGTCCCGGACGAGCTGTACTGGTGGATGTCGTAGCGGCCGGCGGCGGCGTCGGGCCGCGCGCCGTAGCGGGCGATCCAGATCACCAGACCGGGGATGCCCCAGCGATCCGGGCGCAGCAGCGTCGCGAGCGCGTTGTTCATGTACACGCCGGGCCGGAACCCGCGAGCTTCGATCCGCTGGCAGAACGCCCTGCCGAACGCGGCTTTCTGGCTGTCCGGGATGTTCGGCACCCCCGACCCGGTCGGGTTGTCCTCCAGATCCAGCATCGGGACGCAGCCAGTGGCGCCGAGCCGGATCACCTCGCCGAGGAAGACGTCGGCCTGCGCCGCGGCGCCGGGACTGGCCTGGACGAAGTGGTACCCGCCGACCGGGATCCCGACGGACCTGGCGCCGTTCACCTCGTTGTCGCCGCGGCCGCCGGCGGGGGTGCCGCCACCGTCGGAGAGCTTGACGTAGACGAACGTGACGCCGGCCCGCTTCACAGCGGGCCAGCTGGTGACGGTCTGGAACCTGCGGTAGATGTCGATGCCGAGCGCCATCAGGAACCGCCTTCCGTGACGTAGGTGGGCGCCGGGTCGGTGTCGCCGAGCTCGCGAACGGGGTCGGCCACGCGGTGGTTCCACCACCGGTGCGTCGTGCCGCACAGGTCTTGCCCACGCCGGGCCTGCCGCGGCGTCCGCGTTTCCGCCCGGAGCGCGGCGACCTCGTCGGTGACGGTGGTCGTGTTCGTCGGCACGACTGCTCCCCCAGTTGCTCAGCTCGGGACAATTTGTCCGTTTCGCGAGTTGGAGCTGCCTTGTAACCTGCCACCCGCGCCACGCTGACGACACCGCCAGCACGGGTATTTCCCTCGCCCGAACGTTGGAGACGGGGAACCTCGCGCCGCATCACGACAGCGAGCGAACTGGTCCGCTTTCGCCTGTCGCGCAGCGGGTTCACCACGAAATCGTCAGAGTATCGCCGTGCGGGGCACCCGTTCGGCACCACCGGTCGCCCTGAGCAGGCTCGGCCGTCCCGCCGACGCGGGCGCGACCGGATTGTCGGTGTCGTCGTCCGGAATGGGGTCGACCGAGACGAGGAGCTCTCCTGCCCGCAGAAACGTGCCGGCGCGGAAGCCCACCCGGAATGGGCGCGACGAACGACGGCGGGCCGTGAGAGGCTCGGCTGACGAACCCGGAGGAAACGGACATGAGTGCGGCGCTCATCGGACGGGAGCACCCCGCCTCGGTGTTGCGCGCGGAGCTGGCGCGCGCGACCGCGAGCCACGGCGGCCTGGTGCTGGTGACGGGAGAGGCCGGCATCGGCAAGACCACGCTCGTCACGGGGCTGGCCGACGAGGCCCGCGAACGCGGGGCGCTCGTGCTGGCCGGCACGTGCTGGGAGTCGGGCAGCGCACCCGGTTACTGGCCGTGGGTGCAGGTCGTGCGCGCGCTGCGCCGGGCCGCGGAGCCGCACGAGTGGGCCGCCGCGGATTCCGCGACGCTGTCGGCGCTGCTCGGCGAATCACCCGAGCCCGGTGACGCGTTCCGGCTGCACGACGCCGTCACGAGCGCGCTCATCACGCTCTCGCACGACCAGCCCGTGGTCGTGGTGCTCGACGACCTGCACTGGGCCGATCCCGCGTCGCTGCGGCTGCTCGACTTCGCGGCGCGCCACACGTGGTTCGAGCGGCTGCTGCTGATCGGCACGTACCGGGACGTCGAGGTCGACGCACCCGGCCACCCCCTGCACCAGCTCGTGCTGCCGCTCGTCGCGAAGGCCACCACGGTCACGCTCACCGGCCTCGACCCCGCGCAGGTCGCCGAGCTGATGGGCCGCACCGCGGGCACGAACCCCGGCTCCGAGCTGGCCGCCGACGTGCACCGGCGCACCGGCGGCAACCCGTTTTTCGTCGAGCAGACCGCGCGGCTCTGGCGCAGCGGCAGCCCTGTCTCGGCCGTCGCCCCGGGCGTGGCCGACGCGTTGCAGCGGCGGCTTTCGCTGCTGCCGGCCCAGGTGGCCGACCTGCTGAGCGACGCCGCCGTGCTCGGCCGCGAGTTCCCGCTGCACTTGCTGGCGGCGGTCGCCGGTGCGCCGGTGCCGCAGGTCGACCACCTACTCGGCCAGGCCGTCGCGGCGCGGCTCGTGGTCGCGCTCGGCGAAGGGCGCTTCGCGTTCGCCCACGACCTGGTCCGCGAATCGCGCTACGCCGGTCTCGGTGCCGAAGGCGCGGCCCGCCGGCACGCGACCGTCGCCGACTCCGGCCTGGTCGGCCCCGCCGAACGCGCCCGGCACGCCTACCTGGCGGGTGCCCTCGTCGAGCCGGCCCGCACCGTCGAGCTGCTCCGGGCGGCGGCCCGGGACGCGAGTGCGCGCCTGGCCATCGAGGAATCCATCGGCCACCTGCGGCGCGCGCTGGAGCGGGCGCCGACGGTCCGGACGCGCGCGGTCGTGGAGCTCGAGCTCGGCACACTGCTGTGGCGCGTCGACGACAAGGACGAGGCCTGGGCGCACTTCGAAGGCGCAGTCGCGAGCGTGCGCGAACTCGACGACGCGGAGCTGCTCGCGCGTGCCGGCCTCACCCTCGCCCGCGCCGACCCGGGCGGCGCGCGCCACGAGCTCGTGTCCGGCCTCCTGCTCGAAGCCCACCGCCGCCTGTGCGCGGGCACGCCGGCCGAACAGCTGTCGCTCGACCGCGTCACGCTGGAGCTCACGGCCCGCGCCGCCATGCTCGCCCGCGACGACGAGGACGACCACGCGCTCGCGTTCTCCCTGTGGGCTCGCCACGACGCCATCTGGGGCCCCGGCAGCGGCGCCGAACGCGAGCGGCTGACGGATGAGCTCGCGGCCGTCGCCCGCCGCACGGGCGATCGCGAAAACGAATACTTCGCGTCGTCGCTGAAATGGGTCGCACTCCTCGAACAGGGCGACCCGCGCTACCTCGACCAGTTCCGCTCATTCCAGGCCCTGACGGAAAACAGCGGCCTGCGCGGCGCCGAGCTGGCCGCGAAAATCGACCGCAGCGTGATCTGCGCCCTCCACGGCCGCTTCGCCGACTCGGACGCCGCTCTGCAGCAGGCGTTGGACGCACACCTCGGCCTGAGCGAACGCGAGTTCGGCTACATGGGCGACCAGCTGCTCTGGAGCACCCTGCTGCTGCAAGGCCGCTTCGCCGAGCTGGCCGAGCTGCCCGCCCGCATGAGCGACGCGGGGCACTCCCACCCCGGTCTCCTGCGCGCCCTCGCCGCCGCCCACGCCGGCGACGCGGCCGCCACGCGCGAACTGCTCGCCGAGGCCGCCGCGGAAGCGCCGTACTCCCGCGAGTTCACCCCGTTGTGGCTACGCTGCCAGGCCCAGGCCGCCGCGGTCCTGGCTGACCGTCCGGCCGCCGAACGCCTCCTGGCCGAGCTCACACCGTACTCCGGTGAGTGGCTGGTTTCCTTGTACGGCTGTGATCTGAGCGGCCCCGTCGACCTCTGGACCGGCCTCTTGGCCGCGACCCTGCGCGACCACGACCTCGCCGCCGACCGCTTCACGTCCGCCGCCCGCTCCGCCGACCGCCTCCGCGCACGCCCGTGGTCGATCGAAGCCCGCAGCCACCTCGCCACCGCCCTGCAAAACCTCGGCGACACCACGCGTGCGGCAGAACTCTCCGACACGGTCACCGCCGAAGCCACGTCCCTGGGCATGCACCACATCCCCGCCCGCGTGCGCTCGGCCCGCGCGGAACCGTTACCCCTCAACGAGTTCCGCCGCACCGACGCCGTCTGGTGCCTCCGCTACGCCGGCCACGAGATCCGCATCCCCGACTCCAAAGGCCTGCGCGACCTCCACTTCCTCCTCGGCCGCCCCGGCACCGACGTCCCCACCGTCCGCCTCCTCGCCCCCGAGGCCGACGTCGCCCCCACCTTCACCGGCACCCCCGTCCTCGACGACACGGCCAAAGCCGCCTACCGCCGCCGCCTCACCGACCTCGACGCCGCCATCGACCACGCCACCACTCTCGGCGACGACACCCGCGCCGCCACCCTCGACACCGAACGCGCCGCACTCCTCACGGAACTCCGCACCTCCTCCGGCCTCGCCGGCCGCACCCGCCGCCTGGGCGACGAATCCGAACGCGCCCGCAAGGCCGTGACCGCCCGCATCCGCGACGCCATCCGCAAACTGGCCGACCTGCACCCCGCCCTGGCCGAGCACCTCCACGCCACCATCACCACCGGTTCGAGCTGCTCATACCACCCGCCCACCCCCACCCCTTGGCGCCTGTAACCGCCGCCACCCCAGCCACACCACCCCAATGCGGCATTGGTTGCGTCGACCGCACCGAACGCCACAGTGGTAACTGAAGCTCGCCCAGCCCCTCCCTCACCCTTCCCCCCGGCCGGCCCCCGATTCTTTTCGCCCACACGGTCTGGACCGGTGGTCAGGTACTCTTTCCCGCCTTTTCAACCGGTGCAGACCGTAGTGAAACCCGAAAATCGGGGTGGCCCCACGACGCCTCTCGAGTGCAATGGTGCGCTCCGCGCGCCGAGCACTCACTTCCGGTTGTACAACCGCATAGTCCACGTGCCGAACACCAACGTCAGCGCCCCGGCCGCGATCAACGTCCACATGATCGCCCCGAAGTCCCAAGCCCCGGCCATCATCGACCGCACTCCACTCACCAACTGCGTAATCGGATTCAGCTCGACGAACACCTGCAACCACCCGGGCATCGTCGACGGATCCACATAGACATTCGACAGAAAAGTCAGCGGCATGATCACCATCATGCTCACCCCCATCACCGACTTCTCCGATCTCAGCAGCAGCCCGAACATCGTCCACACCCACGACAGCCCGAACGAGAACACCAGCAGCAGCACGACCCCAGCCACCACACCCCCGAACCCACCAGGCGGCCGGAACCCCAGGATCAACCCCACCACCATGATCACCACAGACGCGATCACATACCGCAACGCATCCCCGAGCAAATACCCCACCATCGCCGACGGCCGCCAGATCGGCAACGTCCGGAACCGATCGAACACACCCTTCTCGATATCCGTATTGACGGCCAACCCCGTGTACATGGTGATCATCACAACACTCGACGCCAAGATCCCCGGCAAGAAGAACTGCAAATACTGCGAAGGCGACCCAGCCAACGCCCCGCCGAACAAATACGTGAACATCAACGTCATCATGATCGGAAACGCCGTGACGTCGAACAACTGCTCCGGCACATGCTTGATCTTCAGCACGGCCCGCCGTCCGAACGTGATGGACGTGGACAACGCACTGGGCCGCGGTGGCCGTTCCACGGCCACCAGCAGCGCGGCCAAGTCCTCGACCTTCGGCGCCGCCAGCTCGGCGTCAGCCTCGCGTACGGTTGTCACACCGCCACCTCCTGGTTTGCCGGACGATCGGTCAGAGCCAGGAACACCTCGTCGAGGCTCGGCTGGCCCAGAGAAAACGTGTCGACGGTGATCCCGGCCCGCGCCAGCTCCGCCAAAGCCTGCGACGCGCGGTCCGCCGCACCGAGATGCGCATCGGCCGACAGCCGCGCCGTGAGCGCCACCGGATCCGGCTCCAGCTGCACAGCCGCGTCGAGCGTGCGCCCCAGCACCTTCGCCGCAGCCTCGCGCTGATCGGAATCCCGCAACCTCAAATGCACAGCCCCGACCCCGACGGAAGCCTTCAGCTCCCCCTTGGTCCCCTCCGCGATCACCTTCCCGTGGTCGATCACGGCGATCCGCGACGCCAGCTGGTCGGCCTCGTCGAGGTACTGCGTGGTCAGCAGCACGGTGGTCCCCTGCGCGACGATCGCCCGCACGATGTCCCACACCTGGTTGCGGCTGCGGGGATCCAGCCCCGTCGTCGGCTCGTCGAGGAACAGCAGGTCCGGCGTGTTGAGGATGCTGGCCGCGATGTCCAGCCGCCGCCGCATCCCGCCGGAGTAGTTCTTCACCTGCCGCGCCGCCGCGTCGGTCAGTCCGAACGCCTCCAGCAGCTGCGCCGCGCGAGACCGGGCCGCGGGTTTGCGGTGCCCGAGCAGCCGAGCGAGCATCACCAGGTTCTCGGTGCCGGTGAGATCCTCGTCGACCGACGCGTACTGCCCGGTGAGGCTCACGCGGCTGCGCACGGCGTCGGCTTCGCGCACCACGTCCTTGCCGAACACGCGCGCCGCACCGCCGTCGGGCCTGGTCAGCGTCGCCAGCATGCGCACGGCGGTGGTCTTGCCCGCACCGTTGGGGCCGAGGACGCCGTAGACGGTGCCAGCGGGCACCACGAGATCGATGCCGTCGACCGCCCGGGTTTCCCCGAACACCTTCACGAGCCCGGCGGTCTCGATGGCCGGCTCGGCGGTGGCTCTGCTCATGTCCATCCTTCCCCGTTTTGTCCACCCACAGTCGGTTCACGCGCAGTAGGGCCGCGCGCGCCGCCCGTCGCGCAGGGCGAGCCCCCACCAGATGAGCTCGTCGAGCAACGTCGTCACGGCGTGCACGTAGTGCTCCGGATCGGGGCGGAACCCGCCGTCTCTGACGCGAGCCTCGAGCAGGTCGAGGCACACCGCGTCGCGCAAGGTCGCCGTGTGCAGCTCGGTGAACACCCCACGGAGCTGCTCCACCGCGTACCGGCCGGCGGCGCGGTAGCCGTAGGAGACGAACCCGACCGGTTTCGCCCGCCACTCGTCGTACGCGCAGTCGATGGCTTGCTTGAGCGACGCGGGGAAGCTGCGGTTGTACTCCGGCGTGACAACCACGTACGCCTCCGCCGCCGCGATCCGCCGCGCGAACCCGGCCATCGCCGGGGTCGGCCGCGCGGGGTAGCACGCCGGGATCGCGAAGTCGGCGAGGTCGACCACGTCGAGGTCCAGCCCGGTGCGCGCACCGGCCCGCTCGACGAACCACCGGCCGACGCCGCCGCCCACCCGGCCCTCCCGGGTGCTGGCGACGACCACGGCCACCCGCAGCTTCTCCTGCACACCTTGAGGGCGCCAGATGCTCGCGAGCCGCCCGCCAGATCGGATCTGGCAGGCGAGGGTCGGGCGAAGAACGGCTTGCCCGTCAGCACGCTCCCCCGGTCGTGACAGCACTTGTTGAAACGTTTCACCACCGTGTTAGGCTGGCCGTTCCAAGGGTGAGGGGAGGGCCGTGGTCGGCATCAAGGACGTCGCGAAGCGCGCGGGCGTTTCGATCGGCACAGTGTCCAATGTGGTCAATCGGCCCCACGTCGTCGCCACGGCCACGCGCAACCGGGTGCTGTCGGTCATCCAGGAGCTGGGGTACGTGCGCGACGAGTCCGCGCGCCAGCTGCGCGCGGGGCGTTCGCGGATCATGGCGCTGCTCGTGCTCGACCTCGGGAACCCGTTTTTCGTCGACGTCGCGCGCGGGGCCGAGGAAGCCGCGCACTCGCAGGGGATCAACATCATCACGTGCAACAGCGGGCAGCGGGTGGAGACCGAGGCGTCGTACCTCGCGATGCTCGCCGAGCAGCGCGTGCGCGGCGTGCTACTGAGCCCGGTCGACACCGGCGGCGACGCGATGCAGGCCTTCCGGCGCAGCGGGATCCCCTACGTGTTCGTGGACCGCAAGGTGCCCGCGGACGAGGCGAGCTCCGTGTCGGTCGACGACGTCGCGGGCGGCGCGCTGGCCGCGCGGCACCTGCTGGAGACCGGGCACGGCCACATCGGGTTCGTGAACGGTCCCACGATCCTCACGCAGTGCCGCGACCGCGACGCCGGTGTGCGTTCCGTGCTCACCGGCTCGGGCGCTCACCTGTCGGGGGTGGAAGCGGTCGGGCTCGACGTCGCGTCGGGCCGCGACGCGGGCGCGCGCCTGCTCGGCATGAGCCCCCGGCCGACGGCCGTGTTCTGCGCCAACGACCTGCTCGCGCTCGGCGTGCTGCAGGCGATGGTCGGGGCCGGTGTGCGCGTGCCGGACGAGATGGCCATTGTCGGCTACGACGACATCGAGTTCGCGGGCGCGGCGGCCGTTCCGCTCACGTCCGTGCGCCAGCCCGCGTTCCGGCTCGGGCGCACGGCCGCCGAGCAGCTGCTCGCGGAGACGGAGGAGAACCCGCCGCCCCGCCGGCAAGAGGTCTTCACACCGGAGCTGGTGGTGCGGGAGTCGACGCGCGTTCGCCGGTAACTGTTTACACGGATCTGTACAGAGCGCTATAAACACTTTCGTGGACACCGGCCGCAAGCTCCTGCCCCGCGCCGAACGGCGCGCGCAGATCCTCGCCGCGGCGCGGACGGCCTTCGCCCGCGAGGGCTACGCGGCCGCCACGATCGAACTGGTCGCCCGCGAGTCCGGCGTGACGGCGACGATCATCTACCGCCACTTCGCCGGCAAGCCCGACCTGTACCGCGCCGTCCTCGACGACGTCCGCGACCGCCTGCGGGTGGCCACGTCGGGCCGCACCGACCCGGTGCGCGCGGCGGTCGCCGCCGCGGCCGCCGATCCGGACGGCTTCCGGCTGCTGTTCCGCCACGTCTCGCGCGAACCGGAGTTCGCATCGTGGGCGGCCGACTTCCGCTCGCGCAGCTCCCTGGTGGCCGAATCGGCGCTGCCGGCGGAAATCCCCGATCCTGCACGCCGCGCTTGGGCCGCGACCCTGCTGACCACCCTCTCGGTGGAAACGATCCTCACCTGGCTCGACGCGGGCCGCCCCGCTTCCGAGGAGACGGTCGCCACCGCCATCGACGTCGCCTCCACCGCCCTCATCGCCGCGATCGGCGCGCGATGACCTACCACGACGTCGGCCGCTTCGACGCCCGCGCCGACACCTACGACAACCCGGCCCTGCAGCGCTTCTTCGGCGCCGTCCACCGCGCGACGCTGGAGTTCGCCACCGCTGGTTCGCCCCCGCGCACGATCCTGGACGTGGGCGCCGGCACCGGCGAACTCCTCGCTCTGGTCCACGCCCGTTTCCCGGATGCTGTTCTGTCCGGTGTGGACCCCGCGGTCCGCATGCTCGTTCGGGCGCGCGAGAAGTCGTTCCCGGCAACGCTTTCCGTCGGCTCCGTGGAATCCCTCCCCTACCCCGGCGGGCAATTCGACCTGGTCCTGTCCACGATGTCGTTCCACCACTGGACCGACCCGGCCCGGGGCCTCGCGGAAATCCACCGCGTCCTTGCTCCCGGCGGCACCGCGGTCGTGGCCGAACACCTCACCCGCGGCTGGCTCCGCATCGCCTGTCGCCTCCTGCCCCGCCGCAACCGCACGGAGAACATCGCGGAAGTCGTCGCACTGGCCCGCAACGCCGGCCTCGACTTCGCGGCCCAAGCCACGGTCTTCCGCTTGGCTGGGCTGCCTTTCGTCACCGCCCTGCGGCTGCGCAAACCCGAAAACGCCTGAGGGGCGGCACCGAAACGGCACCGCCCCTCAGACCGCGGGTACCCGAAGCTGTGCCGGGTCGGGGCACCGGCACACCTTCGGGCAGCTATCCCCCGGTGCCCAGCCGCATGGCCAGAGCCACCGCACCGAGCAACGAGGCGTCCTGGTCGAACCGCGCCGCCACCAGTTCCGGCGGGAACGGCACCGCCCCGGCCAGCCGGTCGCGCAACGCCGGCAGCAGCACATCGGCCGACCGCACCAGCCCACCGCCCACGGCGATCCGCGAGGGATCGAACGCGATGGCCAGGTTGGCGACGTGCATGGACAACTCGTCCAGCGCCGACGTGACCAGTTCTTTCGCCTGCGTGTTTTCCCGAGCCAACGCGAACAACTCGGCGGCCGTCACCGGGCGGCCCAGCAGTTCCGCGGCCCGGCGGCCCAGCCCGCGTCCGCCGACGGCTTCCTCCAGCGGCGCCGAGCCGCTGGCGAAACCGTCGGTGTCCTGGGGCGCGAGCAGGTTGTAGCCGATCTCGCCCGCGGCCCCGTTGGCGCCGGTGAGCAGTTTGCCGCCGACGAGGACCGCGGCGGCGATGCCGGTGCCGAGGGACAGGAAGACCGCCGGGTCGGCGCCGGCGAGGGTGCCGAACTCCCATTCCGCCAGGGCGGCCGCCTTGGCGTCCGTGCCGGTGGCGATGGGGACGCCACCGAACTCGGCCGCCACGAGCGAACGCAGGTGCAGCTGCTCCCACCCGGGCACGTTGGGCGCGAGCAGGATCCGGTCCTCCAGGACGATCCCGGGGCTCACGACACCGACCGAGTCGACGGGCGCGCCCTCGTCCACCACCAGGGCTTTGGCCCCGGCGAGCGCGCGCGTCACCACCTGCTCGGCCCCCGCCTCGGCGTCGGTGTCCAGCCGGCGCGTGGCCAGCAGGGTTCCGGCGTCGTCGGCGAGCCCCAGCGCCACTTTCGTGCCGCCGAAGTCGATACCCAGGATCACTCGCGAGTCCCCTCGATCGCCGGCGGGCGGACGGCGTGGCCACCGTGGTGGCCGTAGCCGCGGGCGGCGGGCACGACCACATTGCCGGTGTTGAACCCGTCGACGCTGATCACGGCCGGAGCACCGTGCAGGTCGGCCGAACGGTAGGTCACCGTCAGCTTCTGCGACTCGCCGGGCCAGAGCGTGATGTCGTTGTCGCTCCACGTCGCCGCGGCGAGCTGGCTGTCGCCGGACGCCACCCCACCGGAAGCGGTGCTCCGGCGGACATCGGCGCGCAAGAAGAACCCGACGGACGGCGTCTTCGACGTGTTGGTCACCGTCACCGTGGTCGCCGTGTCGGCCCCGTCCGGACCCGCCACGTGCTTCGTCGAGCTCTCGACGCCGATCTGCGCCTTCGGCAGGTCGCGCAGCGCGGACATGTCGCTGTACTGGCTGAGCGTGGCCTGCGGCTCGCCCAGAGTCTTGTTCCAGTCGACAACGTCCTTCTGCGTCGAGAGCCAGTAGACGTTGCGGTCCACAACCTTCCCGCCCTGGGTCACCTGCAGCTCCACGAAGTACACCTGCGCCTTGGCCGGCGGCTTCGTCTCGGCCGGCACCTTCGGCTTGAGCAGGCCGGTGACAACGCCTTGCGAGTTCAGTGATACGTCCTTCGCCGTCTGGTCGTCGAGCACCTTGCCCGCGGTGTCGTAGACCTTGGCCTGCACCGAAACGCCGGCCTGCGTGCCGCCGCCGAGGTTGGCCACGGTCACGGAACCGTTGTCGTAGCCGTAGATCGCGTGCAGCGGCTCATTGGCCTTCTTGGCGCCGAAGAACGCGCCCGGCTGGTCACCGTCGTCGTTGTAGAGCGACCACAGCAGCGTCGGCCAGCCCTTGTTCAGCTGCCAGTACACGACACCGGTCGACGGGTTGTCCTTGTCCGTCGAGTGCGCGATGAAGGACTCGAACTGCGAACGGGTGTTCTCGTAGTTCGCGACCTGGGCCGACTCCACATAGGACTCCAACGAGTCCCACTTCCCGTAGCGCTGGGTGATGGAGTTGTCCAATGTGTACAACGTGCCGAAAGCGTAACCGCCGTGGTCGGGCTCGAAGTTCGCGTGGTACTGGTTGTACGCCGGGTCCTGCCACAGCTTCGCCTGCTCCTCGGGCGACAGGAACCGCTTGATGGAGTCCAACGTGGGCACCGTGTGCCCCGCGCTCTGCTCACTCGCGAAGCCCCACGAACCGCCGGCATTGGTGCGGCTGGAGTCATCGGAGTCGAAGTGCGACGTGTCGTACCAGTAGGCCGGCGGGACCCAGTCGTACGGGCCTTCCTTCTCACCGGAGACACCGAGCGTCGGGGTGCTCTTGTACTCCGCCGAAGCGATCACCGGCACCTGGAAGTCGGCTTCGGAGAACGCGTTCAGCGTCTCGGACTCCTGCCGCGCGACGGGTTCGTTGTCGCTCCAGCCGTAGTTGAACACGCTGGGGTGGTTGCGCTCGCGCTGCGCGATCGAGTACGCGGAGTCGTGCATGATCCGGTAGTCGCGCTCGGTGAGCTTCGAGGCTTCCTCGGGCTGCCAGGCGTCACAGCACAGGAAGCCGCCGATCACCAGCAACCCCGCGCGGTCGGCCTGGTCGTAGAAGTCCTGCGGCATGTCGTGGCCCTCGAGGCGCACGCCGGACAGGCCCATGTTCTTGATGAGCGCGATCTGGTGCGCGGTGTCGGCCTTGTCGTAGCGCAGGAACAGGTCCGGCGCGAAACCGCCGCCGCGGAACACGAAGTCCTTGCCGTTCACGGCGAACAGCCGTGAGCCCTGCGGCAGTGGTGCCGACTTGCCGACGAGCTTCGAGGTCACCGTGCGGATGCCGAAGGTCTCCGAAGACGACGTCGACACGACGCCGCCCTGGGCCACCGAGGTGTCCAAAGTGTACAGCGGCTGCGCACCCATCGAGTACGGCCACGACACGTCCGGCTTGCGGATCGTCAGCGCCGCGAACCTCGCCGGCGTGAACGTCACCGTCTCCTTGGCGTGCGCCGGCACCTTCACGCTCTGCTTGACCACGATCGGCGCGCCCGAGGGCGGGTTCACCGTGGCCGTGACGTCACCGGTCTGCGCCGAGTCGGCGTTGTTGGTGACGTCGACCTTCACCGTCAGCGAGGAGGTGGACATGTCGGCGGCGTTGTCCTGCACCACGTGGGCGTTGTCGCCGGTGAGCGCGTCGGACAGCTGCAGCGTGGGCGGGTACTGGATGCCGGTGTTGTTGTCCGGCGGGATCTGGCCCCAGTCGACCTGGTCGAGCGTGTACATCGTGAGCGGGTTGTTCGGGTAGACCTTGATCGCCAGGGTGTTCTTGCCCGGCTTCAGCAGCTTGGTCACGTCGAAGGTGTGGCCGGCGAACGCGCCGCTCACCACGTCCTTGCCCGCCACCAGCGTGCCGTTGACCCACACGTCGCCCTCGCCGACGATCCCCGGGATGGTGAGTTTGCCGTTCTTGCCCTTGGCGAAGCCGGGGTCGAAGTCCGTGCGGTACCACCACGGGTCGGAGAACGGCTTCGTGGTCACGGGGCCGAGCTTGTCGACGTACCCGAAGCACTTGCGCATGTTGTCGGAGTAGAAGACGTCAGGGCACTTGCCGTTCTGCACCAACGCGTTGATCTCGGTGCCCGGCGCGCCCGCGTCGTCGGCCTTGACCGGCAGCCAGCCCTTCGTGGAGTACCCGGGCTGCGAGACGCGGTCACCGCCGTCCTGCACGCTCGCGGTGGTGAGCACCTGCCAGCCCGACGTGCCGATCGTGGACAGCCCCTGCTCGCGCGGAGCGTGGTGCTGGGGCGACGCGGCGGGCGCCTGGGCCGACGCCGTGGCGCTCACCACCCCGGGGACCAGGATCAGCGCGGCGGCCGCCGCGATCCCGGCGACGAGCGGTTTCCTCATGCCTCAAACCCCTCTTCGGTCGGCTGCTGCTGCGCGAGGACGAACTCCTCGCGGATCTCCTTCGGCCCGAACGGCCACGTCTTCTCCGCCGCCGCGTAGATTCCGAATGCGACGACGCCGAGCACGATCCACGCCACGGAAAGGACGATCGAGAGCGTCGTGGCGGAGATGTAGATGTACACCCAGCCGGCGAGCGCGATGATCGTCGGGATCGGGTAGAGGAACTGGCGGTACGGCCGCTTCAGCGTGGGCTGGCGGCGGCGCAGCACCCAGATCGCGGCGACCTGGGCGACCGACTGGATGATCACGAGCACCGTCACGGCCGCGTTGATCACGTCGGTCAGGGTGAACAGCGAGCCGATCGCGGTGATCACGCCCATCGTCAGCACGCCGGCGGTGGGCAGGTTCAGCTTCGGGTGCAGCTTGCCGAACACCGGCAGGAACACCTTGTCGCGGGCGGCTTCGAACGGCACTCGCGAGCCGCCGAGCAGGCCGGCGAACACCGAGCCGATGGCCGCGATGACGATGAAGACGGTGATCACCTTCGCGGTGACCGTGCCCCACGCCTGCTCCAGCACGGTGGAGGCGACCGACGTCGCGTCCTTCAGCTCGTCGAGCGGGATCGAGCCGAGCACGCCGACCTGCAGCAGGAAGTAGAGCGCCATGATGCCGAGGATCGAGAAGATGATCGACCGCGGGATCGTGCGGCCCGGGTTGCGGACCTCACCGCCGAGGTAGGCGCTGGTGTTGTAGCCGAGGTAGTCGTAGATCGCGATCACGAGGCCGGCGCCGAGGCCGCCCCAGAACGCGCCGCCGGAGCCGAACGCGCCGGGCGTGAAGGCGAACGCCTGGCCGCCGCTGAAGTGGGAGAAGGCCGCGACGATCACGGTCAGCACGGCGAACAGCATGATCACGAACAGCACCGTGGTGAGCTTGCTGATCTGGCCGATGCGCCGGAACAGCGCCAGCACGATCACGGCGATGATCACGATGCCGATGATCTTGCCCAGCGGCGTCACGCCGCCGTCGTCGACCACGCCCGGGATGAGGTACCCGAGGTACTGGACGAGGCCGATGATGCCCGTGGACATGATCAGCGGGATGAACAGCACGGCGCTCCAGGCGAACAGGAACGGCATCAGCCGGCCGGTGCGGTACTGGAAGGCTTCGCGGAGGTAGATGTAGGTGCCGCCGGCGCCGGGGAGCGCCGCGCCGAGTTCGGCCCACACGAGGCCGTCGGCCAGCGCGATGATGGCGCCGACGATCCAGCCGAACATCGCCTGCGGGCCGCCCATCGTGGCGACCATGGCCGGGATGGTCACGAACGGGCCGATCCCGCACATCTGCGTCATGTTGATCGCGGTCGCCTGCAGCGGCCCGATCTTGCGTTCGAGACCGGTCCGTGGAAGATCCGCCGTCCCGGAACCCCCCGAACGGGTGGGTGAGCTCACGTCGTGCCTCCATCCAAAAGTTAGTAAAGGTTCTTAACATAAGTTGTTCGGGGTCGGAAGAGCCGCGTTCGTAAAGTTGTGGAAACGGCGAGGGGGTGGCGGGGAGCATGGCAGGGCCGCAGGTGGGCACACCGGCGAACATGCGCGAGCTGAACCAGCGGCTGGTGCGGACCGGTTGCGCACCGGCGGTGCAGCCACGCGGCCCGGGATCGCCACGGACACCGGGCTTTCGAAGCCGACGGTGGGCCAGGCACTGCTCGATCTGGAGCAGTGCGAATTGGTCCGGGCCACCGTCCACAGCCCGTCGCGGCCGGGGCGCGCCGCCGTCGTCTACCGCGTCGCGCCCGAGGCCGGGCACGTGGTGGGCGTGGACATCGGCCGGCGTTCGATCCGCGTGGCCGTCGCCGACCTGGACGGGAGCATCGTGGCGCGGCTCGACGAGCCGAACCGGTGCCGTTCGGGCAGTGCGCTCGTCCGGACGGTCGGCGACGCGGTGGGCAGCGCGGTCGCGTCGGCCGGGCTGGAGCCGGCCGACGTCGTGGCCACAGTGTCTGGCACGCCGGGCATTCCGGACGCGCACACCGGAACCGTGCACCGGGCGCGGAACCTGCCGGGGTGGGAGCACACGGGGCTGGTGCACTCGCTGGCCGAACGGCTGTGCGCGCACGGTGCGGACCTCGTGGTGGAGAACGACGCGAACCTGTGCGCGGTCGGCGAGCACGCGCTGGGTGCGGCACTCGGCGTGGACGTGCTGGTGTGCCTCAAGGTGGGCACCGGCATCGGAATGGGCGTGCTGGTCAGCGGGATGCTGTTCCGGGGCGCGCACGGCGCGGCGGGTGAGACCGCGGACCTGCCCGCGGGTGCCCGTCCTTCCGGGGCACGCGCTCACCGGCCCGGGCCGATGGAGGACGTCGCTTCGGCGCACGCGATCGTCACGCGGGCCCGGGCGCTGGGCTCGACCGCTCGAAGCGCTCGGGAGGTCTTCGGGTCGGCCGCGGACGGGGATCCGGTGGCGCTGCGCGTGGTCGAGGAGGAGGCCGCGCAGCCGGCGCACGCGGTGGCCGCGGTGACGGCCGTGCTCGACCCCGGGCTCATCGTGGTGGGCGGCGGCATCGGGAGCAACGCGGCGCTGCTCGCCGGGCCGATGCGGCGCGCGCTGACCGCGACGACGCCGTTCGCCCCGGAGATCGTCGCCGGGCAGCTGGGGTCGGAGGCCGTGCTGGCAGGCGCGGTGACGACGGCGCTGGGCACGGCACGGGAGCTGGTGTTCGAACGCCGCGAGCCGCGGCGGACGGCCGCGCAAGCCTGAGCGTCACTTCGCGGCGGCTTCGATGATCGTCAGCAGGTCTTCGAGGTCTTCGGCGAACTCGGCGTCGCAGTCGAGGTGGTGCGGCAGGGGGGCGAGCCGGTGGTGGGCGGGCAGGTCGGCAGGACCGAGCTCGACGCGGCGCGAGCGGGCGAGGCGGGTGCTCGCGGCGAAGCGGCCTTCGACCTCCGAGAGGACGTAGCCGAGGACGAACGTGGACAGCAGGCGTTCCAGGCGCGGGACTTCGGCTTCGGGCATCCCGGCGTCGAGCAGGGCTTGGTACACGCGTTCGGCTGGGAGGAGGGACCGCTCACTCGCCGCCGGACGGGTGAACAGGAGTCCTGCGACGGCGGGGTGCTCACGCGCGACCGCCCGCGCTCCCCCGGCCAGTTCACGCAATCGGGTGAGGGGGTCGAGGTCCGCGCCGGGCGCGGGCAGCAGGGTGAGCAGGTGGGCGGCGATTCCGTCGAGTAGGTCGTCCTTGCTCCGGAAGTAGCCGTACAGCGCCATGGGCGTGAGGCCGAGCCGGGCGGCGACGCCGCGCATCGACAGCGCGGGCAGGCCGCGTTCGGCCGCCAGTTCCAGTGCCGCACCCACGATCTCGGACCGCCGGGCGGTCTTGAGTCTGCGCACCCTGCGGAGTCTGCACCGTAGACCCGCCAGTCTACGGCGTAGATCACGCACCGGAACCCGATCGAGCGACAGTGCACAGCCAGCACGTGTCCGCACTGTCCACTGTGGTCACCGCGGCCGGACGATGAACGGGGTTCACCCCGGCGTGCCGCGGAGGCGGTTGGCGATCGCGATCACCGACCCCATATCGTTGCGCGGCAGCCATTCGGAGGTGGAACGCGAACGTGCCCGAAGTCGACTACTACGCGGTGCTCGGCGTGGGGAAGACGGCGTCGCCCACGGAGGTCAAGGCTGCCTACCGCAGGCTGGCGAAGACGCTGCACCCCGACGCGGGCGGCACCGTCGGCACGTTCCAGCTGCTGCGCGAGGCCTACGACACGCTGAGTGATCCCCGCGCTCGCGCTGCGTATGACGCCGGCATCCCGACCGTGCACGCACGACCGCCGGCAAAGCCGAAACGCCGGCGGTTCAGCGAGGAGCCCGGGTTCGTGCCCGAACCACTGGACCTGGAGCCGGACGAGCTCGAGTGGTGGGAGTTCGCGGCGCAGGATCCGCGCGTGCGCCACGGGCGGCGCCGCGGACCCGGGCACACGCCGGTGGTCGCGGCCGTCGCCGGCATGGTACTGGTGCTGGCGCCGCTGGTCCTGGGGGTGGACTTCACGCCGCCGGTGCTCATCGTGTGGCTGGTGCTCACGGCCGGCACGGCACTGCTGGTGCAGCGCCTGGCCCGCGGCTACCTCGCCGCGCGGCGCGCCCGCAGCGAGTTCGCCGCGGAGTTCGGCGGCGGCTCGGTGTTCGGCAGCCCCGGCGTGGAAGCCGACGAGCTCGCCGAACGCCTCACGGCCGACCTCCTCGAGCGCTACCTGACGCGGCTGCCCGCCGCCCGCATCTTCCACGGCCTCGCCTGGCCGGGCTCCGTCTTCGCCGACGTCGACCACGCCGTGCTGTGCGGCAAACGCCTCGTGCTCATCGAATCGAAGCAATGGCTCCCCGGCCACTACGAAACCGCCGCCGACGGCCGCCTGCTGCGCAACGGCCGCCCCTTCCGCGGCGGCGGCTCCCGCCTCGCCGAAAGCCTCGACTCCTACCGCGACCTGCTCCCCGGCATCGCCCTGCGCGGTGCCATGATCGTCTACCCGAGCCGCGCGGGCGCCATCACCACCGCCGACTACGCCGAGGGCACCCCACCCATGACGCCGGAACAGTTCCTGCGCGAAATCGGCGGCTGGCTGTCGGCGGAACCATCTACTGTGGACCACAATGCACTGCGGACGGTGCGGGGGCAGGTTGTCGGGAGTGGTCGGGCCGCGTAACCCGCCACCTGCGGACCACCCCACGCGCGGCCCGTGGGTGGGCGGCAGCCGGACTCGGCACGGGTTTGCGCGGTCATCTCCCTGGCCCCCGAACACCACTGTCCGGCACGCGAGAGGATGGCGGGGTGAACACCGCAGCGACTCTCGGCACGGTGCTGCTCGTCTACGCGCCCGCGGCGGTGACGCCGGGGCCGAACTTCGTGCTCATCGCGCACACCGCGGCCGCCGGGTCGCGCAGGGCGGCGGTGGCCGTGGCGGCCGGGGTGGTGGCGGCGGGTGGGCTGCTGGCGACGGTCGCGGTGTTCGGGTTGGGCGCGCTCCTCGCGGCGACACCGTGGCTGGCGACCGCGTTGCGGGTCGTGTGCGGGCTTTACCTGGCGTGGCTGGGGCTCAGGCTCTGGTCGAAAGCGCGCGCGCCCGACCTGGCGCCGCTACCGGAGCGGAGGGGTGCGTTCGGCCAGGGAATGCTGAGCAACGTCACCAACCCCAAGGCCGCCGTGTTCTTCGGGAGCGTGCTGACGGCCACGCTGCCGCCGACGGAGCCCGCGACGACGAAGGTGGCGGCGATCGGGCTCATCGTCCTGGCCTCGGCGACGTGGCACCTGTCCGTGGCGCTGCTGTTCTCCTCCCCCGCCGCGCAGCGGTGGTACGACCGGGCGCGGCCGGTGCTGAACCGGGTCGTCGGAGCGGTGCTCGTCGTGCTCGGGGTCGCGTTGGCCGTGACCGGCTGAGAAGGTCCGCGGAGGGCCCCGAGCCGGAGCCCTCCACGGACCGGAACCTCAGCCGTGCGAGCGGTTCTTGGCCGCGCGCGCCGAGTTGGTGCAGATCTCGCCGACGTCGACGGTCTGGCCGCGGTCGAGGTACACGTCCGCGATGCCCGCCAACTTGCCCTTCGCGTTGGTGCAGGTCAGCTGGTAGGCCTCCTTCGGTCCGTACGTCGGCGGCACCGGCGACGCGAACGACACGCCACCGGTCCAGTCGTCCACCTGCGCCGGGTCGGCCTGGGCGTAGTTCACCAGCACCGCGCGGTAGTCACCGGGGGGCGGGTCGAACAGCACGGCGTGCTCCGAGGTGGTGCCGCCGTTGGCCGACGACGTCACGGCGTTGCCCGCGGCGTCGTACACGTACAGGTCCCAGTCGGTGTCCGGGTTCGCCCAGTTCACGTCCACGCTGAACTTTCCGTTGTCCACCTTCGGCAACCCGTCGACGTGGAACGTGAAGCTCTCCGACGCCGGGTTGTCCGGGTACGACTCGTTGATCGGCGGCACGCCCGCCGGGTTCGAAACGGCGTACCCGGCCTGCGCCGGCCCCTGCGGGTCACGCCCGTAGCGGCCCGCGACGTACGGCCGCGTCGACGGGTTCACCGACCACGCGAAGCGGCCGCCGGTCGAGGTGTAGGTGGAGTTGAGGTCGTCGGTCACGTACACGGGCGGCTTGGTGGAGCCGTCCGGCTGCAGCACGGGGGACGTCGGGGTCTGGAACGTCTTGTGCAGCTTGAGCTGGTAGCCCTTCGGCGCGGTGCCGATGAGCGTCGAGTGCGCGGCCGGGTCGGCGGTGTTGCGCAGCATCTCCATCAGCGCACCGCTGTTGCCGCCCTTGCCCGCGCCCGGCGAGGGGACCAGGCCCGCGTACTCGGCGACCACACCGACCTCGTACGGCGTGTGGAAACCGGCGCCGCCGATCTCGATCGTGAAGCCCCAGCCGCCGGTGGCCCAGTACGACCAGTCCTCGGTGGTGCCGGTGGTGTCGTACAGCGCCCAGCTCGGTTCGTTCGTGTAACCGTTGTGGGAGGCCAGCTTGTCGCCGAGCGCCTCGTACACGGGGTCCTCGAGCGGCGGCCGGACGTCGGCGACGCCCGGCGGGCGCAGCACGAGCGCCGCGTTGGTGTGGAAGGTGATCAGGTTCGTCACCTGCCGCGACGACACGACCGAACGAACGTTGCGCGACTCCGGCTCACTGAACGGCGCCGAACCGCGGAACGTCTCGCTGCTCCACGACAGGCCCGCTCCCCCGCCGCCCCAGAAGCCGGCGTAGTTGCGGTTCGGGTCGGTCCCGCGCTGCGCGCCGCCCGGGTTCGCCTTGCAGACGCCGGTGGCGAACTGCGGCGGGGAATCGGCGGCGTTGCAGTTCTTTCTCTTCATCTCGTAGTCGAACCTCGTGAAATCCCCACGGGGTTCGGCTTCGCGGGAGATCGAGAAACCGTCGGGATTCACGATCGGCACGATGATGTTGCGCGTCTTGCCGACGAGCCCGCGGATCGTCGTGTCGTGGGCATAGCCGTTGATCAGCTGGTACGCCCACTCCATCGTGGTCTCACCGGCCGGCCATTCGCGCGCATGGTGCACACCCATGGTGAAGTCGACGGGCTTGCCGTCGGCGGCGTTCGCGACGTCCGTGGCGATCTCCAGCCCGACGACGTCACGGCCCTCCCACGTCGGCTCCGGCAGCGTGAACGCCTTCACCAGCTTGGGGTTCTTGCGCGCGAGCTCCTTCATCTCGTATTCGTAGTCGTACAGGTGGCGGTAGCTCGTGCGGCCGGACGGCAGCACCGAGGACGCCGTCTTCGCGGCGTACTCGCGGTCGGTTTTCGCGTCGCGGATCGACTTCGCCGAGAGGTCCGGCTCGACGACGTCTGCCGTCAGCCCGCTCGCCGCGAGCGTGCGGCGGTCGGCGTCGCCGGCGAGCACGACCTCGACGCCGGTCGCATCGCCCTTCTCGGTGACGTCGAGGCCGAGTCCGAGGAGCTTGTTCTTGTCGGCGCGCGAAGGCGTGTGCACACGGACGAGTTCGGCGCGCTGGGCCGGCGCGGCGGATCCGGTCGGGGTGCCCTGCGGGGTCAGCGCGAGGAAGTCGACGCCGAGCTTCGCCTCCTTCGCGTTGCCCGCGTACCGGCAGCTCTGAATCACGAGCTGCTGGCCCTTCTTCACGAAGCTCTCGGCGAGCTCGTGGCTGCGCAAGGCCGCCGAGGCCGCGACGAGCGCCCCGGTGGCCTTGTCGAACACCGCGAGGTCCCAGTCGCCTTCGGCGCCGGCACCCGGCGTCAGGCGGGTCTGGACCAGGCCGTCGACCGTCGAGGTGACCTCGCGGCGGTCGGTGCCGGGCGCGCCGGCCGGCTGGAGTGCGGCGAAACACGACCGCACCACGGCACGGTCGGCGTGCACCACGTTCTGCGCGGCCGTGGCCGACGTCGGCAGGGCGACGAACGCCCCCGCCAGGACGCCGGCGGTGGCCAGCAGAACCCATGGTCTGGATCTTCCGAGTGAGAATCTGGATGAAAGAGGTGAATTCCCCACGTTCGCGGACCTCCCAGGGCCAAGCCGGGAGCAGGGACGCTCCGGCAGCGAACGACCATATCGGCGCAAAACGCCCCGGGTAACCTTCGGAAGTACGGGATCATCCGCTCACAGCGCGCACATACCCGTCCTGGCTAATCTCGAAGGATGACCGCCCTCGCTGAGGACCGCCGCCCCGCTCTGCTGTCGATCGCCGGCATCGCCGCGTTCGCGATCGGCGCCGTGCTGGTTTTGCTCCTGCAGCTGGTACCGCCCACTGACGAGATCAGCGTGACCAGCCGAACCATCAGCGAGTACGGCCTGTCGGACAACAAGTGGCTGTTCGACCTCGCGGTGGTCCTGGTGGCCGTGGGCTCCGCCGTGACGCTCGCCGTGCTGCGGCTGCAACGGCTGCTGCCTGTCGTTTCGGCTGTGTTCGGTGCACTGTGGACGATCGGCTTGCTCGTGATCGTGGCGTTCCCGAAGACCAACTGGGCCACCGCCACCGGTGGTGCCGCGGGCGGCACGCTGCACCGCGTGGCGAGCGTGGTCGCGTTCGTCTGCCTGCCGCTGGCCATTCTGGTGGCCGCGCGCACGACGTTCCCCCATTCGCCGCGCCGCCGGTTCGCCGCGCGACTGCTCGCCGTGCTCTCGCTGGGCTGGCTGGCGATCATCCTCGGCGCCGTGGCGGTCGCCGCGGTCAACGACGAACGCTGGTGGCTGCTCATCCCGCTCGGCTTGGTCGAACGCGGGATGGCGCTCACGGAGCTGGTCGCGTTGGCAGTGCTGGCGGCGCCGGTTCGTGCGAAGAAACCGGCCCGCGTCCCGAGCTGAAGCCCGGCCGTCGGTCAGAACTCGTCGCCCTGCCCGAGGTCGTGTTCGAGCTGGTCGGCGCGGGCCACCAGGGCGCGCAAGGGCCGGTCCAGCTCGTCCTCGATGTCCAGCGACGGGAGCGGCACCGCGTGCTTGATCAGCGCCACGCCGTCGACCACGGCCGCGCCGCCGACGCCGGACTCGCCGACGAGCTCCAGCAGCCGGCGCAGATCGACGCGGTCGGCCCAGCCGACGGGCGAGGACAGCTCGGCCCACGCCACCCCACCGTGGTCGGGCAGCAGGTGGACGGTCGCCTGCTGGCTACGGCCGTCGTCAGTGGGCAGGCGGAAGCGCAGCCAGCCGTCGTGGTCCTCGAGCACCTCGTAACGCAGGCGCACGAAACTGATCACGTCGTTCCAGATCGTCACGGTCGACACCTCTCGCCCCTCGGCCACGGCGCCAGCTTATCGGGCAGCGGCGCCGCCCCGCCCGGCGCACGCTCCCGGCGAACCGGACGCGCCACCGGATGGCGCGGCCGAGCACTCGAGGCCGCGGGCTGGGCGGCTCCAGCCCCCCCGAAGCCTCCGCTGCTCCGGCCGTGCGGCATCGCACCCCAGCACGGCGGGAGCGGCGGGCTCTGCCAGGAGAGCCTGATCGGCCGGTCACACCCAGCGGCCAATCGGGGGCCTGCGGACGTGGACTGACGGCAGGAGCGCGGCGCACTTCGACCGGCCGGACGACCGCTGGCGGGCGGCGGCGCCGCCCCTGCCGGTGGCGCTCCCGGCGAACCGGACGCGCCACCGGCACGGGCCGACGGCTCCGCGGGCGGGGAGGTCAGCGGGCCGTGGACAGCGCCGTCAGCACCGCGTCCAGGGCGCCGGGGTCCTCCATCGCGCTGGTGTCGCCGCGGGGAGCGCCCTCGACGAGGACGTCGCGCAGCAGGCGGCGCATGGTTTTGCCCGTGCGCGTCTTCGGCAGGGCCGTGACGGGATAGACCTTGGCCAGCCGCGCGTAGCCGCCGAGTTCCTCACCGACGCGGCGGATCAGCTCGGCCGACACCGAGTCGGCATCGGCTCCGGCCAAGAGGGTGACGAAGGCGATCGGCACCGTGCCCTTCGTCGGGTCGGGCACGCCGACCACGGCGGCCTCGGCGACGCGCTCGTGTGCGGTCACGACGCCTTCGATCTCCATCGTGGAGATGCGGTGGGCGGCGACGTTGATGACGTCGTCCGCGCGCCCGAGCACCCACAGGTGGCCGTCGGCGTCGAGGACGGCTTCGTCCTTGGTGTTGTACCGGCCGGGGAACTGATTGAAGTACGCCGAGAGGTAGCGCTCGTGGTCGCCCCACACCGTGCGCGCCAGGGTGGGGAACGGCCGGGTGATCACCAGGTTTCCCTTGGTACCGGCGGGGACCGGCCGGCCGTCGTCGTCCACGATCTCGCAGTCGTGGCCGGGCAGGGGGCGGCCGGCGGAGCCCGCCTTCAACGCATCGACGCCGGTCACGGGGTAGGTCCAGGTGGAGCCGGTCTCGGTCTGGCCGTAGGCGTTGACGATGGGTACGTCGAGGTGCGCGCCGGCCCAGGTGAACGTCTCGGCGTCGAGCGGCTCGCCCTGCACGGTGATCAGCTTGAGGTGCGGCAGCGGGTGCGCCGCGCACAGGTCCTCGCCGAACGAGCGCAGCATCCGCAGCACGGTCGGCGCGGCCAGCACCTGCGTGACCTCGTGGCGTTCGCAGAACTCGTAGAAACGTTCCTTCGTCGGGGTGTCGAGCGCGCCCTCGTAACACGCGATCGTGGTCCCGCACGCCAACCCGCCGATCACGGCCTGGATCGGGAAGGTCAGCCAGCCGACGTCGGCGGCCACCCAGTAGACGTCGCCCTCTTCGAGGCCGGCCTGCCAGTAGGCGTTGGCCCACGTGCCGACCAGGAACCCGGCGACCGAGTGCACCACGCCCTTCGGCGTCGACTCCGTGCCGCTGGTGAAGATCAGGAACGCGGGGTCGTTCGCCTCCAGCGGCACGGCCGGCGTGCCTTCGGGGTGCCGGGCGACGAGGTCGGCGTAGGAGACCTCGCCCGCTTCGAGCGGTAGGTCGCGGCCGGTGCGGTCGAGCACCACGACGTGGCCGAGGTCGGGCAGGCCCGGCCGGGCCGTGCGCAGGGTCTCCAGCAGTGGCACGAGCTTGCCGCGCCGGTAGGACGCGTCGGCGACCACCACGGCCTTCGCACCGGAGACCTTGAGCCGCGCGGCGACGGCGTCCTTGCCGAAGCCGGAGAACAGCACCGTGTAGATCGCGCCGATCCGGTTGCACGCGTGGATGGCCGTGAACGCCTCGACGAGGTTCGGCAGGTAGATGGCGACCACGTCGCCCTTGCCGATGCCCAGCTCCAGCAGCCCCGCCGCCAGCGCCGAGGTCTCCCGGGCGAGCTCGGCGTAGGTCACCGTGCGGGTGTCCCCCGGCTCGCCCTCCCACACCACGGCGGCGCGGTCGGCCGTCGCGGGGTCCTCGGCCCAGCGGTCGACGCAGTTGTCGGCGACGTTGAGCAGCCCGCCCGTGAAGTACCGGAACTCGGGCAGGTCACCGCTGCGCACCTCGTCCCACGGCCGCATCCACCGCTGCTTGCCCGCGGCCCACGCCCAGTACTCGTCTGGGTCGCGATCGTGCAGCGCCCGCGCGCCCGCGATCTCCTCGGCCCGGCTCGCCGAACGCCACCGCTGGGGAAGTTCCTGCAACGGAACGGAGATCAGCTGTTCCACACTGTCGGCCACGGCACACTCCCATGTGTGTTCGATCGATCGGCACCTGCTCAGACGGCCAGCCCCAGTGAACGCGCGATCAGCATCCGCTGCACTTCGGACGTGCCCTCGCCGATGGTGAGGATGCGGGCGTCCTGGTGGTGGCGAGTTGCGGCCGTCTCTTCGATGAAGCCGTAGCCTCCCTGCAGCTGGGTCGCCAGGTAGGCGGCCTTGTTCGCGGCTTCCGACGCGACCAGCTTCGCCGTGGCGGCGGCGTCCCTGATCGACAAGCCGTGATCGTACTTCCACGCGCCGTCGTAGGTCAGAGTGCGGGCGGTGGCGGCCAGCGCGGCGATGTCCGCGGTCTGGAACGCCACGGCCTGGTGGTGGCCCAGCGGCTTGCCGAAGCTCGTGCGTTCGGCGACGAAGCGCAGGGTGTCGGCCAGGCAGCCGCGGGCGAGCCCGGCGCTCATCGCGGCGATCGGCAGCCGCGCCCAGGTGAGGAACTCGAGCGCGTCGCGGTAGCCGCGGCCCGGTTCGGACAGCAGCGCGTCGCCCGGCACGCGGACGTCGTCGAAGAACAGCGGGTGCGTGTCGGAGGAACGCCAGCCGAGTTTCGGGTAGCCCTTGCCGACGGTGACGCCCGGCGCGTCCAGCGGGACGAGGAACGCCGACACCGGCGGCCGGCCGCGCTCGTCGTCGCCGACCGCGGCGAGCAGGATCACGTAGCGCGAGAACGGGGTGCCGGAGTTGGTGATGAACTGCTTGGCGCCGTTGATGATCCAGCCGTCGCCGTCCTGACGCGCGACGGTGCTGATGTTGCCGGCGTCCGACCCGCCCGACGGTTCGGTGAGGCCGATCGAGACGAACGTCTCGCCGGTGGCGGCCGAGGGCAGGATCTCGCGGCACAGCTCGGGCCGGTCCTGGGCCAAGTGGGCCAGCAGTGCGGCGCAGATGGCCTGGACGTGCACCGTGACGGCGAGCGAAGAGTCCACTGTGGCCAGCTCCTCGACCGTGAGGCACAGCGTGCGCAGGTCCGCGCCGGCGCCGCCGAACTCGGCCGGCACCATCAGCCCGAAGACCCCGAGCCGGCCCGCCGCGCGGACCAGGTCCGCGTCGAACCTCGACTCGATGCTGCGCCGGGAGGCCTCGGGCGCCACCACCTCGGCGGTGAACTCCCGCACGGTGTCGCGCCACTGCAGGTGCTCGGGGGTGAAGGCCCAGGGCAGCTCGTACCCGTGGTCGGCGTGCTGGCCACCCCGCACGGAGTTCGTGGTGGTCGCGGTCATTCGGCATCACCTGTTCTCGGGGTTCCCCGCCTCGGGGACGGCGGGAGCACGGGATCGTCGGGCCCGGCCGGGGACTGGGCCATCCGGACCAACGGTAGGTGCGGCGCGGTCGCGCGGATACCCACGAGTGGGGGTGGTCAGCCGCCCGTGCCGAGGAACGGCGCGACGAGCAGTTCGGCCAGCTCGTCCGCCAGCTCCACGGGGCCCACGGCGCCGGCCGGGTCGTACCAGTCGGGCAGGTAGGCCAGCGTGCCGTACGCGATTTCCAGGCACAGCCGCGCTTTCCGCGGGTCCGTGCCGAGCTCCCGCGCCGTCTCCTCGAACACGGTCGCGTGCTCGCGGCGCAGACCCAGCACGGCGTCGGCCAACGCGGGCACGCTCACGCGCGCCTTGAAGAACAGCGGCACGTACTCGGGGTAGTCACGGACCTCGATCAGCACCTGTTCGCGGAACAGCCGCCGCAGCCGTTCCCGCGGCTCCGGTTCGGCCTCGACGATCGCCCGCAGCCGGGCGGACACGTCGGCCGCCGACTGGCGCAGGCAGCGCAGGAAGAGCTCTTCCTTCGAGGAGACGTAGTAGTAGAGGCTGGCGCCGCGCAGGTCCAGCTCGGCCGCGATGAGGTCGAAATTGGCGCCTTCGTAGCCGTGGTGGGCGAACACACGCGCCGCGGCGCGTTCGAGCCGCGCCACCCGTTCGGCCCGCTTGCGTTCGGCCCGGGTCACCGGCGCGGCAGTCACCGGCGCCTCGTCGGGCCCGCCGGGCGTCAGGTTCCCCACCGCGGTCACGGTAGCAAGCCGGCCATCCGCGCGCGGTAGACGGCTTCGCCGCGGGTGTGACTGTCCAATTTGGCCATCGCGCTCTTGAGGTACGACTTCACGGTCTGCACGGTGAGGCCGAGGCGCCGGGCGACGTCCACGTTGGCGTGCCCCATCGCCACGGCGGTGAGCACGTCCAGCTCACGCGGCGAGAGCCGGATCGGCAGGTCGTCGTCCGCCGGTTTCCCGGACAGGCTCGCACCCAGCTCCCGGAGCCGCCGGCGCACCTCGGGGTCGGTGACGGCGTCCGCGATGTCCTCGAGCTCCGCGGCGATGTCGCCGGCCGAGCGCCGCGGCGGGCTCGGTGGTTCAGCCACCGCCGAGCGCTTCACGAGCTCGACCGCCCGGTCGATCAGGCCCTCGCCGAATTCGACCGACGTGCGCGCCGCGCCGTAGACGACGTCGCGCACCACGCCGTCGGTCTTCACGGGCACGGCGAACATCGCGCTCAGACCCTCACCCGCCACGGCGTCATCGAAGCGATGCGTGATGCCCTTGGCCGCCACGTAGTCCCGGACGAACACAGGCCGTTCCAGCGCGATGCACCGGCCGCCGACACCCTCGCCCCGGGGGATGACCAGGTTCCGCAGGAGGTCGGTGCGGGCGCCGTCGAACCGGTCGAGCACGAACGTGCCCGTGCCCTGGTCGACGCGGGCCGCGAACGCGATGTCCACGGGCTCGAGCGCGCGGACGGCCCGAAGCACCCCGTCGACGCGGATCTGGGGCATCGCCGTCGGCATCCGCGACTCCTTCCGCCTCCGCGCAGAGACCCAGGTCACTTTACGGAGGGAGCCCTGGAATTTCTAGTCAAGCCTTGAAATCCGTGGGTCGACAATCCCGCCCGACCGACGGCCGTCCGGGCGACCATGAGGCCGGTCACAGTGGCCCGCCGCGAGGCCCCCGGGTATCTTCGCCTAAGCATCCGCTTAGCCGGGCAGACTGCGTGCCCGCTCGCTGTTTCTCAACGATGAGGAGGGTCCTCGTGACCGATTCCCCCGCCCGGGTTGCCATCGTGACGGGAGCCGGCCGCGGCATCGGTGCCGCCGTCGCCCGCCGTCTCGCCTCCGACGGGTTCGCCGTCGGCCTGCTGGACCTCGACGAGTCCGCGGTGAAGCAGGGCGCCGAGGCGATCGTGGCCGAGGGTGGCCGGGCTGTCGGCGTCTCGCTGGACGTCAGCGACGCCGATCAGGTCGAGGCCGCCGTCGCCCGCGTCGCCGAGGAGCTCGGCGCGCCGACCGTGCTGGTCAACAACGCCGGCATCACGCGCGACAACCTGCTGTTCAAGATGACCGAGAACGACTGGGACTCCGTGCTCGGCGTGCACCTCAAGGGCTCGTTCCTCATGACGCGTGCGGTGCAGAAGTATCAGACCGAAGCGAAGTGGGGCCGGATCGTGAACCTGTCCAGCACCTCGGCGCTGGGCAACCGCGGCCAGGTCAATTACTCCGCCGCCAAGGCCGGCATGCAGGGCTTCACCAAGACCCTCGCCATCGAGCTGGGCAAGTTCGGCGTGACCGCGAACGCGATCGCGCCCGGGTTCATCGCCACGGACATGACCGCGGCCACCGCCGAGCGCCTCGGCATGGACTTCGAGGACTTCAAGAAGGCGGCCGCCTCCCAGATCCCGGTGCAGCGCGTGGGCACGCCGGACGACATCGCCCACGTGACCTCGTTCCTCGTGAGCGAGGGCGCGGGCTTCGTCTCGGGCCAGGTCATCTACGTCGCCGGCGGACCGAAGGACTGATGGCCATGCGCGTGTTCACGAACGTCGACGAGTTCGCCGCCGCGGCGGGCGAGCACCTCGGCGAGAGCGAGTGGCTCACCGTCACGCAGGAGCGGGTGCAGCAGTTCGCCGACGCCACCGACGACCACCAGTGGATCCACCTCGACACCGAGCAGGCCGCGGCGGGACCGTTCGGCACCACGATCGCCCACGGGTTCCTCACGCTTTCGCTGCTGCCGCACTTCGGCTCCCAGGTCTACCGCGTCGACGGCCTGAAGATGGGTATCAACTACGGGCTCAACAAGGTGCGGTTCCCGCAGCCGGTGAAGGTCGGGGCGAAGGTGCGCGGCAGCGCGGACCTGCTCGAGGTGACAGACGCGCCCGGTGGCAAGCAGGCTGTGGTGCGGTGGACCGTCGAGATCGACGGCGAGGCCAAGCCGGCCTGCGTCGCCGAGTTCGTCGCCCGCCTGATCGCCTGACCCGGCAGCACTGCCCGACCACCCGCCTGACCACGCGAGAGGCACCCGGCCCGGGGACACCCGGGCCGGCGGCTGTACGACATACCGACTAGTCGGTAGCGTGGCCCGGTGACCCCTGAGGAGGCCCGATGACCCCGTCCGACCCGCCAGGACTCGACCTGGCCCGCCTGCGCGCCTACCTCGACGAGCAGCGGCCCGGCCTGGTCACCGGCGAGCTGACCGCCGAGGTGGTGCAGGGCGGCCGCTCGAACCTCACCTACATCGTGGGCGACGGCACGCACCGCTGGGTCGTCCGGCGGCCGCCGCTCGGGCACGTGCTGCCGACGGCGCACGACATGGCGCGCGAGTTCAAGGTGATCTCCGGCCTGGCCGGCACGGCGGTCCCGGTGCCGGGCACCGTCGTGCTGTGCCAGGACGCCGACGTGCTCGGCGCGCAGTTCTACGTGATGGAGTTCGTGGCCGGCACGCCGTACCGCACCGACTCCGAGCTCGCGGTGCTGGGCACCGAGCGCACGCGTGAGATCGGGTTCCGGCTCGTCGACACGCTCGTGGACCTGCACGCCGTGGACCCGGAAGCGGTGGGGCTCGGCGACTTCGGCCGGCCCGACGGCTTCCTCGAACGCCAGCTGCGCCGCTGGAAGAAGCAGCTCGACGGCTCGCGCAGCCGCGACCTGCCCGGCGCCGACGAGCTGCACGACAGCCTCGCCGCGAAGCTGCCGACCTCGGGCCCGGCGACGATCGTGCACGGTGACTACCGGCTCGACAACGTGCTCGTGGACGGCGACGACCGCATCACCGCGGTGCTCGACTGGGAGATGTCCACCCTCGGCGACCCGCTCACCGACCTCGCGCTGCTGGTGGCTTACGCCGAGCGCGACAAGGTGTCGCTGCAGATGGTGTCCAACGCCAGCTCGGCACCCGGCTACCCGAGCACCGACGAGGTGATCGCCCGCTACGCCGAGCGCTCCGGCCGTGACGTGTCGGCGCTCAACTGGTACGTGAGCTTCGCGTTCTTCAAGCTCGCAGTGATCCTGGAAGGCATCTACTTCCGCTACCGCAAGGGCCAGACCGTCGGGTCCGGGTTCGAGGGCATCGGCGACGCCGTGGCCCCACTCGTCTCGCACGGCTACGAGACGCTCAAAGAGGAGAAGTAGTCATGGATTTCGCGTTCGACGCGCGCACCGAGGAGCTGCGCGGGCAGCTGCTCGACTTCATGGATTCGCACGTCTACCCCGCCGAACCGGTCTTCGAAGAGCAGCTCGCCGAGCGCGAGAACCCCTGGTCGTCGGTGCCGGTCGTGGAGGAGCTCAAGGCGGAGGCACGCAAGCGCGGCCTGTGGAACTTCTTCCTGCCCGGTGAGGACGGGGCGGGCCTGACCAACCTGCAGTACGCGCCGCTGGCCGAGATCACCGGCCGCAGCCCCCGGCTCGCACCGACCGCGGTGAACTGCGCCGCGCCGGACACCGGGAACATGGAAGTGCTGCACATGTTCGGCAGCGAGCAGCAGAAGAAGCAGTGGCTTCAGCCGCTGCTCGACGGCGAGATCCGCTCCGCGTTCGCGATGACCGAACCCGACGTGGCCTCGTCCGACGCGCGCAACATCGCCACCAGCATCCGCCGCGACGGTGACGAGTACGTGGTCAACGGCCGCAAGTGGTTCATCTCCGGCGCGATGAACCCGAACTGCAAGATCATGATCGTGATGGGCAAGACGGATCCGGACGCGCAGCCGCACCAGCAGCAGAGCATGATCCTTGTGCCGCGTGACACTCCGGGCGTCACGATCAAGCGCGGCATGCACGTGTTCGGCTACACCGACGGCGACCACGGCGGCCACGCCGAGGTGCTGTTCGACGACGTGCGTGTGCCGGCGGAGAACCTCATCGCCGACGAGGGCGCCGGGTTCGCGATCGCCCAGGCCCGCCTGGGCCCCGGCCGCATCCACCACTGCATGCGCGCGATCGGCATGGCCGAGCGGGCACTGGAGCTGATGTGCCGCCGCACGCTCTCGCGCGAGACCTTCGGCAAGCCCATCGCCGAGTCCGGGGTGGTGCAGGACTGGATCGCCGAGTCGCGCGTGCGCATCGAGCAGCAGCGGCTGCTGGTGCTCAAGACCGCGTGGCTCATGGACACCGTGGGCAACCAGGGCGCGCACACCGAGATCCAGGCCATCAAGATCTCCACGCCGATCACGGTGGAGTGGATCCTCGACAAGGCCGTACAGGCCCACGGCGCCGGTGGCGTGAGCCAGGACTTCCCGCTGGCCGAGCTGTGGGCGGGCGTGCGCACGCTGCGCCTGGCCGACGGCCCGGACGAGGTGCACAAGCGCTCGCTGGCGCGGCGTGAGCTGAAGAAGTACCGGGCGGAGGCCGGCCGATGACCCCCGACGACCTCCGGGCGCAAGTGGCCGAGTTCCTGGCCGCGCACGACCCGAAGACCACCGACCGGCTGGAGTTCCTGCGCGCCCGTTACGACGCGGGCCTGGCGTGGGTGCACTTCCCCGAGGGCCTCGGCGGCCAGGGCGCTCCGCGCGCGCTGCAGCCGGTGGTCGACGCCGCGTTCGCCGCGGCCGGCGCGCCGGACAACGACCCGCGCCGCATCGGCATCGGCCTCGGCATGGCCGCGCCGACGATCCTCGCCTTCGGCACCGAGGAGCAGCGCACGCGCTACCTGCGTCCACTGTGGACGGGCGAGGAGGTGTGGTGCCAGCTGTTCAGCGAGCCGGGCGCCGGCTCCGACCTCGCCGCGCTGGCCACGCGCGCGGTGCGCGACGGCGACGACTGGGTCGTGACGGGGCAGAAGGTGTGGACCTCGAGTGCGCATACCGCGCGGTGGGGCATCCTCGTCACCCGCACCGACCCGGACGTGCCGAAGCACCAGGGCATGACGTACTTCCTGTGCGACATGACCGCGCCCGGAGTCGAGGTACGGCCGCTGCGCCAGATCACCGGCGAGGCCGAGTTCAACGAGGTGTTCCTCACCGGTGTGCGGATCCCGGACACGCAGCGCCTCGGCGCCGTCGGCGAGGGCTGGAAGGTCGCGCAGACCACGCTGATGAACGAGCGCGTGGCCATCGGCGGCAACGCGCTGCCGCGCGAAGGCGGCCTCATCGGCATGGTCTCGAAGACCTGGCGCGAGCGGCCCGAGCTGCGCACGCCGGAGCTGCGTGACCGGCTCGTGCAGCACTGGGTGGAGGCCGAGTCCTTGCGGCTGGCCGCTTCCCGGCTGCGCCAGCAGCTCACAGCCGGTGCGCCGGGGCCGGAGGGCTCCGCGATGAAGGTGGCGTTCTCCGAGCTGAACCAGAAGCTCACCGGGCTGGAGATCGAGCTGCTCGGCGAAGAAGGCCTGCGCTACGACGACTGGACGCTGCGGCGGCCGGAGAAGGTCGACTTCCTGGGGCGCGAGGCGGGTTACCGCTACTTGCGCGCGAAGGGCAACTCGATCGAGGGTGGGACCTCGGAGATCCTGCGCAACATCATCTCCGAACGCGTGCTGGGGCTGCCGTCCGAGCCGCGGGTGGACAAGGACGTCGCTTGGAAGGACCTGCCGCGATGAGCGAGCTACCCACCCCGGATCTGCTGTACTCCGACGTCGAAGAGGACCTGCGCGCGTCGGTGCGCGACCTGCTCACCGACCGGGCGTCGCCGGCCGCGCTGCTGGCCCGCGTGGAGACGGCCGAGCCGTACGACCTGAAGCTGTGGACGACGCTCGCCGCCGACCTCGGCGCGGCTGGGCTGATGGTGCCCGAGGAGCTCGGCGGGCACGGCGCTTCGGCGCGCGAGACGGCCGTGGTGCTCGAAGAGCTGGGCCGCAGCGTGGCGCCGGTGCCGTTCCTCGGCAGTGCGGTGCTGGCGACGTCGGCGCTGCTGGCGGCGGGCGGTTCGGTTGTGGCCGAGCTGCTCCCCCAGCTCGCCGCGGGCGAGCTGACGGGTGCGCTGGCCGTGCCGCTGTCGACCGCACCGGGGGCGGCTTTCCCGGGGACGGTGTCCGTGAACGACGACGGGACGCTGAGCGGGCGGGCCGGCACGGTCGTCGACGCGTCCGTGGCCGAGCTGCTCGTGGTGCCCGCGACCGGGCCCGACGGGCCGGGGCTGTACGCGGTGGAGGCGTCGGCGGCCCAGGTGACCGAGCTGGTGTCGCTCGACCTGACGCGGCGCGTGGCCGACGTCGAGCTGGACCACGCCGCGGCGCGCCTCGTCGTGAGCGGCGCGGCCGCGGAGGCGGCACTGGACACCGCGCTGACCACGGCGGCGGGGCTGCTCGCCTCGGAGCAGACGGGGCTCACGGAGTGGGCGCTGACGACCACCGTCACCTACCTCAAGGGCCGCTACCAGTTCGGGCGCCCGGTCGGCGGCTTCCAGTCGCTCAAGCACCGGCTGGCGAACCTGTACACGGACCTGGTGAACGCGCGTGCGACGGCGCGGTACGCAGCCGACGCGCTCGCCGGCGGCTACGACGTGCCGATCGCGGTGGCCGTGGCGCAGGCACGCGTCGCGCCGATCGCGGTGCACGCGGTGGAGGAGGCCATCCAGCTCCACGGCGGGATCGGCATGACGTGGGAGCACCCCGCGCACCTGTTCCTCAAGCGCGCCAAGAGCGACGAGCTCGCGTTCGGTACGCCGGGCCGGCACCGCGCGCGGCTGGCGGATCTCGTGGACCTGCCGGCCTGAGGTCGGTTCCGGGGCCCCGCCCGCCGTTTCGGCCGGCGGGGCCCCTCCCGTGGTGGACACTGTGGACGGTGGTGCCCGGCACGTACGAACAGGCGGCAAGAGTGCACTTTTTCCTGTGGTGGCCGGAAGCTTCCGCTTCCTAGCCTGGTGATCATGGTCCCGGGCACCGAGCAGCTGACGATCACCGTCGGCACCCACCGCCACAGCGCGCTCGCCGCCGGCCCCGCGTCCGGGGACCTCGTCCTGTTGCTGCACGGATGGGCGGAGTTCGCCGATTCGTGGACCACGGAACTCGCGGCACTGGGCGCGGCCGGCTACCGCGCCGTCGCGGTCGACCAGCGCGGCTACGCCTCGGGCGCGCGGCCGCTGGACGTCGACCAGTACTCCGTGCGCCACCTCATCACCGATGTGATCGCCTTCGCCGCGGCGCTGGGATCCGACCGCTTCCACCTCGTCGCGCACGACTGGGGCGGCATGGTCGGCTGGGCGTTCGCCAGCGCGCACCCCGACCAGCTGCGGTCCCTGACCATCCTCACCACCCCGCACCCGGCCGCACTGCACCGCGCCGCCACCGACGACACGCGCCAGTTCCGCGATCTCGGCTACGTCCGGTTCTTCCGCCACCTCGACGGCCGCGCCGAAGCCTCCCTGCTCGCCGACGACGCCGCCGAACTGCGCGCCGCGTACGGTGACCGCGTGCCCGCCGAGCTGGTCGAACGCAACATCACGCGACTGACCGAGCCGGGCGCTTTGACGGCCACACTCAACTGGTACCGCGGTCCGGCGGCCAGCGAGTTCGACATCCCCGCCGGCCGCATCTCCGTGCCGACGCTGTACCTGTGGGGCAGCGAGGACCCGTACCTGGGCCGCGCAGCGGCCGAGCTGACCCGCTCGTACGTCGATGGCGAGTACGAGTTCGAGGTCGTCGAAGGGGCCAGTCACTGGCTGCCGGAAGAGGCCGGGGAGTTCCTCCTGCCGCGCCTGCTGGACCACCTCAACCGACATTGAGTTTTCTGTGTTGTCTGCCTCGGCTCCACCGAGGCGGGCGAGATCGCCTTTGAGCCGGCCTCTGGATTGGGCGGTCTGATCGGCCGGGGCCGATCGCACCGCTCAATCCAGAAGCCGGCGCGATCTCGCGCCATGGTTCGGTTGCGGTCGCGAACCAAGGTGGGTGGGCGGGGCGGCGCGGGGGCGGGAGGACCTCGTTGTCGGGCAAGGGTTCCTCGAAATCAGCCGGTGTGTCCGGACTGGAAATGTGCTCGTTATATCCGAAACGCTCGCGCAATCGTGAGGTCCTAGCGTCTCGCCTGCCCTTCCCCACCGGTTCAGAAGCGAGGCAGTACGTGGCACAACCAGGAAGACTCACGCGGAGATCCGTGCTCGGCGGCGCCGGTGCGGCGGTCGCCGGCGGCACCCTTTCCCTCACGCTGGGTGCGGCGCCGGCGAGCGCGGCCTCGGCCGGCGGCCCGGCGCTGCCGCCGGTGAACCAGATCCCCCACCGCGGCCGGCTCGTGGACTACGAGATCACGGAGCTCGCCGCGCTGCTGCGCGCGGGCCGCACGTCGAGCGTCGAGATCACCCAGGCCTACCTCGGCCGGATTTCGAAGCTCAACGGTCCTTTCGAGGTGTACGGCGACAATGGCGCGTACAACGCGTTCGTGCGCGTCGACACCGCCGGCGCGCTCGCCGCCGCGCGAGCCGCCGACCAGCGGATCTCCACCTGGCGCCGGCACAGCGGCGACCTGTCGCCACTATGCGGGATCCCCATGGGCATCAAGGACTCCGTGGGCATCAAAGGCCTGAACGCACAGGACGGCAGCCCGGCGTTCACCGGCAACAAGGCGCTTCAGGACGCCACGGTCGTCGCCCGGCTGCGGGCGGCCGGTGTGGTGCTGCTGGGCAACACCATCTGCTCGGCCTTCTCCGGCTCGATCACCGGCACGTTCGCGGGCAACGCCTGGAGCCCGTCGCACGTGCCGGGCGGATCGAGCCAGGGCTCGGGGGTCGCGCCCGTCGCGCGGCTGGCCGCGGCCTGCATCGGCGAGGAGACGGGCGGCAGCATCATCATGCCGTCGGCCGCGAACGGCGCCAGCGGGATCAAGCCGTCGCTGGGCACGGTGTCGATCGCCGGGCTCATGCCGCTCTCGCCGGGGTACGACGTGCTCGGCCCGATCTCCCGCAGCGCACGGGACTCGGCGCTGATCCTGAGCACGATCCTCGGCCCGGACCCGGTGAACGACCCGCAGACGCTCTCGGCGCCCCTGCCGTTCCCGGCGATCCCGTCGTCGCCGCGGCCCGGGCGGACTCCGTTGCGGGGCCTGACGATCGGCATCCCGCAGGCGGACTGGATGAACGTGGGCGGCACCATCAAGACCGGGGTCAGCCCGCAGGACACCTACGGCGCCGAGCACCTGAAGGCGTTCAACCGGCTGGTGGGACAGCTGAAGAGCCTGGGCGCGCAGGTTAAGGAGTTTCCCGGTCTGGACATGACCGACCCCGCGCAGAACCCGTACTTCGCGTCGGCGGACGTGCTGGCGACGGTGGACGGATCGCCCGTGTCGCCTTCGGCGGCGGTGGTGAACGCGAACCGCTACGAGGTCCGGTTCGTCGCGGCGGTGGCGGACTTCTGCGCGAGCGGCATCCCGACGGCCGACGCCGTCGCGACCCTCACCGGCCAGTACGGCCGGCGCGCACCCGGTGAAGCGGCGGCGAGCTTCGCGAGCGCCGACCGCTTCAACGGCGGCATCCCCGCCTCCGTCCGCTACGAGGGCGAACAGCGGCGGCGCCGGCTCATCGCCAACTACACCCGCGCGTTGGAAGACGCCGGCGTCGATTTCATGCTCGTACTGGCCCTGGGCGACGTGATCGGCGAACGCGCGGGCGGTGGCCCCGGCTTCCCGGTGTACCGGGCTTACTACCAGGTGCCCAACGCGCTGGGCTGGCCCATGGTGAGCTTTCCCGTTGGCTACACCGCGGGCCTGCCGATCTCGGCCCAGTTCTGGGGACCGCGCTTCGCGGAGCCAGCCCTGGTCCAATCCATGGTCGACTACCAGGCGAACTTCCCCGAGTACCACACCGCGGCCCCACCGGACCCGGTCTTCGGGACCCTCACCCCGAAGCTGGCGCCGCGCGCCCTCGCCCCGGCCTCCGAGGATCCGACCAACGACCCGATCCTGGGCGAGGAAGCGATCAGGAGGGCTCTCTCGTGAGCGTCGCCGAACCCACCCGGTTCCTGACCGTGGACTTCTCGACCCCGGTGGACATCGGGTTCCTCCCCCAGCACGCGGAGACCCCCGCCGTGCCCCCGCTGACGATCGGCTGGGCTCCCCGGCTGGGCACGACGTACCTCCCGTTCGACCCGGCGGACGAAACGGTGCCGGGCAGTGCTGGGTCACTCCGCCCGTGATCCTGGCGGACACTGTGTAGTTTGCCTCGGCTCGGCCGAGGCGTGCGAGATCGCCTAGGAGCCGGTGTCGGGATCGAGCGGTCGGGATCGGCCGGGGCCGAGCGCACCGCCCGATCCCGACACCGACGCGATCTCACGGCTTGGCCGGCTACGGTCGTGACTCGGCGCGTTTTGTCGGTGCCCGCCGGTAGCGTGCGGGTTTATGGGTGATCCGCCTGTTTGGGCTTTCGAGAAACCGCACGTCGCCGCTCCCGACTCCGCGTGGCCGGCGCGCGGGGCGGCGTTGTGCGCGCGGTTGGCCGTGGTGCTGGAGCCGTGGCTGGTCGGGGGGGTGCAGCACGTCGGATCCACGTCGGTGCCCGGGTTGGCGGCGAAACCGGTGGTGGACGTGATGGCTTCGGTGTCGGATGTCGATGTGGTGGTGGAGTCCGCCGGTGCGGCTCTGGCGGCCGAGGGCTGGGCCTATGTGCCGCCGTCGGTGGACATCGCCTCGCCGTGGCGGCGCTTCTTCGTGCTGCCCGACGCCACCGGTGAGCATCGAGCGGCCCACCTGCACGTGATCCCGACCGGCCACCCGCGTTGGCAGGCCCAGCTCACCTTCCGCGACACCCTGCGCGCGGACCCGGCCCTGGCCGCGGAGTACGCCTCGCTGAAACACCGGCTCGCGGAGGCCGAGTCGGACCGCGAGGCTTACACGGCGGGCAAAACGGACTTCGTCACCCGCGTCCTGGCCCGCCACGGGATGGTGCTGCCCGCGGAATGAGGTGCCCCACCCAGCCACAGGGCGAGATCGCGCTGAGGCGATCTCGCCCGCCTCAGCGGAGCCGAGGCAGACAACACAGCCCAGGCAGAAAATACAGCTCAGGCCTCCGGCCGCAGCATGGAAAGAAGCAAGTCGGCGAACTGGTCCCCCACCTCGCGTGCCGACAGGGACCCACCTCGGCGATACCACGTGCCCAGGTGATGGACCGAGCCGAAGAAGAAGTCCACGACCAGGTCCGCGGGCTTGTCGGTGCGGAACTCGCCCGAAGCCTGGCCCTCTTCGATCAGGCGGCGGAATCGTTCGTGGTACTTGCGGCGTTCGGCGCGCACGGCCCTGCGCTTGTCGGCGCTGAGCTGGTGCATGGACTGCAGGAAGATGGTGTTGTCGTCGAGGTTGTCGATGCTGCTGACGACCACGTCGGACGCGGCGGCGGCCAGGCGTTCGCGCAGGGGCGCAGCGCTGGAGGCGACGCGTTCGAGCTGGGAGGTCTGCTCGCGCAGCACGCGGGCGTAGATCTCGTAGAGCAGATCGTCCTTGGAGCCGAAGTAGTGGTACATCGCGCCCTTGGTGACGCCGGCGGCCTCGACGATCTCCTGCACCGACGTGCGGTCGAAGCCCTTCTTCGCGAAGAGCTTCGTCGCATGCTGAAGCAGGCGGCGAGGCACCGCGGGCGACTCGTCGGAGACGACGGCCTTGCGCGTGCCGGCCCGGGTCATCGCCGCACCCCCTCCGGGAACTCAGAGAACTGCCAGCCTACCGGCCGCGGCCGGTCAGTACGCGCCCCCGTGGTCGAGCAGACGGCGCGGGTTGTCGACGAGCATCGTGGTGAGGTCGGCTTCGCTGACGCCGCGTTCGCGCAGCGCCGGGAGCACGTCGTTGGTGATGTGCAGGTAGTGCCAGTTGGGCAGCACGGCCTCGCGCACCGGTGCCTCGAGCCAGTCGAAGTAGCACGACGCGTCGTGCGAGAGCACCATGCTGCGGGCGTACCCGCGCTCGCACATCGCCGCGACCGTCGCCACGCGCTGTTCGAACGGCAGGTAGACGTCCACGCCGAAGCGGTCCATGCCGAGCAGCGAACCGCGGTCGGCCAGGGCCGTGAGGTAGTCGAGATCGGCCGAGTCGCCGCTGTGCCCGATGAGCACGCGGCTCAAGTCCACGCCCTCGGACTCGAACACGTCCTGCTGCTCCAGCCCGCGGCGCGTGCCCGCGTGCGTGTGGGTCATGATCGGCACGCCGGTGGCCCGGTGCGCCTTCGCGACCGCGCGCAGCACCCGCTCGACGCCGGGCGTCATCCCGGGCTCGTCCGTGGCGCACTTGAGGATCCCCGCCTTCACACCCGTGCCGGCGATGCCCTCGGTGATGTCGCCGACGAACATCGCGACCAACGGGTCGTCACCACCGAGCATCGTGCCCGGCCCGCGCAGCGAGAGGTAGTGCGGCACGTCGTTGTAGGTGTACAGCCCCGTCGCCACGACGATCTGCAGGCCCACCTCGGCGGCGACTTTCTGCACGCGCGGCACGTAGCGACCGAGCCCGATCACGGTCGGGTCCACGATCGTGTCGATCCCGGCGTCCTTGAGCGCCTGCAGCTTCGCGATCGCCTCCGGCACGTGCACGGACTCGTCGAACCCGTCGTGCTCCGGGTAGTTGGCCACGAACTCGGGGCTCAGCACGAAGATGTGCTCGTGCATCAGCACCTTGCCCAGCGCCGCCGGTGCCACCGCACCCCGGACCGTCTCGACCACCGTCACGTCCTCCTATCCCCGGGCGCGCAGCTCACGCCTCAGGATTTTCCCGCTCGTGGTCTTCGGCAGCTCGGTGAGCACCTCGACCGATCGGGGGTACTTGTAGGCGGCCAGCCGCTCGCGGCAGTAGGCCACCAGCTCGTCCGGGTCGGGCGTCGCACCCGGCGCCACGCTCACGTACGCCTTCACGGTCTCGCCGCGGTACTCGTCCGGCACGCCCACCACCGCGGCCTCGCGCACGGCCGGGTGCGTGTACAGCACGTCCTCGACCTCGCGCGGCCACACCTTGAACCCGGAGGCGTTGATCATGTCCTTCTTGCGGTCCACGACGTAGACCCAGCCGTGATCGTCCATGAACCCGACGTCGCCGGTCAGCAACCGCCCGCCCGGCAGTGCCTCGGCCGTGGCGTCGGGCCGGTTCCAGTACCCGGGCACGACCATGGGCCCTTCGACGGCGATCTCGCCCGCTTCGCCGAACGGCAGCTCCGTGCCGTCGTCAGCGAGGATCCGCACGATCACGCCGGGCACCGGCAGCCCGATCGACAGCGTGCCCGAAGCCGGGTCGACCGGCGCCTCCACTCCGCTGGGCACCACGACGCAGCCGGCTGTGGTCTCGGTGAGGCCGTAGCCGTTGTGGATGTACTGGCCGAACCGGTCGCGGAACGCGTTGACCACCGCCGGGGGCAGCGCCGCGCCGCCCGAGTACAACGCGTCGAACGAGGCGAAGTGCTCAGAAGTGACGTCCGGGTGCGCCATCAGCGCCATGTACGCCGTCGACGGGCCCACCATGTACGCCGGCTTGTGCTCCAGCAGCGCGCCGAGCACCACGCCCGCCTCGAAGCGGTACGCGAGCGCCAGCGTGCCGGCGATCTCGATGGCGTAGGCGACCTCGCACACCATCCCGGTGATGTGGAACAGCGGCGCGAGCGCGAACACCGTGGCGCCCGGCGCGACGCGGCCGGCGCCGGCGAGGATCACGGCGTTGGTGCCGAGATTGCCGTGGGTGTTGGTGGCGCCCTTGGGTTTCCCGCTCGTGCCCGACGTGTAGCTGATCAGCGCGACGTCGTCGAGGCCGAGCTCGGGGTCGGGCGGCGGGTCGCCGGGCGTCGAGCGCAGGACCTCCAGCAGGTCGGCCGCGCCCGGCGTCGCCTCGCGGCGCACCTTGCCGAGCACGCGCTCGTCGTCGCGGGTCTGCAGGTCGAGCTCGCTCGTGGTCACGGCGACCGTCACGGAGCTGTCCGGCACGAGGGCGCCGATGTAGCCGTGCCACGCCTGCTGTGAGCAGACAATCGCCTTCACCCCGGCGTCGGTCAGCACGTGGCTCAGCTCGCCCGCGCGGTACATCGGGTTGACCGGCACCACGATTCCACCGGCTTTCCACGCGCCGAGCAGGGCGATCACGAACTGGGGAATGTTCTGCAGCACCAGCGCGAGCCGGTCGCCGCGGCCGAACCCGGAGGCGGTGAGGTGACGCGCGAACGCGTCGGAGAGCTCGTCGAGCTCGTAGTAGGTGATGCGGCCGTCGAAGTACGCCAGCGCCGTGGACTCCGGGGCCCGCGCGACGGTGCGGCGGAAGGCTGCCAGCGGCGTGGTCGGCGTGAACTCGCTCGCGGCGGCGCGCTCCTCGTCGTAGCTCGCGAGCCAGGGCTTCGCGTCGTACCAGCTCATCCCGCAGCCTCCCGTGGACACCGACCAGTCGGTATGGGGACGCTAGAGACCCCGCCGACCGTGCGTCAACCCTCCGAACCCGGACGGGCACGCAATAAGGCACGGGCGGGCACGTCAAGGCCGGAACCACCCCGTTGGGGCGTTCGGTGCGCTGAACGCCACCAACGCCACCTCGGGGTGGTCCAATCCGTGGCGGTCAGTCCTCCGGGAGGGCCTCGATCTTGCGCTGCAGCTTGTTCATGCCGCCGAGCCAGCGGTCGGTCTGCGTGGCACGCAGCGCGTAGTACTCCGCGACCTCCGGGTGCGGCAGCACGAGGAACCGGCCTTCGTCGATGGCCGCGAACAGCGAGTCGGCCACCTGGTCCGGGTCGATCGCCGACGCGCCCATCAGCAGCTGGCCACGCGGGCCGCTGCTCTCCAGCATCGCCGTGCGCACGCCTTGCGGGCAGATGGCCTGCACCGTGATGCCGCGGTGGCGGTAGGTCGCCGAAAGCCACTCGGCGAAGGCCAGCGCGCCGTGCTTCGTCACCGAGTACGGCGCCGAACCCAGCGTCGTGAGCAGGCCCGCGGCCGACGCAGTGGCGATGAAGTGGCCCTTGCCGCGCTCGAGCCACGCGGGCAGCAGTTGCTTGGCCGCGCGGACGTGGGCCATCACGTTGACGTCCCAGGTGCGCGCCCAGTCATCTTCGCCTGCCTGCTCGTCGCCGAAGGGCGCGACGCCCGCATTGGCGCAGAAGACGTCGATCTCGCCCAGCGTCTCGCGAGCGGCCGCGAGGAGCTTCGCCACGCCGTTTTCGCTCGCGACGTCGCCGGTGAACGAGGCGCCACCGACCTCCGCGGCCACTTCCGCGGCGGCTTCGCCGTTGAGGTCGGCCACGACCACGCGCGCGCCGTCGGCCGCGAAGCGACGGGCCAGCGCCCGGCCGATCCCGCCGCCGCCACCCGTGATGACGACCCCGGCGCTCACAGGCCACCGCCCAGGGTCACGCCGCCGTCGAGGACCACGGTCTGGCCGGTCATCCAGCCCGCGTCCTCGGAGAGCAGGAACGCCACCGCGCCCGCGATGTCCTCGGGCACACCGAGGCGCTTCATCGGGTAGGCCGCCGAAACTTCCTCTTCCTTGCCCTCGTACAGGGCGGTCGCGAACTTCGTCTTGACCACGGCCGGGGCCACCGCGTTCACACGGATCTTCGGGCCGAGTTCGGCGCCGAGCTCCTGCGTGAGACGGATCAGCGCGGCCTTGCTCACGCCGTACACGCCGATGCCGGGCGACGCGCGCAGGCCCGCGATCGAGGCGACGTTGACGACCGAGCCGCCGTGCTCGCCCATCCATGCGTCGCGGGCGCGCTTGGTCCAGGCGATCGGCGCCAGCACGTTCACGGCGAAGATCTTCGCCGCGGCGGCCGGGTCGATGTCGAGCGTGGACCCGTAGACCGGGTTGATGCCGGTGTTGTTCACCAGCATGTCGAGCCTGCCGAACCGCTCGATCGTCTTGGCGACCGCCTCGTCCTGGTGCCCGGTGTCGTCGGCCTTGCCGGGCACGGCGATCGCGAAGTCCTCGCCCCCGAGCTCGGCGACGGCCTCGGCCAGCGGCTCGGGCTTCCGCGCGGTGATGCACACCTTCGCGCCCCGCTCGACCAGGCCCTTCGCGATGGCGAGGCCGATCCCGCGGCTGGCGCCGGTCACGATCGCCACGCGGTCCTTGAACGAGTTCACAGCACTGGTCTCCTGTTCTGCAGCCGATGGCGGCTAAGCGCTTGCTAAGTGGAGGTTACTGGGGATCCATCCCCACACACCAAACCTGGCCGACATCCGCCTCCGTCGCGGCGCCCATCGCCCCGCGCCAGACCGCGCCCGGCTCCTTGACCGTCCTGCCCGGATCACCACACCGGCCGTGCGGGGACCCGGGCACCCATGACCCACGATCTGGCACGGCGCCGCCGTGCTCTTCCGTCGAGACCCGAACGGCGCCGCCACCGTGGGCCTCAGAGTTCGCATCAAGATTCCTCTTGTGCTGCGTTCACAGTGCGCGCTCCAGGCTGGTAACCAGGTACTACTGGCGACCAGCCAACGGGACGTGCTGGCCTACACCCTTCCCCCTTCTCTCGCGCAGCCTGGAAGATCTATCAAAGCGCCGCCGTCGCCGCTCGGTCATCTCGCGCGAATCCGTCGATTGAAAAAATCGATGGTTGACGTTGCCCGGTGCGGGTATGCCACGCGCCGAGTGCTGCCGGCAGCATCGTTTTTCCGGATCGAGGTGGCGGCGATGGACTCAACGGTTCCGGGAGGGCGGAGGACCGTCTCGGCACGGAACGCGGCTCGACGTCTGCGCGCGACCGAACGTCAGTTCAAAGCCACGGATGCCGCGTGGGTGCAGCAGACCTTCGGTGAGGTCGCGTGGCCCCTGCGTCGCGGCTGGTTGGCGGTGAGCGTCGCCTTGGCCGTCATCGCGCTGGCGTTGATCCTGTTTGGCGTGCTCGTGGTGCTACCGGTGGCGTTCGCGGGATTCGTCGTGGGCAACATCGCCGTCTGCATGCACCTCGAACGCCAACGCCGGCTCGAAGGCCGTGTGAAGAATCGGTGACCTGCCGCCTGGTTGACGAAACCCTCGCGCGCTTCCGCGGCGAACGGGTGGGGCCGGTCTCTCCTGAGAGTGGCCAGTAGTCGTTGCTCGAGCGGCTGCCTGGCGGAAGCCGGCTCAGCGGGGAGTACAGCGCGTCTCCCAGTGCGGCCCCGCGGTTGTTGTCGCGGGCCCGGCACGCCGGCTCGCGCCAGGTGATGCCCAGGGCGAACCGTTCGCGGAGGGAGCTGCGCAGGAACTCGGTCCCCGGTCGACCACCTGCGGGCGCGGGGACTGCCACCCGAAGACGCCGGCGCCCTGCGCGGAGGCGAGGTGGCCGCCGCGCGCGCCGCCCGCGCCGAGAACGACAAACCGACGACGCCGAGGGTTTTTCCGCCCCCGATTCGCGACGGCGCCGCATGGAGGAGCCGGTGAAAAAGGCGGCTGCGAGGCTTGTTGAGCACGAGGTGACCGAACCCGACACACCAGGTCGTCGGTGACGTCGCCGAAACCGCTCTCTCGGGTGGCCATGGGCGGCTCTTCTCGAACAGTATCGCTGTGGACGGGAAACACGGGCGCCCTCGCACCGGCGGTGCATGTGGTTTGCCCGGCCGGTGGGCGGGTATGTCCGCGGCGGCCGAGACGGAGGTGGTTCCGGTGGGTGGACGGCGCAGGGAGCCGGAAGGACCGACGAAGCTGTCGCGCAGCTCGTGGTGGGGCGTGCTCAGGCGCACGGTGCGGCAGTTCGGGAAGGACAACGTCACCGACTGGGCCGCTGCGCTCACGTACTACGGTGTGCTGTCCATCTTCCCGGGCCTGGTGGTGCTGATCGCGGTGCTGGGACTGCTCGGACCGGGCGCGACGCAGACCGTAATCGACAACGTCAACCAGATTGTGCCGGGCCAGGGCCGGCAGATCCTCGTGGGGGCGATCCGGGAGCTGTCGGGCGCCCGCGGGTTCGCCGGGCCGCTCGCGGTGGTCGGACTGCTCGGTGCGTTGTGGTCGGCATCGGGCTACCTCGGTGCGTTCATGCGTGCGGGCAATGCGATCTACGGCATGCCGGAGGGCCGTCCACTGTGGAAGATCCTGCCGCTGCGCGTGGCGCTGACGGTCGGCATCGTGGTGGTCCTGGTGGTCTGCGCGCTCGGTGTGGTGGCGACGGGAACCGTCGCCCAACGGCTGGGTGATCTTCTCGGGGTCGGCCGGACCGGGGTCCTGGTGTGGGAGATCGCGAAGTGGCCGGTGATCGCGGTGCTCGTGAGCCTCGTGTTCGCGCTGCTCTACTGGGCCGGACCCAACGTGCGGCAGCCGAGCTTCCGCTGGTTCACGCCGGGAGGGCTGGTCGCCGTCGCGCTGTGGGTGCTGGCCTCGGCGGCCTTCGCGCTCTACGTGGCGAACTTCGGTTCGTACAACAAGACTTACGGCTCGCTCGCCGGGGTCATCGTTTTCCTGGTGTGGCTGTGGATCTCCAACATCGCCGTGCTGCTCGGCGCCGAGCTGGACGCGGAACTGGCGCGCGGCCGCCGGCTCGAGGCGACCGGCGACCCCGGCGAAGACGAGCCGTTCCTGCCGCCACGCGACACGAAGGCGATGGACGAGGACGAAGCAGCCGCCGTGGCCGAAGAGGCCGCACGGGAATGAGCGCGGTGCCGCCCACTTCCCTCCTCTCGGGGTCGTACCCGTGCCCGATGAGTGTTCTCGAACCCCCGTGGTTTCGCCGGGCGGTAGGCGGGTAAGGGAGCGGGCATGACTGGTTCTGCCCAGACCGGCATGAATTTGTCGACGGCGACCGCGCTTGCGGGCTTGGCACGCTCGCCAATGTGCCGGCCACCCACCCACGTCGGGCGGCGGACCAACCGTGACGCGCACAGTTGGCGGCCCTCACCGCCGTGCCCAGGCTGAGAAAGCGGGCAGTTTGCCGGAGGGCGCGCTCGCCCCGGTCAGCGGTGCCTCAGGCGGCTCTGGGAACGGTCGTTCGAAAAGACGCGCGGTTTGCGGTACCGCACGGGCTCGACATCGAGGACGGTCTCCGCGCACACAGTCTTCCCGTGCTCCTCCGGGAGCTGACCCCGGGCGTGACTGAGGGACACCAATGCGTGAGCAGGTCGAGGCGGCGTTCGATGACGTTACGGCCGAGGTCATGATGAGACGGTCGGACGTGCCCAACCACGTTGCGAGCTTTCGTCGTTGAGGTGGTCACGCTCGCCGCGGGCATGACCGGGGTCGATGCTCAGCGGGCGGGATGTTCTGCGCCTCGTCCACAGTGGTGAACGACGTCCCGGTAGCGCGGTACTGGCGGTCGATCTGGAGGAGGACGGACAGCCCGGCCGAGTGGAGGAAGGTGACCTCACTCTGGTCGTGGACCAGTGAGCTGGTTGCTTCGGCGTCGCCGTTTCGACCTCGCCCGCCGCGTGAGCGATGCGGACTGTGACTGTCTGCTCGCGTGCGGCGCAAGACGTCGCTGCTTGCGGGGTCGGGCTGGCTCATGGTGCCGGCTTCCGTGGGCGAGATGGCGACCGCCGCCGCGGCGCGAGCCCGCGGTGCCGAGGGCAACACCGCGAAGTCCAGGCGACCTCCCGCAAAGCCACGATCCCGCCGTCCAGGACCACCTCGCCCAGCTCCGGCGCGGCTTTCATGATCTCGGGGAACCGGCCGGCCAGGTCATTCTGCCGACGCGACTGGAGCGCACTGGTCGCGGCGAACAGCACCGCGCGCCAGCCGCCATACTTCGTGGCGTTCGACCTGCGAGCCGACGCCGCAGACGACTTGCGGTCGCTGCCGTATCAGCGCCGACGGGACCGGCTTGAGCAGCTCTTCGCGGTGGCGGTACCACCGCTGCAGTTGGCGCCGAGCACGACCGACCGGACTACCGAGGTGGCGTGGATGCCGCCGGAGGTCAGCGCCGAGGGCATCGAGGGCGTGGTGGGCAAGCTCGTCGACGCGCCGTATCGCCCAGGCGGCCCCAGCGTGGGCGAAGACCCGCCATCAGGTCTCCTCGTCGGCACATCGAACCCACCCCAGCGCAGGTACAGGATGAGAGTGGCCTCGTCCGCGATCACCACCTCGGGCCGGGAGCGCGGGTGACCTAGGCCCCTTCGGGCGACGCAATCGGTGTGCTTTCTCGCGGCCGACTGGTCGCCGGAAGTCGGATCGGGCGGGAGGACCGGCCAGCCTGGTGCAGGCGGAGCAACCAGGTGATCAGCCCGGCGCTGCGGACAACCGCGGCCGGCAGGGTCTTGAAAGACGCCGAAGGCCTGGCCGCGGCGCGCCCTGTCCCGGCACGAGCAGGGCGGCGAACCCGTCCGCCGACCGGCGTCCGCCCCCACGCCTCCGTCCGGGAGTATGGGCGAGCAGAACAGGCAACCGGCGGCGATCAGTCCGGATCGTCGTAGCGACCGCAGGGAGACGACCTCGGTGACCGCAGGAAACTCCTCACCGGCCACTGCCGCGGTGACCGCGCTCGTCACCGACCTGGCGCGGAGGCTGGCGAGCGAGGGTCTGTCCGAGCACGCGGCCGACCTGCGCAGCACGCAGCCGACCGCGCCGGTCGCGCCTGCGGCGCCGAGCGCCGCCCTGCCGGCTCTCCGCCACCTGCCGAAAGCGCTCCGCATCGCGCGCGCGGACGACGTGACCGCACTGGCGCAGGCGCTGACGTCCGCGCGATGGACGCAGACCCACACCTACGTCAGCAATCCACCTCACGAACGCTTCCTGCCCGGCTACGCGCACTGCACCCTGCTCGGCCCCGCCGCCGCACTGCCCGTGGCCATCGACCCAGCCGGCCTGGTCACGCTCGGCGTCCTGCTGCTCGGCCCCCACCTCCACTACCCGGCCCACTGGCATCCAGCCGACGAGGTCTACGTGCCGCTCACCAAGGCCCGGTGGTCCACCGACGAATCGCCCTACCTCCCACGCGAACCCGGCACGATCGTGCACCACACCCCCACCCAACCGCACGCCATCCACACCGACGCCATCCCCCTCCTCGCCCTCTACCTCTGGCGCGGCGACCTCCACACACCCGCCCGCCTCATCCACCCACCCCGCTGAAACCCCGCGTCAACACCCAACCGAGTGCGTACGACGACCCCGCAAGCGCGAGCTCAAGAGCGGGTGGCCGCCAGCTACTCCCTCGATCGCCGGGGGCGTTCTGACCCCAACCCGGTGTCCTCTGCCTGATCGACTCCTCACCCAGCGGGGCCCCCGCCCGGCTCCTGCCCAGCAGCATTGGCGCGACTGGTGACCTCCGCGGTGCAACGGGTTGAACGATTCGCTCCGTCTCCCCATCACCGGCGGCCCAGGCCGGCATCGAGGGCGCCGGCGGACAGCCAGCTCGCACGAACCCGACGGAGGGACAGAAGTCATGGACGCTCCCACAGCTGACGGCACGGTGCGCATGCTGCTGCTCACCTCCGACCTCGACGAGCCGGGCACCGTTCAGCTCGACACGGTCATCCCCTACCACATAGGTGCCGACGGCATCGTGTACTGGAATGCGCCCTGCGAATCCGGGTTGACGTTCGTGCTGCTTGACCTCGATCCCACAGACCTGCCCAGCGGTGTTCTGCACCAGCGACCCGACGGTTCCGAAGTGCTGCGCACGATCGACGGCTATCGCCTGGAGGTCGACACCGGAAACGGAGTGGCGGTCTTCGCACCGAACGGGCAACGTCGATCGGTGACCGGCATCTTCCTCGTCAAGCCCTAGAGTCCGCATCGCCGACCGGTTGGTCCTGCGCCCCGTGCGCCGAGGCTGACCACTCACCCGGCGGGTGGTGACCTGGGCTTTTCCTGGCCGGTTACGCTCGCGGACAGGTGTCGCCGGGCGGGGACGGTCCCGCCGCGCGGCGACCAGGACACGGGCGAGGATGGCCGAAAGAGGGGCCCGTAGGCGATGGCTTACCGCTGAGGCGGTGCTCGGCGTCGTGGGCGATCGCGTGCGTCTGCAGGAGGGGCAGGGTGGGCTCGACGTCGAGTTCGGATTCGGCGATGAGGGTGTGTCCGACCCAGCGCAGCCGAATGGTGGCGCCCCCTCGCACGCCGGGCGGGGCGGGGCGGCGAGGGTCTGTTCGGCGGGCGTCGAGCAGTACCGGGTCGATCGCGTCGAGCATGCGGGAGAACACTTCCTTCGCCGCGCCGCAGAGCACGGAGAGGATGGCCACGGTGATCAGCAGGCCGACGACCGGGTCGGCCCGGCGCCAGCCGATCGCGGAGCCGCCGGCGGCGAGCAGGACCGCGAGGCTGGTGAATCCGACGGTGCGGGCGTGCAGCCCGTCGGCGACCCACGCGGCCGAGCCGATCTGCCGGCCGACGGTGAACCCGGTAGCGGGCGACGATCTCGTTGCCCCGGGCTCGCCCGGGAAATCACGGAAGTGACCGGGGCCGACACTCTCCGTGCCGGCCCCGGGCGTCAGCGTGGGAGCACCCGGACCAGCCCGCGATCGGCGTCGACCTCGACGAGGTCGCCGGTGGTGATGCGGGCGACCGGGTCGTCGTCGAGGTCGGTGACGGCGGGAACCCGGGTGACGATCGCGCCGAGCGCGGCCTTCGTCGTGAGGCGGGTGAAGACCATCGCGAGCGGCGCGGTGCCGAGCAGCCGCGTGGACTGGAAGAAGCCCGACCACCCCGAGGACCCCTTGGCACCCGGGAACACCAGGACTTTCCCGGTGAAGCACACGCCGAACAGCTCATGGCGGCGTTCGATGATCGTGCCGGTCGCCGGGTCGATGCCGCCCCAGCCCGAGATCGTTTCGCGGGAGACGAGCGCTTCGCCGACGACCCGCCCGGGCACGATGCCGCGGCCGTGCAGCAGCACCCCGGGCGCGGTCATCGAACTGCCTTCCCGAGCGAGCCGCGCCAGCGACCGGTGACGGCGGCGTCGACGCATTCTTCGAGTGTGCCGAACCACGCCTCGATCCCGAGGATCGCGGGCAGGTAGTGGGCCTGCTTCGCGGAGTCGGTCGCGAACACCCTCGTGCCGGCCGGGGCGACGCGCGACATCGCCGGGCAGGAGTCGGTGAGAACGCGCCCGCCGGCCCGCCGGATGGTTTCGGTCCAGCCGTTGCGGTCGGCGACCGTCCGCAACGCGCGAGGGGTCATCAGCCACAGTTCGCACCCGGCAGACAGCGTGCGCCCCTCCAGCGCGCGAGCGACCCGGCCGACCTGCTCCAGCGAAGCGTGCGGGCAGCCCAGCAGGACGAAGTCGACGTCCTCGCTGTCGCCGATCGAGTTCAGCGACTCGTAAACCGCCCGGCGCTCGGCCTCGCCGTACCGGATCGGTTCGGGGATCGAGCTACCCCCGAAGGCGGCTTCGAGAGTCGGCGCGTCCGGGGTCCGGCCCGGCAGGTGGTACATCTCCACGCCACCCGAGGACGCGGCCGCGGCACCGAAGTGCTTGACGTCCGCGAGATCCGGGCTGCCCAGCTCACCGACGACGACCGGCCGCTCCTCCTGGACGACGTCGCCGGCGAAGTAGCCGAGCATCCCCCAGTCCTGGAATCCGTTCGGCGCCAGCGTCGTCTCGATGAGGTGCGTGCCGTAGCGGTTTTCCCGGTGGTGGTTGCCCCAGCACGGGATCCGCCCGGTCAGGCTCGCGGCGCCCGTCGACGCACCACCCTCGCAGTTGGTGCGCGCGCCCAGGACCGAGTTGGCGTAGACCACCGCCGAGGACTCCATCCAGGCGACGTGCTCGCCGTAGGTCGGGAGGTTGCCGACCTGGTAGGGCGTGCAGGTGGCGAGCACGTTGACCCCGCGGCTGCTGGCGAACGACTCGGCCTCGGCCTGCAGGTCGATCTTGTGCTCCGGGTAGGGCATGATGCCGCGGGCGTCTTCGCCGAACCCGTGCTGGAGCTGGCAGGTCGGGACCCGCATCGGTGGGATTTCGAGGTCGTCGTCGCAGTCGAGGCTGATCACCGAGAAGGCCTTGGCCCAGCCGCCCTCGGCCACGAGTTTCTCCTTGGCCGGCGAAGGCTGTGTGGTCGTGCCCGCGACGTTGCGCGTCTCGCAGAGCCGCTCGGCGCCCAACGCGTCGGCGTAGCGGATCAGCAGGTCCATCGCCGCCGCGACCGCGTTGCCTTCGGCACCATCGCGCATCCGTTTCTCTTCATCGGTGAGCCGCACCATCGCTCAGCCCTCCACGTTGTCGCGGATGCGGTCACGCAACGCGGTCAGCTCGACGTCGTGGACATCGCCGCCCAGCGTCAGGTCCAGCGTGTGCGCGGCGGCGCTGCCCATCGCCGAGCACGGGCCCATCACCCGAACGCTCGACAAAGCCGCGGCGTCCCCGTCGACGCACCGTCCGGCCGCGACCAGATTCCGCGCACCCGGTGAGGTCAGGCTGCGCAGCGGGACGTAGTGCACGTGGTCCGGCCCGAACGTCTCCCACGCGTAGCCCGACGCCCGGTCGTGCAGCTCCACCGGCCACGCCGTCCGCGCCACCGCGTCCTCGAAACCGGTGCCCTGCTTGACCTCGTCGAGCGTGAGCTGGTGATCGGCGGCGAGCCACCGGGTCTGCCGCCGGCCCGGAAAGCCGTACGCCAGCACGGAAGCGTCCTTGAACGCCGCCGGGAACTCGGTGCGCAGGAACTCGACGACCCGGTCTGCCTGCGCCCGTCCCCGCAGCTGCGCCTCGGTCGCCGCGACCGCGGTCAGGGGCGCCTCCACGTGGGTCATGTTCATCACGGCGGTGTTGCGTCCCGGGAAGAAGAAGGCGAGCCCGTCACGGCGGATGAGGCCGTACTCGTCGGCTTTCTCGTCGATGCGGGCCACCAGTTCGGCCGGGTCGGGTTTGGCCGACTCGACCAGGCCGGTGAGCCGGATCTGCTGCGAGCCCCACACCGTCCGCTCCGGCACCCGGCACGGCAGCCCGGCTTCCCACGCCAGCGCCGCGTCGCCGGTCGCGTCCACGAACCCCTTGGCGCGCACCGAAACCGGACCATACCGGCTCGCGAAGTCCACCCGCTCGATCACTCCGCCGTCGATGCCGACCCCGCTGATCGAGGCACCCAGGACAACCCTGATCCCGAGCTCCGAGACGAGGTTCTCGAACCACCGGCCCAACGCGACCTCGTCGTAGGGGACGGTCTGGGTGTGCGTGCGGTTGTACGCGATGTCGCCGGAACGCTCCAGCGCCGGGAACATCTCGTCGAAGATCCCGTGCGTGAGCTGGTGGTACTCGGGAGCGTTTCCGTAGATCCCGCAGAACAGCCCGATCATGGAGTTCACGCACTGTCCACCCAGGACGGGAAGCGCGTCGGCGAGCACGACGTCGCGGCCGCGGCGTTTCGCGTCGATCGCCGCGGTCAGGCCGGCGATGCCCGCGCCGACGACGAGAATGTCGGCTTCGAGCGATTCCCCGGAGCGGTCGGCGGGCCGGGTGACGGTGTTCACCCGCAGATCGGTCAGTGCGTGAGGCAACAAAACTCCTTAGGACGAAGAAGAACGGCGCAGCGTCGCGCCACGGTCGAGCGGTTCCACCGCGTCGGCGTACACCCCGAGCCACGAACCCGGGCGAGCCGGCCAGGTCTGTGGAGAGCGGGTGCGGGGGTAGTCCGCGAGCCGCTGCTCGAGCTCGGCCGGTTCCACGAGCAGCTCGACGGTGCGAGCCGGGACGTCGATCGCGATCTCGTCCCCGGTACGCACCACACCGAGCGGGCCGGGGACCCCGCCTTCGGGGGTGACCTCCCCGACGACGATGCCCTTGTTGACGAGCCCCGAGAGCTGCCCGTCGGTGACGAAGGCGACCTGCTCGCTCAGCCCGGCACCGTTGAGCGCGAAGACCACGGCCGACGCCATGCCCATCCCGGGGGTTCCGGTGACGCCGAGCCCGCGGAGAACGAGTACCTCGCCGGGCTGAACCTCGCCGCGCTCGATCGCCGCCGTGGCCTCCGGCGCCGACTCGTAAACCCGCGCCGGGCCGCGGAAAGCGCGTGCGCGCGTCTCGGTGACCGAAAGCTTCACGATCCCGGTGCCGGGGCAGAGACTCCCCCGCATCAGCACGATCGTCGATTCCGGCCGGATCGGTTCGGCTCTGATCACGGCGGGGTCCACCGCCACGCCGGCGAGGTTCTCGGCCATCGTCCGGCCGCTCATTGTCGCGACCGAGCCGTCGACGATGTCGCCGAGCCGGGCCAGCACCGCGCGCGCACCGCCGGCGTCGTCGAACTCCTCGATCGACGCCGGCCCGTTGGGCCGCACCGCGGTGAGGGGACCGACGTGGCGTCCGAGCTCCTCGAACAGGCCGTGGACGTCGAAGTCGCCGGGGAGCTCGGTGGCGATCGCCTCGAGGTGCTTGACCGCGTTGATCGACCCGCTGACCGCGATCACCGCCGCCACCGCGTTGCGGACCGCGCCCGGTGTCATCACCGTGCTGGGCCGCCGGTCGGCCTCGACCGCGGCCATGATCGCGGCGCCCGAGGCCCGCACCGCCGCCCACATGGTGTCGCTGTTGGCACGGGTCGGCGCGGTGCCGGGCAGTGCCATGCCGAGTGCCTCGGCGACGATGTGCATCGTGTTGGCCGTGCCCATGCCGGTGCAGACGCCGGGGCCGGTGATCGCCCGGTCCGACATGGCGCAGAGGTCGTCGAAGCTGATCGCGCCCGACGCCAGCTTCCCGGCGTCGACGAACACGTCCTCGATGTCGACGCGGCGGCCGTCGTCGAGGGCTCCGCAACTCTGGTAGCCGCAGGCGATGACCAGCGTGGGCACGTCGGTGCGCGCGGCGGCCATCAGCTGCCCGGGGGTGGTCTTGTCGCACGAGGCCAGGCAGACCATTCCGTCGAGCTGGGCCCCGTCGACGACGGCTTCGATGTCGTAGGACACCAGGTCGCGGCCCGACAGGACGTAACCACCACCACGGCCGGCGGCCATGATGAAGTCGGTCGGAGCGACCGTCCGGATTTCGAACGCCAGCCCGCCCGCGGCGTCGATCGAGTCCTTCACCGCCGAGGCGATCGCGTCGAGGTGGGCGAAACAGGGCGCCAGTCCGGAGGACGAGTTGACGACGGCGATCTTGGGGCGCCGGATCTGCTCGTCGGTGTAGCCCATCGATTTCCACTGCGTCCGGGTCGTCGCCCACCGGGGTGATCCGACCGGGTGGTTGCTGCGCGGCCCTGGCCTGGTGATCGTGACCTCCGGGGTCGGTTGCGGGATCATTCGGACGCGGCGTCCGCGTGCGGTGCCGCCGCCCCGGCCGGCTCGCCGAGCAGCACGGTGCCCCGCGTCTCCGGGCCGATCCACGCACCGACGAAGAAGAGCACACCGCCGATGACGATCAGCACCACGGCGGTGTACTCGTAGGGCAGCACGGCCTGCAGCACGGTGATCCAGACGCTGTACAGCGCGGGCAGGATGAGGCTGAGGGTGTAGACCGTGCCGTAACCCGAGGAGCGGACGCCGGCGCCGAAGCGTTCGTTGAGGTAGACGACCAGGCAGCCGAGCGGGGCGTTGGGCAGCACGAAGGCGACGACCGCGACGATCCCGATCGGCAGGAACCCGGCCCCGGAACGGGCGAGCAGAACGAGGAGCACGTAGGCGAGGCTGGCCCCGAGGGTGATCGCCACGGCGCAGCCGAGCAACAGCTTGCGGCGGCCGATCCGCTGTCCCCACACCCCGGCGGCGATCATGCCGACGATCGTCGCGACGTTGGCGATGATCTCCAACGTGCTGACGTCCGAGGGGTTCTGGTGCAGGACCCCGACCAGGAGCCCGGGCATGAACGACAGGACGATCTGCGCGGCGAACCACATTCCGGTCATCAGGAGGAATACCTGGCCGAAACCGCGGATGTTGCGCCGGTTGAACAGCTGGAAGAGCGGCGCGCGATTTCCTTCCCGGGATTTCTTGAGCTCCTCGAGATCGACCTCTTTGACGCGCGAGTAATACACGACGTAGGCGATTCCGAGCAGGAACCCGAAGAAGAACGGAATGCGCCAGCCCCAGGATTGCAGCGCCGGGCCCGAAAACCTCTCCAGCACGACGAGCTGGATGACGCTGATGAGCGTGATGGCGGCCGGCGCTCCGGCGGCCATCACGCCGCCGACCAGGCCACGGCGGCGCATCGGCGAGCGCTCGATCGCCAGCGGAACCGGCCCCGCGTATCCGCCGCCCAGGAAGATCCCGCCGATCAGGCGGAGCAGGATCAGCCCGACGATCGACCCGTAGCCCCAGCTCGCGTACCCCGGCATGAGGCCGATCAGCAGGGTCACGATCGTGAACCCGATCCCGGTGATCATGGTGACGCGCCGCCGCCCGATCCGGTCGGCCAGGTTGCCGAAGATCGGGCCGCCGATCGGCCGTCCCAGCAGGGTCACGACGAAGATGACGGTCACGAGGGTGACCTTCGTCGTGGCCGACATCGAGGCGGGTTCGAAGTAGTCCATCACCGCCGGCAGCACGAGCGCGGGCAGATAGATGTCGAAGCTGTCGACGAACAGCGAGAGGATGCCGCCGACGACCGATCGTCGTGCTTCGGGAGTCAGTCGCTCTTCTGTCAGGGGTACGGTCATCGACATCCAGGAATTCCTTCCGATCACGAATACCGCACCGATGCGATATATCGCTGCCACCGAAAGAGTCTAGGAATCCGCACCAGGGCCCGGAAGTCAGAAATGCTGATCCCGATTATCAGCCTGGGTTATGGTCACGCAGCCCCTCGCCGATGCCGCGCAGCGCCTCGCGCAGCCACGCGTGCGCCGGGTCGGGATCGAGATCGTCGTGCCACCACAGGCTCTCCACGATCCCCTCCGGTTCGCCGGGGCACTCGAGCACCCTGAGGTCGAACCGCTCGGCGAACTGGAGCGCCAGGCGGCGTTGCACCAGCGCGATCCGGTGGGTGCCGGCCACCAGTGCGGGCACGGCCTGGTAGCTCTCGACGCTCAGCGCGACCCGCGGCGCGATGCCCAGCGCGGCGAGCCTGCGGGGCACCGGTGGCAGCGCCACCCCCGGCTCCCGGTGATAAGGCACCACCCAGTCCAGCCGCTGCAGGTCGGTGAGGGTGAGCGCGGCGTCGCCGAGCTCGTGGCCCGCCCACACGACACACACCCACTCGTCGCGGAACAGCTCGACCGACCGGAGCTTGGGTTGCTCCTCCAGCTCGATCGGCGGCGCGATCACCCCGTCGACGAACCGGACGACCCGGGGCAGGTCGGCGCTGAGCGACTCCCGGACGAGCCGGATCCGCAGCCGCGCGCGTGGCGCCTCCCGCTCGAACAGCTCGGCGAGGGATTGCCCGATCACGGTGAGCGTGTAGTCGGCCATCAGCAGCGTGAACTCCCGCACCGACGTGTCGGGCGCGAAGCTCGAACCGGTGGCGAACAGCTGCTCGGCGGCCGCGCACACGTCCTCGACCTGACGCGTGAGCTGCCGGGCCAGCGGCGTGAGCACGTAGCCGCGCCCGGCCCGGACCAGCAAGTCGTCCTCGAAGTGCCGCCGCAGCCGCGCCAGCGCCGCGCTCAACGCCGGCTGGCTGACACCGACCCGCTCCGCCGCGCGGGTCACGTTGCGCTCCCGCAGCAGCTCCCGGAGGACGACGAGCAGGTTGAGGTCGAGCCCGGCCAGCTGCGACGTACGGCGGCTCATCCCGCCCCGCCGTCTGTGTGCCCGACCATTCCCGTCACCTTACGGGGCCGGGTCGCCGCGGCGAGGCGCTGTGCCGTGTCTCCCGGGCCACGGGCGGAGGCCGGGCACCGCTGTGCTCTTCCGCCAGGACCCGAACGGCGCTTCCCAGGGGCCCGGCCTGCGCGTCGGGGTTCCCGCCGTGCCGCGCTCCCGATGCGGGCTCCGAGCCGGCGACCAAGTCCTGCCGGCGATCAGCAGACGAGACGAGAGGAAGTTCTCTTGGCCGACGCCGTTCCGGAGCTGGTCGTCACCCGAGTGCACCGCCAAGCCCTCGCCCGCTTCGGGGCGGTGCACGGCGAGCTGATGGCCGTCGCCCTCCTCGATGAGCTCGCCGGAAGGCCGTTGCGGCCCGAGTGGTCACAGCGCGCGGATGGCTCCGCCGTCGATCGAGACCAGGCTCCCGGTCACGTAGGACGCGGCCGGCGAGAGCAGGACCGCGGCCATGCGTCCGAACTCGGCCGGGTCGCCGAGGCGGCGCAGCGGGATGGCCGCTTCGGCCCGGGCCCGTGCCTCCGGGTCGCCCTTCTCGAGCGCGAGAGTGCGGTCCGTCAGCACCTTGCCGGGCAGGAGACCCAGCACCCGGGTGTCCTGGGGGCCGAGTTCGTCGGACAGGTCCTTCACCAGCATGCCCAGACCCGCGCGCAGCCCGTTGGACACGGAGAGCCGTGGCAGCGGCGTCTTGGCCGAGCTCGACAGGACGAAGGCGATCGCCCCGCCGTCGGCCCGGTCCTCGCTCTTCGCGAGCAGCGGAGCCAGGTGCCGCACGAGCCGGACCGTACCGAGGAAGATGCTCTCGAACGACTGCCGCCACACCTCGTCGCTGACGGCCGTGGTGACCCCGGGCTTGGGCCCGCCGACGCTCACCAGGGCGCCGTCGACGCGGCCGAACGCCGCCAGTGCGGCCTCGGTGAGCAGGCGCGCAGCGTCGGGATCGGCGTTGTCGACGGCGACCCCGGTCGCCGCGTCGCCCAGCGAAGCGACGGCCTTCGCGACCTTTTCCTCGTCGCGCGACGACACGACGACCTTCGCTCCGTCGCGGACGAGCGCCTCCGCCGTGGCGTAGCCCAACCCGCTCGTACCGCCGGTCACCACGTACACGCGTTCCGAAAGACCGAGATCCATGGACACCTCTCACACTGGGGACAGCGCATAACATATTCGCTGTATGAAGTTCCGTCATGCTAACCTCAGGAGGTGCACGATGTGAAGCTCGCATTCCGCGGCGGCCTGGTGACCACGCCCACGGGCACGCGGCTCGCCGACGTGGCCGTGTCCGATGGCCGGATCGTCGCGATCCACGAGCCCGGGACCGTGAGCGCCGAGCGGGTCGTGGACGCCGACGGCCTGCACGTCCTGCCCGGCGGAGTCGATCCGCACTGTCACCTCATGGCGGGACTGACCCCGTCGACCCGCGCGGCCGCGCTCGGCGGAACCACCACCGCGCTGTCGTTCTCCCTGCCCGAGGACGGCGAGGCGACCGTGTCCGCGTTCAAGCGGGCCCAGGACCTCGTGGCGCAGGACCTCGCAGCCGTGGACCTCGGCCTGCACGCGATGTGCTACCGCCCCAACGAGCTCACCGCCGCCGACGTGGCCGAGCTGGCCGAGCTCGGCGCCGACGCCGTGAAGGTCTTCCTCGCCTACCCCGAACTGGGGATCATGGCGACCGGGGACGGGCTGTACCGGACGATGCTGGCAGCGAAGGCCGCCGGCCTGCCGGTCCAGGTCCACTGCGAGGACGGCGAGATGGTCGAGGCGCTCGTCGAAGAAGCCTCGGCCGAGGGCCGCCGCGGGCCGCGCACGTTCGGCGGTGTGCGCCCACCGGTGCTCGAGGAGGTCGCCGTGCGCCGGGCACTCGGGATCTCCGGGCTCGCCGGCGGACGTCTCTACGTGACCCACCTGTCGAGCCGCGAGGCGATCGACCACGTGCGGGCCTCGCGGGCGGCCGGTGAGACCGAAGTGACCGCCGAAGCCTGCCTCCACCACCTGCTGTTCACCGAAGACGAGTACGACGGGCCTCGCGCGGGCGCACTGCTCGTGGCTCCCCCGCTGCGAGCCGAAGACCACGTCGCCGCCGTTCGCGAAGCTCTGCGCGACGGCACCTTGGACACGATCGGCTCCGACCACTCGCAGGAGCGAACCGAAGTCGACCGGCGGATCTCGCCGTGCGGCGACGCTCATTACGGCATCCCCGGCATCGGCGCGCGACTGCCGCTGATGCTGTCGTGGGGCCTCGACAACGGCGTCCCGCTGGACCGTCTCGTGCACGTTCTCTGCACCGGTCCGGCCGACGCGTTCGGCCACCCCCGCAAGGGCCGGATCGCGCCGGGCGCCGACGCCGACCTGGTGTTGTGGGATCCTGCTGAGAGGTGGGTGGCGGACGAGTCCTCGTTCGCCGACGGCACGAGCATCAGCCCATACGCGGGCACGGCGGTACGCGGCCGGATCCGCTCGGTCTGGACGCGGGGGCGCGAACTGGTGCACGAAGGCGAGTTCACCGGTTCCGGGGAGCCGGGACGGCACTTGATTCCGGAAAGGGGAGGGAAGACGCGATGACGGAACTCACGCACAGGACCGAGGAGAGCGCGGGCGAGGCTTCGCTCGGTCTCGCGCCCCGTCCCGACAGCCTCGCGATGTCGGTCTACAACACCATCCGTCAGGCCATCGTGGACGGGAAGCTGCCCGCCGCGAGCCGCGTCACCGAAGCCGGCCTCGCCAAGCAGCTCGGTGTCAGCAAGACACCGGTGCGCGAGGCGCTGCTGCGCCTCAAAGAGGTCGGTTTGGTCGAGTCCGACGGCCCTCGCGCGGACCGCATCGTCACACCGTCCGCGGTCCGGCTGCGGGACGCGTACGAGGTGCGGGAAGCGCTCGAGATGAAGTCCGCGCGCCTGGCCGCCGAACGTGGTCACCGCGACGTCCTCCTCGCCGCCAGGCACGAGGCCGAGCGCACCGTGGTCGCCGCGGACAAGCGCGACTTCGCCGCGTACCGCGCCGCCGACGAGGCCTTCCACACGACGATCGCGCGGGCCACCGGCAATGCCAGGCTCGCGCGCCTCATCGACGACGCGAACGCGATGATCATCGCGCTGCGCCAGCGCGACCTTCCCGGCATCGATGCCTCGCCGGTGTGCGCGAGCCAGCACATGGCCATTTCGAAGGCGCTGCTGGACGGCGATGTCGAGCTCTCGAGCAAGCTCATGGAAGAACACGTGCGGTCCGTCGGAGACAACGTGGTGGCGTATCTGACCGACCACGGGGCGCCGCAGCACGCCTGACCACGTCGTCGTCGGATGGACCGGTGGCGTGACGGGCTGGTCGCCACGCCACCGGTCCGGTCAGCGGGCGGTCCAGCCGCCATCGACCATCAACGTCGTACCCGTGATGTAGCTGGCGTCGTCGCCGGCCAGGTACAGCGCAGCGCGGGCGACGTCCTCGGGACGGCCGAGGCGCGGCCACGGAGTGCGGCTCGTCCAGTACTCCTGCCACGCGGGGTCGCCGGCGCGCGGACTCGGGCCGGTTTCGATCTTGCCGGGCGCCACGGCGTTGCAGACGATGCCGCGCCCTGCGTACTCGGCCGCGATCTGGCGCGTCAGCTGGCTCAAGGCGGCCTTCGACACGCCGTAGGCGGTGTCCTCGCGCGCCGCGACGATCCCGTGTTGCGACGTCACGTTCACGATGCGGCCGCGGACCTCCGGCCGCCCTTCCTGGGTCAGCATCTGCCGCACCGCCGCACGGCTGAGCACGAACGGCGCTGTCAGGTTGACAGCGAGAACCCGGTTCCACTCGTCGTCTGTCGTCTCGAGGAGCTCGTGCCCGACGCTGGTCGCGGCGTTGTTCACGAGCACGTCCAGCCGCCCGAAGCGTGCGACGGCTTCGGGCACCAGGCCGTCCACCGCGACCGGATCGGCCAGATCGCACTCCACGAAGACGGCACTCTCCGCGAGCTCGTCGGTCGGCTCGCCACCGTGCCACGCTTCACGCACCCGGTCCGCGACCACGACGTGCGCACCGGCTTCGGCGAAGCGCAACGCGATGGCGCGGCCGATCCCGGACGCCGCCCCCGTCACCACGGCCACGCGGCCGCTGAGGTCGCTCACGTTCGGCTCATCTCCGTCAGTTTCCTCAGCTGGACAAGGTCGGTGGCCAGGCTGCCGGGCTCCTGGGAGCTCAGGTGGTCCAGCACGAACCAACCGGAGTAGCCGGCCGCTTCGAGCGCGTCCGACACCCGCGCCCAGTCGACGATCCCGGTGTCCAGCGCCGTGCGCCGCCACACCCAAGTCCCGTCCTCCGCCCGCTCGGGCGCGACGTTCTTCACGTGTACGTGCCGCAACAACGGCCCCAGCACACCGGTGGCCAGGAACGGGTCCTGCCACCCCTCGCGGGCGAGGCTGCCTGGGTCGTAGACCACACCGACGTGGTCGACGTCCACATCGGACAGCGCCCGCCGCGCGAGCGACGGATCCGGCACCAGCGTCGTGGGAGCCGGCTCGAGCAGGAGCCGCACACCACGCGCTGCGCATTCGGCGGCCTTGTCCGCCAGCTGCGAGCGCAGGCCGGTGAAGTCGCTGTCGAAGTCGATGCCGTGGCCTGTCGCGTAGACCCGCACGTGCGGGGCGTGGAGCGCCACGGCCAGCTCGCACACCCGCTGCCACAGCGGGCCGGAGTAGGCGAGGGCGTCCGGTTCGTGCACCGCCACGCCCGCGCAGGCTAGCCCGGTTTCCTCGGCGGCGCCGGCCACGGCGGCGAGCTGGGCGTCCGACGCGGTGAGCGCCAGGGCATGCCCCACCCCGACGCCCCACTCGACGCCGTCGAGCCCGTGCTCCGCGGCGACTGCGCACAGCCGCCGCGGAGCCAGGTCCGGCAGCGCCGCGCTCGCGACGGCGAGCGGTACCGCGGTCATCGAGCCCCCGTCCACTCGGCGTGGTGGTCCAGCCACCAGCGCGCGATGTCGAGGCGCCGCATGAACGACACACCTTCCTTGCCCGACACGTACTCCAGCAGATCCCGCACGGCGCTCGCCCGGTTCGCCTGCCCGCTCCACCGCGGGTGGAGCCCGACCGTGAGCATCCTGGGCCCGAGCCCGTGGTCGATCTCGTCGCAGAGGTAGTCGATCCCGAGGCGCATGCTCTCGAAGAACTGCGACGGCGAGCCGTATGTCGGGTTCAACAGGTAACGAGTGTCGTTGTAGACCTTCGAGTACGGCACCATCAGCAGCTGCTGCCCGGACACTTCCGTGAAGTAGGGCAGCTCGTCGTTGCACACGTCGGAGTCGTAGAGGAAGCCGCCTTGCTCGACGAGCAGGTCGAGCGTGTGCTCGCTCGGGAACGACCGCAGGTACCAACCGAGTGGCCGCTCCCCCGTCGTGCGTTCGAGCGACTCGACGGCCAGCCGCAGGTGCTCACGTTCCACCTCCCGGTCCACGCGGTTGTACTCCAGCCATCGGTAGCCGTGGCCGATCACGTCGTGCCGGCTCTCCCGAACCCATTGGGCCACTTCGGGATTGCGCTCCAGCGCCGTGGCGCACGCGCCGATCGTGACCGGCACGTCGAACCGGTCGAACAGCCGGGCCAGCCGCCAGATGCCGACTCGACTGCCGAACTCGTAGTGCGTCTCGCTGCCGAAGTCCCGGATCGGCGGGTCGACCTCGTAGTCGTACTCTCCCCAACCGTCATTGTGGTCGTCGCCGTCGAGCACGGAGTACTCCGAGCCCTCCTCGTAGTTGACGACGATGTTGATGACCAGCTTCTCCTCGCCGGGCCACCGCACCCGCGGGGCATGCCGCCCGTACCCGACGAAATCCCGTACGCGCGTGGTCTCTGCCACCATCCGCTCCCTCTCGTGATTCACCCTGCGGTCCAGCCGCCGTCCACGGGGACGACGGCACCGGTCATCGAGGCCGAGCGCGGTCCCAGCAGGAACGCGATCGTCTCGGCGACGTCCTGCGGCGGCGCGGGGGTGCCGAACAAGTTCCGGTCCCGCACGCGCTCGGCCTCGCGGCCGCCGGTTTCGTCCCGGCCGCTGCACGCGAGCATCGGAGTGTCGGTCGGCCCCGGGCACACGCAGTTGACGCGGATCCCGTCCGGCGCGTGGTCGACGGCCATTGCCCGGGTGAGCCCGATCAGGCCGGCTTTCGCCGCGCAGTACGCCGGAAACCCGGCGCCGCCGACCATGCCGTACTGCGAGCTGACGTGGACGACGGCCGCGCCTGACCTGCCACGCATCAGGGGCAACACCGCGCGGGACACCAGGTACGCACCAGTCAGGTTCACGTCCAGCGTTCGCCGCCAGGACTCCGGTGGGGTCTCGGTGACGTCGCCGGTGTACCCGCCGATCCCGGCACAGTTGACGAGCCAGTCGACGCCGTCGAACTCGGTCCGAATCGCCTCGGCCGCCGCGCTCACCGACCCCTCGTCCGACACGTCGGCCGCCAGCGGAAAGTACGTCTCCTCGTAACCGGGATGTGCGGCACCGGCGCCGAGGTCGAAACCGGCCACGCGCGCGCCCGCGGCGAGGCACACCTGCGTCACGGCACGCCCGATTCCCGAGGCCGCGCCGGTGACGACGACGTTCGGTGCGGTCACGGCACCGCGACCGTTCGTCCGGTTACGAGCGCTTCCTCGCCCGCGAGCGCGACCCGCAGAGTGGCCAGGGCATCGGCGGGGGTGCAGGCCACCGCGGCGGGGTCACCCGCCTTCACCGCGGCGAGGAACCGCGAGTTCGACGCGCTGAACGGCTCTTCGGTTACCCCTGCGGACACTTCCAGGCCGCGGTTGCGTCCGGTCATCCTGAATTCCGGGTCGAGCGCCATCCTCAGCACCCCGGAGTCTGTGACGACGTCCAGGCCGTAGCGGCCCGGGACGTCCGCCGGCGTCCAGGCGATCACGATGGTCGCGACGGCACCGTTGGTCATGCGCAGCACCAGGGTCAGCGCGTCGTCGATGTTGCGGGCGGCGACGCCGGGCCGGTCGACACGCACGGTGCTGCCGGACGCGAAAACGGATTCGACCTCGCCGGCCACCGCCCGGGCCAGGTCGATCTGGTGGCTCCCGCGTTCCAGGAGATTGCCACCGCCCTGGGCCTGGTCGAGGAACCAGGGCCGGGCCTCGGTCGGACCCACGCTGTAGCCGGACAGGCTCACGACGTCGGAAGACTTCAGCTCCGATCGCACGGCGTCGAGCAGTTCGAGCGCGCGCCACTGGTAACCGACGGCGCACACCACCCCGGAATCCTGGGCGAGCCGGGTCAGCTCCGTCGCCTCAGTGAGGTCGCGGGCGACGGGCTTCTCGAGGTAAACCGGGATGCCGCGAGCGAACGCTTCCCGCGCCGGCGCCAGGTGGTGTTGCGGCGGAGTGCAGATCCACACGGCGTCGAGCTCCGTAGCGAGCAACCCGTCGACGTCCGTGCAAGCCTGAGCGCCGTAGCGTCCCGCGAACTCGGCCGTCCGCTCGGAATCGAGATCACACACGGCCCGGATCTCCACGTCCGCACGACCGGCGAGGTCCGTGAGGTGGCTTTCGCCGATCCAGCCGAGGCCGACCAGCCCGATCGCCGTGCTCATACTGCGCTCCAAAGGGTTCGCGGGTCGAAGTGGTTCGCGGGGCCTTCGGCCAGACCGCCGATGGACACGCCGGTCACGCGCAGGTTCTTGATCCAGTAGCCGATGACCGCCGGCACCTGGTCGTGCTGGATCGCGGCCATCCGCGCGGCGGCCTTGAGCCGGGTCTGCTCGTCGAGCGAGGCGTTGAGATCGGCGAAGGCGCGGTCGAAGTCAGGGTTCTTCCAGTGGGCGGCGTTCCAGATGCCACCCGACGTGTACGCGGGCAGGATCGCCTGGCTCGGGACGCCGCGCGCACCCCAGTCGACGATGCCCATCGGCACTTCGAGCCAGGGCTGGCTGTTGCCCGTGCCGTAGTAGGCGCTCTGCTGTTGCACGTTGAGCTGCAGATTGATTCCCGCCGGCTTCAGCGCCTGTTGCGCCAGGACCGCGTACTGCGGGATCTCCAGGTACTGCTCGGTGGTCAGCGTGACCGGGAAACCGCCTGCGTGCCCTGCGCGGGCGAGCAGTGACTTCGCCAGCGCGTAGTCCTGCTTGCGTTGGGGGACTTGGGCAATCGCTTGCTTCGAGACCGGGAAGACGGGTGCGAACGAGTGGTCGTTGCCGACCTCGCCGTCACCGCCGAGCAAGGCCTGAACCAGCGCGGGGCGGTCGAAACACGCGGCGACGGCCTGCCGCACCAACGGGTTGTCGAACGGCGCCTGGTCGGTTCGCATGTGGAACCCGCGGTACTCACTCGACGGGCTCTTGATGATCTTGATGTTCGGGGTTTCCTGCAGGGCCTGCGCACTCTGGTGCGGCGCGATCGGCCACACGTTTTCCTTGCCGCCCTGCATGTTGAGGGCGATGGTGCTGTCATCCGCGTAGTAGGTCAGGCGCAGGTTGTCCAGGTAGGGGTAGCGCTTGTCCCAGTAGTCGGGATTGCGCGCGAAGGTGGCGCCGGACTCTGGCTGGTAGCCGGTCATGACGAAGGCGCCCGTCCCGACGTGCCCCTTCGCGAAGTCACCGATCTGGTAGTTCTTCGGCAAGATGATCGCGTTGAAGTTGAATGCCGAGACGAGATAGGGGAAGTCCACGAACGGCTGATCGAGGTGGAATGTGACCGTGTGGTTGTCGACCTTTTCGATGTTGCCGTGCGAGAAGATTCCCTTGAACGCCGACAGCGCCGAGGAGTTGACCTTCGGATCCGTCAGCAGGTTCATCGTGTACACGACATCGTCCGCGGTGAAGGGCTTGCCGTCGTGCCACTTCACCCCCTGCCGGAGCACGAAGGTCCAGGTGTCCGGTCGCTTGGCCGACCACGACACCGCGAGCCGCGGGTCCAGGGTGTAGTCCGCGCGCGGGAAGCACAGGTATTCACCGGCGATTTGGGCTGTCGTCTGACCGCCCTGGTTGTAGAGCGTCACCGGGTCCACGAGCGAGGCCGGCCGAGTGATCGCGACGTTCGCCGTGCCACCTCGGCGAGGCGGGCCGACCGCCGGCACGGAGTTGATGCCACCGCCTTGACCGCAGGCCGAGAGGATGGCCGACGCGGCCGGCAAGCCGAGCCCCAGCACACTGGCCCGACGCAGGAATCCGCGCCTGCTCAGCCGCCGGGCCCGCACCTCTTCGAATAGGTGGTACTCGTAGTCGTCCATCGGCAGTTCCTCACTCGGGCGCACCGAACGGCGTCACCGGGTTCCGATCCTCAGACTCAGATCGGGATTTGATATTCCATATAAGTTAGCTCTCTCGGCCTACTGAGCACAATCCCCAGCCCGGCCAGCGTCCCACTTGACCCCGCCGCAATTCTGCCCTGACCAGCAGTATTGCCGCACGCTGAGCAACAAGAACGTAACACGACGAGACCGCGGCGAACCGTTGCTTCCCTCCCGAGTGATAGATACGCTATACAGAATATCAACCGGCGGGTGTGGTGCTCGCCCGTGACAAACCACCTCCCCGGCGTTCTCCCCGGGTGCGCCCCACCAGACGACAGGCTGGGCTCAGACATGATCGGATTCATCACCAAACGGCTCGGGCTGAGCGTGCTGACGCTCCTGCTCGTGTCGATCATCGTGTTCGCGGTTTCGCAGGTGCTCCCCGGTGATGTGGGACGCACGATCCTCGGGCCGTACGCGACCAGCGACCAGGTCGCGCAGTTGAACCACTCACTCGGGCTCGACCGGCCCCTGCCCGTGCGCTACCTCGACTACATGTGGGGCTTCCTCCACGGCGACTGGGGCAAGTCCTACCTCCTGCAGGAGCCGGTCACGGGCCTCGTGCTGGGACACCTCGGGGATTCCCTGCTGCTCGGCGGGTTCGCGCTCGTCATCGCCGTGCCGATCTCGCTCGGCTTCGGCGTGCTGGCAGCCCTGAGGCGGGACAAGTTCACGGACCGCGCGATCTCCGTGACCGGGCTGTCCCTCATCGCCCTGCCTGAGTTCGTCGCCGGAACGGTGCTGCTCGTGGTGTTCGGGGTGTCGCTCAAGTGGTTCCCGGTCTCGTCCTCGGTGCCGCTGCCCGACGTAGTGGACGTGTTCCGGCAGTTCATGCTGCCGGCGATCCCGCTGATGTTCGTCCTCTTCGGCTATATCTCGCGCATGGCGCGCGCGGGCACGGTCGACGTGCTCGAATCCGCGTATGTGCGCACAGCCGTCCTCAAAGGACTGAAACCAGGCCGAGTCATCGGCAAGCACGTCCTGCGCAACTCGCTGCTGCCGGCCATCACGGTCGTCAGCGCCCAGGTCGGGTACGCAGTCGGCGGCCTCGTCGTAGTCGAGAAGCTCTTCAACTACCCCGGGATCGGCCAGCTCATCTACACCTCGGCGACCGGGCACGACCTCCCGGTACTCGAGGCGGCCGTGCTCGTGATCGCGGTGATCTACACCGTGGCGAACCTCTGCGCCGACCTCCTCTACGGCGTGCTCAACCCCCGCATCCGGCTCGCTGCGGCGTGACCCGGCCGGACGAGAAGGAGCTTTCATGACGTCAACCGAGACGATGGCCGCGCCTGCCACCGGCCAAGCGGCGCCCCGCCCGGCGTCCACGGCCGCCAAGGCCCGCCGGCGCGAGATCGTGCGCGGTCTGCTGCGCTCCCCCACGTTCCTCATCGGTGCGGTGATCTTGCTGTTCTGGGTCGTCGACGCCATCTTCTGGCATGCCTTCGCGCCGCACGATCCACAGCAGATCTTCCTGCAGACACTGCAGGGCCCGTCGGGTGTCCACTTGTTCGGAACGGACAACCTCGGCCGGGACGTGTTCTCGCGCCTGCTCGCCGGCGCCTCCCCGGTGCTCACCATCGCCCCCGCGGCCACCGCGCTCGGTCTCCTCGGCGGCGTCGTACTGGGCCTGTTCACCGGGTACTACCGCGGCGTGCTCGACGACGTCGCGATGCGCATCGTCGACGCGGTGCTCGCCTTCCCGCTCGTGATCATCGCCGTGCTCGTGCTCACCGTGCTGGGCTCCGGTGAGCTGCCGGTGATCCTCCTCATCGCCGTCACGTTCGTCCCCGGTGTCGCGCGCACCGTGCGGGCAGCGGTGCTCACCCAGCGGGAACTCGAATACGTCGCGGCCGCCAAGCTGGCCGGCGCGTCGGGCCCGAAGATCATGTTCACCGAGATCCTGCCGAACGTGACCGGTCCGATCATCGTCGAAGGCACGGTCCGGCTCGGCTACGCCATCTTCACGTCGGCAACGCTGTCGTTTCTCACGCTCGGCATCCAGCAGCCGTCACCGGACTGGGGTCTCACGATCTCGCTGGGCCAGGTCTACCTGCAGGTCGCACCGTGGATCGTCCTGTTCCCCGCATTGGCGCTGGCGACGCTGGTCGTCGCCGTCAACCTCGTCGCCGACGGCTTCCAGCGCGTGCTGGACGCCTGACCTCCCCCGGAAGGCACCGTTATGACCACCACGCTGGAGCAGCCGACACTGGCCGTGCGCAACCTGGACATCAGCTACCGGAGGGGTTCGCGGGTATCGCCGGTCGTGCGCGACGTGTCGTTCACGATCCGGCCGGGCGAGGCGTACGGCCTCGTCGGCGAGTCGGGCTGCGGCAAGACCACTGTCGCCATGTCGATCATGCGGTACCTGCCGGACAACGCGATCGTCAGCGACGGCAGCGGCATCACCTTCTCCGGTGAGGACGCCCTGTCCGCGGGCAAGGGCACGCTCCGCCAATGGCGCGGCGGGCGGATCGCCATGGTTTACCAGAACCCGGGCGCGTCCCTGAATCCGTCCATGCGTATCGGAGCACAGGTCGCCGAGGGCATCAGGGTGCACAGTGGACTGTCGAGTGCGGAGTGCACGGAGAAGGCGCTCGAGATGCTGGCCAAGGTCCGGATCCCGGACCCGGCCGCGTGCGCTCGCCGCTACCCGCACGAGCTCTCCGGCGGCCAGCAGCAACGCGTGATGATCGCGATGGCGCTCTCCGGGAATCCTGATCTCCTGGTGCTCGACGAACCCACCACCGGCCTGGACGCGACCGTCGAAGCCGAGGTGCTCGAGCTGATCAAGCAGCTGCGCGAAGAATTTCACACCGCCGTACTCTTCATCAGCCACAACCTCGGCATCGTGGCACAGATCTGTGACCGCGTCGGCGTGCTCTACGCGGGCCGGCTGGTGGAAGAAGCGCCCGCGGACGTGTTGTTCGCCGCTCCACGGCACCCGTACACCCGCGACTTGCTCCGCTCCGTGCCACGCCACGGCGTCACGAAGTCGGCCGGGATGCTCGCCACGATTCCCGGATCGCTGCCTGCGCCCGGTACGGCACTTACCGGGTGCCCGTACGCAGCACGCTGCGAACTCGCCACCGACCGCTGCCACATCGAAACACCGGCTGCGGAATCGCACGGCACCGACCACACCGTGAGCTGCTTCCACCACGACCGGACCCGCGCAGTGAGCGAAGTCGAACGGTTCTCCGAAACCGAGCGGACGACCGCGGAAGTACTGCTGGAAGTCCGCAACCTGACCAAGCGCTACCGCACCGGTGGACACGAGTTCACCGCCGTTTCCGACGTGTCGTTCGACCTCCACCGCGGAGAGGTCTTCGGTCTGGTCGGCGAATCCGGGAGCGGCAAGAGCACTATCGCCAAGTGCATCGCAGGCATGATTCATCCGTCCGAAGGCACGCTGCAGTTCGAGGACATCACGCTCTCGAAGAGGCCCGGGCGAGCCGAGCGGACGATGCGCCGGAAGATCCAGATGGTCTTCCAGAACCCCGACAACGCGCTCAACCCCCGCCACCCGGTGCGGCGGATCCTGGGCCGAGCCGTGAGCCTGTTGAACGACCGCCTCCGCGGCCGAGGGCGCGAGGACCGCGTCGAAGAGCTCACGTCGTCGGTGCGGCTCGAACCACGCCACCTCGACGTGCGCCCCGGCGCGTTGTCCGGTGGGCTCAAGCAGCGCGTGGCGATCGCGCGGGCGTTCGCCGGAGCACCCTCGCTCGTGCTGTGCGACGAGCCGGTCTCGGCGCTGGATGTCTCGGTGCAGGCCGCGATCCTGAACCTGCTGGTCGAACTCCAGGTGGCTCAGGACGTGGCCTACCTGTTCATCTCGCACGACATGTCCGTGGTCCGGTATCTCGCCGACCGGATCGGGGTGCTCTACCTCGGTCAGCTCGTCGAAATCGGCACGGCCGACGCCGTCTTCCAGCCACCACACCACCCTTACACCGAAGCGCTCCTCTCGGCGGCACCCGACCTCGACCCGGACGAGGCCCGCCAGCGCATCCGCCTCGACGGCACTTACCCCAGCGCCTCGGCTCCGCCGAGCGGGTGCCGCTTCCACACGCGGTGCCCCCGGGCGCTCGGGGACGTGTGCCGCACGCAGGAGCCGCCGTGGCAGGACACCGGGAAGGGCAACCGATACCGCTGCCACATCGCGCCGGAGGACCTCCTGCGCCGGATCAAGTCCGAATAGGACGGACTCAGGCGGTTCCGGCCGGACCCCGGCCCCGGCCGGAACCGCCTTTCCCCTGAATGGCGTTCCAGGACCAGTACCCGACTGCGGCCCGTAAGCAACACGGGCCGCCAGGCTCGTGATCGAGGCCGGAGTCCTGAGCGAGAATCTTCGCTCGGAACCGGTATCCCGAGAACGCCGAGGAAGTTTTCGAAGGCCGTGCTCTGGTGTTCGCGGCGGGAGGGGGCACGGCACTCCGAGCGCCCCGCATCCCGGGGATCGGTAGGACTGTCCTCAATTGCCTGTCGCGGTCACACGGCGTCGCAGCTGTGAGCGGCGCGCTCGGCAAGTCGACGTGCAAAGTTCATGTGCTGGAGCGCCGCCCGGCAATGGTCCGGTGCAGGCGATCGCCGCTCGAATTCGAAGTGGCGCACGTTAGGATACCGGGAAAGCCGAGTGACCCGCCGTGTCAGCTCGCCACGGCGCGGCGAGCCGACACACGAGCCCGGTCGGGCCGGACGAACCGGCCGTGGCCGGGTTCGGCAACGATCTGCCCTCGGTCGAAAACCCGCTGTCCGCGTACGAAAGTGGTTACCACGCGCCCGGTGAACCGGGAACCGTCGAGGAACGTGGCGTTCGGTGCGGCCTTCGAGAAACCCTCCGGGCGGAACGTCCATTCGCTGGTGGTGTCTACCAGCACGAGATCCGCGTCCGCGCCCGGAACTATCCGGCCCTTGGCCGGCAGGTCGAAAATATCGGCGGCCCGGCCGGACGTGAGCCGCGCGACGTCGGGCATCGTGAGCCGGCCCTGGTGCACGGCAGTGAGCAGGATCGGCAGCATCGTCTCCAGCCCCGGCAGTCCGGGTGGCGAGACGAAGATGTCGTCCTCACCCGTGGCGATCTCCTCCGGACGGTAGGGACAGTGGTCGGTGCCGATCACGTCGATCCGGCCCGCGCGCAGCTCGTCCCACAGCCGCTCCACCGTCGCGGCGCTGCGCAGCGGCGGATTGCACTTCGCCCACGGGCCGAACTCGAACAGCGCTTTCTCGTCGAGCTGCAGGTAGTGGGGGCAGGTCTCCACCGTCACCTGTACCCCGCGCGCCCGCGCCTCGGCGGCAAGCACCACCGATTCGGCGCTGGACACGTGGACGGGCTGCACCCGCGCACCGGTGGCGGCCGCGAGCGCCAGCACCGTCGCCACCGAGGCGTCTTCGGCGATCTCCGGCCGGGCCGCCGCATGGATCGCACCGGGCAGGCCGTGTTGCCGACGGGCGGCTTCCCCCGCCACGGTGAGGATCTGCTCGTGCTCGCAGTGCAGGGCATGAACCAGTCCGGTGCGCGCCACCTCGCGCATGACTTCGTGCAGCCGCCCGGTGTCGGGGCAGGACAGACCGTGGAACTCCGCCTCCCGTCCCGGTGCCGGCGCGTGCAGCCACGTTTTGAACGCCACCGCGCCGGCCTCGGCCATCGCGCCTATCTCGTCGCGATTCTCCCATGCCGCGCCGCCGTAGAGCGCGTAGTCGACGAGGGCGTCGGGCTGCAGCTCGATCGCGCGCCGCGCGAGGGTGGCGCCGGAGTTGACCGGCGGGTCCGACGTCGGCATCTCGCAAATGGTGGTCACTCCCCCGGCCGCGGCGGCCGCCGTGCCGGTGCGGAACGTCTCGCGATCGGGTCGTGCCGGCGCTCGCAGGTGGACGTGCGTGTCGACGAGGCCGGGAAGCAGATGCAGCCCGCCGGCGTCGACATGTTCGGCTGCCGGGGGCCGGGCACCGGCGTCGAGAACGTCGGCCACTTGTCCACCGGAGATGGCCACTGTCGCCCGGCGGACGCTGTCTGCGCTCACCAGCCGCACGTCGTGCAGAACCAGATCGTATTCCACAGTACTCCTTGTCGATCCGCCAAAAGTCTTGTCAGCAAACGGTTCTGCCGTCACTGTGCGACGTAGCCGCCGTCGGCGACGAGGGTGGCCCCGGTGATGAAGGACGCCTCGGGCGAACACAGGAACGCCGCAGCGGAGGCGATCTCGTCCGGCCGCCCGAAGCGGCCGAGGGGCACCCGGCCAAGCGCCGTCGCCCTCGCCGCCGGGGCGTCGCCAGTCCTCACGAAACTGCGTTCGAGGAAGGGCGTCTCGGTGGGCCCCGGGCAGAGGCAATTGACCCGGACGCCGTCACCTGCGTGGTCCAGTGCCAGCGACCGGGTCAGGTTCACGACGCCGCCTTTGCTCGCCGTGTACGCGACCGAGCCGCGGGTGCCGACGAGACCCAGCTGGCTCGCGATGAGCAGCACCGCGCCGCCGCCGGACCGGGCGAGGTGCGGAATGGCAGCCGCGGCGAGGTGGAACGCCGCGGTCAGGTTGACCGACAGCACACCGCTCCACTCCTCCACCGCGAGTTCGGGTGCGGTGCCGCCGACCGACATCGCGGCGCTGTGGACGAGGACGTCCAGTCCACCGTCCGCAGCCGTCTCCTCAACTGCCTCTCGCGTCGCGATTCCGTCGGCGAGGTCGAGCAACCGGCCGCGGTGGCCATCGCCCGGAAGCTCCTGCACCGCGACCTTCAAGGCGGCGGGATCACGGTCGAGAACGGTGACCGAGGCGCCCTCCAGCGCGAGTCGCCGGGTGATGGCCAGGCCGATACCGGCCGCTCCTCCGGTGACCACGGCACGGCGACCGGTGAACCTCGCCGCGATCGGAGTTTCAGTAAGCATGGTCACGGAGCCATTCAAGATAGGCGGCCAACGCATCGGGCAGCGGTGTTGCCGCGCGTCCGGACAGTTCCCGCAGCCTCGTCACGTCGAGGAGGCCCCTGCGGTGCTCCGGCGGCAGGCTGAGGGAAAACGGGGCTTCTTTCGGCTCGACCGGTCCGACTGCCGAGTTCACGGCGTCGGCCAAGGCAGCCAGAGTGATCGCCGTTCCGGAGCCGACGTTGTAGAGCCGGTGCGGCGGGTCCGCCGTGGCGAGTGCCGCGATGCCTTCCGCGATGTCGCCGACCCAGGTCGGGTCGAAGGTGCCTCCCGCCTGCCCCGGGTCCACCCGGACTGCGCGGCCGGCGAGCGCCGCCCGGATCGCGGTGTAGGGCAACGACATCACCTGGCGGGTCCCGGTGTCGCGTTCGAGCGGGCCGTAACACGCCGCCACCCGCGCGATCACGGCGCCGGCTTGAGCAGCCAGTCGCTCGGCCGCGAGTTTCGAGGCCGGGTAGTCACCGGGATCGGTTCGAACCGGACTGTCCTCGTCGAGCACCGCGCGATCCGCGTAGACCGATGCCGACGAGACGTACACGACCCGTGCGTGCCTCGCGGCGGCGAGGACCGCCGCTGTCCCACCGACGTTGACCTCGTGGAGAGCTCGGCGATCCCCATTGGTCACGGCCGCCGCGTGAACCACCACGTCCGGCCGCACATCGGCGAACACCGACGCCGGCTCCCGCACGTCGAGCTCACGAAAGTCGACGGCGTGCTCACCCCACAGGACCTGGACGTCCGGCGACGGTTCCACCAGATCGGCCGCGACGACGGGGCCGCCCCGCGCGGCCAGCGCACACACGAGGTGAGCGCCGAGGAACCCGGTACTGCCCGTCACGATCGTCCCGGCCACGATCACACGGTCCAGGAAGATCGGCGGACGTGGTCGAAGAACGCCCTCGTACGCTCGTTCACCGGGTTCTCGAACACCACGCCCGCGGGCCCTTGTTCGGCGATGTGACCGCCGTCCATGAAGACGACTCGATCCGCCACTCGTCGTGCGAAGCCCATCTCGTGGGTCACGACGAGCATGGTGAGGCCGTCGTCGGCGAGCTGTTTCATCGTTTCGAGCACTTCACCCACGAGCTCGGGGTCGAGCGCCGAGGTCACCTCGTCGAACAGGACCAGGCGCGGCCCCATGGCCAGTGTCCGGGCGATCGCGACCCGCTGCTGCTGACCGCCGGAGAGCTGGCTGGGGTACCTGTCCTCGAAGGCCTCCATCCGAACCCGGGCCAGCAGCTCCCGCGCCTTTGCCTTCGCCTCGCTCGGGTCGGTGCCGAGCACACGCACCTGACCTTCGGTCACGTTTCGCAACACGCTGAAGTGGGGCCACAAGTTGTACTGCTGGAAGACCATTCCGACGCGGCTGCGCAGAGCGCGCATCGCCTGTTGTTCTTCCTTCCCCGTCATCTCGGCGTGCAGGCGCACGCCGTCGAGCGTGACTTCACCCGCGGTGGGCTTCTCGAGCCAGTTGACGCACCGCAGCAGCGTCGATTTACCGGTGCCTGACGGGCCGATGATCGCCACGGTCTCGCCTGCGTGGACCTCGAGGTCGATGCCCCGGAGGATTTCGTTGGTGCCGAAGGACTTGTGCAATCCGCTGAGGTGCAACAGCGGGGGCGCGGCTTCGGTGGCCGGCTGCTGTGTCATGTCTTGCTCCGGTCGGCTCATCGGTCGGGGAGGGCGAAGCGGCGTTCGCTGTAGCGCTGCGCCAGCATCAGCAGACTGGTCACGACCAAGTACAGCAACCCGGCGGTGCCGAGGATCTCGACCGCACGGTAGGTACTCGACACGATCTGCTGCGCATTGAGCATCAAGTCCGGCACCGTGATCACGGAAACCAGCGCGCTGTTCTTCACCAGCAGGATCGCGTTGTTGATGTACGGCGGGATCACGATGCGCACGGCCTGGGGCAGCACGATCCGGTGCATCGTCTGCACGTAGGTCATGTTCACCGCCAGCGCCGCTTCCGTCTGCGTTCGCGGGATCGCTTCGATGCCGGAGCGGATGATCTCCGCCTTGTAAGCCGCGGAGTTCAGCGTCATGCCGATCACCGCCGCGGCGAACGCCGGCAGCTGCAGTCCGAAACTCGGTGCCGCGTAGTAAATGAAGAACAGCACCAGCAGCACCGGGGTGCCGCGCATGATCCACACGTAGATTCCCGCGAGGACCCGAAGCCATTGCCGGTGCGAGATCCGGGCCATGGCGATGAACGTGCCGAGCACGGTCGCCAGCACCAGGGTGATGGCCGAGACCTCCACGGTGACCAGCAATCCGTCGAGCAGCAACGGGAAGTACTGCGCCACGACGGAGAAGTCGAGATTCATGGGTGATTCCTCTTCGTCGCGCTCACTGCTTGAACGGTTGGCCGAGCCACTTCTGCGCGATGCTCTGGTACGCGCCGGCCTTCTTGGCATCTTCGATCGCCTTGTTGACGGCCTGCAGCAACGCGTCCGAACCCTTCGGGACACCGACGGCCAGCGCGGTCCCGTCCGTGCCGTTCTGCGACACCGCGTATCCGGCGCCGTCACCCGACTTGATCCAGTACAGCGCGAGGATCCTGCCGGTGACCATGAGGTCACATCGGCCGTTCTTCAGGTCGGAGAACGCTTCCGCCTGGCCGGGATAGCGGGTTACCTTCGCCGCTCCGCCAATGCGTTGCACGGGAGCCTCGCCATTGGACGAGCCCGCGACGACGCAGACGCTTTTGCCCTTGATGCTCTCCGGGCCGGTGATCCCGCTTTCCTTCTGCGGATACACCGCGACAGCGTCGTCGTACCCGATCGGTTCGGAGAAGTCGACGACCTTCTGCCGGTCGGGTGTCACACGCAAGCCCGACATCGCGATGTCGAACTTCTTCGCCTGCAGGCCGGGCACGATGCCGGAGAAGTCCAGCGTCTTCCACTCGACCTTCGTTCCGAGGCTTTTCGCGATGAGGTCCGCCCAGTCGGCGTCGATGCCGACAAAGCCTCCGGAGGGATCCCGGAAGATCGTCGGTGCGTTGTTGCCGGAGGTGCCGATCGTGATGGCGCCGTGGGACTTGATGTCGTCCAGGTTCGACCCGCCCGACGAGCAGGCGGACACGGAGGTGAGTGTCAACCCCGCGGCGAGGACCGAGAGCCAGGTACGCAGGGTGCGGCGTGGATTCATGATGTTCTCCTCGACGGTGAGGATCGGTGGGACGGGGAAAGTCGGGCGGGGAGGAGGCGCGAGGGAGCGCGCCGATGTGTTTCAGGGGAACGTCATCGACCTGGGGAGCCGGATCAGGCCGGGAAAGTGGGGGTACTGCACGGCACCGTGACTGTCACCGTGCCGCTTGCCGGCGGCAAGCCTTGCCTTTCCGTCCGGTTCAGCTGAAGATCTCCTCCGGCTGCGCGGTCTCCAGCATGGCGAGAACCCGTTCCCGCAGGGTGTCCAAGTGCTCGGCCATGGCTTCTTGAGCGGCCGGCGCGTCGCCGTCGGAGATGGCGGCTGCGACACGCTGGTGCTGTTCGCCGCACCGAGCGCTCTCGGACATTTCCGGTACATCACGCTGACGCAGGGCCCACGTCAGCACGTAGTAGTTCTCGATGTCGGCTGCGAGCTTTGCGTTGCCCGAGCCGGTCGCGATCAGGGTGTGCAAGATCCGGTCCGCACCACGGCGACCGGATTCGTCGCTGGCGATGGTGCAAGCGAGTCCTTCGTCCGCGGCTTTCCTGATCTTGCTGCAGACGTCGTCACTCGCCCGCTCGGCCGCGAGGCCCGCGGCCAGGGATTCGAGACCGCGGCGCACCTCGTAGGCATCCTGCACGACCTTGACCGAGGGCTGGACGACCTGGAGTCCACTGCCGGGCCCGGGCTCGACGAGCCCCACGTGCTCGAGGCGGATCAGCGTCTCGCGCACCGGGGTCTTGGAGACCCCCAGCATCGAAGCCAGTTTGGCCTCCGACAGCCGCTGCCCCGGCTGCAGCCGGCGATCGACGATCGCCTGGCGGATCTCGTCGAAGACACGGTCGGTGATGCTGTCCCGCTGAACGTCAAGTGGATCGAGCATCACCGGCTCCGTATCTCATATCCGTATCTCGTATCTGGATACGGGACTATAGGCGCCACTCAAAGTTTCGGTCAATACCGCTTGACCTGGCCATTTTCGCGACATGGGGTACGCGGCCTCAGCCAGCTGTCCCGGTCATCGGTGCCGTATTGCGCCAATCGAGTGATAAAGGCGGAGCGACTCCGCGGGAATGCCAGCTGACCACGTTCCCGAAGGACGAGGTCGCCCACGTCGGGTTATCTGCCGGCCTGCGCACTCGCCGAAGCCGAGGTGCGGCCGCCGGGCACCCCCCGAAGACGTTGTCGCCGTGCCGGACGAAGGTCAGCGAGGAAGCGGAAATCGCGTGGACGCCGAAGCCGTGGATGGCGATGCCCGGGGCGCCGGCACCGGCAGCGAGCAGGCGGTCGTGATGATCATTCTCAGGCGCTGCGCCACCCGCTCCAGATCTAGAGCGCGTCGCGTCCGCGTTCACCGGTGCGGACGCGGACGACGGTCTCCACCGGCGTGACCCAGATCTTGCCGTCGCCGATCTTGCCGGTGTGCGCGGTCTCCCGCACCGTCCGCAGCGCGCCCTCGACCTGGTCGTCGTCCAGGAGGATCTCCAGCCGGTACTTCGTGATGAAATCGATCGCGTACTCGGCGCCCCGGTAGACCTCGGTGTGCCCCTTCTGCCGACCGTATCCGCGGACCTCGGTGACCGTCATCCCCGCGATGCCGAGCTCCTGCAGGGCCTCCCGGACCTCGTCGAGCACGAACGGTTTGACGACGGCGGTCAGCAGCTTCATCGCGTCTCCTCGCGCGCCGGCCGGTGCGATCCCAGTGCACCGGCGGGCGCGCTCCCCCGGCGTCCGGATTGGACTGCCAGCTCGTACGCGCCTTCGGCGTGCTCGGCCTCGTCGACACCGTCGATCTCAGCCTCGCGGTCGAGCCGGAATCCCATGAACTTGTGCATGACCCAGCCGATCAGGAAGGTCACCACGAGCGAATACCCTAGTACCGCGAAGGTTCCCACAGCCTGGCGCCACAGCTGATCGAATCCGCCGCCGTAGAGCAGGCCGTCGACACCCTGCGGATCCACGCTGACGGTCGCGAACACGCCGATCAGCAGCGTCCCCACGAACCCGCCGACGCCGTGCACCGCGACCACGTCCAGCGCGTCGTCGAACCCGTACCGGTACTTCAGGCCCACCGCGAACGAACACACCACCCCGGCGATCGCGCCGATCGCGATCGCGCCGATCGGTTCGACGTAGGCACAGCCGGGGGTGATCCCCACCAGCCCGGCCACCGCGCCGGACGCGGCGCCGAGAGTGGTCGGTTTCCCGTCGCGGAACTGCTCGACGAGCAGCCAGCCGAGCACCGCGGCCGCCCCCGCGACGGTCGTGTTCAGGAACGAGGTGGCGGCCAGGTTCTTCGCGGCCAGCGCGGAGCCGGCGTTGAAGCCGAACCAGCCGAACCACAGCAGACCGGCGCCGAACATCACGAACGGCAGGTTGTGCGGCCGGGCGGCCTGCTTCGGCCAGCCGTGCCGGCGGCCGAGCACGATCGCCAGTGCCAGCGCGGCCGCTCCCGAGTTCACTTCGACGACGGTGCCGCCCGCGAAGTCCAGCAGGTGCAGCTTCGTCGCGATCCACCCGTCCGGGGCGAAGACCCAGTGCGCCACCGGCAGGTACACCAGCGTGACCCACACGACCGAAAACAGGGTCCAGGTCCAGAACCGGGCCCGCTCGGCGATCGCGCCGGCGAGCAGCGCGACCGTGATGACCGCGAACATCATCTGGAAGGCCACGAAGGCGAACAGCGGCACCTTGGTCCCCGCCGGGCCGACTGACTGCTGGGCGACCCCGTGCAGACCGGCCAGCCGCAGATTCCCGAGCAGCCCGCCGAACCAATCGCCGCCGAACGCGAGCGAGTACCCGTAAATCACCCAGATGAGACCGACGGTGGCGAGGCAGATGAACGTCATCGCCATCACGTTCAGCACGCTCCGTGCGCGGACCATCCCACCGTAGAACAGCGCGAGGCCCGGCGTCATCAGCATCACCAGCGCCGCGCTGCCCAGCAACCACGCCGTGCTTCCGGTATCCACCACGCTCGGGCTCCTCCTCGCCTCACCGACCAGCGGCAGGAAGCTAACCGGACAGTGTTACGGGCATGTTTCCGCCGCGAGTCCGCCACCTACCCGCAACCCGGCGAAACAGGCGAACCGCAACCAAGCGGACGAGCCGCGGAAGCGCCCACCGGGCCGGTCGCCGTGTGCGCCCGCATCGTCGCGATGGCCCGGGCGCGCCCTCGCCGGATCCTGCTCAGATATTCAGCGCCAACCGAATTGCCCTTCCCAGTGCCTTCGGAACGAGCAGCGACATGCGACTGCCGGGTACTTCTTCGGCATTTCGGCGAGCCAGTGCCGACAGAGTGCGGTGGATATCGTGCGACGGATACCGGTCATGGGCGTGCCTCATGGCCCCAGGCGGCAGATCCCACCTGCGGATACCGGCGAGATCCGCCATGGCACCACATTGGACGTAGTAGCCGATCGTGTCCACGGACCTGTCCAGACCAGGTGTCGCGTGCGCGACCACGGCATCTGCAGCCTCGAGGGCCCGGCGGCGCGGCGCGCCGGCGCGGTCGAAAACGTCGAGAACGTTCTCCGCGGATCGCCGCGTGAAGTCCTCCCCCGGCACACTGACCAGCATTCCGGAGTCGTGCAGGAGTGACGTCACGAAGAGAAGTTCGGAGTCAACACCGACCTGGTCCACCTGAGACAACGCTGTGCCGAGCAGCCAGGTCCGATAGCCGTGAAAGAGAAGCGTAGCACCCTGTTTCTTGGCCGTTTCGATGGCAGCCCTCGCCACCGGGGTGCCAGGAACCGCCGGCAGGGTATTTTCAGTCGAGCGCGACCTGTTCACCGGCCACGTGATGAAACCAGCGACTGCCGCCAAAATAAATGTTCGCATGCCAGCGCGAACGGCCGAACGCTCAGCGCGAGTCAGTACACCATTCGTTTCGCAGACCCATTCATAACTGGCCATCGCCGACGCCGAGGTTGGCGAGGTCGATCCACTGGCCGCGTCGCCACTTGCACACACGAGGACTCCAGGAGGGGAACTGAGACGGAGACTGGCCGCTTCCAGTGTTTGCGCTCAGGAAGGTCCGGGCAAGGCAGCGAGCGACCGGTATCCCACAGATTCGGACCCGGCTGCGCCGGGTTTGGCAATCTGGACTGCTTGCGTCCGGATCTGTGGGGTTGCCGTCCGGTTCTGCACTTCAATGCCACACAGAACTCGAAGACGCTGGAACTGATCCACATCGCCACGCCACCGGAGGCACCAGACCTTGACCCGTGAACTGTTCACCGACGAAGAACTCGCAGCGTTCAAGGCAGCCCAACGTCTCGCGTTCGACGCGGTCGTCTCGGTCGAAGCCGAGTTGCACGAGGGCATCACCGAGCAGCAGGCAGCCGCGAAGCTCGAGCACTGGCTTCGCGCGCGTGGCGTTTCTCACTTCTTCCATTACGGCTTCGTTTGGTTCGGTGAACGTACTCGATTTTTAGATTTCCCCCAGCTCCCGCGGCGAGCCCGAGATATTTTCGATACCAAACTGGCTCACTTCAGCGGGCATTACAGGCCGAGCGGTCGCCGATTGAAGCAAGGCGATGCCGTAATCCTCGACATCGGCCCTATCCACCGGCGTGGAGCCGCCGATATCGGGTACTCGTGCGCTCTCGGCGAGCCGACGGATGAATTTCACAAAACTCGAATGGCACTGGCACCCTATCGTCACATGATCCTGGACATGGTGAGAAACGGCGACTCCCAGCGCAGGATCGACAAGGAGATATCCGACTACACCAAAGATCAAGGTTATGTGAACATTCACTCGATGTACCCCGGGTCCGCGATCGCGCACCGTGTCGGCCGAGTGCCCGGCCTGCGGTTGCCGACGTTCAACGTGAAGGGGTTCAGCCCGCAAACCGTCAGTTACCTGGCCGGCGACGTCGCCAAGTCGGCCTTGCGGCTGAATGTCCGCTCCGCGCCGTTCTGGCAGCCGAACTCCGATCGGCCTTGTGAGCCAGGCCTGTGGGCATTCGAGCCGCACATCGGCCGCGGCAACGTCGGCGCGAAATGGGGCGAGGTTCTCGTGGTCACCGAGGACACCGCATACTGGCTCGACAACGACCTGCCGCATGTCCGCTATTGGGCTGATCACGGCGTTGTTTAGGATCTTTGCGCTTCAGGACGACCCGCACTTCGGAACCGAGCGTCGGGTTCGACGATTGCGAGGTCAGGACAGGTGCCCAGCTCGAGAAAAGTAGTGTTCGTCGTCTTCGAAGGGGTGAAAAGCCTGGACGTGGCGGGGCCGGCCGAGGTCTTCGCAGAGGCCAACCTCTTCGGGGCGGACTACTCGTTGTGCTATGTGTCTCCCTCGGGTGAGGCCGTTGCCACCTCGACCGGTTCGACCATGCCCGTCGACGGCCCCGCCGAGAGCGTGTCGCACGCGGACACAGTCGTCGTCTGCGGCGGCGATGTCCTTGTTGCCGCCCCCATCGAGCCTGATCTCGTGGCCGCCGTCCGGTTGTTGCGCGAGCGAGCACGTCGCCTCGTTTCCATTTGCACGGGCTCCTTTGCCCTGGCTGCCGCAGGCGCATTGTCGGGGCGCCGGGCCACCACCCATTGGCGCCATGCGCAGCTTCTTGCTCGCGCGTTCCCGGACGTCGACGTCCTACCGGATGCCCTCTTCGTCGAAGACCGGGGAGTGTTCACGTCGGCAGGGGTGTCGGCTGGGATCGACCTTGCCCTGGCATTGGTGGAGGCCGACCATGGTCCCGACACCGCGCGTGCCGTAGCTCGGAATCTTGTCGTGTTCATGCAACGTCCAGGTGGCCAGTCGCAGTTCTCCGCTCCCCTGGAAATAAGACCCGCTCGGACGCCGGCGCTGCGACGCGTTGTCGATCTCATTTCCGCGGACCCTGGTTTGGACCACAGTTCCAGCCGTCTTGCCGACCTCGTCGGGGTGAGTCCGCGTCACCTCATCCGGCTCTTCCAGACAGAGTTCGATACGACGCCCGCAAGGTACGTCGAGCAAGTCAGGCTTGATCACGCGAAGTCGCTGCTGGACTCAGGACACAACGTCCAAGAGACGGCCGCGGGCGCGGGATTCGGAAGCACGGAAACAATGCGTCGAACCTTTGTCACCCGATTGGGCATCTCGCCGAGTCAGTATCGCGACCGGTTCAAGAGCACGACACCGCGTGACAGACCGTAGGAAGACACCGCGCTTGCCCGGGTCAGCTCCGGGAAACGGACAGCACTTCGTTGAAGGCCTCGGTCGACGACGGGTGCGTGTAGATCGCGTCACGCAGATCCGCCGCGGTCACGCCGTGACGCATGGCCAGCGTGACGGTGTTGATCAGCTCCTGTGCGTCCACGCTCAACAGCGCGGCGCCGAGGACCTGATCCGTCTCCGCGTCGATGACGAACTTCATCATCCCCCGGGTCTCTCCGAGGATCTTCGCCTTGGGCATCGCGACGATGTCCGCGACCGCCTTCTGCGACACCTTCACCGCGTACCCTTGCTCGCGTGCGTCCCGTTCGGTGAGCCCGACTCGGGCCAACGGTGGCGTCAGGAAGAGCGCGTACGGGAGGTGCACCCGGTCGGCGGTCGATCGAATTCCGCGACCCGTGAGCTGATCGGCGACGATCCTGCTGTCGTCGAGGGAGACGTAGGTGAACTGCGGTCCACCCTTGACGTCGCCGACCGCGAAGATGTGCGGCTGGCTGGTCCGCAGGCGATCGTCCACCACGACCGCACCGGCGGCCGTGGTGGCCACGCCCGCGCGATCCAGGTGCAGACCTTCCGTCGCCGGCTTGCGGCCCGCCGCGACCAGCACCGCGTCCACGACGATCGAGTCCTCGCCGTCGCCGCACCGGTAATCAACTCGGGCACCCGCAGCCGTCTCGGTCATCCGGATGACCTGAGCGCCCAGAACGAACTGAACTCCGGCGTCGGCCAGCACCTGGTGCGCGGACGCCGCGACATCGTCGTCCTCGCGGCCGAGGATGCGCGGCGCCCGGTCGAGCACCGTCACCTCACTGCCGAACTGCGCGAACATCGAGGCGAATTCGATGCCGACATGGCCGCCGCCGAGCACGGCCAGCCTCCGCGGGAGGTTTTCGCGTCCGATGAGGTCGGTGCTCGTGTGCACTCGGGAGCTCCCGGCGAGTCCGGGGATGTCGGGCACCACGGGCTCGGCCCCGGTGTTGATGACGATGGTGTCGCCGGTGACGGTCAGCCGGTCGTCGCCGGCGCTGACCTCCACGGTTTTGGCGTCGACGAAGGCGGCCCGGCCCGTGAGGACGCTGACCGAGTCGATCGAGTCGAGGGTGACGAAATTGACGCCACGCAGCTTGGTGGTCAGGTTCCGGGTCTTCTCGACTGCTTCGCCGTGGCCGGCACCGGTCTCGGCGTGGTGGATCAGCGACTTGGTGGGTACGCACCCCACGTTGGGGCAAGTACCGCCGTACATCTCCGCCGACCGCTCGATCACGGCCACCCGCTTGCCACTCCGCCCCATCGCGGCGGCCAGCGCCTTCCCACCCCTGCCGAACCCGATCACGACAAGATCGAAGTGTGTGGTGTCCACGTTGGACATAGCTCTCCTCCGGGGTGTGCTGTGCGGCCTCGATCGACGACCGATGAGATGCCGTACGTTCAAGGTATTAAATGTACGTACATTTAGCTGCGAGTTGTGTCGAGCGCGACAGTCCGAACGCGGCAACCAGAAGCCTCGACGCCACGCGCCCGGCGGGCCGCATCCGCTCGCGTCACCGGATCTCTCCACAAAGCAAGCGCTTAGACTGGGCGGACGGTTCACGCCCGCCGGGCGCGTCAGCAGATCTGGGAGGATCGCCGGATGACGACTTCGCTCTCGGCCGAGCTGTGGCCCGACGTGCAGCCCGAGACCGCACGCCGGCTGATGTTGGCCGGTGTGGAGTCCTTCGCGAAGCGCGGGTACCACGCCACGACCACGCGGGACATCGCCGGCGCCGCGGGCATGAGCCCCGCCGCGTTGTACGTGCACTTCCCGTCGAAGGCGGCGCTGCTGTTCGAGATCAGCCGCAGCGGCCACGAGCAGACGCTGGCCTTGGTCGAGAACGCCCTGGAGAAGGCCGAGGACCCGGTCGAGCGCATCCGGCTCGTGGTCGAGGACTTCGTGGCCTGGCACGCGCGGCGCCACACCGTCGCGCGGGTCGTGCAGTACGAGCTCAACGCGCTGCCGGAGAAGGAGTTCGAGGTCGTCGCGGAGCTGCGGCGGCGCATCGAGCGCATCGTGCGCGACGTGATCGCCACGGGCGCCGAATCCGGTGCGTTCTCCGTGACCGATCCGCACACGGCGGCGCGCGCGGTCCTCTCGCTGGGTGTCGACGTGGCCCGCTGGTACAGCGAGCGCACGCGCCAGACGCCGGCCGCGCTGGGCAAGGAGTACAGCGAGCTGGTGCTGCGGATGCTCGGCACGCGAACAGCCTGACCCTCGACCGGCTCAGCTGCGCGTCGCCGCCGAGGCGAAGCGCTCCGCGATGCGCGCCAGCCGGTCGAGCAGGCCGGGCGGCGCGTCTTCCACCACGAAGTCGTAGTCCCACTGCGCGAGGTAGAACGGCGCGGCGGCGAGGTCGGTCGCGCCGGTACGCAGCCGGCACGTGTGCTCGTCCACGGGCTCGACGGTGCCGGCGGTCGGCGGCACGCGGGCCGCGAGCACCTCTGCCGGAACCGACACGAGCAGCGACATCTGGTGTGCATACGGCGCCGAAGAGATCGCCTGCGACACGTACGCGGCGAGGTCTTCCGCGGGCGGTTCGCGCGGCGTGAAGCGGAACCCGGGCGCCGGCACGCCTTCGATGCGGTCGACGCGGAACGTGCGCCAGCCGTCGCGACCCAGGTCGTAGGCGACGAGGTACCAGCGACGGCCGGTGTGGACCAGGCGGAGGGGTTCGACGTCGCGCTCGTTGACCTGACCGGTGTGGTCGGCGTAGGTGAAGCGCACCCGCTCGCGGTCGCGGCAGGCCGCGGCGATCACGGTGAGCACCTCGGCGCCGACGACCGGTCCCCCGCCGCCGAGCTGCAGCATCGCCGAGCCCATCGCGCTCACGCGGTGCCGCAGCCGTGCGGGCAGCACCTGCTCCAGCTTGGCCAGCGCCCGCACCGATGTCTCCTCGATGCCCGACACCGTGCCGTTCGCCGCCGTCCGCAGCCCGACCACGACGGCCACGGCCTCGTCGTCGTCCAGCAGCAACGGCGGCAGCGCGGCGCCGGCCCCCAGCCGGTAGCCGCCCGCGACCCCCGGCGTCGCGTGCACCGGGTAGCCGAGGCCGCGCAGCCGCTCGACGTCGCGGCGGACCGTGCGCACGTCCACGCCCAGCCGGTCGGCCAGGTCCGGCCCCGGCCAGTCGCGGCGGGCCTGCAACAGGGACAACAGGCGCAGCAGCCGCTCCGAGGTTCCGTACATGCGGGCCACTCTGCCAGACCTCGCGGACAGAAACGGTCCTCGATGTCCGCGGACTTGCCTTCCGCGAGCGGGGCCGGTGAAGTGTGGCCATGCAGATCGATCCGCACGCGTTGCTCGCCGTCGCCCGCGAGGAAGCCGAACTCGGCAAGGCTGAGGGCGGCGTGCCGATCGGTGCCGCCCTCTTCGACAGCTCCGGAGAGCTCCTCGGCCGCGGCCACAACCGCCGCGCGCAGGACGGCGACCCGTCGCTGCACGCGGAGACGACGGCGTTCCGCAACGCCGGGCGCCGCCCCCACTACCGCGACACGATCATGGTCACCACGCTCTCGCCGTGCTGGTACTGCAGCGGCCTCGTGCGCCAATTCGGCATCCCGCGGGTGATCATCGGTGAAGCCGAGACCTTCTCCGGCGGCCACGACTGGCTCGCCGAGCACGGCGTGCGCATCGAGGTCCTCGACGACCCCGCGTGCACAGCACTGATGACGGAGTTCATCGAGACGCGGCCGCAGCTGTGGTTCGAGGACATCGGCGTTCCGTCCACTGCGGACTGACCACCTGCGCCTCCGGTCTACTCGGCACACACGGTCCGGTTGCGACCACCGGCTTTCGCGCGCCGCACGGCTTTCACGGTGGCCGCGAACACCGCGTCCGCCGTGTCGCCGTCGCCGGGACGGCAGGCGACGCCGACCGAGACCGTCGCCCAGGCGAACTGCGGGCTGCCATAGGGCGCCTTCAGCGCGACGGCCGTCGAGGCGACGCGCAGGCGGATGCGTTCGGCGACGGCGAGCGCGTCGAACGGCCTGGTGCCGGGGAGGAACACGGCGAACTCGCCGCCACCGGAGCGCCCGACGAGGTCGGCGGAGGGAGTTCGTCGCGCAACGCGTCGGCGATGGCACGCAGCACGGCGTCGCCGACGCGGTGGCCGTGGCGGGCGTTGACGTCGCCGAAGCGGTCGAGGTCGAGCACCAGCACGGAGGACGCCGGGGCCGGCTGCACGCGGACGGCGTCCCACCAGGCGGATGCCGTGAGGGCACCGGTGCCCGCGTCGGCCGTCGGCTCGGCGCGCGGTGTGGCGCCGACGCCGCCGCGGTCGAGCACCACGAGGGCCGCGGCGAGCAGCGGTACGACGAGCGGCGAATCCACCACGGCCCAGGCGAGTGCGATGTCCAACACGACCATCGCGATGTCCAACAGCAGCCCCGCCACGCCCTGCCGGTAGCCGCGCACGACCCCGGCGAGCGCCGCGTCGACGAGTGTGAAGACGACCGCCGCCGCCACGAGCAGTCCCATCAGGCGGACGTCGCCCAGCGAGCTCGGCGGGACCGGCACCGCCCACGCGAGGAACCGGCCCGCGAGCAGCACGGCCAACACCGTCGCCGCCACCTCGAAAACCTGCGGTACGGCGCGCGCCGCCGCACGCGCAGCCACCGGTGCGCGCCCGAGACCACCACGAGCACCATGGCGGGCACTGACGGCAGCACCACCGCGCCGTCGAACACCCACGGTGTGCCGAAACCCGGGCCCAGCGATGTTTCCCCGCGTCCGCGTTCGGCGGAACGGCTCAGCTCCGCGCTCACCAGCAGCCCCGCGACCAGCACGGCGAACCGCGCGGAACCCGCGAGCGGCACAGGAACCAGCACCGCCACGGCGATCGTCGCGACCACGTCCACGCACACCACGAACGCCGCCAGCGCGCGGGTGCGCACGCGCCACAGCTCCCAGTCCGCCACGGCGAAGCGGAACCGGCGCCGACCACCCCCTCCGGCCGTCGCCGGATCCCCCGCCATTTCGGCAAAGTAGCCGGTTCGGCGCGGTTTCGGCACCGTCTTGAGTGGGGCAAGTGCTTCGGAGCCGCCGGGCCGGGCGGATGGGTCCGCAGCGCGGTGAGAGCGATCGCCGCGCAAGCATGATCAGCCGGCGGTGTGCGCGGAGAACCGTCGGCTCGAAGCCGGTAACGGTTTCAGACCGACGAGAATAGGAGCTTGCAAGCAGACCATTCGCCGCATTGTGGCGGCCGGTGCCAGCGCGGAGCCGCTGACGCTCGGGCTGCCGGGACCGCCTCGGCGGACACGTACAGCGAGACGAGAGTCGCCGCCGGGCCCGACGGTGTGAGCAACGACCACACCAACACCGGTACCGACGGCACCGGCGGCGCGAGCTTCGAGCAGGGCCAGGACTGGGCCGGTCCGGACGGAGGCTCGTCGAGCCACCTGTACTCGAACCCGGAATCGGGCTCCGGTCACCACAACGAGAGCGGCCTCCTGACCGGGATTCTGGGCGGCCTGGGCCGCTGATCCTGGCGCCGACGGTGATGATCGGCTGTGCGAAGCAGCCGGCCACCACCGTGCTGTCTCGACCCGGTGCCGCCGGGTGCGTCCCTCCGGCGGACGCCGACCGGCATCCGCGCCCATCACCGCGTTTTCCCTCACCGGCACCCCGGGAATTCACCGACGCGATACCCGCCGTCCCGAACGGCGTCACGACCGGCGTGTCTACTGAGCCCTCCGTTCACCCAGACCAGAGAGCGGGGTAGCTCGATGAGACGTGTTGTGGCCGGAATCAGCGGGGCCGCGTTGGCGCTGTCGGGGCTGTTCGCCCTGCCGGCGCAGGCGCACGTGGGGAACGCGACGCAGGACGCGTTCACCACCAAGACCGCCTACGAGCCGCAGGGCGACCTGTACTCCTACGAGTGGCTGCCTTCGTCGTTCCGCCCGGTGTTCACCGAGAACGTCTCGCGCCATGGCGCGCGCACATTGTCCGACAGTGACGACGCCGACGCCTTGCTGGCGCTGTGGAACACCGCGAAGTCCGAGGGCGCGCTGACCGGCGTCGGCAAGCAGCTGGGCCCGGACGCGCAGGCGCTGCTCGCCGCCAACGCCCGCGACGGCTACGGCCTGCTCACCCAGGTTGGCCGCGACGAGATGCGCACCACCGCGCAGCGCTTGGTGCGCCGGCTGCCGTCGCTGTTCGCCGATGCCGCGAAGGGAACCACGCCGAAGATCGACGTGGTCGCGTCGAGCCAGCCGCGGACGGTGGACAGTGCCAACGAGTTCGTGGCCGGCCTGAAGTCCGCGAAGCCCGGGCTGGCGACCACGGCCACCCGCACCGACGACGACCTGCTCTACTTCCACAAGTCGAATGTCGAGTACAACAACTACGTCGACAACGACCCGCGCGTGGCCGCCGTCGAGAAGGCCGCGACGGACCAGCCGCGCACGCACGCCGTGGCGCGTTCGGTGCTGCAGCGCAGCTTCTCGAAGCAGTTCGTGGACGACGTCGCGGCCGGGAAACACGCGGAGTTCAAGGACGAGATCGCCGCGGCCGACGCGGTGTACGCGCTGGATCAGGTCACGGTCGACCTCGCGGGCGAGGGCCACTGGCACTTCGACCGCTACATCACGCTCGACGAGGCCTCGTGGTTCGGCTACCTCGACGACGTGACCTCGTTCTACGAGAACGGTCCCGCGTTCTCCGGCAGCGACATCACGTACAAGATGGCCGGCTGCCTGCTCGACGACATGTTCGCCCAGCTCGACGCCAAGCGCGCCGGCACCACCACGCGCGACGCCGAACTCCGCTTCACCCACGCCGAGGAGATCTTCCCGCTCGCCGCGCTGCTCGGCCTGCCGGGCAGCACGAAGCAGCAGCCCGAGAGCAAGCTGTTCACCTACGCGAACAACCCGTTCCGTGGCGCGCAGGTGGCACCGATGGCCGCGAATATCCAGTGGGACCTCTACACCGACGGGCACACCTACCTCGTGCGCATGCTCTACAACGAAAAGCAGACCGCGTTCAAGGCGAGCTGCGCCCCCGTGCACCGCGGCAGCTCCTTCTACCGGCTCGACGAGCTCGAACGGTGCTACGCCCAGTCCTGAATTCTCAGCACCACCGGGTGAGCCCGTGGCGGTCGATCGCCGCGGGCTCGTTCGCATTTCCGGGCACGACAACGGCACCCTTGGCGCGTCCATGATCACCCGCCGATTCCGTTGCCACCACCGACTTTCGGCTGTTTTTTTCTGTCTGCGGTGAGACCTTGACACTTCTTAATGGTCTAGTCCATTGTGACGGCACACATCCCCACCGAGTGCTCCTCTGAGTTGATACCGCCGCATCAAGCATCGGAGGTGCTCCACACAAGCGCGCTCACGCGTGCGTCCACGTTGGAGGACCAATGAAACCCCTGCGCCGTCTGGCCACCGTCGCGCTCGCCGCGGGTGCCGCGCTGGCCACCACCCTCGGCCTCGCCCCGTCGGCGCTGGCCGCGCCGGACCCCGTGCTCGCTTCGCCGTACCTGTACCAATGGGGCGGGCAGACCGACCCCGCCGCGGCCATGTCAGCCACCGGCGTGAAGGCGTTCACGCTGGCCTTCATGCTGTCCGACGGCGGCTGCAACCCGAAGTGGGACGGCAACCGCGACCTGAACGGTTCGGATGCCGCGCTGATCCAGAAGATCCGCTCGGCCGGCGGCGACGTGATCCCGTCGTTCGGCGGCTGGTCGGGCACCAAGCTCGGCTCGCAGTGCGGGTCGCCGGAAGACCTCGCCGGCGCGTACCAGAAGGTGATCGACGCCTACCAGCTCAAGGCGATCGACCTCGACATCGAGAACACCGACGAGTTCGAGGACGCGACGGTGCAGGACCGGATCCTCAACGCCGTGAAGATCACCAAGCAGAAGAACCCGGGCGTCCGCGTCGTGATCACGATGGGCACGAGCCCGCAGGGCCCGAGGGAGTGGGGCAGCCGCCTCGTCACGCAGGCCAAGACGATCGGCGCGAACGTCGATGTCTGGTCGGTCATGCCCTTCGACTTCTCCAGCGGCGGCGACATGGCCGCGATGACGAAGTCGGCCGTCGACGGCTTGAAGGACCAGCTCAAGTCCGCGTTCGGCTGGAGCGACGACGAGGCCTACCGGCACAGTGGCCTTTCGTCGATGAACGGCAAGACCGACAACGCCGGCGAGAACGTGTCCGTCGCGAACTTCACCTCGATCCGCGACTACGCGTCGAGCCACCACCTCGGCCGCTTCACGTTCTGGGCCACCAACCGCGACTGCGGCGGTGGCGGCGAGTGCAGCGGCATCGACCAGGAGAAGTACGCGTTCACGAAAATCGTGGCCGGGTACCAGGGCTGAGCTCCGACGGGGACCCCGCTTCGTCGCGGGGTCCCCGCTTCTTCGGTTCGATAGTAGCCATGGACATAGTATCCATGTACATTATCTGTCGTGCGCCTCGAGAACCCGACCACCGGCCACCTCGTGTGGCGGCTGTCCATGAAATGGCGGGCGGCCGTCGACCGGACCGTGAAGCCGCTCGGCCTGACCCACGCCCAGTACTCGCTGCTGGCGACGCTCACCGGTCTAGTGGTGCGCGGGGTCCGGCCCAGCCAGCGTGAACTGGCCGACCACATGGGCCTCGAACCGCTACACGTGTCGAAGCTGGCGCGGGCGCTCGAACAAACCGGCCTCCTCACCCGCCCCCCGGACCCGGACGACCCGCGCGCCGTGCGGCTCGACCTCACCGCCCGGGGCCAGGAGGTGATCACCGAGGCGATCAGCCTCGTGCGTGACCTGCACGAGGAACTCACCGCGCAACTCGGCGGCTCCCGCAGCGCGCGGACCCGCCAGTTCCGCGACACCCTGCAGACGCTGCTGGGTGACGACCCCGCCGGAAGTGAGAAGACCATGACCACAGCCCGTGCCGTCGGCGGTCGCGACCTGAACCTGGCCGCCGCCGCGTCCCGTTCCCTGCTCATCGCGTTGCTGGACCGCGAAGGTCTGGACTTCACCGAATACGTGGTCCTGCGCACGGTGGCCCAAGGTGCCCAGCCGGCCGCCACCCTGGTCGAGACCATCGCGGCGACGGCCGTCGCGCCTGCCGAGGTGGTGCGCGCGGTGATCGACCGGCTTGTGGCCGCGGGCCGGCTGACCCGCGGGGACGTCGTCGACGTCACCCCGGCAACGCGCGACCTGGTCGAACGCCTGACCGCCGACTCGACCCAGGCCGGCGATCGGCTGTTCGCGGGCATCGCGGCCGCGGACCTGGAGGCGGCGAAACGCGTACTCGACACTGTGACGGCGCGAGCGGGCGAGATCCGCTCGCAGCTCTGACACCCGGGTCGAGCGCGCGGGGCGGTTCGACCTCGTCATCCGAGGACAGGCGCCTGGACCACCGGGCGCGCGGGGCGAGGCCGGGGCGCGCGCCAAAGTCAAGAAACCAGGCCGGCGAAGCCGCGCGCAGTCGAGGCCGCAGCACGGCCGCCGGCAACATGGTTCGACCCCATCGCTCCAGGCCACGGGCCTGGACCACCGGCGCGCGAGGTGAAGCCGGCCCGCGGGCCAAAACCAAGTGGCCAGGCGAGCAAACCCGCGCGCAGCCGAAGCCGGCGGCGGATAATCCGACCTCGTCGTCCGAGTGCACGGCCAAACCCGCGGTGCGCCCCGAAACCGGGTCAAGCACCCAACCACCAGCTGGTCACGAGCGAATCCGCGAGCCACGGCGGCCGGCGCCGGCGTGGCTCGACCGCACCCCTGTGGGACGCGAATCGGACCACTCGCACTCAAGCCCGGGACACCCACTCCTGGACCGAAGGGGCGCCCGAACGGGCGAGTGAAACCCCCGTCGGCGACATCTCGTGGTCGTCTCAGGCGGCGACGGTGATCTCCAGCGCGGCGTGCCCGGCTTCGGTCAGCTCGGCGGGCACGCGGCCCGCGGCGTCCTGCACGGCGGGGCGGATGTACCCGCCGTGGGCGAGGTTGTGGGCGGTCATCTGGTCGCAGCAAGCGAAACCGTCGATAAAGAGGTCGGGCTCGCTGCTCGTGGTCATCTCCGCGCGGTGGGCGGCGACCGCCCTGAGCATCGCCATCGCGCGGTGCGTCAGCTCGATCGCCGCGCCTTCTGAACCGGACACCGGTACCGACCTTCTTCCTGGTGGAGCCACTTACTCGGAGTCATCGTCCGTTGGGCCGAATGTGTTAACAACCACATCTTATTAGGCCGAAGTTGTGACGTTCACGAGGCCTCACCGGTTCCGGAGAGTCGCACCTCCAACGTGTGGGCCCACTCCCGCACGATCTGGCGCCGCCGGCGGGCGTCATCGGTGAGGAGGTTGGCGAGGCCGAGGCCGCGGGCCAGGTCCAGGGTGGCCTGGACCAGCTCGCGGACCCCGGGGTTCGCCTCGTCGACGCCCAGCAGCTCCACCGTCACGCGGTGCGCCTCGCGGCCGACGCGAGCCTCCAGCGGCACGAGGGTGCCACGCAGCTGCTCGTCGGACGACGCGACGGCCCACAGCTGCAGCGCGGCGCGGAACATCGGCCCGGTGTAGAGGTTCAGCACCATCTCCACCACGCGCTCGATCCGCGACGGCCCCGTGGGCAGCCCGTCGGCCTTCGTCCGCAGCTCGGTGATCTGCGCCTCCCCGAGCAGCTCCACGGCCGCCGCGACGAGGTCCTCGCGGGTCGGGAAGTGGTGCTGCGCGGCGCCGCGCGACACGCCGGCGCGTTCGGCGATCACGGCCACCGTGACGCCGTGCCAGCCCCGCTCGCCGATGCAGTCCATCGCCGCCTCGATCAGCCGACGGCGAGTCGTACGGCTGCGCTCCTGCTGCGGTTCCCGGAGCATCAGGCCGGATCGACCCAGAAGTCGAGCTGCAGGTCCGCTTCCGACGAGCCGATCCGGTACTTCGACAGATCGGTCACACCTTCGGCCGCGAGCACCTCGTCGTCCAGGAAGAAGTTGCCGGTCGTCGAGCGGCTCGGCCGGGTGAGGATCGCGTACGCGGCGTCGGCCATGATCTCCGGTGTGCGGCTGCGGTCGGCCAGCTCGGCGCCCACGACGTTGCGGATCGCCGCGGTGTCGATCGTGGTGCGCGGCCACAGCGAGTTCGCCGCGATGCCGTCCTTCTTCAGCTCCGCCGCGAGCCCGACGGTCACGAGGCTCATCGAGTACTTCGCGATGCTGTACGCGAGGTGCCCGGCCGTGAACCACTTCTCGTCGAGGCTGATCGGCGGCGACAGTGTGAGCACGTGCGGGTTCGCCGACTTGCGCAGGTGCGGGATGGCCAATTTGGACAGCAGGAAAGTACCGCGCGCGTTGATGTCCTGCATCAGGTCGTAGCGCTTCATGCTCACCTGCTCGGTGGGCGTGAGGTCGATCGCGCTGGCGTTGTTCACCACGATGTCGATGCCGCCGAACTGCTCGACGGTCTTCGCCACCGCGGCGGCCACGCCTTCGTCGTCGCGGACGTCGCCGAGGATGGGCAGCGCCTTGCCGCCCGCCTTCTCGATGGCCTCAGCCGCGGTGTAGATCGTGCCGGGCAGCTTCGGGTGCGGTTCGGCGGTCTTGGCCAGCAGCGCCACGTTCGCGCCGTCGGCGGCCGCGCGCACGGCAATCGCCTCGCCGATGCCGCGGCTGCCACCGGACATGATGATCGTGCGGCCTGCCAAGGACTTCTCAGTCTTCTCGGACACACTCACTCCTAATAGGACTTCGGCAGCCCGAGGGTGTGCTGCCCGACGAAGTTGAGCACCATCTCGCGGCTCACCGGCGCGATCCGGCCGAGCCGCACCGCGGTCACGAGCGTGCCGAGGCCGTACTCGGACGCGAGCCCGTTGCCGCCGTGGGTCTGCACGGCCTGGTCCACGGCGTGGATCGCCGCCTCCGCGGCGGCGTACTTGGCCATGTTGGCCGACTCGCCGGACGCGAAGTCGTCGCCGGAATCGTAGAGCGAAGCCGCCTTCTGCGTCATCAGCTTCGCCAGTTCCAGCTCGATCTTGATCTGCGCCAGCGGGTGCGCCAGGCCCTGGTGCGAGCCGATCGGCGCGCCCCACACCTGGCGCTCGTTGGCGTACGCCACGGCCTTGTCGAGCGCGTAGCGCGCGGTGCCGAGAGAGAACGACGCGCCCATGATGCGCTCGGGGTTGAGGCCGGCGAACAGCTGCGCGATCGCCGCGTCCTCCTCCCCGACCAGCGCTTCGGCCGGCAGGTGAACGTCGTCGAGGAACAGGCCGAACTGCTTCTCCGGCGAAACCAGGTCCATCTCGATCTGCTTGAACTCGAACCCCGGCGTGTCGGTGGGCACGATGTAGAGGGCGGGCTTGAGCCTGCCCGTCTTGGCGTCCTCCGTGCGGCCGACCACAAGGACCGCGTCGGCCTCGTCGACACCGGAGATGAACACCTTGCGTCCACTCAGGACCCAGTCGCTGCCGTCGCGCCGCGCGGTGGTGGTGATCTTGTGCGAGTTGGAGCCGGCCTCGGGCTCGGTGATGGCGAAGACCATCTTCTTGCTGCCGTCGGAAAGCCCCGGCAGCCACTGCTTCTTCTGCTCGTCCGTGCCGAAGCGCGAGATCACCGTGCCGCAGATCGCCGGCGAGACGACCATGAGCAGCAACGGCGAGCCGGCGGCCGCGAACTCCTCCAGCACCGCGGCGAGGTCGGCGATCCCCGCGCCCCCGCCACCGTACTCCTCGGGCAGGTTCACGCCGAGGTAGCCGAGCCGGCCGGCCTCGTCCCACAGCTCGACGGTCTTCTCGCCCGAGCGGGCCTTCCTGGCGTAGTACTCGTGCCCGTACTTGCGCGCCAGTTCCGAGGCCGCTTTGCGCAGCGCCACGCGCTCCTCGGGCTCGACGAAGTTCATCGCGTTCATGCTCGTTCTCCCACCACAGCCAGAATCGTGCCGACCTCGACCTGCAACCCGACTTCCACCGGCAGCTCGGTGACCACGCCGTCGGCGGGCGCCGCGATCCGCTGTTCCATCTTCATCGCCTCCAGCCACAGCAGCGGATCCCCCGCCGCCACGGCGTCACCCACGCCCACCGCGAGTCGCACGACCGTGCCCGGCATCGGCGCGACGAGCGAGCCCGCCGCCAGCGCGGCCGACGGGTCGGCGAACCGCGGCTCGACGGTGAACGCCACCGAGCCAAGCGCGGAGTCCACAAAGGAAACGTTCCCGTGCCGGGCGACCGCGAACGTGCGCCGCAGTCCGGCCACGTCGAGTACCACTCGGCCCGGCTCCGCCGAGACCAGCCGCACGTCGTCGTAGCCCTCGGCCCGCAGGCCGTCCCGGGTCAGCGAGTACAGGACCTCGTGGGTCGAATCCCCCCGGGTGAAGACCTTGCGCTGGCCGGCCGAACGCACGTTGCGCCAGCCGCTGGGCAAGCGGCCCAGCGTGGTCGCGGCCGCACGGTTGCCCGCGGCGTCGGCCAGTGCGGCGGCGAGCGCGGAGAGCTTCTCGGCGTCGCCGCCGACCAGCGGCTTCACCAGGGTGTCGAGGCCGTGGCGGTCAAAGAACGCCGTGTCGGTCTCGCCGGCCAGGAAGGCCTCGTGGCGCAGGAGGTTCACGAGCAGGTCGCGGTTGGTGACCACCCCGTGGATCTTCGCCCCGGCCAGCGCGGTGGCAAGCCGGCGGGCGGCTTCCTGGCGGGTCGGGGCCCACGTGATCACCTTGGCGAGCATCGGGTCGTAGTGCACGCCGACGACGGACCCGCTCTCCACACCGGAGTCGAGCCGCAGCCCCGCGCCGTGCGTGAACTGGCGGTCGACGCCGGGTACCTCGAAGGCATGCAGCGTGCCGCTCTGCGGCTGCCAGCCCGCGGCCGGGTCCTCGGCGTAGAGCCGCACCTCGATCGAGTGTCCTTGTGGCGTGGGGGGTTCCGGCGGCAGTTTCGCGCCCTGGGCCACGGAAAGCTGCAGCGCCACGAGGTCGAGGCCGGTGACGTTCTCGGTCACCGGGTGCTCCACCTGCAGCCGGGTGTTCATCTCCAGGAAGTAGAACCGCCCGTCGGGACCGGCGAGGAACTCGACCGTGCCGGCGCCGACGTAGTCGATGGCCGACGCGGCCTTGCGCGCCGCGTCGAACAGTTCCGCGCGCATGGCTTCGCCGACGAACGGCGACGGCGCTTCCTCCACCACCTTCTGGTGCCGGCGCTGGATGGAGCACTCACGCTCCCCCACCGCCCACACCGTGCCGTGGCGGTCGGCGAGCACCTGCACCTCGATGTGGCGACCCGTCTCCAGGTAACGCTCGCAGAACACCGTCGGGTCGCCGAACGCGGAACCGGCTTCGGCCCGGGCGCTCTCGACGGCCTCGGCGAGCTCGTCCAGTTCCCGGACCACCCGCATGCCGCGACCACCGCCACCCGCGGAAGCCTTGACCAGCAACGGCAGATCCGCCTCGGTCACCGCGGCCGGGTCCAGTTCGGACAGCACGGGCACACCGGCAGCGGCCATGATCCGCTTCGACTCCACTTTGGAGCCCATCGTCTCGATCGCCGCGGGCGGCGGGCCCACCCACGTGAGCCCGGCGTCGAGCACGGCCCGCGCGAACGCGGCGTTCTCGGAGAGGAACCCGTAACCCGGGTGCACAGCGTCGGCGCCCGCGTCGGCCGCGGCCTTCACGATCAGCTCCGCGCGCAGGTAGGTCTCACCCGGCGCGTCGCCCGGCAGGCGGACCGCGACGTCGGCCTCGCGCGTGTGCGGGGCAGCCGCATCGGCGTCGGAGAACACGGCCGTCGTGCCGATGCCGACGTCGCGGCAGCTGCGGAACACGCGGCGGGCGATCTCGCCGCGGTTGGCGACCAGCAGGTTGTGGATCACGACTGCACCCCTACATCCGGAAGACGCCGAAGCCACCCTCGGCGCCCTTCACTGGTCCGTTGTGGATCGCCGACAGGCTCAGGCCGAGCACCGTGCGGGTGTCGCGCGGGTCGATGATGCCGTCGTCGTAGAGCATGCCGGAGAGGAACATCGGCATCGACTCGGCCTCGATCTGGTTCTCGACCATCGCGCGCATCGCCGCGTCGTTCTCCTCGCTGTACTCCTGCCCCCGGCCGGCGGCCGCGGCACGAGCCACGATGGACAGCACCCCGGCCAGCTGCGCCGGGCCCATCACGGCCGACTTCGCGCTCGGCCAGGCGAACAGGAACCGCGGGTCGTAGGCGCGCCCGCACATGCCGTAGTGACCGGCGCCGTAGGACGATCCCATGAGGACGGACAGGTGCGGCACCTTCGAATTCGACACGGCGTTGATCATCATCGCGCCGTGCTTGATGATGCCGCCCTGCTCGTACTCCTTGCCGACCATGTAGCCGGTGGTGTTGTGCAGGAAGACGAGCGGCGTGTCGATCTGGTTGGCCAGCTGGATGAACTGCGCGGCCTTCTGCGACTCCTCGCTGAAGAGCACCCCCTGCGCGTTGGCGAGGATCCCGACGGGGTAGCCGTGGATGTTCGCCCACCCGGTGACCAGGCTCGAGCCGTAGAGCGGTTTGAACTCGTCGAAGTCGGAGCCGTCCACGACCCGGGCGATCACCTCGCGCGGGTCGAACGGCACCTTGAGGTCACTCGGGACGATGCCCAGCAGGTCCTCGGGGTCGAACAGCGGCTCCGCGTACTCGCTCCGAGGCGCCGGCCCCTTCTTGTGCCAGTTCAGCCGTTTGACGATACTGCGGCCCAGCCGGATCGCGTCCTGCTCGTCGACCGCGAGGTAGTCGGCCAGGCCCGAGGTACGGGCGTGCATCTCGGCCCCGCCCAGCGACTCGTCGTCGGACTCCTCGCCGGTCGCCATCTTCACCAGCGGCGGGCCGCCGAGGAACACCTTCGCGCGTTCCTTGACCATCACCACGTAGTCGGACATGCCCGGCAGGTACGCGCCACCCGCGGTCGAGTTGCCGAACACCAGCGCGACGGTGGGCACCTTCGCCGCCGAAGACCGCGTGATGTCGCGGAAGATCCGGCCGCCGGGAATGAAGATCTCTTTCTGCGTCGGCAGGTCCGCGCCGCCGGACTCGACGAGGTTGATCACCGGCAGGCGGTTCTGCGCCGCGATGTCGGCCGCGCGGAAGCTCTTCTTCGTGGTCCACGGATTGCTCGCGCCGCCCTTGACCGTCGGGTCGCTCGCGGAGATCAGGCACTCCACGCCCTCGACCACGCCGATGCCGGTGATCACGCTCGCGCCCACGCGGTAGTCCGAGCCCCACGCCGCCAGCGGCGAGAGCTCCAGGAACGGTGAGTCCTCGTCGATGAGCAGCTCGATCCGTTCGCGGGCCAGGAGCTTGCCGCGCTTGCGGTGGCGCTCCACGTACTTCTCGCCGCCACCGGACACGGCCTTGGCGTGCTCGACGTCGATTTCGGCGAGCTTCTCGAGCATGGACTCGCGGTTGGCGGCGAACTCGCCGGACCGTGTGTCCACAACAGACCTCAGTGCGGTCATGCGGTGTATCCCAATCGCTTCGCGGCCAGGCCGGTGAGGATCTCGGTGGTACCGCCGCCGATGCCCAGGATGCGGACATCGCGGTAGTGCCGCTCCACTTCGGACTCACGCAGGTAGCCGAGCCCGCCGTGCAGCTGCACGGCCTCGTTCACCACCCATTCGGCGGCTTCGACGGCGGTGTTCTTGGCGAAACAGGCTTCGGCGATCACTTCTTCGCCGGAGACGTGGCGCACGGCGGTCTGACGGGTGTACGTGCGCGCGACGTCGGTCTTGCGCGCCATCTCGGTGAGCTTGTGCTGCACGAGCTGGCGCGAGATGAGGGGACGGCCGAACGTCTCGCGCAGCCGGCACCAGTCGAGCGTGAGGTCGAGCGCGCGCTGCGCGTGGGCGTAGGCCTGCACGGCGAGCGAGAGCCGCTCGGTCACGAACTGCGTGGCAACCTGGGCGAAGCCGCTGTTCTCGGCGCCCACGAGGTTTTCCACCGGCACCCGGACGTCCACGTAGGAAAGTTCGGCGGTGTCGGAGGCGGCCCAGCCCATCTTCTCCAGCTTGCGCGAGACCGTGAACCCGGGCGTGCCGCGTTCGACCACCAGCAAGGAGATGCCGTGCGCGCCCTCGCCGCCCGTGCGGACGACGGTGGTCACGAAGTCGGCGCGGCAGCCGGAGGTGATGAACGTCTTGGCTCCGTTGACCACGTACTCGTCGCCCTCGCGCACGGCGGTGGTGCGGATGCCGGCGACGTCGGACCCCCCGTCGGGCTCGGTGACGGCCAGCGAACCGATCTTGGTCCCGGCAAGCGTCGGGCGCACCCAGCGTTCGACCTGCACCGGATCGCCGGCCTCGGCGATGTGCGGCACGGCGATGCCGCAGGTGAACAGCGACGCGAACAGGCCGCCGGAGCCGCCCGCGTAGTGCATCTCCTCGGCGACCACGAGCGAGTCGAGGTAGTTGCCGTCGCCGCCGCCCACGGACTCGGGGAACGCGACGCCGAGCAGCCCGAGGTCCCCGGCCTTGCGGTGCAGCTCTCGCGGCAGCTCGCCCACGCGTTCCCAGTCGTCGAGGTGCGGCAACACGTCCTTCTCGACGAACCGCCGCACAGTCGCGCGCAGCTCTTTGCGCTCCGGCGTCGCGAACGGGTCCATGATCACAGCAGCGCCTCCGGCACGTCGATCTCGCGCGCCCGCAGCCATTCACCGAACGCCTTGGCCTGCGGGTCGAACCGCGCCTGCGAGGCCACGCCCTCACCGAGGATGTCCTCGACCACGAAGTTCATGGCCCACAGGTTCGGCAGCAGGTGCCGGGTCACCGGCAGCCGGGCCGTCTCCGGCAGCAGCAGGCGGAACTCGGTGACGGTGAGGCGGTGCACGAGCCAGCGCCACGCCTCTTCCGAGCGCACCCACACGCCGAGGTTGGCACTGCCACCCTTGTCACCGCTGCGCGCGCCGATCACGCGGCCGAGCGGGACGCGGCGCACCGGCCCGTCCGGCAACGGCTCGGGCAGCGCGGGTTCGTCCACTTCGGTCAGTGCGAGAGTCCGGGTGGACGGCGCTATGTCGACAACTCGACCGTCGGGCAGCACCGCGATGTGGGGTACCTCGGCAGCGTCCACAAAGGCCGCCGAGTAGACGCCGTACGGCGAGGCGTCCGACGGCGGCGCGGTCACGTGGAAGCCGGGGTAGCTCGCGAGCGCCAGTTCCACCGCGGCGCCGCTGAACGCGCGGCCGGCGATCTTCGGGTCGGCGTCCTTCACCGCGACGTGCAGCAGTGCACTGGCCTGTTCCTCGGTGCCGGCGTCACGGTGGTCCGTGCGCGCGAGTGTCCAGCGGACCTCGGCGGGCGGCTTCCGTTCGAGCGCCGTCTCCAGCTGCTCACGCACGAGCGCGGCCTTTTCCTCGATGTCGAGGCCGGTGAGCACGAACGTGGTTTCGTTGCGGAACCCGCCGAGCCGGTTCAGCGCGACCTTGAGCGTGGGCGGCGGGGCTTCGCCGGTGACGCCGCTGATGCGCACGCGGTCCGGGCCGTCCTCGGCGAGGGCGAGTGTGTCGAAGCGTGTGGTGACGTCGGGGTTCGCGTACCGGGCGCCGGTGATCTCGTACAGCAGCTGCGCGGTGACCGTGCCGGTGTTCACGACCCCGCCGGTGCCGGGGTGCTTCGTGATGACGCTGGAGCCGTCGGCGTGGATCTCGGCGATCGGGAACCCGGGCACGCCGATCGGCTGCTCGCGAAAAAACGCGTAGTTGCCGCCGGTCGCCTGCGCGCCGCACTCGATCACGTGCCCCGCGGCGACGGCGCCGGCCAGCGCGTCGTAGTCCTCGCGCGTCCAGCCGAAGTGCGCGGCGGCGGGCCCGACGATCACCGAAGCGTCGGTGACGCGGCCGGTCACGACCACGTCGGCGCCTGCGTTCAGGCACTCGACGATGCCCCATGCGCCGAGGTAGGCGTTGGCGGTCAACGGTTTCCCGAACCCGAGCTGGTCGGCACGCCCGATCAGGTCGTCGCCCTCGACGTGCGCGATCCGCACGTCCACGCCGAGCTTCGCGGCCAGCTCACGCAACGCCGTCGCCAGGCCCGCGGGGTTGAGGCCACCGGCGTTGGCGACGATCTTCACGCCTTTTTCCTTGGCCAGCGAAAGGTTTTCCTCCATCTGCCGCAGGAAGGTCTTGGCGTAGCCGCGTTCGGGGTCCTTCATCCGGTCGCGGCCGAGGATGAGCATCGTCAGCTCGGCGAGGTAGTCGCCGGTGAGCACGTCGAGCGGCCCGCCCGTCAGCATCTCGCGCACGGCGGAGAACCGGTCGCCGTAGAAGCCCGACGCGTTCCCGATCCGGATGGGCGCCCCGGTCACGCTGCTCATGCGAACTGCCCCGGCTTGCGGCCCCGGCCGGGAGGACCGGCGAACGCCTGCGCGATGGTCAGCCACTCCCCGATGTCGGCGCCGGTCGCGACCAGGTCCGTGTCCGCGGGGTGGCGCCGCTGCGTGATGACCAGGCAGAAGTCCACGGCGCTGCCGGTGAGCCGCTGCTCGGCGTCCTCGGGCCCGAACGCCCACGTCGTGCCGTCCGGCGAGGCCAGCTCCACGCGGAACTCCTCCGGGGGCGGTGCCAGCGAGTTGAGCTTGAAGGCGAAGTCCCGCGTGCGCGTGCCGAAGCGGGCGATGTGCCACAGCCGGCCGGTCGGCCGACGGGCGAGCCCCAGCGCGTCGAACACGTCCTGGCCGTGGGCCCACGTCTCCATCATCCGCGCGGTGGCCATGGACGCGGCGCTCATCGGGGGGCCGTACCACGGCAGCTTCTGCCCGGCCGGCACCGCGGCGAGCGCTTCGGACAGCGCCGTCCGCCCGGCGCGCCACTGCGCGAGCAGCTCCTGCGGCGGCGTCGCGGCGCCTTCCTCGGCGGCGAGGTCGACGTAGTTCTCCCCCACGCTCAGCAGGTGCTCGACCTCGGCCTGCCACTCCTCGGGCCGGGCCGCGGCGATCAGCGCCTTCGAGTCCGTCCAGGCCAGGTGCGCGATCTGGTGCGCGACCGTCCACCCTTCCGCCGGTGTCGGCCTGGCCCACCCCTCGGGCGGCAGCCCGGCCACCACGTCGTCGATCGCCTGCGATTCGGCCGCCAGATCCCCGAGGATCACGCCGAGATCAGCCATCCTGCGCCTCCATGCGTCCTCTCGTGAGCACTGCGCGCTCAGCCCCACCCTCGCACCCCGACCGCGGAAAAATCAAGCGCGCCTGATTGTTTCTCCGGATCGAGCACGCAGCCGCTATTGACACGTTGCCAGTAGAACACCGTTGTCCTACCGTTCCAGCCATGAGCCCCTACGCGGACATCACCTACGAGGTCGCCCACCGGATCGCGACGGTCAAGCTGAACCGGCCCCGGGCGCGCAACGGGTACACCGTGCGGATGGCCGACGAGCTGGGCGACGCGATGGACCGCGCCGACCGTGACGAGGACGTGCGCGTGGTTGTGCTCACCGGGACCGGCAAGGACTTCTCCGTGGGAGCCGACCTCTCGTCCGGCGGGTTCGACTTCCAGCTCGGCGAGGGCCCGCCCGACGGCTGGCAGGAGCCGGCGGGCCGGTGTTCCAAGCGGATCTTCACGATGAACAAGCCCGTGATCGCCGCGTTGCGTGGCGCGGCAGTGGGCGGCGGCATCACGATCACGCTGTCGTGCGACTACCGGCTGGCGGCCGACGACTCGAAGTTCGGCTTCGTGTTCACCCGCCGTGGGATCTACCCCGAGGGCGCGTCGGCGTGGTTCCTGCCGAGACTCGTCGGCATGGGCACGGCCGTGGACTGGATGGTGAGCGGACGCGTCTTCGGCGCCGAAGAGGCGCTGCGGAAGGGGCTGGTGCACAGCGTTTACCCGCCGGAAGCCGTGCTGGACAAGGCTTACGAGCTCGCGCGTGACCTCGTGGCGAACACCGCGCCCGTGTCTGTCGCCGTCACGCGCCAGCTGCTGTACCGGATGGCCTCGGCTCCCTCGCCGTTCGAGGTGCACGAGGTGGACTCGAAGCTGATCGGCGGGATCGCCACCAACCCGGACTCGATCGAGGGCGTGCTGTCGTTCCTTCAGAAACGCCCGGCAGAGTTCAAGCTCCGCGTCGACCACGACCTGCCGCCCTATCTCCCCTGGATCGCGGAATGACCGCCTACCCGCCCGAACCGTGGCACCTCGCGGGCCAGGCGCAGCTGTCCGGGTGGCTGCTCCCGGCCGGCAAGCTGCCGGAACTGCCCGAAGGCGTCGAACCCGTCACCACCGGCGGCCACGCCGCGGTGTTCACCGCGTGGATCGACTACCGCGCGCCCGGGCAGCTGAGCTACCACGAGCTGCTCGCGGCCGTCGCCGTGCGCGGTGGGCTCACCGCGTCGATCACCGACATCTGGGTCGACAGCGAGGCCTCGCTCGCGGGCGGGCGCGAGCTGTGGGGCATCCCGAAGAACCTCGCGACGCTCGAGTTCAGCGGCGAGACCGAGTTCACCGCGGCCACCGAGGAAGGCTGGATCGCCACCGCCGCATTCTCCCGCCGTGCCGGGCTGCCGGCCGCGCTGCCCGCGCGGTTCGAGATCGCACAGACGCTCGGCGGGCGGCTCAAGCGCAGCCCCGTCGCCTCGCGCGCGAAGCCGCACGCGGCCGCTGCCGACTGGTCCGTGAACCCCGCCGGACCGCTCGGCTTCCTGGCCGGACGTCGCCCGATCGTGAGCGCGAGCCTGCGCGACTTCACCCTCGTCTTCGGCGGCTGACCGCCCCCGACCAGCCGCTCTGAGTGATCGACTAACCCGCGAGGGTGAGCCCGCGACACGCCACCCCTTGGGGCACGTGCGAGCCCGAACCCCTAGATGTAGTCTCTGTGGACCGGCAGCCCCCAGCGACGGGGAGACCGCTCAGGAAGGGCAGCCGGGCCGATTTGAGAAACCGCAGCGCACGGCCTTGTGCGGCCGTGCGCCGATGAAGCGCGCCCATTTTCGACTTTGTTGGAGACCCGCATGTCAGTGGAAACCGGTCAGCGTCCGCCCTCGTCGGCGGACTCGGCACCGAGCGCGGTTCGCGTGATCCGGCGCGACGGCAGCGTGTCGCCGTTCGACGCCGGCAAGATCAGCGTCGCCCTCACCAAGGCCTTCCTCGCCGTGGAGGGCGGCGACGCGGCCGCTTCCTCTCGCGTGCACCACGTCGTCGCCGAGCTGACCGAACAGGTCGAGGCATCCCTGCTGCGCCACGCCGGCCCCGAGCCCGCCCTGCACATCGAGCAGATCCAGGACCTCGTCGAGCTCGCCCTGATGCGCGGTGAGCACCACAAGGTCGCCCGTGCCTACGTGCTCTACCGCGAGGAGCGGTCGAAAGCCCGCGAGGCCGCCACCCCCGCGCCCGCCGAGGCCGCGATCAGCGTCAAGGGCACCGACGGCTCGCTTCGCCCGCTCGACTGGGCGCGCGTGTCCCACGTGGTGGGCGAGGCCGTGGCCGGGCTCGACGACGTGTCCGCCGAGCCGGTGCTGGCCGAGGCCAGGCGCAACCTCTACGACGGCATCAGCGCCGACGAGCTCGCTCTCGCGCAGATCATGGCCGCCCGCGTGCTCGTCGAGCAGGAGCCGAACTACTCGTACGTGAGTGCGCGGCTCCTGCTGGACAAGCTGCGCGGAGAGGCCCTGAGCTACCTCGCCGGCCGCCCGCGCCAGGCGAGCCAGGACGAGATGACCGCCGAGTACCCCGCGTACTTCCGCACCTACCTGCGCCGTGCGGTCGAGCTGGAGCTCGTCGACGGCGAGCTGCTCACGTTCGACCTCGACAAGATCACCGCGGCCATCCACGCCGAGCGTGACCTGGACTTCGGCTTCCTGGGCCTGCAGACCCTGTACGACCGGTACTTCCAGCACCACAACGGCACGCGCTTCGAGCTGCCGCAGGCGTTCTTCATGCGCGTGGCCATGGGCCTGGCCATCCGCGAGGACAAGCGCGAAGCCCGCGCGATCGAGTTCTACGAGCTGCTCTCCACCTTCCACTTCATGGCCTCGACGCCGACGCTGTTCAACTCGGGCACCACGCGCGCCCAGCTCTCGTCGTGCTTCCTGACCACTGTGGACGACGACCTGGACTCGATCTTCCAGGCGTACAAGAACAACGCGCTGCTGGCCAAGTACTCGGGCGGCCTCGGCAACGACTGGACCCCGGTCCGCGGCCTCGGCGCCCACATCAAGGGCACCAACGGCCAGTCGCAGGGTGTCGTGCCGTTCCTCAAGATCGCCAACGACACCGCGGTCGCCGTGAACCAGGGCGGCAAGCGCAAGGGCGCGGCGTGCGCGTACCTCGAGACGTGGCACGTGGACATCGAGGAGTTCCTCGACCTGCGCAAGAACACCGGTGACGACCGCCGCCGCACGCACGACATGAACACGGCCAACTGGGTGCCGGACGAGTTCCTGCGCCGAGTCGAGGCCGACGCGCAGTGGACGCTGTTCTCCCCCAACGAGACGCCGGACCTGCACGACCTCTACGGCAACGCGTTCGCCGAGCGCTACCGCGAGTACGAGGCCGCCGCCGACCGCGGCGAGATCAAGGTCTTCCGCCGCCTGCGTGCCGTCGACCTGTGGCGCCGCATGCTGACGATGCTGTTCGAGACCGGCCACCCGTGGATCACGTTCAAGGACCCGTGCAACCTGCGCTCGCCGCAGCAGCACGTGGGCGTGGTGCACTCCTCGAACCTGTGCACCGAGATCACGCTGAACACCAACATCGACGAGGTCGCGGTCTGCAACCTCGGCTCGGTGAACCTGCTCAAGCACGTCACGCCCGAGGGCCTGGACACGAAGCGGCTCGAGAAGACCGTGCGCACGGCGGTCCGCATGCTCGACAACGTGATCGACATCAACTTCTACACGATCCCCGAGGCGCGCCGCTCCAACCTGCGCCACCGCCCGGTGGGCCTGGGCATCATGGGCTTCCAGGACGCGCTGTTCGAGCTCGGCCTGCCGTTCGCCTCCGATGGCGCGGTGAAGTTCGCCGACGAGAGCATGGAGCACATCTCCTACTACGCGATCTCCGCGTCGACCGACCTGGCCGAGGAGCGCGGGCAGTACCAGTCGTTCGAGGGCTCGCTGTGGAGCCGCGGCATCCTGCCGATCGACTCGATGCAGCTGCTGATCGACGCGCGCCAGGGCGACGCCCTCGCCGTCGACACCTCCACGACGCTGGACTGGGCGCCGTTGCGCGAGCGTGTGAAGACCGTCGGCATGCGCAACTCCAACGTGATGGCGATCGCGCCGACCGCGACGATCTCCAACATCTCCGGCGTCGGCCAGTCGATCGAACCGCTGTTCCAGAACCTGTACGTGAAGTCGAACATGTCGGGCGACTTCACCGTGGTGAACCCGCACCTGGTCAAGAGTCTCAAGGCCCGCGGCCTGTGGGACGAGGTCATGGTCAGCGACCTGAAGTACTTCGACGGCAGCCTCGGCCAGATCGACCGCGTGCCGGACGACCTCAAGGCGCTCTACGCCACCGCGTTCGAGATCGAGTCGAAGTGGATCGTGGACGCCGGCTCGGTCCGGCAGAAGTGGATTGACCAGGCGCAGTCGCTGAACCTCTACATCGCGGCGCCGAGCGGGCGCAAGCTCGACGAGCTGTACCGCTACGCCTGGCACAAGGGCCTCAAGACCACGTACTACCTGCGCGCACAGTCCGCGACGCACGTGGAGAAGAGCACCCTGCGCGGCACCGACGGCAAGCTGAACGCGGTCTCGGCCGCCCCGGCCGCCACCGCTGCCGCCCCGGCCGCCCCGGCTGCGACGGCCGCCCCTGCGCCTTCGCCCGCGCCTTCACCCTCGGCCGCCGTCCCGGCGAGCCCCGCCGCGGCCGTGCCCGCCGCGGTCCCGGCCGCCAAGCCCGCCGAGCCGAAGGAAATGCCGAAGGTCGACGACATCGACTTCGTCGCCACCGAAGGCGCCTCCTGCCGCATCGACGACCCCGACTGCGAAGCCTGCCAGTGACCTCCTCGCCGGCGGTGCGGCCGCCGAAAACCGGCCGCACCGCCGGCGAGCCTTTCCTTGGAGCCTCTAGATGACCAACGTGGAGACCACGGACGCCACCGGCCTCGGCGAGATCGAGGTCGGCGCCGCCCGGATCAACGTCGACGACAAGCGCATGATCAACGCGCGCGCCGACGTGAACCAGCTGCTGCCCATGAAGTACCGCTGGGCGTGGGACAAGTACCTTGCCGCGTGCAACAACCACTGGATGCCGACCGAGGTCGCCATGCAGGCCGACATCGCGCTGTGGAAGTCGCCGGACGGACTGACCGAAGACGAGCGCCAGATGCTCAAGCGCAACCTCGGTTTCTTCGCCACCGCGGAATCCTTGGTGGCTAACAACATCGTGCTCGCGGTGTACCGCCAGATCACCAACCCCGAGTGCCGCCAGTACCTGCTGCGCCAGGCGTTCGAGGAAGCCGTGCACACGCACACCTTCCAGTACATCTGCGAAAGCCTCGGCCTCGTCGAGGGCGAGCTGTTCAACATGTACCGCGAGGTGCCGTCCATCTCCGAGAAGGACGCGTGGGCGCTGAAGTACACGCAGAACCTCGAGAACCCGGACTTCGAGACCGGCACGCCGGAAGCCGACCAGGCATTCCTGCGCGACCTCGTGGCGTTCTACGTGATCTTCGAGGGCATGTGGTTCTACACCGGCTTCGCGCAGATCCTCTCGCTCGGCCGGCGCAACAAGATGGTCGGCATCGCCGAGCAGTACCAGTACATCCTGCGCGACGAGTCGATCCACCTGAACTTCGGCATCGACTGCATCAACCAGATCAAGATCGAGAACCCGCACCTGTGGACCGAGGAGTTCCAGGCGGAGATCCGGCAGATGCTGACCGACGCGTGCGAGCTGGAGGTCCGCTACGCGCGCGACACCATGCCCCGCGGCATGCTGGGCCTCTCGGCGCAGCTGTGCGAGCAGTACATGCACTTCATCACCGACCGGCGCGCCCAGCAGATCGGCCTCGCGCCGATCTTCGGGGAGACGGAGAACCCGTTCCCGTGGATGTCGGAGGCGATGGACCTGAAGAAGGAGAAGAACTTTTTCGAGACCCGCGTGATCGAGTACCAGTCGGGCGGCGCGCTGGACTGGGACTGATCAGCGGCAGGACTGATCCCGGTCTCCGGGATCACCGCGGACGTCGTGCCACGCGGCGCCCCGCTCCGCTGGGCTCGGCCACGCCACTGGTTCACCAGGGCGTGGCCGGGCTTTTCGCATGGCCGCACCCTGGCGAGGCCACAGGGCACCCGGTGTGAACCCGGGACTGCCCCGCAGCGGTGAGTGGGAACGAAAGCCGTCACCACGATTTCGTGGTCAAGCACTGGGCGCGAGCTCGGCGCAAACGAGTCCGAAGACCTGCCCGTCGTAGGTACGCCGGTGGCGTGCGTGAGTCCGGGCCCCGTGGGAGCACGCTGCCCGCATACGCTGCGCTGAAAGCCGAGGGCGTCGAGTCGGTGCAGCTCGACGAGCCGGCGTTCGCCAGAGAGCTCGACGCAGCCGTGTACTTGGCCGCCGTGCACGCCGAGATCGACCGCGTGGTGCGGCTGCAGGAGGAGCTGGGTCTCGACGTGCTGGTGCACGGCGAACCCGAGCGCAACGACATGCTGCAGTACTTCGCCGAGCAGCTCGCCGGGTTCGCCTCGACCGAGCACGACTGGGAGCCGCGGGCGTGCGCGTGATCCAGATCGACGAGCCGGCACCGCGGGAGCTGCTGCCACTGCGCGCGGCCACGCGGCCTACTTCGACTGGCCGGTGCGCGCGTTCCGCGTCGCGGCGGCCGGAGTCTCCGAAAGCACCCAGATCCACCCGCACATGTGCTACCGGAGTTCGGTGAGGTGCTCTCGGCGATCAACCGTCTCGACGCCGACGTGACCGGCATCGAAGCCGCGCGCTCGAAGACGAAGGCGCTCGAAGACGGAGGTGCTCGCCGACCCGTCAGGCGGCGGGTTCGCGCGCGGCGTCGGCCCGGGCGGCTACGACATCCACTCGCCGCGCGTGCCGGGCGTCGAGGAGGTCGGAACCTGCTGCGCACGGCGGCGGCCGCTGTGCCCGCGCACCGGCTGTGGGTGAACCCCGACTGCGGTCTCAAGGCGCGCGGCGACGCCGAGGCGGAGCACCGCGTTGTGCCACCTCGTCGCGGGGGCCCACCGGTCCGCGCCGAGCAGGACTGAACAACCCCGAGCAACCGCAGGCAACCCCGGGCAACGGTGCTTGGCGGCGCAGACCACCGCCCGGCACCGGATCTTCGTCAAGGATCACCCGGATGGAGCCGGCGGAAGGTATTGTCATTCGGTCAACAGCGCGGCACGGTGGAGGTTCGGACCGGGTTTCCGCCAGCGAAGGCAGGTCGCCATGACGAGCGCAGCCGGCAAGGTCGGCAAGGTCGCCGAGAGCCTGCGTGAGCGCGTGCCCACGCTCACGTCGATGCCGCTGCCCCGCACCGTCGACCAGCGCTGGCGCGCGGCCACCTACCCCGTGCGCGAGCTCGCGGCGCCGCCCGCCGGCAGCGGCCTCAAGCCGGTGCTGGGCGACGACGGCCCGCCGGTCGTGGGCCACGCGCTGGAGATGATGCGCTTCGGCCTGGACTTCAGCTTCAGCCGCTACGAGAAGTACGGCCCCATCTCGTGGATGGGCGGCTTCGGCCGCCGGATCGTGTCGCTGTCCGGCCCCGAGGCCACGCAGATCGCCCTGGTGAACAAGGACAAGGCGTTCTCGCAGGAGGGCTGGAAGTTCTTCATCGAGAAGTTCTTCGACCGCGGTCTCATGCTGCTCGACTTCGGCGAGCACCACCTGCACCGGCGGATCATGCAGAGCGCGTTCACGCGCGAGCGGCTCGTCGGCTATGTCGGGCAGATGGGCCCGGCCCTGCGCGCCGGCGTCGAGGCGTGGCCCGGTGGCACGCGGCCCCGGCTGTACTGGGCGCTCAAGCAGCTCACGCTCGACGTGGCGACACGCGTGTTCATGGACATGCGTTCGCCCGACGACGCGATGCGGATCAACCGCGCGTTCGTGAACACCGTGCGCGCGGGCACGGCCCTGGTGCGTTACCCCGTGCCCGGCGGCCGCTGGTCCGCAGGCCTGCGCGGCCGGCGGCTGCTGGAGCGCTACTTCGGCGAGACCCTGCCGGAGAAGCGCCGCGCGGGCGGCGACGACCTGTTCGCCGCGCTCTGCACCGCCACCACCGAGGACGGCGACCGGTTCACCGACGCGGACATCGTGAATCACATGATCTTCCTGATGATGGCGGCGCACGACACCACGACGATCACGAGCAGCGCCATGGCCTACTACCTGGCCAAGCACCCGCAGTGGCAGGAACGCGCCCGCGCGGAGTCGCTCGCGCTCGGCGACGACGTGCCGGACATCGAGGCGCTGGAAAGCCTGGAAACCCTCGACCTCGTGATGAAGGAGTCGCTGCGGCTGCGGGCCCCGGTGCCGTCGATGGCCCGCAAGACCACCAAGGACACGGAGGTGCTCGGTCACTTCATCCCCGAAGGCACGCTCGTCGGTGTCTCGCCGACGCTGAACCACTTCACCCCCGAGTGCTGGACCGACCCGATGCGCTTCGACCCCGAGCGGTTCGCCGAGCCGCGGCGCGAGGACAAGTCGCACCGGTTCGCGTGGATGCCCTTCGGCGGAGGCGCGCACAAGTGCATCGGGCTGCACTTCGGCAGCCTCGAGGTCAAGGCGCTGATGCACGAGATGTTGCGGACCTTCCGGTGGTCGGTGCCCCAGGACTACACCGCACGCTGGGACTACGTGTCGTTGCCGGTCCCCGCCGACGGACTGCCGGTGCGCCTCGAATATCGTTGACGGTCATTGCGGGAGGCGGGGAGTCGACTGGGCCGAGGAAACAGGAATCGGACGAACCGGAAAAACACGTTCGAGCACTCAAGGTGACATCATGTCACCATTTGTGCAGGAGTCGTCACTCGTTCAGCCGGTAGACACCCCGTTTCGCGCATGATGCCGTGGCATCACTCACGGTCAACTCATACCTAGTGTGGGTCCATGAACCTTCACACCGGGTCTGAGCTGGCATTAGTCCGCGCATGAAGAGGTGGAGCGTGCCTGAGCCTGGTGCCGCACCAGGGTTGGTCGACGTCGCGCGCAAGTTCGCGACGACGCTGACCGACACGAAAGGAGTAACGCTTCCGCCCGCGGAACTGGAGCGTCTCCTGCTCTCCTTCGCCGAGGAGGTCACGGAGGTCGTGACCCCCGCGTACGAAGGCGCCGTCCTGCGCTTCTCCACGCTCTTCTCCACCGCGCCGATCGGGATCGCGCTCGCCGACCCTTCCGGCGTGATCATGGAGGCCAACGCGGCGCTGGCCAAGCTGCTCAGCTCGACCCAGAGCCGGCTCCACGGCAGACACCTCGCCGACCTGGCCGCGACCGACCACGACGCCACCCGAATCCGCAGCTGCCTCGCGCGCCTGGGCACCACGGAGGTCGGCCGACTCACCGAACGCGGCGTACATCTCGACCACAGCCGGGACGGCAGCATCACCACCAACGTCACGCTCGCGCGGCTGCCCGGCGACCGGCCCGACACGCACTTCCCCGTGCTGATGGCCGCCGACACCGACGACCTGCACCTGCTCGGCGAGCGGCTGATGCACCAGAACGTGCACGACGCGCTCACCGGCTTGCCCAACTCCCAGGCGTTCGCCAACCGCGTCGAGGCCGCGCTCGGCGCGCCCCGCACCGAAGAAATCGCACTGGTCTACCTCGACATCGACGGCTTCAAGGTGATCAACGACGGCCTCGGCGCCGGCGTGGGCGACCAGGTGCTCAAGGAGGTCGCGGGCAAGCTGTCGGCGACCTTCACCGGGCACCACGACGGCTACGTCGCACGCCTGTCCGGCGATGGGTTCGGCGTGCTGATGCGCGGCGCGGACCTCACGACGCAGCACGTGGTGAACCTCGTCGAGCGCGCGCTGGAAGACCTCAACGAGGCCGTGTACCTCGGCGGTCACGGGATCGGGGTGAGCGCCAGCGCCGGCATCGTCGTGGGCGGGCGCCCCGGCGGCGGGCACACCGAAATGCGGCGGGCCGCGGAGCTCGCGCTGCACCGGGCCAAGGAGCGCGGCAAGGCCCGGTGGATGCTGTTCGACCCGTCCGAGGACGAGCACGACCGCAGCCGCTACCAGCTCGGGGCGGTGATCGCCGGCGCGCTGGAGAACGGCGAGTTCTCCCTCGTCTACCAGCCCACCGTGAAGCTCTCGAAGCCCGACGAGATCGCGGCCGTGAACGCGGGCCTGCGGTGGAACCACCCGGAGAAGGGCGAGCTCGACTCCGAGGACTTCTACCCGCTGGCGCAGACCACGGGCATGACGGTGCCGCTCGGCAAGTGGCTGCTCGCCGAGTCGCTCGCCGCCACCGCGCGCTGGCGGTCGCGCTTCGGGGAGGCCACGCCCGACGTCTGTATCCGGCTGCCGCGGCGGCTCGCGAGCGACGACGACCTCGTGATGCTGGTCAGGGAGCAGCTCGACCGCCACAACCTTCCGGCGAAGGCGCTGCGTCTGTGCGTCGACCGGCAGTCGATGTTCGACGACAAGAACGAGGTGTACGACTCGTTCACGGTGCTCGCCGACCTCGGCGCGCAACTCGTGCTCACGATCTCGGGTTCGGCCGACCTCGAGCTGATCCCTCGGTTCGACCTGCCCGTGCGGCACGTGATCCTCAGCGGCCCGGTCGTCGACGCGCTGGCCGACTGCCCGACCGAAGCCGACCTGCGGCACCTGCGCCAGCTCGTGGAGCGCGGCAAGGAGCTCAACCTGCGCATCGGCGCCGAAGGCGTGCGAAGCGCCGAGCACGCGGCCCGCTTGCGCCAGCTCGGTGTGCTCGCCGCGCGCGGTTCGTTCGTCGCCGACTCGGCCACGGGCGACGAAGTGGACGAGATGATCGAGCGCCACGCCGGCTGACCCGTCCACCTGCGGCGCGGGTACGAACACCGGGGAGGATCATGATTCGCGGACCCCACCCGAAAGGACCCCGATGGAGACCGGCGCCCTCGCTCCCGACTTCACCCTCCCCGACGACCAGGGTGCCGACCGCACGCTGTCGGACTTCCTGACGGCCGGCCCGGTCGTGCTGTTCTTCTACCCCGCCGCCATGACGAGCGGCTGCACGGCCGAGAGCTGCCACTTCCGCGACCTGGCCGCCGAGTTCGCCGAGGTGGGTGCCCAGCGCGTGGGCATCAGCCCGGACGCCGTGGCCAAGCAGCGGGAGTTCTCCGCTGCCAACGGGTTCGACTACCCGCTGCTGTCCGATGTGGACGGCGTGGTGGCGAAGCAGTTCGGCGCGTGGCGCAAGTTCATCCCGCTGCACACCAAGCGCACCACGTTCGTCATCGACACCGACCGGCGCGTGCTCGACGTGATCAAGAGCGAGCTGAACTTCACCGCGCACGCGGACCGCGCGTTGAAGGTGCTGCGCGAGCGCACGAACGCCTCCTGAACCTTTCCCCTGCCCGGCAAGGGTTTCCCGGCTCAGCTCGGCCGCTGGATCCGCCACACGAAGTCGTTGCCCGAGCACGCCGGGGCCAGCGCGTCCGAAGCGGCTTCCTTGTGGTGCAAGGTGAAACCCAGCCGGGCCGGGATGGCGCCGCTCTTGGTGTTCAGCTCGTCGTGGAGGATGTCGACGTGGGGCGCGCCCAGGCGCCAGGCCTCGGCGACGAGCAGGGCCGCCGCCCGCGTGGCCAGGCCGCGGCCAGTGCACGCCTTCGCCAGCCAGTAGCCGATCTCGCGGCCGCCGCCGCGGCGCATCAGGCCGCAGCCGCCGGCCAGCGTGCCGTCCACGTAGATGCCGTATTCCTGCGCGTCGCCCGACTCCCAGCGTTCGGCCGTGCCGGTGAGGAACTCCGTGCCCTCGGCCGGGCCGTAGCCGTCGGTGGCCCAGACCTGCCACGCGCCGATGTGCTCGCGCGACGCCGAGACCGTGTCCACGAGCACATCGAGGTCTTCGGTGCGCCAGCGGTTGAGGGTGACCACGCCGTCGGTAAGGGTGTCCATGTCCTCATGGTGACACCGGAACAGCACTGTGACATCAAAATAAGGCTGGGGCCCGCCGTTTCCGGCGGGCCCCAGCGTTCGGCGCTCGTGGGCTAGTTGACGACAGCCGTGGGCGGCACCGGGGTGTCGTTCTTCAGCGCGTCGAACAGCTGCGCCGACTTCGTCTTGTCCCAGTGCTCGGCCGAGCCGTCGGTGACCGGCACCGTGCCGGTGAGCACGCCGTCGGACGAGATGCCGCGCATCGCGATCGCCAGACCGGCCAGGTTGTGCACGTGGTCACCCGAGTCCATCGTCAGCGCGTCGGGCGCCGAGGACAGCAACGGGAAGAAGTCGAACGGGTTCAGCAAAGTCCCCGGGCTCGCGATCTGGCTCACGAGAGCGCCGATGAACTTGCGCTGGTTGGCCACGCGGTCGAGGTCCGAACGCGGGGTCGCGCTGCTGTGGCGCATGCGGACGAACCCGAGCGACTCACGCCCGTCCAGCGTCTGACAGCCGGGCTTGATGTCGATGTTGGTGAACGTGTCGTGCATGTCCTTGTCCACGCACATGTCCACGCCGCCGATCGCGTCGACGATGTTCGCGAACCCGCCGAAGCCGATCTCCGCGTAGTGGTCCATGCGCAGGCCGGTGGCGCCTTCCACCGTTTTCACCAGCAGCTCCGGGCCGCCGAGCGAGAAGGCGGAGTTGATCTTGTTGGTGCCGTGGCCCGGGATCTTCACCTGCGAGTCACGCGGCAGGCTCAGCAGTGTCGGCTTGGTGTCGTTGTCCGGGATGTGCGCGATCATGATCGTGTCGGTGCGCTGACCACCGCCGGCCGCCGCGACGTCACCCGTGGCCAGGCGCTCCTCGTCCGCGGCCGAGAGCCCGTCGCGGCTGTCGGAGCCCACGATCAGCCAGTTGGTGCCCGACGCGGCCGCGGGACGGCCGTCGTAGTCGGCCAGCGCGTCGACGCGCTTGATCGAGAACTCCAGGTACGCCCAGACCCCGCCGAGGAACACGACGAAGATCAGCACCAGGGTCATCAGGACCTTGCCGAAGCTCCACCGGCGGCGCCGGCGCGGAGCCCGTCCGGGCGGCGGGGCCTGGCGCGGAGGAGCCTGCCGGGGCGGTGCGGGCGGCGGGGGTGCGGGAGCTTCGCCGCGCGAGCCCATGGGTCTGGTGCGCTCGTCGTACGGGCTGCTGCTCACGCCTGGCAGCGGCATCATCTGCGCCCGCTGATGCTGCCGCGGGCGTGCGGCGGGCTGCGGTGGCCGCGGCGGCACCCGCCGCCTGCCGTCGTCGCCTCCGTACGTCATCGGTCTCTCACCCAATCCCCGAATCCGGCAAAACTCGTGCGGCCCAGTGAACCGCACGCCCTCGAACCAAGGACGTGCGGCACCTGGTGCAGGTTCATCCGGCGGGGAACGGCCTGCTCAGCGCGGGTCGGCGAACCCGAACTGGTGCACCTTGATGTGCCCGGACCGGAACCCGGCCTCCGAATAGGCGAGGTAGAACTCCCACATCCGGTGGAACACGTCGTCGAAGCCGAAGCCGCGGATGTCGTCCCAGCGCTGGTGGAACCGCTCGCCCCACAGCTTGAGCGTGCGCGCGTAGTCCTGGCCGAACTCGCGCATGCCGGCCAGCTTGAGGCGGGTGTTGTCGCGCATCCCGTCCTCGATGGCCTGCACCGACGGGATGATGCCGCCCGGGAAGATGTACTTGTGGATCCAGGTGTACGACCTGGCCGCCGCCAGCATCCGGTCGTGGTCCATCGTGATGGCCTGCAGGCCGAAGCGCCCGCCCGGGCGCAGCCGCTTGCCGATCGTGGCGAAGAACGTGGGCCAGTAGGACTGCCCGACGGCCTCGATCATCTCCACGCTCACCACGGAGTCGTACTGGCCCGTGGCCAGGCGGTAGTCGCACAGCTGCACATCGACGCGGTCGGACAGGCCCGCCTCGGCGATTCTCGCGTCAGCCAGCACCTTCTGCTCCTGCGAGATGGTCAGCGAGGTCACTTTCGCGCCACGCGAGGCCGCGCGGATCGACAGCTCACCCCAGCCGGTGCCGATCTCCAGCACTTCGCTGCCCTCGCGCACGCCCGCGTAGTCGAGCACGCTGTCGAGCTTGCGGTGCTGGGCCTGCGTCAGGCTGTCACCGGGGCCGAACAGCGCCGAGGAGTACATCATCGACTCGTCGAGGAACGCGCTGAACAGGTCGTTGGACAGGTCGTAGTGCCGGTGGATGTTCGACCGCGACCCCTCGATCGTGTTCTCCTCGTGCGCCGGGTGCACGCGCTCCGCGAAGCGGCGGAACCGCTGCAGGAACGGCGGCACGATCGTGCTCAGCTTCTCCGCGAACGGGGTCAGCACGCCCGCGAGGTCCTCGGCGGTCCAGTCCCCTACCATGTACGACTCGCCGAAGCCGATCTTCGCGTCGGCGCCGAGGCGGTGGAAGAACGCCGAGGGCCGCAGGATGCGCATCTGGGGCGCTTCCGGACCACCGGCACCCAGGACGGTGCCGTCGGGGAACGTGACCCGCAGGTCGAGGTTCTTCACGGCACGGCGGAAGAGCGCCTCCGCGGCCCGCGCGCGCAGCGGCGAGTGCGGTGCCGTGGCCAGTCCCGGCCACCGGGTTTCGTCGGGCACCGGCTGCGAGGCGGGCCCCGCCGCTCGGTCAACACTTGAGGTGGACAAGACACTCCCTCCGGAATGGGCCCATCGGCCCACATCTGATGGTATTCCCGGCACACGCGACCTGCGCTGCGCGGTTGTCGCCGGATCCGGTCACACGGGGAGGCGCAGCCGCTCGTCGGCGGGCCGGGTCCACGCCTGCCGGAGAGTCTCGTCGGTCTCCCCCGCGTCGATCGCTTCCCGTGTGAAAGCGCACATCAGTCTGGTCCAGACCGCCGGGCGCTTGATCATCGCGTGGCCCTCGCCGGTGACGTCGAAGCGCGCGAGGCGCTTGGCGAGCTCCCTCGCGCGCTCGGCGAACGCGAGAGAATCACGCGGTGAGGTGATGCGGTCGCGCGTGCCGTGCAGCATCACCACGGCGCGGCCCGCGACGGCGTCCACGGGCTCGCCGGGCGGCGTCCACGGCGCGAGGGCGCACACGCCCACCACGGCGGGGTCGTCGGCCACACGCAGCACCACGCGTCCGCCCATCGAGTGCCCGACGAGCACGACGGGCAGGCCCGGGTGCTCGGCGCGGATGCGCTCCAGCGCCCAGCGGGCGTCGGCCACCGGGTCTTCCGCGGGCGCGTTCCAGCCGTAGCGGCGGTTGCGCACCAGGCGCACCTCCAGCCCCGCCGTGCGGCCCGCACGGTGCAGGGCGCGGGCCAGCGGCACCATGCGCAGGTACGCCAGCCGCCACGGCCCCACGGCCGCGGCGCCGTGCTCGGCGCCGCCGTGCAGCACCAGCGCCACCGCCCGCGTCCGCCCGTGCGCGCGCCGCACCGAAACGACGGGTACTCCGTCCACGTGCCGCCTCCCAGTCACCGGTACGCCCGGATGATCAGCCCTCACGCTAATCCACCACGAAGCGTGTCCACGCGATACATTCGGCGCCCGAACCCGCGACGAAGGGCAGGTGTGGTGAGCGCCACGGAAATCTGGAAGAGCACCTCGGAAAAGCTCGCGGCCGCGCGGGAGGCCAACGCCGAAGCACTGACAGCGGCGGCCGACCTCGTGCTCGGGGTCATCCGGTCCGACGCCCTCGTGTTCACCGCCGGTGCCGGGCACTCGCTCGCCGCGGTCGCCGAGACGTTCTACCGCGCGGGCGGCCTTGCCTGCGTCTACCCGCTGTACCACCCGGAGCTGCTGCCCCTGCACGGCGCGCAGCACAGCACGAAGACCGAGCGCCGCAGCGGGCTGGCCGAAGAGGTGCTGGCCGAGCGCGCGCCGGGGCCCGACGACGTGCTCGTGGTGTTCTCGACCTCCGGGGTGAACCCGTACCCCGTGGAGCTGGCCGCCGGTGCCCGCCGCCGGGGCGCGTCGGTGATCGCCGTGACGTCGCGCGCGTGCGTGGCCGCGGCGCCGCGCCGCTCGGCGACGACACTGGTCGAGGAGGCCACGGTCGTGCTCGACTCGCTCGTGATCCCCGGCGACGCCAGCCACCCGGCCGCCGCGCCGCGCACCGCGCCACTGTCCACTGTGGTCAACGCGTTCCTGTGGAACCTGATCCTGGCGGAGGTCTACGATCGCGGCACGGCCGAGGGCATCGACGTCCCGCTGTGGCGAAGCTCCAATGTGGAGGGTGGCGACGAGGCCAACACGGCCCTGCTCGCCAAGTACGGCCCCCGAGTGCCGGCCCTGCGGTAGCCCGTCGGCGAACCAGCGGCACTTCCGGCGTAAAACGGAGCGGGCCCGGCAGGTCTTGGCGGGCCCGGTCCGCCCTTCCGACTTCGGCGTACCGACCAGTCGGTGTCGAGTGGAGGCGGGCCGGCGTGGACGACGAGACGGCCGTGCCCTGCACGGCACCTGCGCGCCCGGGTTCGAGGCGGGACGGGACGCGCTCGTCGAGAACATCTCCGAGCGCGTCGAGCTGGGCGCGGCCTTCGCCGCAACCCACCGCGGCGAGGTCGTGGGCGATCTCTGGGCCGGCTGGGTGGATCCGGACCGCCCATGCCGTGGCGGCCGGACACGCTGACCAACGTCCCTCCCACCACCAAGGGCATGGCGGCGCTCTGCGCACCAGCTCGCCGACGCCGGCGACCTGGACCTCGACGCCCCCGTGGCGCGGTACTGGCCCGAGTTCACCGCAAGCAGGACATCCCGGTGCGGTGGCTGCTCTCGCACCACTCCGGCGTCGTCGGCATCGGCCTGTCACGGGGCTGCCGGCCGCGCAGGAACTGCTGTTCCCGCCCGGCTCGGCCAGTGGCCACCACGCGCTGTCCTACGGATTCCTCGTCGGCGAGGTCGTGCGCCGCGTGGCCGGGCAGGGCATCGACGCGTTCTTCGCCCAGCATGTGGCCGTCCCCTGGAGGCGGATTTCTCCCTCGTGTCGGGGAAGCCGACCTCGGGCGATGCTCGACGCTCGTGGAGCCGGTCCTCACACCGGAGATGACCACGGCGCTGACCGCGGCGTTCGCGAACGCCGGCCCGGTCGCGCTCGCCGCGAGGGCCAACCGCGCGTGCAAGGCCACCACGCCAACGATCCCGCGTGGCGGCGCGCCGCGCTGCCCGCGCTCAACGGCCACGGCACCGCGAAGGCGCTCGCGTTCATCTACGGTGCGCCGGCCGGCGGCTCCGAACGCGTGATCTCGGCCGGCGCGCTCGCCCCGGGGCCCGCGAAGGCCAGGGCGCCTCGGCCGACGTGGTCGCCGGCGCGCCCAACGAATGGGCACTGGGCTTCTCCCTCGGCAGCGACGCGCGTTCGGCCCCAACCCGGCCGCGTTCGGCCACGACGGTCTCGGCGGCTCGTGCGGCGGCGCAGATCCGGAAAGCCGGCATCGGCTTCGGTTACGTGATGAACCGCATGGGCCTCTGCTGCGTGACGACCGCAAGGTGGCGCTCGTCAACGCGACCTTCGCCTGCCTCGGACACTGAGCGAATCCGCCGAGGGCGCCTCGAGTCTCCTCGAGACGCCCTTCACCGCGCGTCACGCGACCGCGGTCGGCTCCTCGTCGAACTGCGTGTGGTGCAGCTCGGCGTAACGGCCGCCGAGGGCGAGCAGCTCTTCGTGCGTGCCGCGTTCGACGATCCGTCCGTCTTCGACGACCAGGATCAGGTCGGCGGCGCGGACGGTCGAGAGCCGGTGCGCGATCACCAGCGCCGTGCGGCCTTCGAGCGCGCCCGTGAGGGCCTCGCCGACCGCGGCCTCCGATTCGGAGTCCAGGTGCGCCGTGGCCTCGTCCAGCACCACGACCTTCGGCTGCGCCAGCAGGAGGCGCGCGATGGTGAGACGCTGGCGTTCACCGCCGGACAGGCGGTAGCCGCGTTCGCCGACGGTGGTGTCGAGGCCGTCGGGCAGCGAGTGCACCAGGTGACTCAGCCGGGCCTGGTCCAGCGCGGCCCAGATCTCGTCGTCGGTCACGCCCGGGCGGGCATAGGCCAGGTTGGCGCGGATGGTGTCGTGGAACAGGTGGCCGTCCTGCGTCACCACGCCCACGGTGGCGCGCAGCGTCGCGAAGTCGAGGTCGCGGACGTCCACATCCGACAACCGGACCGCACCGCCGTCCACGTCGTAGAGGCGCGGCAGCAGCGAGGCGATGGTCGACTTGCCGGCACCCGAGGAGCCGACCAAAGCCACCATCTGGCCCGGTTCGGCGCGGAAGCTGATGCCGTGCAGCACCTCTTCGCCCCCGCGGCTGTCCAAAGTGGCCACGTCTTCCAGCGACGCCAGCGAGAACCGGTCGGCCGCCGGGTACCCGAAGCGCACGTCCTCGAACTCCACGGCCACGCCGCCCGCGGGCAGCGCCTTCGGGTTCGCCGGTTCCTTGATCATCGGGTCGAGGTCGAGCACCTCGAAGACCCGCTCGAACGACACCAGCGCCGTCATCACGTCCACGCGGACGTTGGCCAGCGCCGTGAGCGGCGCGTAGAGCCGGGTCAGCAACAGCGCCAGTGCGACCACGGTGCCGGGCGCGATCTGGCCGGTGAAGGCGAGGTAGCCGCCGAGGCCGTAGACCAGCGCCTGCGCGAGTGCCGACACGAGCGTGAGGCTGGTCATGAACCAGCGCGTGAGCATCGCCGTGCGCACGCCGATGTCCCGCACGCGTCCCGCGCGGTCACTGAACTCGCCGACTTCCTGGCGGGGTCGGCCGAACAGCTTCACGAGCGTGGCGCCCGGCGCCGAGAACCGCTCGGTCATCTGCGTGGTCATGCCGGCGTTGAGCTGCGCCGACTCGCGCTGCAGCCCGGCCATCCGGCGACCCAGCCGGCGTGCCGGGAGCACGAAGATCGGCAGCAGCACGAGTGCGAAGACGGTGACCTGCCACGACAGCGTCACCATGACCGCGAGCGAGAGCACGAGCTGGATCACGTTGGTGACCAGGCCCGAGAGCGTCGCGGTGAACGTGCGCTGGGCCCCGATGACATCGTTGTTGAGCCGGCTGACGAGCGCACCGGTGCGGGTGCGCGTGAAGAACGCGATGGGCAGCTTCTGCACATGCTCGAACACGGCGACGCGCAAGTCGAGGATGATCCCTTCGCCGATGCGGGCCGACTGCCACCGCTCCGCCAGCCCCAGCCCGGCGTCGAGGATGGCCAGCACCGCGATCACCACGGCGAGCCAGATGATCAGCGGCAGGTCGTGGCCGCCGACGACCGCGTCGACGACCTTGCCCGCCAGCACCGGTGTGGTCACCGCGAGCACGGCGGACACCACTGTGAGCACGAGGAAGACGAGCAGCCGTGACCAGTGCGGGCGAGCGAACCGCGCGACCCGTTTCACGGTGCCGCGCGTGAGCGCCCTCGGCGTGTCGGCCCCGCGCATCACGGAGCCGAGCAACGCCCACGAGTTGTCCATGTGGAGCCTTTCCCCCGATCGACAAAACTTCTACATTACTTGAGATTTTTTTCAGAGATGCCAAGACAACGCCGGTTCGTCCCGAGTTCTTCCCCGGAGCGTTCACCGCTGGTGAACAACCACCCACAACGCCTCGCGCAGCCCCGCTGCCTCTCGCTCGGCCAGCGGGCCCAGCAGCCGTCGTTCGGCCTCATCCGACGCCTCGGTGGCCACCTTCAGCACGCGCAGCCCCTCCTCCGTCGGCGTCACGATCCGGCGGCGGCGATCGGCGGGATCGACCTGGCGCCGCACGAGCGCCTTGTCCTCCAGCTCGTCGACGAGCTGCACCATGGTCGTCCGGTCCACACCGAGCCGCGCGGCCGCCTCCTGCTGCGACTGCGGCTCACCGTCGGCCAGCAGCGCGAGCACCGCGACCTGCCGCCCGCTCACCCCGTGGGGCGCGAGCAGCGGCTCCTGCAGTTCGGCCAGCCGCAGCTGCGCGTGCTTGAGCAGATAGCCGAGCCGGCGGGTCACGACGGCCGGGGGTTCAGAGGCACTCGACATGAACTGCATTCTAGCCCTACACTGATAATCAGTAGTACTGACGATTTTTCGCCCTGACGATCAGGAGCCCCTGTGGTGACGTTCGGACTGAAACCAGCGCAGCAGTTCACGGACGTCGCTACGCTGCGCGAGATCTGGGCGATCGCCGACCAAGCGCGGTTCGACGGGCTCTGGACCTTCGACCACTTCGCCCCGATGGGCCCCGTCCGCACCGGCGACATCTTCGAGGCGTGGACCCTGCTCGCCGCCATGGCCGAGGCCACCCGCCACGTCCGGATCGGCTGCCTGGTCTCGGGCAACACCAACCGGCACCCGGCCGTGCTCGCCAAGATGGCCACGACGATCGACCACCTCTCCGGCGGCCGGCTCGACGTGGGCCTCGGCGCGGGCGGCGACGAGCTCGCCGACACGATGCTCGGCCTGCCGACCCCGCCGGCCCGCGAACGCGTCGAGCGGCTCGCCGAGGCCTGCACCGTCCTCGACCTGCTGTGGACGCGCCCGGTCGCCGACTTCAGCGGCACCCACTACCGGCTGACGGCCGCGACTAGCGCCCCGAAACCCGTGCAGCCGCCGAAGCCGCCGCTGTGGCTCGGCAGCAACGGCGAGCGCCTCGGCCTGCGGGTCGTGGCCGAGCACGCCGACGTGTGGCTCAACGCGAGCCTGCCGGGCACTCCCGTCGAGGAGCTCACGCGGCTGTCGGGTGTGCTCGACCGGCATTGCGCGACGATCGGCCGTGACCCGGCGACGGTGCGCCGGGCCGTGCAGTTCCGGCTCTCGGCCGAGGACGACGACACAGTGCGCGAGGCGCGGACCTACCTCGACGCCGGGTTCACCGACCTCGTCCTCATGCTCCCGTCCGCCGGCGACACCGTGGGCCGCGCGAAGCAGGCGGCCGCGCTGCTCCCGCGGCTGCGAGAGCTGGGCCGAACGGGCGAGGACGGGCGATCCGGACGCTCTCGGTAGCCTGACGCGACGGGGACGGCCAGGTTCGTGAGGGGGGAAGCGGTGCAGCTGCTGATGGCGCCGGCCCGGTCGGCCACGGACCGGGCGGGCCGAGTGCTCACCTGGGACCTGGCGTTCTACCTGGGCTGCTTCGCCTTCGCGTTGATCAGCGCGATCGTGTCCGAGTTCTACGGCTACCGCATCTGGGGCAACTTCGCGACGGCCGCGTACGGCCTCGCCGCGGCCCACAGCGGCTGGCTGCTCGTGTCGGCGCGGCTCGGTCGCCCGCCCCGCGGCCCGCTCGGCTCGCGGTGGTGCTCGATCGCGGTGATCGGGTTGTTGGCGATGATCGTCCCGCTCGTGGTGCTCGTTATTCGCCGACTGACCGGAGTCGACTGGCTCATCACGCCGGACTCGTGGGCCGCGCAGCCCGAGGTGTGGGTGATCGAGCGCAGCGCGAGCCTGCTGCTGCAGCACGGCACGCCGTACGTGGACGTGACCACTCTCGGGCGCGCTCCCGAGGTGAACGACTACACGCCCTACGGGCCCGTGATGACGGTGTTCGGCCTTCCGCGCGCATTGTTCGGGGGAACGCCGTTCACCAATGCGCTCACCGATGCGCGGTGGATGTTCGCACTTTGTGCGTCTCTCTGTGTGATCGCCTCACTACGAATGCTGAAATCGCCGCGAATTCCGGTTCTTTCGGCACAATTGGCAATCGCGTGCCCACTCACCGCATTGACTTGGGCCGTCGCCGGTCCCGACCTCGCCATTGTGGGACTGCTCGTGCTCGCCTGCGCACTCGCTGCAACCGGGCGCGCGGGCTGGTCGGGGTTCGTGCTGGCACTCGTGATCAGCGCGAAGCTCATCGTCGCGCCGGCCGCGGCCGTGCTCGCGGTCTTCGTGTTGTGCCGTACGCACAACGAAAATTCACGCGACCGCACGGCGCTCGCGTGGTTCGTGACCACTTTGGTCAGTGCGACCGTGGTGCTGCACCTGCCGGTGTACCTGGTCGCCCCGGACGCGTTCGTGGAGCACGTGATCCGGTTCCCGCTCGGGATGGGCGTGGTGCGCTCCCCCGCGGCGAGCCCGCTTCCGGGCCACCTGATCGCGGAAACCGGCTCAGCGGGCCGCGTGATCTCACTCGTCCTGGTGGCGGCCGCAGCAGTGGCGATGCTGGTGTGGCTGGTACGCCGTCCCCCCGCGACGGGATCCGCCGCGCTCTTGCGGATCGCCGTCGGGCTCGGCGCGTTGGTCCTGCTCACCCCGGCAACCCGCTACGGCTACCTGGTTTATCCGTTGGTGCTGCTCGGAGGAGTGCTGACGTTCCGAGCGGCCGAACAGGGACTGCGCCCCCCGCGCAGTCGGCCTGGTACTGCTACTTCTTCTTGACCCGCGTGGCCCCGCCGCGCCCCCGCAGCTGGACCCCGGACTCAGAGAGCACACGGTGCACGAACCCGTAGGAACGCCCCGTGGACTCAGCGAGGGCCCGGATGCTCGAGCCCTTCTCGTATTTCTTCTTCAGGTCAGCGGCCAGCTTGTCGCGCGTGTTGCCGGTGATCCGCGCGCCTTTCTTGAGATCAGCCACGTCGATCGCCTTCCCGCCGAGTGGAGTTCTGGGCCATTTGACGGCCCCTGCCGGGGCAATGATCGAACACGAAGCCCAGGAATGCCAGACGACAGACGTAAAACGAGCGAAATTGCGATCACATTGGGCCATTCAAGTGCTTCACGAGGCATGGCAAGCACCCAAATGGAGTATCTGATCACGCTAGCTGGACAAGTTCCAGATAATCCGCGGACCAATGATCCTCGGTCCCGTCGGGAAGCAGGATCACACGCTCGGGCTCCAGCGCCTCGACCGCGCCCGGGTCGTGCGTCACCAGCACCACGGCGCCCGCGAAGCTGCGCAGGGCATCCAGGACCTGCGCACGGCTGGCCGGATCGAGGTTGTTGGTCGGTTCGTCCAGGAGCAGCACGTTCGCCGCACTGGAGACGAGCCCGGCCAGCGCCAGGCGGGTCTTCTCACCGCCGGAAAGCGTGCCGGCGGCCTGGTCGAGTTGTTCACCCGTGAACAGGAACGAACCCAGCAGGTTCCGCAACTCCTGTGCCCCCGTGTCCGGGGCTAGGTGTCGGATGTTTTCCCACACGCTCGCATCGTGGTCGAGAGTTTCGTGTTCCTGTGCGTAATAGCCCAAACGCAATCCGTGACCCGGCTCGACGGAACCCGTATCCGGAGTTTCCATTCCACCGAGCAGCCGGAGCAATGTCGTCTTTCCGGCACCGTTCAAACCGAGCACGACGACCTTCGAGCCGCGGTCGATCGCAAGATCCACGCCGGTGAAAATCTCGAGCGAGCCGTAGGATTTCGACAGGCCGTCGGCCGTGAGCGGCGTGCGCCCGCACGGGGCGGGCTCGGGGAACTTGATCCGCGCGACCTTGTCGGCCTGACGCGTGTCGTCGAGCGAGGAGAGCATCTGCTCCGCGCGGCGCGCCATGTTCTTGGCCGCCACGGCCTTCGTCGCCTTGGCCCCGAGCTTCGCGGCTTGCTGCTGCAACGCGGACGCCTTCTTCTCGGCGTTCGCGCGCTCGCGGCGGCGGCGCTTCTCATCGGTGGCCCGCGCGTCGAGGTAGCGCTGCCAGCTCATGTTGTAGAGGTCGATCTCGCCGCGCGTGGCGTCGAGGAACCAGACCTTGTTCACCACGTCGGCGAGCAACTCGACGTCGTGGCTGATCACCACGAGACCGCCGTCGTGCTGCTTGAGGAAGCCGCGCAGCCACGAGATCGAGTCGGCGTCGAGGTGGTTGGTGGGCTCGTCGAGGAGCAGGATCGTCTCGGACTTGCCGCCTGCCCCGGCCTCGGCGGCGGCGAACAGGATGCGCGCGAGCTCGACCCGGCGGCGCTGGCCACCGGACAGCGTGTTCAGTGTCTGCTCCAGAATCCGGTCGGCGAGGCCGAGGTTGGAGCAGATGCGCGCGGCCTCGCTCTCGGCCGCGTATCCGCCGAGCGAGGAGAACCGCTCTTCGAGGCGGCTGTAGCGGTTGACCGCCTTGTCGCGTTCTTTCTCGTCGGCCAGCTCCGCCATGGCCGTCTGCGCCTTCTCCATGTTGCGGATCAGCGCGTCGAGGCCGCGCGCGGACAGCACGCGGTCCTTCGCCGTGACGGACAGGTCACCCTCGCGCGGGTCCTGCGGCAGGTAGCCGAGCTCGCCGCTGCGACGGACTTCGCCCGCGTGCGGTTCGCCCTCGCCCGCGAGGACCTTCAGCGACGTGGTCTTGCCGGCGCCGTTGCGGCCGACGAGGCCGATGCGGTCGCCGGGCTGGATGCGGAGGGTGGCGCCGTTGAGCAGAATGCGCGAGCCGGCACGCAGCTCGAGGCCAGTGGCCGTGATCAAGGAAACTCCGGGATTCGGGGGTGAACGTGGACAGCGACAGGCACCGGCATCGCCCGCCGTCCCCGCTTTCGCGAAGATCGGTCACGAGCGCCCGGTGCGGCAGCTACTCCGTGAGGATTTCCCGTTCCACGGGCCCCAGTGTACGGGGCGGCGCCGAAGGGTTTTCCGCCGCGTGGCGGGTCTCACCCTTCGCTCAGCACCACGTCCACGGAGATCGCCCGCTCGGCCGCGTCGTCGAGCACGCTGCGCCGCGGCTCGGGGATCTCGAGCACGCGCGCCTGGGCGCGGGCGAACAGCGGGTCGAGCCGGTGGTCGGCGCGCAGTTCGGCGAGCGCGAGACGGTCGCCACCGAGCACGACGGCATCCACTTCGGACAGTCGGGGCACGAGGACCTCGACCGCGTCCTGCGCGGCCGCGCGCAGCGCCACCCGGGCCTGTCCCGCGCGGCGGCGCGCGAACCGCTGCTGCGACCAGCCGCCCGCGGCCGTGCGGCCCGGCACGAGGTGGCGGTCGGTGCGCGAGACGAGCACGATCCCGCCGCGCGCGAGGCCGAGGGAATGCCCGCCGAGGCGGACCAGCAGCAACGCGAGCAACCGCGGCACGAGCGCGTGATCCACCAGTGGGTCGACGGCGAGCCCCTCGTGCGTTCCCGTGACGGCGAGCGGTCCGAAGGGGACGGTCGCGGTGGCGGTGACGCCGTTGCCCGCGAAGACGCGCACCTCGTACTCGCCGAGCTCGGTGGTACTGACGCCGTCGTTGCGCTCGGCGAAGCGCGTGAACCAGCCGGCGAGACGGCCGGGCGCGATCTCGACCGCCGTCCCGCCGCCCGCGACCCGCCGTCCCCTGGCCATGCGGACAACGGTACGAGGCCGCCGCGAAACCGCGACGGCCCCGTCCGGGTGGATCAGGTGCGATCAGGCGATGGCCGGACCGGCGTGCACCACCGGGCGGACGAGCGCGACCGCCCCGGCTGTGCTCCTCGTGCCCGCCGACGCGTAGCCGTTGACGTGCAGCGAGACGCTGCGGATCGAGCCCGTGTCACCGCCGGCGACGTCGATCGCCTTGAACGTCCACGTGCCGTCGGCCGAGGTGCCGGCGAGCGGGGTCTGCGGGTCGATCGGCAGGTACGTGCCCGCGAACGGCGCGAACTGCGACCCGACCGTGCTCAGCAGCGCCGGGGCGCTGTCGTCGAACACGACCTGGCACAGGTTGTTGCCGCCGCTGCCGGCCCGCTGGAAAAGCGTGGCCGACGCGCCCGAAGGCGAGGTCAGCGTGCCGACCAGGTCCGCGACGTAGGTGTGGTCCAGGCCGACCGTGGTCGAGCCCTCGTCGGCGGTGCAGCCGGCCCCGTCGATCGAGACCGAGACCTTCGACGCGGCCCCGACGCCGCTCACCACCAGCGGTACCGAGGCGCCGAGCTGCGAGTTGTCCGGGATCGCGACCGGCGCACCGGTGTAGGAGAAGGTCTGCACCACCGGCGAGGGTGTGCCGACCGGCAACGCGAACGTGCTGGTCAACGGCGAGAACGAGCCGGCGAACGTCACCTTGGCGGACAAGACCACCGGCACGCCGAGGCCCTGCGTCGCCGGGACCGTGACGGTGAAGTCGTTCACGCCCGTCTGGCCCGGGCTGATCGTGCCGTACGACTTGGCGCGCGGCGCGATCGTGACGCCGGGCGTCGTCGTGGTGAGCACGACGCTCGTGGAAGACGCGACCCCGTCGCCGGTGTTGGTCACCGGCAGCGTCACCTTCGCGGTGTCACCGGGGTCGAGCGTGCTGCCGCCGTCGGGCCCGGTGACGGTGGGCTGCTCGGCCTGCGCGTAGGGCTGCGGGCTGGCGCCGGTGTAGGCGAGCACCTTGTCGGCGAGGACCACGCCCGCGCCGGTGAGGTTGTCACTGCCGGGCGCCTCGATGTCCACGGCGGTCGCGAGGAACGCGTCGCGAACGTCCGAACCGGACAGACCGGGGTTGCCCGAGAGCACGAGGCTCGCAATGGCGGCGGCGTGCGGCGCGGCGGCCGAGGTGCCGAAGAACGGGTCGAACCCGCCCACCGAGGTGCGCACGCCGTCGGCTGCGGTGATCTCCGGCTTGCCGCGGAGCTCGCCACCGGTCGAGGAAACGTTGCCCGGTGTGATGGGCGTGCCGTCGGCCTCGTAGAACATCCGGCGCGGGCCGTCGGAGCTGAACCGCTCGGCCTTGCTGGCCGAGGAGTACGCACCGGGGAACGGGCCGGTCGGGTTGGCCGGGTCGCCCGGCTCGAGGAGCCGGCCGAACGCGGCGGCCGCGGGTGCCGCGGCGACGGAGAACGCGTTGCGCGCCGAGGAGTGGCCGACCGTGACACCCGGGGTGCTGTAGGCCTTGAGGCCGTCGGCCGAGTCGCGGAACCGGCTGCCGAACGCCGTCAGCGAGAGGTAGCGGCCCTCGCCGGAGAACTTGACCACCGCGAGCCGCAAGCCGGTGCCGCCGAAGAGCGGGGTGGCCAGCTGCTCGTACGGGTCTTGGGTGCCGTCCTGCACGTCCTGGCTGAACGCGACGACGTTGCCCGCGGCGTCGAGCAGGTAGAGGTCGTAGTCGTCGCCCGAAGCGCCGAGCGGGTCGGACCAGTGCAGCGTCACGGGAATGTTCCCCGAGGACGCGTCGGAGATCGGCTCGAAGATCTGGTTGCCCGCCGCGCCCGCGAAGTTGTGCGCGGTGCCGGCGAACTTGCCGACCGACTTGCCCGAGTCGACGAAGTCGCCTTCCCAGTGGGCGGCAGTGCCGTCGGCGACATTGCCCTCGTTGCCCGCCGAGGAGAAGTAGAGCGCGCCGTCGGCGGTCACGTCGTTCACGGCCTGGGCGATGATCCAGTCCTGGAACGGGGATTCCTTGAAGTAGATGACGTCGTCGACGATCACGTCGCAGTGCTCGTCGAAGCGCAGCTTGCGGATGTTGTCGGCGAAGCTCGCGTCGGAGGTGAACGCCGAGGCGAAGCCGAGGGCGGCGTTGGGCGCGAGGTCGTGGATGATCTCGAGCATCGCGGTGCCCTCGTCGCCGTCGCCGGCCTGGCCGGGTACGACGTCGACGGCCGGCAGCTCGCCCTTGGCCTGCGAGACCTTGAGCGAGTCGACGCCGTCGGACAGCGCGCACGCCTTCACGCCGGTGCCCGTGACGCCGTACTGCCGGCGGGCGAGGTCGGCGTTGTGCGCGCGGTCGCCCTCACTGGTGATGGTGGCCGCGGCGGCACGCCGGCTCTTGGCCGCGAGCGCCTGGTTGAGCGCGGCGTCGAGGCGGGCGGCCTTCTGCTGTTTGGTCTCGACGGGAGCCGTTTTCCCCTGCCCCACCCCGGTTTCCAGCTCACGGGCGGTGATCGCCTGGTCGGCGGCCTCGACCCGCTTCACGTCGGCGCGCGCGGCGATCACCGGCAGTGCGGCCAGCGGCACTTCGGCGCGGATGCTCGCCGCCTTGTCCGACACGGTGCGCACGGCGGCGCCGGCCTTGCGCAGGTCGTTCACCAGCGCGTCGGACACCTTGGTGGCGCGGATGTCCACGAGCGCCGTGCTCGCCGTACCCGCCCCCAGCGCAGGTACGGCGGAGGCGCTCAGCTTTTGGGCACGCAGCTTCTGCGAGACGACCAGACGGCTGTCCAGTTTGGACTCCGCCTTGGTCTGCCCGGTCTTGATCGACTGCAACGCCGCGATCTGCTGCGCGGAGTTTTCGGAAAATGAGTCCGGTGTGGACGCTGTGGCTGCGCCCGCGACCGGCGGGGTGACGATGCCCAGCGCGGCGATCAGCGCCGCGGCCCCCGCGGTCACGACGGTCGCCCGGGATCTGGCTCTCGGTCTGAATCCGGCTCTAGTGGAACGGCTTCGACGCACGTGCGCCTCCGAATCTCGCACCGCGTGCCCCGACTCACGCTGGCCAACGCCGGTGATCACCGGCTGGCTCCAGCTAAGTGCCCGGGATAAATGGGAAAAAGCAGCCGTTAGGGTGATGTATGGCGGTAAATTTCCCATACCCGCCGGAGGTCGTAGGCCATTCAGCGGCAGCGCCGCTCCACATTGCCGAAAGCAAGGCCGGCTGAGCACGGCCTCAGAGCACGAACGAGTCCGACCACGGTTGCGCGGCGCGCCCGGACAGCGCGTCGAGCAGCGTCACGGCCTGCTTGTCGGTGAGTGATGCCACGAAGTCCACCACCGCGCGGCCGCGAGCGAGACTGCGCACGGCGTCGGCGCCCTCCACGCGTTCGCCGGTCGCGCCCACGAGCACCTCCGGCATGGTGCGGACCAGTCCGGCGTACTCGTCCTGTGCGAGTTCCACGAGGTCGTGCAGCCGGCGCGGCAGGCGGCCGATCTCTTCGCGGTCGAGCAGCCACGCGTCGAGCGCGTCGACGAGCGTGGTCACGAGGCTCGCCTGCCCGCGCTGGTGCAGCGCGAGGTCCGGACGCAGGAGCACGAACCGGCGGTGCACGAACTTGAGCACCTGCACCTCGTGCCACTGCGCGGTGCGCAGCGAGACGTGCCCGGAGCGGGTGGAGGGCGAGGACAGCACGAAGACGCCGTCGACGAGCCGGGAGGTCCAGTTGGCCGAGAACGCGGCCGTGGCCTGCTCGGCCTCGATCGAGCCGTCGAACCCGTTCTCCAGCAGGCCGTCGACGAGCTCCCGCTGCACGCGCCGGACCGCGGCGGCGAATGCGTCGTCGTCGGCGATCCAGCCGTCCTTGAGGTGCATGCGCCGGCGCAGCTGTTCGAGCGAACGGCCGGGCCGGCGCAGCTCCGCGGCGACCTGCTCGTCGTCGCGCGACGCGAGCTCCAACGCGTGGTCGAGCCACTCCCCCAGCTCCGCGGCCACCGGCGCGTGCTGCAGCACGCCGATGCGGTGGAAGTCCTGCAGGTCGTGGATCGCGTAGGCGATGTCGTCGGCGGTGTCCATCACCGACGCCTCCACCGTCTGCTGCCAGGGCTCGATGCGGCCGGTGAACGGGCCGCGCGCCTGCGCGAAGTCGTCGAGTTCGGTGGCGTAGGCGGAAAACTTGCTCGCGCCGGTGCCCGGTGAGCCGTCGGGCTCGGCCGCGCCGCGGGGAGGCGTGCGCATCGCCGCCGGGTGCAGCTCGGGGTAGTGCAGCCGCGCCCACGGGTACTTCAGCACCGCCGCGCGCACGGCCGCGGTGAGGTCGAGACCGATCGCCGACGGGCCGCGCACGTCGGTGGTGGTGAGGATGCGGAACGTCTGCGCGTTGCCCTCGAAGCCGTCGGCGAGCCCGAAGCGGTGGCGGGCGATGCGGTCGAGCGTCTGCTCGCCGAGGTGGCCGAACGGCGGGTGCCCGAGATCGTGGGCGAGCGCGGCCGCCTCGCAGACGTCCGGGTCGCAGCCGCCGAGCTTCGCGGCCAGCTCGGCCGACTCGCTGGCGCCGGTGATCCGTTCGGCGATCGCGCGGGCGACCTGCGCGACCTTGAGGCTGTGGGTGAGCCGGTTGTGCAGCAGCCCGGCGCCGCCGGCGCTGACCACCTGCGTGACCCCGCCCAGGCGCGCGAAGAACGGTGACGCGGCGATGCGGTCGCGGTCGATCCGGAACGGGCTGGTGGCGAGGTCCGTGAACCCGCCCACGGAGCTCGACGGGTCCCTTCGCGCGGCTCTGGGGTCGGTCTCGGACATGCGCTCCACCGTATCTGTCCGGCCCCCGGCGGACTCGCCGGATACGGCAGGATCGGACGGGTGAGCGACGTGCTGATCGCGGGTGGCGGACCCGCCGGGTGGGCGCTGGCGCGCGCCTGCGCCCGGCGCGGGCTTGCGACCACGCTCGTCGACGCCGCGCCGCGGGCGCCGTGGCGCACCACCTACGGCGCGTGGGCCGACGAGCTGCCCGGACTGCCGGGCGAGGTGATCGCGTCGGCACCCGGAGCGACGGTCGCGTTCGGCACCCGCGAGCACCGGCTCGGCCGCGGCTACCTCGTGCTCGACAACGCCGGCCTGCGGTCGTGGCTCACGGCGGCGCCGGTGACGGTGGTGACCGGGCGGGTCGCGCACGCCGAGCACGGCCGCCACGGCTCGACGGTGGTGCTCGCCGACGACCGCCGGCTCGCCACCGCGGTGGTCGTGGACGCGTCGGGGCGGAACCGGGTGCTGTCCGGCGGCCCGCCTGGCGGGCAGCGCGCCGAGCAGACCGCGTACGGCCTCGTGCTGCCGGCCGCCGACGCCGAGCGGCTGGTGCCCGGTGCTTCGGACACGGCCGTGTTCATGGACTGGCGCGACGGCGTGCCGAGCTTCCGCTACCTGCTCCCGCTCGGCGACGGCTCGGTGCTCGTGGAGGAGACGTCGCTCGCGCACCGGCCGGGCGTGCCGGTGGACCGGCTCGCCGCGCGGCTGCGGACCCGGCTGGCGGGCGCGGGGCTGCGGCCGCGCGGCCGGGAGGAGCGGGTGCGAATCGTGCTCGACGTGCCGCTGCCGAGGCGCGGCGCGGTGGTCCCGTTCGGCGTCGCCGCCGGGCTCGTGCACCCCGCCACCGGATACAGCGTCGCGACGGCGCTGCGGCTGGCTCCGCGGGTGGCCGCGGCGCTCGCGGGCGCGTTCGAGACGGGGCCTGCGGCGGCGGTGCGCGCGGCCCGCCGGACACTGTGGACGGCCGAGGCGCGGGCCGTGCATTCCCTGCGGCAGTACGGATTGCGCGCTTTGCGACGGATGTCGCCTGCCGAGCTCGCCGAGTTCTTCGACCTCTTCTTCGCGCTGCCGGCTCCCGTCCAACAGGCCTACACGTCGGGCCGGGAAGACCTGCCGGGCACGGCGGCGGCGATGGCCCGGCTGTTCCGCGCGGCGCCGCCGGCGCTGCGCGCGCGGCTCGCGGGCGGCCGGCCGAATACGATTCGGTAACGGCGGCGAAATCGGCGGCCGAATGCGCCGGCGCGCAGCCGGGAGCGCCACCACGTACGGAACCGGCGGGCCGAACGGGCAGGTTCGCGAATTCCGTATCCGAAACTTCTTCGGGTCAGTCGATCAATCTGCAGATGGAGGGACCCGCTGGTCACTGCGGCGAACCGGACCACCACGGACGGTGCGCGAGTTCGGGGGGCAGGATGAAGACGGGAATTTTCGCACTTCCGAACGGCCTGTGGAAATCCGTCCCGATCGGGTGATCGCTACCGATTTCGTTACGCCGATTCAGGTAACTCAGGTTCCGGCGCGGTGAACATCTGCTGACAACGGTTTCGTTTCCGCGCGAGAGGATGCGACGATCTTCGGGTGACGACGCCCCGTGCGGTCCGGTTCGCCTTTCAGCCGATGTACAGCCTGCACACCGGCGGCGTTGTCGCGTACGAAGCGCTCGCCCGCCCCGGCAAGGGCACGGCCCACGAGCTGCTCGCCGAAGCCCGCCGCGCCGGCCGCCTGGCCGAGGTCGACCTGGGCCTCGCCGCGGCCGCGGTGCGTCAGGAGGCCGAGCGGCCGAGTGCGCTGCCCCTGCACCTGAACATCTCCGCCCGCACCCTCGCGGCGGGCCCCGCCGCGTTCGACGAGCTGATCGGCGAGCTCGGCGCGGCCGGCCGCCGCACGCGTGACGTGGTCCTGGAGATCGGCCCGCCGTTCACGCACCTGCCCGGAGACCGGCTTCTGAGCGGTATGCGGGCTTTGTCGGAGCTGGGTTTCCGGCTGGCGCTCGACGGTCTCGGCCGCGGCGACCTGCCGCTGGCTCTGCTCGCGCAGGCGCCGGTGGACTTGGTGAAGCTCGACCGCAGCGTGCTGCGCGGCCTGCCGGACGAACCGGCTTCGGTCGCCGTCGTCGAGTCGCTGCTGCACTTCACGACGCGGACCGGCATCCGGCTCGTCGCGACCGGTATCGAGACCGGGCCGCAGCTGGACGCCGCGCAGAACCTCGGCGTGCGCATCGCGCAGGGCAACCTGCTGGCGCCACCGGCCGCGCACCGCAGCGCGCCGGCCGCCGGCGCCGTGGTGCCCGACGACCGCCGCTCGCCCGCGACGCCCACCGCGCCCCGCGTCGGCGACTTCCTGCGGCCCGCCACTACGCTGTCATCCGACGCGACCTGCGACGACGTGCGCGAGGTCCTCGCGGCGGCCGACGCCCCGACCGGCGTGGTCGGCGTCGACGAGCACAACCGTCCACAGTGGTCGGTGGACCGCACGCGGTTCCTGGTCGCGGTGACCGGCCCGTACGGCCACGCCCTGCACGCCAAGCGCCCGGCCGAGCGGCTGGCCGACAAGCCGCACACCATCGACGCCACGGCGAGCGCGCTGGAGTTCCTCGAACTGGTCACCGACGCCGACTGGGGCCGCACCGGCGACGACGTGGTCGTGGTCGACGGCGCGGGCCGGACGCTCGGCGTGGTGCTGGTGACCGAGGTGGTCCGCGGCGTGGCCGAGGCGAAGGTCGAGGAGGCCGTGACCCTGAGCCCGCTGACGCGGCTGCCGGGCAGCGAAGCCGTGGCGCGCGACGTCGAACGCCGCATCTCCACGGGCGAGCAGTTCGTGGCGGCATGGCTCGACGTCGACTCCTTCAAGTCCGTGAACGACAACGCCGGCTTCGCCGCGGGCGACGACCTCATCCGTGCCCTCGGCGAAACCCTCACGGGCCTCTCACGGCGGCTGACACGCATGCGCGTCAGCCACGTCGGCGGCGACGACTTCCTCATCGTCTGCGACGTCGACGAGATCGGCACCGTCGCCGCCGCCCTCCTCGACACGCGCTGGTCCGCCGAGGGCATGCCCGTCACCGTGTCGCTGGCCACCCTTGTCTGCGGCAGCGGCTCCATCGCCTCCTACCGCGACGCCTCCCGCCTGCTCGCCCCGCTCAAGAAGCGAGCCAAAGCGGTGCCCGGCTCGAGCTGGGTCCTGAGCCGTCCGGGCTCCGACCGCGTCGAAGTGCTCCGCGGCATCGGCCGCGACGTGGCGGTCAGCCGCTCGGCCTGAACAAGCGACCGACCTGGCCGGGGCGCGCAGCCGCGCGGCTGGGTTGGTCAGGGTTTCGGCGTTGCCAAGCCGGGCTCGCCTGCCGGGATTGCCCGGTCCGGCCGCGCCGGCGCAAGGGCCGAGCCGAACTGCCGCGGCCTGGCGTCGCCCGGTGCCAAACCCTCGAGCCGCGCGGTCTCCGACCGCAGCTCGGCTTCCCCGCGCGCGTCAGGCGAACCGTCGCAGGCGCCGGTCGGGTCGGCCCGGGCGTCGGAGTGACAAAGCAGGGCTCGTGAGTCCCGATCGCCCGCGCCCCGCCACGACGCAGGTCGAGCCGAACTGCCGCAGCGTGGCGTCGCCGGTTGCTCACTTGTGCCGCGCTCCGGCGCCCCGCGCCGAACCCGAGCCGCGTGGCCCCCGACCGCCTCAGGCGGCCCGTCGCAGGCGCGCGGCCCGGCTCGTCAAGGTTTCGGCGTCACGAAGCCCGACTCGTAAGCCCGGATCACCGCCTGGGTGCGGTCGCGCGCGCCGAGTTTGGAGAGGATGTTGCCGACGTGGGTTTTGACCGTTTGGAGGCCCAGGTAGAGGTTCGTGGCGATTTCCGTGTTGGACAGGCCGGCGGCCATCAGGCGCAGGACTTCGCGTTCGCGGTCGGTGAGGGCGGCGGAGGTGAGGCCGTCGCGGGCCGGGCCGCGGGGATGGGCGGCAGCGAGGCGGCGGATGGCGGCCGGGAACAGCAGGGATTCCCCGGTGGCCACCGTGCGGATGCCCGCGACGATCTCCTCGGGGCGGGCGCGCTTGAGCAGGAAGCCGCTGGCGCCGGCGAGCAGGGCGTCGTAGACGTAGTCGTCGTTTTCGAAGGTGGTCACCACGATCACCTTCGGCGGCGCGTCCACAGTGGACATCAGGTGCCGCGTCGCATGGATCCCGTCGACGGCGGGCATGCGCACGTCCATCAGCACCACGTCCGGACACAGGCGGCCGACCAGGCCCGGGACCTCGGCACCGTCGGCGGCCTCACCGACCACCGTGAGGTCCGGCTCCGCGTCGACGATCGCACGCAGGCCGGCGCGGATGAGCCGTTCGTCGTCGACCAGCAGCACGGTCACGTTCATCGGTTCCCCCACGGCACCGTCACCACGACCTCCCACCGGTCCCCCGCCGGCCCCGCCGCCCGCTTGCCACCCAGCAGCTGCGCACGCTCGGCCATGCCCCGCAGGCCGCGCCCACCGCGGGCCTGCGACGGCCGCGCCGGGCCCAGCGGGTTCGCCACCGTCGCGCACAGCTGCTCCGCCGACACCACCACGGCCACGCTCACCAGCACCTTGCCCGCGTAGCGCACGGCGTTGGTCAGGCACTCCTGCAGGATCCGGTACACCTCACGCGACACCACGGCGGGCACGGCACCCAGCGAACCCTGCACGTCGGCGTGTACGTCCGCGCCCGCGAGCCGCGTCGCCTCGACGAGCGCCGGCAGCGCCGCCAAGCCCGGCTGCGGGTTGCGCGCCCCAGCCCCCTCGCGCAACAGCCCGAGTACGTGGTCGAGGTCGTCCAGCGCCGTGCGCGCCGATTCCTCGATGGCGGTGAGCGCCTGCTCGGTGAACCCCGGGTCGGTCCGCAACGTCCGGCGTGCGGCCCCAGCCTGCACCGTCACCACGGACAGCGCGTGCCCCACCGAATCGTGCAGCTCGCGCGCGAGCCGGGTGCGCTCGGCCAGCTGCCCGGTCCGCCGCTCGAGCTGCGCGATGCGCTCGGCCGCCGACATCCCCAGCAACGCCCCCGCCACCCGCCGCAACAGCCCGCCGACGCCCCACACCACGTAGACCAGCACCAGGAACCCGGCCGCGAACGCCACGGGCAGCCACGCCGACCCCCACCCCCGGTCCACCGCGACGACCTCGGTGCCGTTGTCCACCAGCTTCCCCGTGAACACCGCGCTCACGGAAAACCCGAACCCGACCGGCACCGCGAGCGTCACGGCGCTCACCACCGCCCCGACCCCGACGTGCAGCACGAACACCACGCTGTACCGCGCCCGCGCCCGCAGGGTGGCCGGCCGCTCCGCCGCGACCTGGCCCAGCAGCTCCCGCACCGCGGCCGCCTCCAACACCCGCACCGCAGGCAGGAACGACGTCGCCGCCAGCACCACCACCGTCACCACGACCCCGACCACCGACGCCCACCGCAGCGACGTCACGAACGGCGCCAGCGACGGCACCACCACCGCCGCGAACAACAGGTACGGCACGCTGATCGCCCCGCCCAGGATCAGGTAGACCCACCTGCGATAGGTCACCCTGCTCACCACCGGCCGGAGAACTCTCACCCCCGGATCCTCCCAGCCGCTTCGCCGCCCCGCCTCCCTCCCCAGCGGGACCCACGCTCACAACCACTGGCAGAAACCCCACAACAAGCCGCAGCCAATGCCACGCCGAAAACCGCAGCCGAACTACACATCGCGCGGGAACGCCCAGCCCCTCCCCCGCCCCGATCCGAAGCCAAAACACGGTCACAATCAACGTTCGGGGCGCCTTCCCACACCCACCAAATCCTCAGTAAACCCCAGCCGTGACCCGAGTCCCCAATCCCTTCACACCCCCGAACCCGTTCCGCCACAACTGCTGCACCCTCGCCGCTTCCTGCGCACTCGGCTTGGCATTGGTGCACGAAGTCCCCGGCCCGTGCCCCGACATCAACTCCGAACAAGGCCCGTCGTAATCATCCGGCAACCCGAGATTGTGCCCCAACTCGTGCGCCGCGATCCGCGTCGGATCAAACCCTTCGGCCACCTGGGACGTATCCAGGTACACGTCCCCGTTCCCGTGGCCATCGGTCTGCGTGTACGACGCGCCACTGTGGATCTCGTGGAACACCACCGTCGCCCCGGACGAGCGCTTGACCAGCTTCACATCGGTCACCGCGGCGTTCCAGTTCGCCGCCCCCTGGTCGATCTGGGTCACGTAATCCGGTGCCCCACTCGACGTGTAGTACACCGTCGTGGCCGCGGCGGCCTCCGCGGCCGGCCCCGCGACCAGCCCGACACCCAACGGTGCCGCCACCGCCACCGCGATCGCCGCGATGCGCCCGAACCCGCGTGCCCTCATTCGCGTCTCCTTCGCCGAAATTGTCCGCTCCGGCCACCGGAAACCCGGCAACCGCGGTTCGCCCCACGACGTTAGGAGTTCACCAACCCACGGGCCACGTCCGAAAGTAGGTGACCCGGCACCGTCCGTCATCACGGTCCCCCGCGAGAGGGAGCGCGCTCCCGCCGCGGCTGGACCCGGCCGGCCGCGAACCCTGGTGTGCTCGGCAATCATGGAAACCCTGCTGGTCGGCCTCTTCGCCTATGTTCTCGTGCTGTGGCCGCTCGTCGCCGCGTCGCGGCGGGTGCTCGGCGTTCGGGTCGGGTACGTCCGGGCGCTGTGCGCGGCGGTCTTCGGTGGGGTCGTCGGCGGCCTGGTCGTACGGACCTTCCCGCTCACGGTGCAAACCAGCGCCGGCGCGGCGGTCGGGCTGCTCATCCCGCTGGCCGGGGGCACGCTGGCCGCGACGCTGCTGTTCCTGTTCGTCGCGGAGCTCGCCGCGCCGTCGGGGACTGCGCTCGGGCTGTTCGCGCACCTGCGTTCGGTACGCGCCCGCGCCGCGCGGGCCCGGCGCTACTCGCGGATCACGCGGGTCGCGATCCGCCACGGCCTCGGCGGGTACCTCACCGGGCGCCGCGAGCCCGGTCTCGGACCCGGCCGCCACGCCAAGCTCGCCCGGTCGCTGCGCCGCGCGCTGGAAGAGGGCGGCGTGACGTTCGTGAAGCTCGGCCAGCTGCTCTCCACCCGCTCCGACCTGCTGCCGCCCGCGTTCGTCGACGAGCTCAGCCGGCTGCAGGATCGTGTGGCTCCGGCGCCCGCCGAAGCCGTGTTCGCCCTGCTGCGCGAGGAACTCGGCGCCGAGTCGGCGGTCGTGTTCGCCGAGTTCGACCCAGAACCCCTCGCGGCGGCGTCGATCGCGCAGGTCTACGGCGCGCGGCTGCGCTCCGGCGCGGAGGTCGTGGTCAAGGTCCAGCGGCCGGGCATCCGCGCGCAGGCCGAACGCGACGTCGACATCGTCCGCCGTCTCGCCGCACTTCTCGACGAGCGAGCGGACTGGGCGCACGCCCTCGGCGTCGTCGACCTGGCGGCCGGGTTCGCCGACGCGTTGGCCGAGGAACTGGATTTCCGTGTGGAGGCGGCCAACCTCGAAGCCGTGGCGGCCCGACCCGTGGCCGGGTTGACGTTGCCGACCGTCCACAAGCACGGTCCACGGAACGCGTGCTCGTGATGGGCCGCCTCGACGGCAAACCCCTCTCGACCGCGGCGCCGGGCGAGCGTGAGGAACTCGCGCGGGCTTTCCTGCGCTGCCTGCTCGACCAGGTGCTCATCGGCGGCTTCTTCCACGCCGACCCGCACCCCGGCAATGTCCTCCTGCTCGACAACGGCACCCTCGGCCTGCTCGACTTCGGCTCGGTGGGCCGCCTCGACGTGGGCCTGCGCGCCGGCCTGCGGAGCCTACTGCTCGCCCTCGACCGCGGCGACCCGGCCGCGCTGCGCGACGGGCTGCTGGAAATCGTCGACCGCCCCGACGAGGTCGACGAGCAACGTCTGGAACGCGCGCTCGGCACCCTGCTCGTGCGCCACTTCGGCCCGGGTCGGGCACCGGGACTGGACCTGTTCACCGATCTGTTCCGTGTGGTCGCCGACTTCCGGCTCGCCGTGCCGCCGCCCATCGCCGCCGTCTTCCGCGCGCTCGCGACGGCCGAAGGCACCCTGGCCACGCTCGCACCCGGCTTCGACGTGGTCGCCGAATCGCGTTCGTTCGCCGGCGAGCAGCTCGGCGCGCGCCTGCAGCCCGAGACCGTGCGCGACGAGGTGCTGGCCCTGCTACCGGTCCTGCGCCGGCTCCCCCGCCGCGTCGATCGCATCGGCGCGGCACTCGAGGAGGGCCGGCTCTCGGTGAACGCGCGGTTGTTCTCCGACGAACGCGACCGCGACCTCGTGACGGGCCTCGTGCACGAGGTGCTGCTGGCGTTCATCGGCATCGCGACCGGTCTGATGGCCGTGCTGCTGCTGGGCAGCGCGAGCGGCCCGCGGCTGCTGCCGGACCTGACACTCAACCAGGTCTTCGGCTACAACCTGCTCGTGATCAGTGCATTGGTGGGCCTGCGGCTGCTCTTCGTCGTCTTCCGCCGGAGCGCGCGACGGTCACGATCAAGCCGATGAACCCGAGCAGGAACAGCGCGGCACCACCGAGGACCAGGTGCCGGGCCACGCGGAGGCCAGCGTCCGCAGTGGACGCTCCGGGTAGGCCGGCGTCGGTGAACGCCGTGGTGGGCTTGAGGGTCACGGAGGAGAAGACCGTGCCCCTCGCGACAATCACTCCATCCACTTTGGACACGGGGATCGCACCACCACCAGGTTCGTCGACGAATCTGCGGGAATCGATGGTGATGTCGCGTCTGTCGCCCGCGACGAAAATCGAGCCCGGCGGCACCTGCGCCGTGAACTCGTAGGCGCCGGCCGAGAGCGGCACCGCCGGATCGAGGTAGGGCTCGGTGACGGACTTGCCGTTCACCTGTAGCCGGTTGTCGGGCCCGCAGCAAACCACCCGGTCGCCGCCGACGGCGATCACGCGATCGAGGAGGTGGTAGCCGGGCGGTGAGTCGGGGAACGCGTCGATCTGGAACAAGACCAGGTCGCCCCGGTGGATCTCGTGACTCCCGGCCCAGTGGAGAACCATGGGCTCGCCGTCTGCGACCGTGGCTTCCATGGAACGTTCGCCGATCCGCACGGTGGTGTAGCCAAACAGCTTCACCACCCCGGCGCCCGCGAGCACGGGGCCGGCCACGACGAACACCACGAAAAGCGCCAGAAACGGCGAAAACCGGCGCGTGCGAGGCGGCGCGGCCGGGGGCGCCGGGAAGTCGGTCACGCCCCTCTATCGGGCGGGCCCCGGCGGCGTTACCGGCCGCTCGACCAGGTCTTCCGGCGGCAACCTGCTCGTGATCAGTGTGCTGCCGCGGCCGCCTTCCGTCGTCTCGCAGCGGACCGCACGCCGGCCACGATCGCGCCGATGAACCCGAGGAGGAACACCGCCGCGCCACCTGCCGCCAGGTAACGGTCCGTGGTCAGGCCGGTGTCCTCAGTGGACGACCCCGGCAGGCCTGCATCGGTGAACGCCGTGGTGGGCCTGAGGCTCTCGGAGGCGAAGATACTGCCCGTCGCGACCACCACACCGTTCACCTTGGACAGGGGGATGGCGCCTGCACCGGGTGTGCTGACGTAGAAGCGCGAGTCGTTGGAGTTGTCGCGCCTATCGCCGGCGACGAAGATCGTGCCCTGCGGCACGTGCGCGCTGAAGGGCATCGCCGCCGCGGCGGGCGACACCTTCGCGTCGAGGTAGGGCTCGGTGATCGGTTTGCCGTTGACCTCGATCCGGTGGCCGGGGTCGCAGCAGCGCACCCGATCGCCACCGACGGCGATGACGCGCTTGAGGAGCCGGCCGGGTGGCAGGCCGGGCAGCGCGTCGGCCTGGAACACGACCAGGTCGCCCCGGTGGATCTCCCGGCCATCGCCCCAGCTGTAGACCACGGTGGTACCGGGCGGAATGGTGCCGGCCATCGAGCCACCCGAAACGGCCACCATGCGGTAGCCGAGCACCTTCACCACACCGATCGCGCCGGCCACGGCGCCGACGACGGCGAGCACCAGGAAGATCGCCAGCAGCGGCGAGAACCGTCGCTTGACCTGCACCGGAGCGGGCGGCGGCGGAAAGTCGGGATCGGTCACGCTGATCTATCGCGGGCGTTGTGCGAGCGTTACCCGGTTCGTGGCGCGTACATGATCACCGCGACACCGGCGAGGCACAGCAGCGCGCCGAGCACGTCGAACCGGTCGGGCCGGTAGCCGTCGGCCACCATGCCCCACGCCAGCGAGCCGGCGACGAAAACCCCGCCGTACGCGGCGAGAATGCGGCCGAAGTGCGCGTCAGGCTGCAGTGTGGCGACGAATCCGTAGAGCCCGAGCGCCACAATCCCCCCACCGATCCACGCCCAGCCGCGGTGCTCGCGCACGCCCTGCCAGATCAGCCACGCGCCGCCGATCTCCAGCACCGCGGCGGCGACGAACAGCAGGATCGACCGCAGAACCGTCACGAACCGACTCCGAAGTCGCCGAAGCCGATCGTCGGGTTCAGCGACGTCCACATGGGATTGACCGCGAACGCGACCGCGCCGGCGAGCGCGATCAGGCAGGTGAGCCCGCCGAGCAGGGCACCCGCGCGCGCCAGGTCGCCGCCGAGCTCGCGCCCGGTCAACCCCAGCACGATCGCCAGCACACCGGCGAGCAGCGCGACGAAGAACAACGCACCCAGCACGAGCAGGAACACCTGTCCGACCAGCGCGTACGCCGGCATCATCAGGAACTTCGGCCGCACCAGCAGCCACGCGATCCACGTCGACACCGCCAGCATGAAGCTCACCGCGGCGATCGCGATCGACGCGACGGCCAGGCCCCGCCGGGGTCGCCCCTCGTTGTCCGGTTCGGTCATCGCCCAGTCATAGCAGCCGGGCCCGGATTTCGTCGGACGTTCGCGCAAGCTTCACCGCCATGGAGTTCGACGAGGTCGCCCACGACCTGGCGACCGCGCTGCGTTCCGCCGCCGGCGCCGAAGAAGCCGTGCTGCAGGTACGCGCCACCGGCGGCTCGCTGGCGGTCGACGCCTGGACGCCCACCCGCAAGTGGCTGCGGATCAGCGGAGGCAGTCTGCGGAGCCTCTTCGACGCGCCCGCCGGCACGTACGAGCTGCGGCTGCGTCCCGACGGCAGGTACACCTTCGCCGCGGGCGGCGCGCTTTCCCCGATCGCCGACGGGCTGGCTCGTGTTCGACGAGAACTTCCGCTACCCGGGCCACCCCCGGCCGGGCCTGCTCCGTGCGGCCGCCGCCGCGCCCACCCGAGCGCCGACGGACCCGGCCGTGCTCGGCGAGGTCACGCGACTGGTCGAGGAGTTCGCGGCGCACTACACGCGGATCAAGGGCCAGGCGCCGCCGTGGCCCGCAGGGCGCACGGAGGTGGAGATCGCGGCCGCGAGGAGCGGATCGGCGCGCGGCTGCCCGAAGACCTGCGCGCTCTATCGCATGACCGACGGCGATCCCGCGCGGGTCGGCCTGCTCGGCCTGTACTCCTGCAACGACATTGACCAGGTCGTCGCCGACCACGCCGAAGGCCTGCCGGGTTCCTACGGCCGGGAGGACTCCGTGTCCGACACCGGCGTGGTGTTCGAGCCGCTGCCGTTCGGCCACGTGAAACGCTTGTCCCGCAACGACTGGTGGGTCACCTTCGGCAGCGACCGCGCGATGAACTTCCTCTTCACCGACCTCGACCCCGCGCCGGCCGGGTCGTGCAGTACGGCCGCGACATCCGCGGCCCGCTGCGCTACGTCGCGCCGTCGGTCACGGCGATGCTCACCGAGGTCGTCAGCGGCCCCGGCATCGAGCATCTCGGCGCGCACGACCGCGCCGATCAGCCGCTCGTGCAACAGCTCTACCTCAACGACGCGGACACCGTGGACCTTGCCGCGTTGCACGGCTTTCCGGCCCTCAAAGAGGTGAGCGTCAATCGCGCTGCCCGCATCACCGGCGGCCTGGCCCACCTGCCGGCGCTGGAGACCCCGTCCTCGGAAACGGGCGAAGTCGACGTGGACGCCTTCGCCGGGCACCGCCGGTGGCGCCTGGAGCTGAAAGTCCTCAAGCACCCTGTGGATCTGGCCCAGCTCGCCGCCCTGCCGAGCCTGGTGCACCTGGACGTCAGCGGCGTCGAGACGACCGGCCTGGAGAGTGGCTCGGCGACCTGCCGCACCTGCGGGTGCCCGGCCTCTCCTGAGCCCAGCTCGACCACCTGCTCACCTCGGGCGCGCCGCTCCCCGGCTCGCCGCCCTGCACGTCGAACGCCCCACGTCCCTGGCCGGGGCCGTTGCCGTCTGGAGCCGGTTTTCCCCGAGCGCGAAGCACCTTGGCACGTCGAATCCAGCAGCAACGTATAGACCGTTATACATCCACCGAAACAGAACAGGCCATCCCGCTGCGAGCGGAATGGCCTGTTCCCCGGAAGAAAGCTCAGACGGTGAACCCGAGCGCACGCAGCTGCTCGCGGCCGTCGTCGGTGATCTTCTCCGGGCCCCACGGCGGCATCCAGACCCAGTTGATCCGGAAGTCGCTCACGAGGCCGCCGGAGGTCAGCGCCGCGGACGTCTGGTCTTCGATCACGTCGGTGAGCGGGCAGGCCGCCGACGTGAGCGTCATGTCCAGCGTCGCCGAGTTGTCCTTCTCCACGCGGATGTCGTACACCAGGCCGAGGTCGACGACGTTGATCCCGAGCTCGGGGTCCACGACGTCGCGCATCGCCTCTTCGATGTCCTCGATCTTGGCGACGTCGGCGGGCACCGACGAAGCGGCCTGCTCCGGCAGGTCCGCGGCGGTGCGCCCTTCACGGTGCTCCTGGGTCTTCGCCTCCGGGGCCACGGTCTCTTCGCTCATGCCTTCTCAGCTCCTGTGGTGGTGCGGGCCACGGCGTCCTTGAACGCCATCCAACCGAGGAGGGCGCACTTCACGCGAGCCGGGTACTTGGCGACGCCGGCGAACGCGATGCCGTCCTCCAGCACGTCCTCGTCGGGCTCGATCTTGCCCTTGCCCTGCATCAGTTCCACGAAGGCGTCCATGGTGGTGAACGCCTCCTCCACGGTGTGGCCGGTGACGAGGTCCGTGAGCACCGACGTGGAGGCCTGGCTGATCGAACAGCCCTGCCCCTCGTAGGAGACCTGCTCGACCTTGCCGTCCGCGAGCTTCACGCGCAGCGTCACCTCGTCGCCGCAGGTCGGGTTGACCTGGAACGACTCGGCGTCGTACGGGTCGCTCAAGCCACGCCCGTGCGGGTTCTTGTAGTGGTCCAGGATGATCTCCTGGTACATGCTCTCGAGGTTCATCACGCGACCCCGAAGAACTTCTGCGCCTCGCGGATCCCGTCGACGAGGGCGTCCACTTCGGACAGTGTGTTGTAGAGGTAGAACGTGGCGCGCACGGTGGCCTGCGCCGAGCACGCCCGGTGCAGCGGCCACGCGCAGTGGTGGCCCACGCGCACGGCGATGCCCAGGCTGTCGAGCACCTGGCCGGCGTCGTGCGGGTGCACGCCGTCGATCACGAACGACACCGCACCGCCGCGGTCGGCCATGTCGGTCGGCCCGATGATGCGCACGCCGTCGATGGCGCCGATCCCGGCGAGCGCGTGCTCGGTCAGCAGGTGCTCGTGGGCCGCGATGCGCTCCATGCCGATCGCCGAGAGGTAGTCGACAGCCGCGCCGAGGCTGATGGCCTGCGACGTCATCGGCACGCCGGCCTCGAACCGCTGCGGCGGCGGGGCGAACGTGGAGCCCTCCATGCGGACCAGCTCGATCATCGACCCGCCCGTGAGGAACGGCGGCATCGCCTCGAGCAGCTCGCTGCGCCCGTAGAGCACGCCGATGCCGGACGGCGCCAGCATCTTGTGCCCGGAGAACGCCGCGAAGTCCACACCCAGCGCCCGGAAGTCGACGTTGCCCTGGCCGTACACCCCGTGGGGCACCGACTGGCAAGCGTCGAGCACGGTCAGCGCACCGACCGATTTCGCCTTGGCCACGAGCACGTCGACCGGGTTGATCGTGCCGAGCACGTTGGACTGGTGCGCGAAGGCGACCAGCTTGGTGCGCGGCGTGATCAGCTCGTCGATCTCCGACAGGTCGAGCCGGCCGTCGGGCGTCACCTTGAACCACTTCAGCGTGGCCCCGGTGCGCTGGCAGAGCTGCTGCCAGGGCACGAGGTTCGCGTGGTGCTCCATCTCGGTGATCACGATCTCGTCGCCCGGGCCGACCTTGAACCGCTCGGCCTGGCGGCCGGCCGTGCTCGCGTTGCTCATCGCGTACGCCACGAGATTGATGCCCTCGGTGGCGTTCTTGGTGAACACGAGCTCCTCCGGGGAGGCACCGACGAACTCCGCGATCCGCGCGCGAGCGGACTCGTAGGCGTCGGTGGCCTCCTCGGCGAGCTGGTGCGCACCGCGGTGCACGGCGGCGTTGGAGGTCTCGAGGAACTTGCGTTCGGCGTCCAAGACCTGGACGGGCCGTTGCGAGGTCGCGCCGGAGTCCAGGTACACCAAGGGTTTCCCGTCGCGCACGGTGCGGGACAGGATCGGGAAGTCGGCACGCAGTGCCGCCACGTCAAGGGGAACAGAGTTGGTCGGGCTGTTCGAAGCCGTGGTGGTCATCGAGCCAACTCCTCTCGGTGTAGTCGGGAACTTCGGTGGTGCCAAAACTCAGAGTGCGGCGGGCTCGGCCTTGCCCACGTATTTCACGTAGCCGTTCTCCTCCAGCTCGTCGGCGAGCGCCTTGCCACCGGACTCGACGATGCGCCCGTCGGCGAAGACGTGCACGAAGTCCGGGGTGATGTGCCGGAGGATGCGGGTGTAGTGCGTGATCAGCATGACGCCGACCTCGCTCGAAGCCTTGTACTGGTTGACACCCTCGGAAACCACGCGCAGCGCGTCGACGTCGAGCCCGGAGTCGGTCTCGTCGAGGATGGCGATCTTCGGCTTGAGCAGCGCCAGCTGAAGGATCTCGTGGCGCTTCTTCTCGCCACCGGAGAAGCCCTCGTTCACGGAGCGCTCGGCGAACTCCTGCGAGATCTCGAGCTTGCCCATTTCCTCCTTGACCTCCTTGACCCAGTGGCGCAGCTTGGGAGCCTCGCCACGGACCGCAGTGGCCGCGGTGCGGAGGAAGTTGGACATCGAGACGCCGGGCACCTCGACGGGGTACTGCATCGCCAGGAACAGGCCGGCGCGGGCGCGCTCGTCCACGCTCATCTCGAGCACGTTCTCGCCGTCCAGCAGCACCTCACCGGAGGTCACCTGGTACTTCGGGTGGCCGGCGATGGCGTAGGACAGGGTCGACTTGCCGGAGCCGTTGGGGCCCATGATCGCGTGGGTCTCGCCCGACTTGATCGTCAGGTTCACGCCCTTGAGGATCTCCTTGGCGCCTTCGTCGGTGTTGACCGAGGCGTGCAGGTCCTTGATTTCCAGGGTAGCCATTCTTCGTTTCCTAAAGTCTGCGGTGGACGGGGTCAGGCGCCAACGGCTTCGAGCTCGGCCTCGATCGCGGCTTCGAGGCGCTCGCGCACCTCGGGCACGTCGATCTTCACCAGGATCTCGTGGAAGAACCCGCGCACGACCAGCCGCCGCGCCGCCTCCTCCGCGATGCCGCGCGACTGGAGGTAGAACAACTGCTCGTCGTCGAACCTTCCCGTCGCGCTCGCGTGGCCGGCGCCTTCGATCTCGCCGGTCTCGATCTCCAGGTTCGGCACGGAGTCCGCGCGCGCCCCGGGCGTGAGCACCAGGTTGCGGTTGAACTCGTAGGTGTCAGTGGCCTCGGCCGCGGCGCGGATCAGCACGTCGCCGATCCATACCGTGTGCGCGCCCTCGCCCTGCAGCGCGCCCTTGTAGCCCACTCGCGACTTGCAGTTCGGCACCGCGTGGTCGACGAAGAGGCGGTGCTCCTGGTGCTGGCCGCCGTCCGCGAAGTAGACGCCGAGCATGTCGACGTCGCCGCCCTTGTCGGCGAAGGTCGCCGTCGGCGAGACGCGGACCAGGTCACCGCCCAGGGTGATCACGGTGTGCCGCAGCGCGGCGTCGCGGCCCAGCTTGAGGTGCTGCTCGGAGACGTGCACCGCGTCGTCGGCCCAGTCCTGGACGCTGACCACGGTGACCTTGGCGCCGTCGCCGATGACGAACTCGACATTGTCGGCGTAGGTGCCGGAGCCGACGTGGTCGAGCACGACGACGGCTTCGGCAAACGCCTCGGCGCGGACCTGCAGGTGCCCGTAGGCGACCAAACCCTCACCCGGGCCGTGGATGCGCAGCACGGACGGCTTCGACGCCTTCGTCTCCTTGGGCACCGTCACGACGGTCGCCTTCTGGAACGAGGAGTACGCCTGCGCTGCGATGCGGTCGCTCGGCACGCCGGCCTGGCCCAGCCGCGAGTCGTCGCGGCCGACGGTCTCGATGGTCAGCTCGGGCGCGGCGTCGGCCTCCAGCGTGATCTCGCCGGAGGCGACGGCCGTGCCGTCGTGCAGACCGCGCAGGCGCTTCATCGGGGTGAAGCGCCAGTTCTCCTCACGACCGCCCGGGACCTCGAAGGCCTCGACGTCGTAGGAGGTGAAGCGCTCCGCGCGGGAAGCGGCCGGAATGACCGCTCCCTCGCGCAGCGCCTCGGAAACGTTGTTCTCGGTAACCGACATGACTAGCCGACGGACCCTTCCATCTGAAGCTCGATCAGGCGGTTCAGCTCGAGCGCGTACTCCATCGGCAGCTCACGCGCGATGGGCTCCACGAACCCGCGCACGATCATCGCCATCGCCTCGGCCTCGTCGAGACCGCGCGACATCAGGTAGAACAGCTGCTCTTCGCTGACCTTGGACACCGTGGCCTCGTGGCCCATGGACACCTCGTCGTTGCGGATGTCCACGTACGGGTAGGTGTCCGAGCGCGAGATCGTGTCGACCAGCAGGGCGTCGCAGACCACGCTGGAGCGCGAGTGGTGCGCGCGCTTGGCGACGCGGACCAGACCGCGGTAGGACGTCCGGCCACCGCCGCGCGCCACCGACTTCGACACGATGGTCGAGGAGGTGTGCGGCGCGAGGTGCTCCATCTTGGCGCCCGCGTCCTGGTGCTGGCCCTCGCCCGCGAACGCGACCGAGAGGACCTCGCCCTTGGCGTGCTCGCCCATGAGGAAGACCGACGGGTACTTCATGGTCACCTTGGAACCGATGTTGCCGTCGATCCATTCCATGGTCGCGCCCTCTTCGCACTTGGCGCGCTTGGTGACCAGGTTGTAGACGTTGTTCGACCAGTTCTGGATCGTCGTGTAGCGGCAGCGGCCGCCCTTCTTCACGATGATCTCCACGACCGCCGAGTGCAGCGAGTCGGACTGGTAGATCGGCGCGGTGCAACCCTCGACGTAGTGCACGTAGGCGTCTTCGTCGACGATGATGAGCGTGCGCTCGAACTGGCCCATGTTCTCGGTGTTGATCCGGAAGTAGGCCTGCAGCGGGATGTCCACCTTCACGCCCTTGGGCACGTAGATGAACGAACCGCCGGACCACACCGCCGTGTTCAGCGCGGAGAACTTGTTGTCACCGGCCGGGATCACGGAGCCGAAGTGCTCCTGGAAGATCTCCGGGTGCTCCTTGAGCGCGGTGTCGGTGTCCAGGAACAGCACGCCCTGGGCCTCCAGGTCCTCGCGGATCTGGTGGTAGACGACCTCGGACTCGTACTGCGCGGCGACACCGGCGACGAGGCGCTGCTTCTCCGCCTCGGGGATGCCCAGCTTGTCGTAGGTGTTCTTGATGTCCTCGGGAAGTTCTTCCCAGCTGGCCGCCTGCTTCTCCGTGGAGCGCACGAAGTACTTGATGTTGTCGAAGTCGATCCCGGAGAGGTCGGCTCCCCAGTTCGGCATGGGCTTCAGCTCGAAAAGCTTGAGCGCCTTCAAGCGGGCTTCGCGCATCCACTCCGGCTCGGACTTCTTCGAGGAGATGTCGGAGACGACGTCCTCGTTCAGCCCACGGCGGGCGGTCGAGCCCGCCTCGTCGGAGTCGGCCCAGCCGAACGCGTACTTGCCAAGGGACTCGATGGTCTCTTCCTGGCTCAGTGGCGCGGTGGTGGGAGTGCGCTGCTCGGCAGCGGCAGTCATGCGGGTTTCCCTCCATTCGGGATCCGTGCTGTACGCCCCTGGGACGCCCGCGCCGGCTGCGTCGCCGCAGCCGTCCCGGTCGCCCCGGAGGGCCTGGTGCTGTCCGGCTCGGGAAGGGCCGGGGTACCCGACGTTCCGACGGGTACGTGTGTGGTGCACGCGTTGTCGCCGCGTGCGATCGTCGCCAGCCGCTGCACATGGGTGCCGAGCAGCCGGGCGAACGCTTCGGTCTCGGCCTCGCACAGCTGCGGGAACTCCGCGGCGACGTGCGCGACCGGGCAGTGGTGCTGGCACAGCTGTGCCCCGACATTTTGACCGGGGCCGGCGGGGACCCCGACCTGCCGGGTCGACGCAGCGTAGCCCTCCCTGGTCAGGGCCGTGGCCAGGGCCTCGGCGCGCTCCACGGGATCACTGGAACCGGTGATGGCGGAGCGGTGCGGGCCCACCAGCGCGTCGACGCGGCTCTCGGCGAAGGCGCGCACGGCCTCGGGACCGGCGTGCTCGGCGAGGAACCGGATGGCCGACACCGCGAGGTCGTCGTACGCGTGCCCGAAGCGGGCGCGGCCCGGTTCGGTGAGCAGGAAGAACTTGGCCGGGCGCCCGCGCCCGCGAGGACCGCGCCGCGGCGCGTCACGCGTCTCGGCCTCGCCGTCGGCCACCAGTGCGTCGAGGTGCCTGCGGACGGCCGTGGGGCTGATGCCGAGCTGCTCCGCGACCACCACGGCGGTCATCGGGCCCTGCTCGAGAAGCAGGCGCGCCACCTCGTGGCGAGTGCGTCCTTCGGCCGCGCTGACCGGGCTGACCTGCACAGGAACGCCGACGTCCGCGGTGCGTGGCTGATCGCCGCGCTCCTCGCAGACCCCTCCCTCAAGCGTCCCGTTCTTTTTCACAACACAAGTGTGTCTTATTTCCGGCGCAGGAGCAAAGGCGGGGTGTCCGGCAGTGACCCGAGTCACTGTCGACGGGACTCGATACCCTTCCTGACGTGGCAGTCGGCGAGCAACCCGTGCAGCGGGACCCGGAAGTGGGCACACCCGGCGACACGGCGACGGCCGTGGCGCCCCCTTCGCCCGTCCTCCCGCACGAGCCGCAGCCGCTCGACCGGGCCGAACACCGCGGCCTCGACATCGTCCGGCGTTTCGGGACGGTCGGCTCGCTGTTCCTCGCGCTCGGCTCGCTCGGCGCCGGCGCCGCGCCCGTGATCAACCCGGTGCAGGACCTGCCGGTACTGCGCCTGTTCACCCGCATCCCCACGGTCTCGCTCGCCATCGCGTTCTCCGGCATGGGCATCCTCGTGCTGAGCTGGCTCATGCTCGGCCGCTTCGCCCGGCCCGCGAGCGCCCGCCTGGCCAGTCAAGGCCAGATGGCGCGCACGATCGCGATGTGGGTGGCACCGCTGCTGCTCATCCCCCCGCTGTTCTCCCGGGACGTCTACAGCTACCTCGCGCAGAGCGAGATCGTGCACCGCGGGATGGACCCGTACACGCTGGGCCCGGCCCAGGCGCTCGGCGTGGCCGACCCGCTCACCGCGGGCGTGGCCAACATGTGGCGCGAGACTCCCGCGCCGTACGGGCCGCTGCTGCTGCGCCTGGGCGGCTGGCTCGCGCCGATCGGCGGCACCAACATCGTGACGGGCGTGCTGCTGCAGCGCGGCCTGGCGCTGGTCGGCGTGGTCCTCATCGTGTGGGCCGTGCCGCGGCTGGCGCGCCGCTTCGGCGTGCAACCGGTGACGGCGCTGTGGCTGGGCGCCGCCAACCCGTTGCTGATCTTCCACTTCATCGCCGGCGCCCACAACGACGCGCTGGCCATCGGGCTGATGGTCGCCGGGCTCGAGGTCGGCATCCGGCGGCTGCCGGTGCGCATCAAGGGCGACTCGCCGCCGCCGCTGGCCAGGGGCGAGCTGCTGTGCATCGGGCTCGGTGTCGCGATCATCACCCTCGGGGCGGCGGTCAAGGTGCCCGCCCTGCTCGCGTTGCCGTTCTTCGCCGTGATGGTGGCGCGGCGCTGGCACGGGCGGATCAAGGACCTGGTGTGGGCGGGCGTGCCGATGGCGGTGCTGTTCGGCGTGGTGCTCGTGGCCGTCTGTTACGGCACCGGCCTGGGCTTCGGCTGGATCGGCGCGCTCGGCACCCCTGGCCTCGTGCGCTCCTGGATCTCCCCCACCGCCGAGCTCGCGAACCTCACCGGGGTGCTCGGCATCGCACTGGGCCTCGGCAACCACACCGACGCGCTGGTGCCCATCATCGGCGCGCTCGGCTACCTGGTGACGGCGCTCGTCACCCTCAAGTTCCTGTGGGCCAGCTTCAAGTGGCGCTACCGGCCCATCATCGGGCTCGGGGTGGCGCTCGGCGCCGCGATGATCCTGCAGATCAACCTGCAGCCGTGGTACGTGCTGTGGGCCGTGATCCCCCTGGCCGCGGCGGCGGGCACTTCGCGGTTCCGCGTGGCCGCGACCGTGATCAGCGCCGGGCTGCCGTTCCTGCTGCCGCCGACCGGGAGCACGTTCGACGGCCACGCCTACATCCTGCCGTGGGCCTACGGCGCGGCGGTGCTCGTGACGCTCGGCGGGCTCGCGTGGGTGTACCGGCTTTCGCCGCTCCTGCTCTCCAGGACGTCCCCGGAACGGCCCGCCGTGGTGGACGTCGTATCGTAATTGGTTGTGGACAACCCCGCGGTCGAGATCACCGGCCTGGTGAAAAGCTACGGCTCCACCACCGCGGTCGACGGGCTCGACCTGCGGATGGAGCGTGGCTGCCTGCTGGCCTTGCTCGGGCCCAACGGCGCGGGCAAGACGACCACGGTGGAGATCTGCGAGGGGTTTCGCAAGCCTGACGCCGGAAACGTCCGGGTCCTCGGCCTCGATCCCGTGAAGAACAGCGCCCGGCTGCGCCCGCGTGTCGGCATCATGCCGCAGGGCGGCGGCGCCTACCCCGGTGTGCACGCCGCGGAGATGCTGGGTCTCGTCGCGTCGTGCGCGGCGAATCCGCTCGACCCCGCGTGGCTGCTCGACGTGCTCGGGCTGGCCGGGGCGAAGCGCACCCCGTTCAAACGTCTCTCCGGCGGGCAGCAGCAACGGCTTTCGCTGGCGTGCGCGCTCGTCGGGCGGCCCGAGCTGGTGTTTCTCGACGAGCCGACCGCGGGCATGGACCCGCAGGCGCGGCGCCTGGTGTGGGAGCTGCTGGCCGCGCTGCGCCGCGACGGCGTCAGCGTGCTGCTCACCACCCACCTCATGGAGGAAGCGGAAGCGCTCGCCGACCAGGTCGTGATCGTGGACCACGGCAAGGTCGTGGTCCAGGGCTCGCCCCACGCGTTGACGCTGGAAGCGGGCGACTCCGCGCAGCTGCGGTTCCGCGCGCGCACGCGGCTGGACCTGTCGCTGCTCACGGCGGCGTTGCCGGAGGGTTATCGCGTGACCGAGTCCTCGCCCGGTTCGTACCTCGTGGAAGGCGCGGTGGATCCGCAGGTGGTGTCGACCGTCACGTCGTGGTGTGCGCAACAGGGCGTGCTGCCCGAACAGCTGCAGGTGGGGCGGCGCACGCTGGAAGAGGTTTTCCTCGAGCTGACCGGACGGGAGCTGCGAGCGTGAGCACGACGTTCCCGGAAGGCACTTTCACCCCCGCGCCGGGCCGCGGGCCGCTGGGCCGGATGTTGCGCACGCACGCGCGCGTCGAGGCCGCTTTGACGCTGCGCCACGGCGAACAGCTGCTGCTCACACTGATCATCCCGCTCGCGCTGCTCATCGGCCTGAGCCTGCTCGACATCCTGCCCGCGAGCCAGCTCGGCGCCACGTCCAAAGTGGACTGGATCACGCCGCGGATCCTCGCGCTGGCCGTGATGTCGTCGGCGTTCACGGGACAGGCCATCGCGCTCGGCTTCGACCGGCGCTACGGCGTGCTCAAGCGGCTTTCGGCCACCGCGCTCCCCCGCTGGCTCCTCGTGGCCGGGCGCGTGGTCGCGGCGCTGGTGGTGGTCGTGCTGCAGTCGCTCGTGATCGGCGTGGTGGCGGCGTTCCTGGGCTGGTCGCCCTCGGGTGCCGGGATCGCGTCGGCGATCGTGCTGCTGGTGCTGGGCACGGCCGCGTTCGGCGCCCTGGGCGTGCTGCTCGGCGGCGCCCTGCGGGCCGAAGCGGTGCTGGCCCTGGCCAACATCGTGTGGTTCGTGCTGCTGCTCGCCGGCGGGATCCTGCTGGCGCCTTCGGCTTTGCCGACGGGCCTCGGCGTGGTCGTCTCGCTGCTGCCCTCGGGCGCGCTCGCGGAAGGCATGCGCGCCGCGCTGGTGGACGGTCACTTCGCCGTCGGGCCGATGGCGGTGCTCGCCGTATGGGCGATCGTGGCCGGACTTGTCGCGACACGGACCACAAAACTCACCTGAGTGCGGCGTGAAACGGGTGTGAGAAAAGCGTCGCCGTGCATGCGGCGGGAAAGCGCGGAATTGCGCGCGAGTACGATTCCCCTGTGCCTCTTCGCAGTTTGATCGCCCGCCTGCCCTATCCCTCCGCCGCGGTCCAGCGGGCCGTCGGGATCGCCGCCGTGGTGGCGCAGGGCGGCATCGGCGTCACGGGGTCCGTGGTGCGGGTGACGGGTTCGGGCCTCGGCTGCCCGACGTGGCCGCAGTGCGTGCCCGGCAGTCTCGTGCCGGTGCAGCACCCCGGAATCCACGCAGTCAACCAGTGGATCGAGTTCTCGAACCGCATGTTGACGGGCGCGGTCATCGTCGTGGCGGCCTTGGCGGTGCTCACGGCGTGGCGCATCCTCATCGACCACCCGAGCCGCAAACGCCTGCTGGTGCTGGCGTGGACGATGCCGGGCGGCGTCGTGCTGCAGGCCGTGCTCGGGGGCATCACCGTGCTGGCGAAGCTGGAATGGTGGACGGTCGCGATCCACTTCCTCGCGTCCACGCCGTTGATCTGGCTGGCCGTGCTGCTGCTGCGCGCGTTCCGCGAAGGCGACGAACCGGCGCGCCCGATCGTGCCGCCACTGGGCCGCAAGGTGCTGGTGCTGCTGACGGTGCTCATGTGGGCCGTCCTCATCGCCGGCACGACCGTCACCGGCGCCGGCCCCCACGGCGGCGACATCCACACCCACCGCCTCGACGCCCCCATCGAGAAGCTCGCCCAGGTCCACAGCGGACTCCTGATCGTCTACCTCGTGGTCCTCGCGGTGTTCGGCCTGCAACTGCTGCGTGTGGGCGCGCCGAAGAGCGTGTGGCAGCGCTACGCGTGGGTCTGGGCGGTGGCGCTCGCGCAGGGCGTGCTGGGGACGGTGCAGTACGCGCTCGGCGTGCCCGAGGCGATGGTGTCGTTCCACGTGCTCGGCTCGGCCCTGGTCATCGTCGTCACCGCCACACTGTGGACCGGCACCCGCGACCGCGGCCCGGTGGTGTCGCTGGAACCGGCGCCTCCGGCGGACCGCGAACTCACGCCGGCGGGCTGACGCCCCGGACGGCCACACCTTCGTAACTCTCCGTCGGCTCGCCGTCGGCGCAGCGGACAGAAGGGGCACCTACCCTTCGGCTCGGAACCGCCATCCGAAGCGCCGCGAGGTGACGCTCATGACGTCCGTCCCGTCGAGCACCGTGAAGCCGTTGATCTCCGGACGCCGGAGGCCGGCGGAGATGGTCGTGCTCAAGACTTTCCTGCTGGTGCCGTTCGTGGCGCTGGTCGCCGCCGTTCCGCTGCTGTGGGGCTGGGGCCTCAGCTGGGTCGACGCGGCGCTGTTCGTGGTCTTCTACACGTTCGGCACGCTCGGGGTGACCGTCGGGTACCACCGCTACTTCACGCACGGCGCGTTCAAGGCGCCGCGCGCGCTGCGGATCGCGCTGGCCGTGTCGGGGAGCATGGCGGTGCAGGGCTCGGTGATCTTCTGGGTCGCGAGCCACCGCCGCCACCACGCGTTCGCCGACCGCGAGGGCGACCCGCACTCGCCGTGGCTGTTCGGCACCTCGCCGGCGGCGCTGCTGCGCGGGTTCTGGCACGCGCACATGGGCTGGATGTTCAAGCGCGAGGTGACCAACGCCGACCGCTTCGCCCCGGACCTCGTCGGCGACCGCGACCTGCGCCTGGTGAACCGCTTCTTCGCGCTGTGGATCGCGCTCAGCGTCGCCCTGCCGGCCGCGCTGGGCGGGCTGATCACGTGGTCGTGGTGGGGCGCCCTCACGGCGTTCTTCTGGGCCGGTCTGGTGCGCATTGCGTTGCTGCACCACGTGACCTGGTCGGTGAACTCCGTGTGCCACCTGATCGGCGAACGCCCCTTCGCCAGCCGCGACAAGGCCGCCAACTTCTGGCCGCTCGCGATCCTGTCCATGGGCGAGTCGTGGCACAACTCCCACCACGCAGACCCGACCTGCGCCCGCCACGGCGTGCTGCGCGGCCAGGTCGACGTGTCGGCGCGCGTGATCTGGCTGTTCGAACGATTCGGCTGGGCCACCGACGTGCGGTGGCCCCGAGCCGATCGCCTCGCCGCCAAGCGAAAGCAGCCTGAACCGGCTCAGCACTGAGAGCGGCGCCGGCGGCGAGGTACACCGGGGCTCAGCTCGCGATGAACGCGTCCGCGAAGGTGCGCAGCGTGTCGGCGTCGAGCGCGTTCCCGAAGCCGACGATCAGCTCGTCGACCCCGGCGTCCCGGTAGCCGTCGAGCCGCTCGCGGATCGTGTCGACGGTGCCGACGAGCCCGTACTCGGCCAGGTCGCCGGGGAACACCAGCGGCGCCCACGGCGGTACGGCGGCGCGGGCTTCCTCGTCGGTGTCGGCGATGATGCAGTACGTCGTCGATGTCTTGGTGATCGCCGAGAAGTCGCGTCCCGCCGTCTCGCAGTGGCGAGCGAGGATCCCGTACTTGCGGCGTACCTCCTCGGGTGGTTCCTGCACGTTGCAGAGATCGCCGTACAGCGCGACCAGGCGGAGCGTCACTTTCTCCCCGCCCCCGGCGATCATCACGGGCGGGTGCGGGAGCTGGACACCCGTCGGCGAGTTCACCGCGGCGTCGGTGGTGAAGTACCGGCCGGCGAAGGTCACGGGCTTCCCGGTCCACAGTTCCTTGATGATCTGCAGCGCCTCTTCCAGCCGCCGGAGGCGTTCTCCCGCGCCGGGGAAGTCGTAGCCGAACGCCCGGTACTCGTCTTCGTACCAGCCGGCTCCGATGCCGAAGGTCAGCCGTCCGCCGGAGACGACGTCGAGGTTCGAGGCCATCTTCGCCAGGAGAGCAGGATTGCGGTAGCCGTTGCCGGTGACGAGCTGACCGAGCCGGGCGGTGCCGGTCTCGCGCGCCAGCGCCGCCAGCGTGGTCCACGCTTCGAACACGTACGAACCCGAAGGGCCGAACGGGATGAAATGGTCCGGGGCCCAGATGGTCGCGAAGCCGGATGCGTCGGCGACCTGGGCCAGCTCGAGAACCTTGTCGAAGGCGGCGACCGGGTTCGTGTGACCGGCGAACTCGTGGGTCGTCCCGGTGGGCAGGTAGTAGCTGATTTTCATGGTCTCTTGGACCGCCGACGCCCCGTGAAGGAATCGCCGCTCGGTGGCCGTCCTGGACGACGCCCGCCGGACCGATTCCTTTTCGGCCCGGGCCGGGTCCAACTCCCCATGACGAGGCAAACCCCGCGGCGGCTGGTGCTCAGCACCCTCGTGTCGCTCAACGGCGTGATCAGCGAGCCGCTCAAGTGGGCAGGGCCCTATTTCGGCCCGGGCAGCGCGGCCGCGGCACTGGCCGCGCTGCGTGACCACGAGGCCATGCTGATGGGCAAGCGGACCTACGACATCTTCTCCCGGCAATGGCCCGCGACGCCGGGCGAGTACGCCGCGCACCTCAACGCCATGCGCAAATACGTGTTCTCCTCCTCCCTGCGGCAACCGGCATGGACGAACACCGTGGTGATCGGCGACGATGTCGTCGATGCCGTCGCCGCGCTGAAGCGGGAAGCAGGTGGGGACTTGATCGTCTACGGTCACGGCCGGTTCGGGCAGACGCTGACCGCGGCCGGGCTGGTCGACGAGCTGGCCCTGACCGTCGTGCCCGTCATCGTCCCCGACGGCGACACCTTCTCCCGCCCCGGCGGGACGGGCAGCACGTGGGAGCTCGTCAGCGCGGAGCCCGGAGCCGATCCGGGCCTGGTGTCGTTGCGCTACCGACCGGCGCGGGGCTGACGGACTTGTCGGACACGTGGGACGAACTGGAGAGTTTCCGGCCGGAGCTGGTGGCACTGTGCTACCGGATGACGGGCTCGGTGCACGAAGCCGAAGACCTCGTGCAGGAGACCTGCCTGCGGGCCTGGCGCAGCCGCGACGCGTTCGAGGGCCGTTCCGCGGTCCGGACCTGGCTGTATCGGATCGCCATGAACGTGTGCCTGACGGCGTTGCGGGGCAAGGGGCGCCGGGTGCTGCCGGCCGGCCTCGGGGTCCCCGGCGAGGATCCCGACGTTCCGGTGGCGGCGGCCGACGTCCTGTGGCTCGATCCGTTGCCCGCGGACCCCGCCCACATCGCCGAACAACGGTCGACGCTGCGGCTGGCGCTGGTGGCGGGTCTGCAGTACCTGCCTCCGCGCCAGCGTGCCGCGTTCATGCTGAGGGAAGTGCTGGCGATGCCTGCGTCGGAGATCGCCGAGGTCCTCGGCACGAGCGTGCCCGCCGTCAAGAGCGCGCTGCAGCGCGCCCGCGCTCGGCTCGACGAACTGGCGCCGACGCCGGAGGCCCTTGTCGAGCCGGACTCGGTCGAGGCGCGACGCGTCCTGGACTCCTACATCACGGCCTTCGAAACCGCCGACATCGCGGCGCTGACGCGGCTGCTGCGCGACGATGCGACCCTCGAGGTCGTCCCGTCGGGTCTTTCGCTGTCCGGGAAACGGCTGTGCGTGCCGTTCCTCGCGGAGCACGTGCTCACCGAGCCTGATCTGTACCGGATGTTCCCGACCGTCGCCAACGGACAGCCGGCCGCGGCGGCCTACCACCGCGACCACACCGCCGCGCCCTTCCGGCCGTTCGGGCTGGCGTTGCTGACCACCGACGCCACGCATCTGGTGTCGATCACCACGTTCCTCGACCCGGCTCTGGTCGGCGCCGCGGGCTTCCCCGAGGACCCCACGCAGGTCCCGTGACGGCAGTGGCGGTACGCGGCCGGCACGTGATCACTGAACCGCGCCGGTCCGGTATCCGCCGGGGGTGGTCGCGTACTCCCGCCGGAACGCCTTGGCGAAGGCGAACGCGGAGCCGTATCCGACCGCTGAGGCGACCTGCGCGAGGGTCTTGTCGGTGCTGCGGAGCAACCGGGCCGCGGTGGCCATCCGCCACCGCGTGAGGTAGGTCAGCGGCGGTTCGCCGACCACCTCGGTGAACCGGCGGGCGAACGCCGCCCGAGACAGGCCGGCGACGTCGGCGAGCTGCCCGACCGTCCACGCGTGAGCCGGCTCGGCGTGCACGGCCGCGAGCACCCGGGCGGTGGGCGGATCGGTCAAAGCCGCCGACCAGCTGGTCGTGGCGGCGGATTCGTGCAGCCACGCTCGCAGCAGGTACACCAGCAACGCGTCCACCAGCGACGGCGCGACGACGGCGGCACCCGGCGGAGCGTCGCGCAACTCCGTGTCCAGGAGCTCCACCATCGCGCGCAACCCCGGATTCCTGCCCCGCAGCGTGGAAAGGTGCACGACTTCGGGCAGGTCCCGCAGCAGCGGGTGCGGCCGGCTGCGCACGAGCTTGTAGGCGCCGCACACGATCGTCGCCCGGGCACCGGGTCCGGGTAGCTCAAACCGTCCGAAGGGGGCTCCCGCGGCGGCGCGGACCGGCGTGAAAGCCGTGAGGGGCGTGTCCGGAGCGGAGCCCATCGCGTGCTCGGCGCCGCGGCCGAGCAGCACCGCGTCGCCGGGGCCCAGTTCCACGGGGGCGAAATCGCCGTCGGAGAGCGGAGTCAGCCGGCAGGTGCCCTCGAGCACTACGTGGAACGCGGCACCCACGACGTGGTCGAAGCGCAGCCCCCACGGTGAGTGCACCTCGGTCAGCGCGGCGACCGGGTGGCCCACCCGCATCGCGGTCAGGATGTCCGCAAGCACGTCCACACCGAAACTCTACCGCGTCGCGACGATCAGACAAAGGTTTGCGCGTTTCGGCCATTACCTGTCTCGCCTACGAGGCCCTACGTTTTATCGGAGACAGGCTGAAAGGAGCCGGAGATGACCGCGAAGACAGTGTGGGTGGAAGGCGCCACGGGCAAGGCGGGCAAGCGCGTGGCGCAGGCGCTCACCGCTGCCGGGCTCGATGTGCGCGCAGCCGGCCGCCACCCGAGCGCAGCACCGGGCCACGGCACGCCCACCCTTTTCGTCTGGTCGGACAGGTCCACTTGGGACACTTCGGTCGCCGACGCGGACGCCTTGTTCCTCAAGGGTCTCGACGTACGCGACGACGCGGCGAGCATGATCTCGAACCTGATCGCCACCGCGACGCGAGCGCAGCACGTGGTACTCATGTCGGCCTACGGCGTCGACAAAGGTCCCGCCGCGGGCAACCGCGCACGGGTCGAGCAGGCGGTACGGGAATCGGGCCGCGACTGGACCATTCTGCGCCCCAACTGGCTGATGCAGAACTTCGACGAAGACGAGGCCGTCTACGCGAGGGCGATCCGTGAGGATGACGAACTGTACGCAGGCAGCGGCGGCCACCTCGTGAGTTTCGTCGACGCCAGGGACGTGGCCGACGCGGCCGTCGCGGTCCTGATGAGCGACGGCCACCACGGCCGGGCCTACGACCTCACCGGCCCGGAGTCGCTGACCTTCGCCGAGGTCGCCGAGGCGCTCGCGAAAGCGTCGGGGCGTCCCGTCCGGCACGTCGACGCCGACCTGGAGCAGCACCGCGCCCACTTTGCCCGCTCAGGCCGGCCGGACGCCTGGATCGACCACATGATGCACCTGTTCGTCCTCGTCCGCGCGGACGTTTCCGCCGGCGTGACCGACCACGTCGAACAGCTGACCGGCCACGCGCCCCGCACCCTCGCCGACTACGCCCAGGAGAACTTCGCACCGGCCTAAGCCGCGAGCAGGCGCAGCAGGCGCGCGGTCTCCTCTTCGACGGCCGCGCGCCCGAGCCGCACGTACTTGCGCGGGTCGACGACGTCCGGCCGCTCGTCGAGGAACGCCTTGAGCGAGCGGGTGAACAGGCCGTTGAGGTGCGTCGAGATGTTGATCTTCGTCATCCCGCTCTCGACGGCGCCGCGCAGCTCGTCGTCGGACAGGCCGGACGAGCCGTGCAGCACCAGCGGCACCCCCACCGCGTCGCGCAGCCGCGAGACGAGCGCGCGATCGACGCTGGCCGTGCGCGACACCATGGCGTGCGACGTGCCGACGGCCACCGCCAGCGCGTCGACGCCCGTGGCCTTCACGAACGCGGCGGCCTCGGCCGGGTCGGTGCGGGCGCCGGGAGCGTGGACGCCGTCCTTGCCGCCGACCTCACCGAGCTCCGCTTCCACGGCGATGCCCGCCGCGTGGCACAGGTCGGCGATCTCGCGGGTGGTGCGCACGTTCTCGTCGTAGGACAGGCGGGACCCGTCGTACATGACGCTGTCCACACCGAGGTCGACGCCTTCGCGCACCAGGTCCTGGTCCTCGATGTGGTCCAGGTGCACGAGCACCTCGACCTTCGCCCGCTTGGCGATCTCCAGCGACGCGAGCGCGATCGGCGCCAGCCCGCGGTGGTAGCGCACGCAGTTCTCGCTGATCTGCAGGACGACCGGGGCGCCGGCCTGCTCGGCGCCGCTCGCGATGGCTTCGGCGTGTTCGAGCAGGATCACGTTGAACGCGCCGACCGCGGCGTTGCGCTCACGCGCCGACGCGAGGATCCGGGCGAGAGCCGGGCGGGTGATCATGCGGGTTCTCCGTTCGGTTCGAGAAAACGTCGGTAGGCATCGAGGTCGACCTCGCCCGCCACCGGGCGCAGCACGGCCGCCGCCCCGAGCGCGGCGGCGCGGCGAAGGGCTGGCGCGAGGGCAACGCCCTCGACGAGCGCTTGTGCCAGGCCGGCAGTCGCGGCGTCGCCGGCTCCAGTCGGATTTCCGGTGACGCCGGGGACGGCGGGGACTTCGATGACCTCGTCCGGTGCGTGCGCGGCAATCCCTTCGGCGCCACGCGAAACGACCACAAGCCCGGCGCCTCGCCGCTTCAGCTCGGCGGCGCCGGCGGTCTCGTCCACAGTGGACGTCGCGGCGAGCAGCTCCGCGAGGTTCGGCTTCACCACCTCGGCCCCGGCGTTCGCCGCGGCCAGGAGTGCGGGCCCGGAAACGTCGGCGAGCACCCGGACACCGGCTTCGTGCGCCGCCCGCACCCAGTCCCCGAGCAATTCCGCCCGCGCCCCACGCGGCAACGACCCGGAGACGACAATCAGGTCCGCGCCCGCCAGCCGCCGTCCGAGCACCTCCCCGAACGCGGTCCACTCGGCTTCGCTCGTCTCCGGCCCGGGCTCGGTGTAGACCGTCGGATGCCCCTGGCCCACGACGGTCACCGTCGTGCGCGTCTCCCCCGCGAACGGCGAGATTTCATGCGGCACAGTCAGTTCGCCCGCGACCCACCGCCCGGCCTCACCGCCGAGCGGCAGCAGGGCCAGCACCTCGACCCCCAGCCCGGCCAGCACCCGCGCGACGTTCAGCCCCTTGCCCCCGGGCCTGCGCTGAACCTCCAGCACCCGGTTCGTCTCGCCGGGCTCGTGCCGCGCCACGCGGTAGGTCACGTCCACCGCCGGATTCGGCGTGACCACGACGATCATCGGGCCGCTCCCGTAGCCGGCAGGTCTTGCGCCGGCAACATCGCGCCGCTCCCGGCCGCCACGCCGCACCAGGCGTGGTCCGGCTGCCCGGGCACACCGCGGTGGTCGGCTTCGGACGCCGGATCAAGCGCAACAGCCCGGATCATCGCGCCACTCCCGCGCCGGGCAAGTTCCGCACTGGCGACGGCTTGCTGCCGACCGCTGCCGCATCACCGCGGTGCCCGCGGTTCACCTCGCCGGGCAGGTTCCACACCGCGCGGGCGGTGCCTTCGGCCGCCGGAGCGCGCCCGCAGCGAGGGGGCCCCGCGCCGGCACGCCCCGCCGCGCTGCCTTGGTGCGCTCGCACGATCGCCGGCTCGCGGCGCACGCGGTCGGTGCCGTCCGCCGCCCGATCGGGCGCGACAACGCCGATCATCGCGCCACTCCCGAGGCCAGCAAGTCCTGCGCCAGCAACGTCGCACCGATCACGGCCGCCGCGTCGCCGTGGTGGGCGCGGACGAGAGAGGGCGCGCGGAGGATGCCGAGGCGGGTGGCGACCTCGTGGGTGAGCGGGTCGAGCAGCAGGGCGCCCGCCTCGGCCAGCCCGCCGCCGACCACGACGGTGGCGCAGCCCACGGCGGCCGTGGTCCAGGCGATGGACTCGGCGAGCACGCGGACGCACTCCCGCCATGCGGCCACGGCGGCACCGTCGCCACCGCGGACGCGTTCGGCGACGGTGAAGGCGTCGGGCGCGCCGGCGCGGCGCGCGAGGGCGGAGGCCGAGGCGACCTCCTCCACCCGGCCGCCGCCGGCCAAGAGCACCTGGCCGATTTCGCCGGCCCACGGGCTGTCGAGGACCCGGCCGTCGACCACGAGGGCGCCGGCCAGGCCGGTGCCGACAGCCGCGAACAGGACCGGCTCCGACGACCCGGCCGCGGCGCCCGTGCGGACCTCGGCGAGCGCGCCGGCCCGCACGTCCTGCCCGAACGCCAAGGGCACGTCCACCGAAGCGGATACGAGCTCCCGCACCGGAACGTCGCGCCAACCGAGGTTCACGGCCTGAACGCACAGCCCGGCGCGCTCGTCGACGATGCCGGGCACGACGAGGCCTACCGCGTCGACCGGGTACCACTCCGTGGCGCGGCGCACGAGCCCCGCCAGCGCCTGCGGGTCACCCGTCGGCGTGGGTTCGCGCCACCGCGCGAGCACCGCGCCGTCGTCGCCGGTGACGCGCGCCTTGACCGTGGTGCCGCCGACGTCGACACCGAGCACCGCCATCAGGTGAGGATGACCGAGCGCGTGAGCGAGCGCGGGTGGTCGGGGTCGAGCCCGCGGCGCACGGCCAACGCGACAGCGAACCGTTGCACCACGACCAAAGCCGCCATCGGGTCGAGGTCGTGGTGGACGAACGTCGCGCCCGTGCGGGCGATGTCGTCGGCCAGTCCCTCGGGCGTCTCGCCGAGCGACCACACGAGCCGGCCGGGCTGCGCGATCGCGATCGGGCCGTGGCGGTAGTCCATGGCGGGGTACGACTCCGCCCAGAACTGCGCGGCCTCGCGCGTCTTCAACGCGGCTTCGAAAGTGAGGCCCACGGCGGCGTCGCGGCCGATGAAGCTCACCTGCTCGGCTTCCAGCAGCTCGGTGATGGGCACCTGCAGCGCCTGCTCGGCCTGCGCCGCCAGCGCTGCGACGTCGTCGCCGAGCCCCGCACGCAGCAGCGCGAGCGTGGTCGTCGCGAACCGCGTCTGCACCACGGATTCCTCGTCGGCGAACGGAAGTTCGACGACCTCGTCGGCCACCGCGGCGGCCGGCGCGTCGCCGACGGCCGTGATCAGCACCGTGCGCTGCGAGTCGAGTGCGCCGAGCAGGTCGACGATCTCGGTCGTGGTGCCGGAGCGCGAGATCGCGACGACGCGGTCGTACTCGCGCTCGCGCGGGTACTCGGACCCGGCGAACGCGTCGGTCAGGCCGTGCCCGCGCTGCTCGCGCGCGACGGCGTAGCTCATGGCGATGAACCAGCTGGTGCCGCACCCGACGACGGCGACGCGTTCCCCCGGCTGCGGCAGCGCGCTCGCGACGGAGGGGAACAGCTCGGCCGCCGTGCGCCACATCTGCGGTTGGGACGCCAGCTCACGGGACACGAAGGAGTCGGACATGGAGACCTTTCGATCCGAGGGCGATCGACGTGATCGCAGACGTGAGCATAGACGATCATTCTTGATTGGAGTGAGCGATATACGTCATCTTCAATCATCCGGCTCAGCGGAGATGACCTCTAGGATGAGTCGGTCCTACCCCTCGACCTCGAACGCGAGCCGCCCGATGACACCCCAGCAACGCCTCAACGCCCTGCTCGAGCTGGTGAGCGAACGAGGGAACGTGACGATCACGGAGATCGGCGAAACGCTCGGCATCTCCCCCGCCACCGCCCGCCGCGACCTCTCGATCCTCGCCGACCAGCGCCTGATCACCCGCACCCACGGCGGCGCGGCTGCCCTCGGCGCCGGCTACGAGCTGCCGCTCCAGTACAAGATCGCACGCCAGGCCGAGGCCAAGACCGCGATCGCCCGCACCGCCGCCGAGCTGGTCCGGCCCGGCGAGACGGTGGGGATCAACGGCGGCACCACGACCACCGAGGTCGCCCGGGCGCTCGGCAAGAGCGAGCGCTTCATCCGCGCCGACGGCGAAACCGGCCTGACCATCGTCACCAACGCCCTGAACATCGGTTACGAGCTGTCGGTGCGCGCGCACGTGAAGATCGTGGTCACCGGCGGCGTGGCCCGGCGCCAGTCCTACGAACTGGTCGGCTCACTCGTGTCCAACGCGCTCGCGGCGTTCGCCCTCGACACCGTGATCCTCGGCGTCGACGGGCTGAGCGCGCAGTACGGCGCGACCACCCTGCACGAGGGAGAAGCCGAGGTCAGCCGGCATTTCAGCCAGGTCGCGCGGCGCGTGATCGTGGTCGCCGACGCCACGAAGCTGATGAAGTCCACCTTCGCCCGCATCTGCCGCCTCGCGGAGATCGACGTGCTGGTCACGGACGCCGAAGTGCCGGCTTCGTTCGCCGCCGAGCTGGCGGCCGCGTCGGTCGAGCTCGTGGTCGCGGGCTGACCGGCCCCGAGCCGATCCCGGGCCGGCCGCGCCCCGCGTAACGGTTCGCGCACGCGTCTGAGCAGACTTGTCATCGCGTGTTGTGCATTAGTGATTGGTTTGCCATCATGCAGATCAATATCACGCAGAGGTGAGGTGACCAGGTGGGAAACGGCGAAGCTGTCCGCGTGGGTGTGGTGGGAGTCGGTCAGCGGGCCGTCATCGCCCGGCACATCGCCGAGTCCGGGCTGGCCGCGACAGTGGTGGCCGCGGCCGACCCGACCGAGGCCGGCCGCACCCGGGCCCGTGAGCTGTTCGGCGAGATCGACGTCGTCGAGCGGCACACGGATCTGATCGAGGCCAAGCTCGTCGACGCGGCGATCGTGACCGCACCGGACTGGACCCACGCCGAGATCGCCGTCGACCTGCTGCGCGCGGGCATCGCCGTCTACATCGAGAAGCCGCTCGCGATCACGCTCGAAGACGCCGACGCAGTGCTGGGCGCCGCACAGGAGTCGAACACGCCGCTCTACATCGGACACAACTTCCGGCACTCCGGCGTGGCCCGCGCGTTGCGCGAGGTCGTGGCCCGCGGCGAGATCGGCGAGGTCAAAACCGTGTGGTGCCGCCATTTCGTCGGCAACGGCGGCGACTACTACTTCAAGGACTGGCACGCCGACCGCAGCAAGGTCAACTCCCTGCTGCTGCAGAAGGCCAGCCACGACCTCGACGTGATCCACATGCTTGCCGGCGGCTACACCCGCCGCGTGGTCGGCATGGGGCAGCTCGCGGTCTACGGCGGCATCTCCGACCGCGGCGGCCACGAGAACGAGCTGATGCAGGACTGGTTCTCCTTCGACAACTGGCCCCCGGCCACGCAGACCGGCCTCAACGACGTGGTCGACGTCGAGGACGTCTCCATGGTGCTGATGACCCTCGACAACGGCGTGCTCGCCAGCTACGAGCAGTGCCACTTCACCCCGGACTACTGGCGCAACTACACCGTGATCGGCACCGAGGGCCGCGCGGAAAACTTCGGCGACACCGGCGGCGGCGTGGTGAAGGTGTGGAACCATCGCCGCGGCTGGTCGGCCGACGGCGACCGCGAGTACCCGATCTCGGGTGTCGAGGAAGGCCACGCCGACGCCGACCTGCTCACGATGACCGAGTTCCTGCGCTACGTGATCGACGGCGAGACCCCGACGCTCTCCCCGGTCGCCGCCCGCGAGGCCGTGGCCGCTGGTGCGCTGGCCACCCAGTCGCTGCGCACCGGGTCGGTCCCCCTCGACGTGCCCGAGCTGCCCGCCGCCGTGCGCGCCCACTTCCCCGCCGTTACCCGCTGATCTCCCGTTCCTCCCCCGCCCGCTGAAAGGAACCCCGATGGCTTCATTCCCCCGCCGAGCCCTGGCCGCGGTGGCCGGCACGGTGGCCGCCGCCGCCACGCTCGCCGCGTGCTCGTCCAGCCCGAGCGCATCCACATCGGACACCCCGTACAGCCCGCCCGACGCCAACATCTCCGCGAACCTGACCTACGCGGTCTGGGACCAGACCCAGGTCAAGGCGATCAACGCCAACCTCGCGGAGTTCAACAAGAAGTACCCGAACGTCAAGGTGAACGTGGACGTCACCCCCTTCGCCAACTACTTCACCAAGCTGCAGACCGAGGCCTCCAGCGACAGCCTGCCCGACCTGTTCTGGATGAACGGCCCCAACTTCCAGCTCTACGCGAGCAACGGCAAGATCGAGCCCATCACCGGCGAGGTCAAGGCCGGCGCGGTCGACCCGAAGAACTACCCGCAGTCACTGGATCAGCTGTACACATTGGACGGTGTGCAGTACGGCGTGCCGAAGGACTTCGACACCATCGGCGTCTGGCTCAACAAGGCGCTGTTCGCCCAGGCCGGCGTGCCGATCCCGAGCAAGGACTGGACGTGGGCCGACTTCCAGTCCACCGCCACGCAGATCTCCCAGAAGCTCGCGAGCAAGGGCGTCTACGGCGTCACCGCCGGCATGGACAGCGGCCAAAGCACGTACTACAACACGATCTTCCAGGCCGGCGGCTCGGTGATCTCGTCCGACGGCAAAAAGTCGGCGTACGACAGCCCCGCCACCGCGAAGGGCGTCCAGTTCTGGACCGACCTCGTGAAGTCGAAGGCCATGCCCACGATCAAGCAGCTCACCGACACCACCGGCGACCAGTGGTTCGTCTCCGGCAAGTCGGCGATGTACCAGGGCGGCAGCTGGGCCCGCAGCGAGGTGGCCGCCGCGCCCGTCGCCAAAGACATCGCCGTGCTGCCCGTGCCCAAGGGGGACCAGCAGGCGACCGTGATTCACGGGCTGTCCAATGTGGTCGCCGCCAGCAGCCCGAACAAGCAGGCCGCGCAAGCGCTGCAGGTGTTCCTCGCGAGCAAGGAAGCCCAGCAGCAGCAGGGTGACCTCGGCGCGGTGATCCCCGCCTACAACGGCACGCAGGACGCGTTCGCGAAGTCCATGCCGGGCGTGGACCTGCAGCTGTTCCTCGACGAGGTCTCCTACGCGAAGCCGCTGCCGGTCTCGAAGAACACCGCCGTGTGGAACACCCTAGAGACCAACCTGCTGCCCGACGCGTTCGACGGCACCAAACCCGTCGACGCCGCACTGAAGGACCTGGCGTCGCAGATGAACGCGGACCTGGCCAAGGAATGAGTGCCGTGTCCGCCGACGTCTCCGAGTCCGCTCCGGCGCCCGCCGCTCCCGCCACCCGGCGGAAGCGGCGCGGCGTCCGGCGCGGGGACGGGCTGTGGCCCTGGGCGTTCGTGCTGCCGCTGCTGGCCGGGGTGCTCGTCTTCTACATCTGGCCGATCCTGCAGACGGCGTTCTACTCGTTCACCACCTGGGGCGTGTTCGGCGGCTTCAAGTGGTCCGGGCTGGACAACTACGGCCGGCTGTTCACCGACCCGCAGCTGTACCGGTCGCTGCTGAACACCCTGATCTACACGGCGGTCGTGCTGCTCGGCGTGCCGATCGCGGCCTGGCTGGCGAGCCTGCTCAACACCCCGGGCCTGCGGTTCGCGCAGTTCTACCGGGTGCTGTTCTTCCTGCCGTACGTGGCGATGCCCGCCGCCGTGGCGCTGGTGTGGCGCATGATCTTCAACGGCGACTACGGCATCCTCAACTGGGCGCTGTCGCTGTTCGGGATCCCCGGCCCGTCGTGGGTCAACACGCCGGGCTTCGCGCTCGCCGCGGTGTCCGTGGTGGGTCTGTGGTCCTCGCTGGGCTTCTCGATGATCGTGCTCGGCGCGGGCCTGAAGAACATCCCGCCGGAGCTGTACGAAGCCGCCGAGCTCGACGGCGCGAGCCGCTTCCGCCAGTTCCGCTCGATCACGCTGCCGCTGCTGGCGCCCAGCGTGTTCTTCGTGGTCGTGGTGACCACCATCGCGAGTTTCCAGCTCTTCGACCTGCTGTACGCGTTGCTGGGCAACCACAACGCGGTGCTGCCGAAGACGATGTCGCTCGTCTACTACTTCTACAACGCGGGTTTCGTCGAGAACGACAAGGGTTTCGCCGCGGCGATCGCGATGGTCATCTTCGTGCTCATCGGTCTCGTCACGCTCCTGCAGTTCCGCTTGCAACGGAGGTGGGCCGGTAATGCCTAGATCCCGACGCCGGCAGTCCAACGCCCTGATCCACCTCGTGCTCGGGGTGGGCGGGCTGATCATGGCCTTCCCGTTCCTGTGGCAGATCGTGATGTCGTTGTCCACCAACGCCGAGGTCCAGAGTGTGACGCCCACGTTCTGGCCGGAGCACCTGCAGTGGCAGAACTACGCGGCGGTGTTCCAGCGGCTGCCGTTCCTGTCGCAGCTGTGGACCTCGGTGCTCATCACGGTGATCCGCACGCTCGCCCAGATCGTGCTGTGCACGCTGGCCGGCTACGCGTTCGCGCGCATGCGCTTCCGTGGCCGGGCAGTGCTGCTGGGGCTCGTGCTGTCGATCCTGCTGGTGCCCTCGCAGGCGTACCTGATCTCGCAGTACCAGATCGTGCAGGGCCTCGGCTGGCTCAACACCCTGGCGGGCATCGTCGCGCCCGGGCTGTTCAGCGCGTACGGCACCTTCCTGATGCGCACGGCCTTCCTCAACCTCCCGGCGGAGCTGGAGGAGGCGGCGCGCATCGACGGCAGCGGCCCGTTGCGGACGTTCTGGAGCGTGCTGCTGCCGGTGGTGCGCCCGAGCATCAGCGTGCTCGCGATCTCGGCAGTGCTGTGGTCGTGGAACGAGCTGCTGTGGCCACTCGTGGTGTCGACGCGCGCCACGCAGATGCCGCTGTCGGCCGCGCTGGCCACCCTGGCCGGCGACGTGACGGTGAACTACCCCGTGCTGATGGCCGCCAGCCTCCTGGCCATGGCGCCGATCCTGATCCTGTTCATCCTGCTGCAGCGCCGGGTGATCGACGGGCTGGCGTCCTCGGGCTTGAAGTAACTAGGCCAGCTGCTGCCGCGCCGCCGACGCGAACCTCAAGGGTGCCCCCGCGTCGGCGTTGCGGAAGCCCAGCGACGGTTCGGCCAGCTCGAGCTCCAGCACCAGCGGATGCCCGTCCTCGCCGCGCACGATGTCCACCCGGGCGTAGAGCAGTTCGGCACGCAGGATGCCCAGCAGCGAGCACGCGGCGTCCAGGGCGTCCTCCGCGACGGCGCGTACCCCGGACGCCGGGACGGCCGGGGCGAGCTTCTCCGTGAGAAACAGGCCCGATGGGTCGGTGCCGGCCCCGAGCATCGCGCCTTTCGTGAACGCGTGCGAATAAACGCCGCCGAAGTACACGAGCGCGATCTCGCCCTGGGCGTCCACACTGGACTGGTACGGCTGGACGACGGCGGTGCGGCCGTCGGCGTGCAGCCCGCGCAGGTGCTCGGCCGCACCGGCGGCGTCGGCGCCGAAGCGGGCGGCACCACGCGAACCCGCGCCGACCGAGGGCTTCACCACGAACGGCACCTTCGGCCACTTCGCCTGCTCACCCGGCTCGACCAGCGTGGTCGGCACCGTGGGCACGCCCGCCTCGATCAGCTCGACGAGGTAGGACTTGTCGGTGTTCCAGCGCACGACCGCGGCGGGGTTCGCCAGCGTCGGCACGGTCTCGCACCAGTCGAGGAACTCGGCGCGACGCTCGGGGTAGTCCCAGGTCGCGCGCAGCACCACGAGGTCGGCGGTCGAATAGTCGGCGGCCGGGTCGTCCCACACGGCCCAGCGGACGCTGAACCCCAGGTCGTCGAGAGCGGACGCGGCGGCGGTGTCGTCGCCGTCGCCCTCGGGCATCTGGGCGCAGGCGACGAAGATCGCTTCGCGGGTCACCAGCCGGCCCGCGGACCGGCCATCTTGCGGCGGTGGGCCGCGCCGATCCTGGTCGCCTTCACGGTCTCGCTGTCCCATTCGGCGGGCTCGAGGTCCTCGACCGCCTCGACGAGCGCCGTACCTGTCTCGGGGGTCGGCACGATCACGTCGCCGAGGGCGCCGTCGGCTCCCACGAGCACCACGCGGGCGCCGATCCGGCCGATGTTCTCGACCACCGCGCGCGACGGTTTCCCGTGCCGCGCCACGAAGTCACGGGCGGCGGCCAGCTGCCGGCCGGTCGGTGCGGGGGGCATCTGCTCGGTCTCCTCAGCCACGTCGGCGAGCTTAACCGGTCTCACCCGGTGACGCGGAACAAGCGTGGCGTCGGCCATAGTTGGACACCGGTGAATGCCGAACCCGTCGCGAGGAGGAAACATGCCGTCCGCTGTGCAGGTCAGGAGGACCGGTGGTCCCGAGGTGCTGGAGGTCACCGAGGTCGAGGTCGGCTCGCCCGGTGCCGGTGAGCTGCTGGTGGACGTGGCCGCCGCCGGCGTCAACTACATCGACACCTACCAGCGCCAGGGCATCTACCCGATCGACCTGCCGTTCGTGCTCGGCCTGGAGGGCGCGGGCACCGTGGCCGAGGTCGGCGAGGGCGTGACGGCGTTCGCTCCGGGTGACCGCGTGGCCTGGCAGGGCTCGCTGGGCAGCTACGCGGCGCGCAAGCTCGTGCCGGCGGCCGGCGCCGTGAAGGTGCCCGCCGGCGTGTCCGACGAGGTCGCCGCCGCCACGATGCTGCAGGGCATCACCGCCCACTACCTCGTCCGCTCGACCTACGAGGTCAAGCCGGGCGACGACGTGCTGGTCCACGCCGCGGCAGGCGGTGTCGGCCTGCTGCTGGTGCAGCTGGCGAAGGCGCGGGGTGCGCGCGTGATCGGCACGGTGTCCACCGAGGAGAAGGCCGAGCTGGCCCGCGGGGCCGGCGCCGACCACGTGATCCGCTACGACCGGGAGGACTTCGCCAAGGTCACGCGCGAGCTGACCGACGGCGAGGGCGTGCACGTGGTCTACGACGGCGTCGGCAAGGACACCGTCGACGGCAGCTTGGCCAGCCTCAGGATCCGCGGCATGCTCGCGCTGTTCGGCGCGGCCAGCGGCCCGGTGCCGCCGATCGACCCGCAGCGCCTCAACTCGGGCGGCTCGCTGTTCCTGACGCGCCCGACGTCCGGCCACTACGTCCGCACGCGCGAGGAGCTCGACTGGCGTGCGGACGAGTTGTTCGCCGCCGTGACCGACGGTTCGCTGGACATCCGCATCGGCGGCCGCTACCCGCTGGCCGACGCCCGCAAGGCCCACGAAGACCTGCAGGGCCGCCGGACGACCGGGAAGCTGATCCTCGTCCCGTGACGCCAACGCACCACCCCAATGTGGCGTTGGTTGCGTTGAGCGCACCCAATGCGGCGTTTGGGGGGGTGTACCGCACGCACACCCCAGGGGGGGGGGTGGGAGGGCTGTGGG
>NZ_JBFAAJ010000003.1:177758-225417 GCF_040639695.1 Amycolatopsis sp. NPDC023774
CAACACCGGGGGGGTTGGGGGGGTTCCCCCCCCCCCCACGCCGCATTGGGGCGCTTCGACGGCGTGACGGGCGCGCGTGTCTCGCACGAGGTCAGCTCTTGTCGGTCGGCACCGTGACGGCGTCGGTGACGAAGACAAGGGTCTCGTTCGGCGCGATGCCGTTGCCGCCCTGGCCGTAGCCGAGGTCGGGCGGGATGATCAGCAGCCGGCGCCCGCCCTGCTTGATGCCGACGAGGCCCTGGTCCCAGCCGGGGATGACCTCGCCCGCGCCCAGGTGCAGCGAGAACGGCTCACCACGGTCGAAGGAGCTGTCGAGCTTCTTCTTGTCCGACCAGGTGACCAGCGTGTAGTTCATCGACAGTTCCTGGCCCGCCGTGGCGCCGTTGCCGGTGCCCGGGACGAGGTCCTTCGTGATCAGCTTCTTCGGCGGATCGCAGTCGTCCGGGATGGTGATCGTCGGCGGCTGGCCGAAGGTCCCGGTGGTCTTGATGTCGTCCGCGGTGCACTCGCGGCCCTTGCTCTGCGCGCCGGCCGCGGCGGCCGAGTTCGACGGGGCGGCCGGAGCGCCGGACGGCTGGGCCGCGGTGTCGTCGCCGCCACACGCGGACAGGCTGAACGCCGCGGCCACGGCCACGGCGCCCACGGAGGCGATCTTGCCGATTCTCTGCATGCCCGGCACCCTAGCCAAGCTCGGCGAGCGCCTCCACGACGTCACCGGTCTGGACCACGCCGAGCCGCTGGGTCGCGCGCGTGAGGGCCACGTACAGGTCGTTGAGCCCGCGCGGCGAGGCCGCGACGATCTCGTCCGGCGCGACCAGCAGAACGGCGTCGAACTCAAGGCCCTTGGCGCGCTCGACCGTGAGCACGCTCACGCGTTCGTCGGGCGTCAGCACCGCTTCCACAGCTGTGAGCCGAGCCGCGGGTGTGAGCACGGCCACGGTGCCACCGTCCACCGCGGACAACTCCTGCGCGACCAGGCCCGGCAGATCGGCGTCGAGGTCGCTCGTTTCCTTCGACCACGGCGCCACCCCGGTCTCACGCACCGACGCCGGTGCCGCGAGGTCCACGTCGAGCTCGGCCAGCACGCGCGCGGCCACGGCCATGATCTCGGCCGGCGTGCGGTAGTTCACGGTGAGCTGCTCGAGGCGCCAGCGGTCCGCGACGTAGGGCGAGAGGACCTCGTCCCACGTGCGCGCTCCCCCGGCCGCGCCGGTCTGCGCGACGTCGCCGACGAGCGTCATCGAGCGGTTGGGCGAGCGGCGCATGAGCAGGCGCCAGTCCATGGCGGACAGTTCCTGGGCCTCGTCGACGATCACGTGCCCGAACGTCCACGTGCGGTCCTGCGCCGCGCGCTGGGCCGCGGTCAGCTCGCTGCGCTCCTGCTGGCGTTCGGCGAACAGCTCGGCGTCGAGGACGTCGGACACCCGCAGGATCTCCTCGTCCTGGATCTCCTCGTCCTGCTCCAGGATGTGCAGCACACCCTCGGCGTACGCGCGCTGCACGCGGTCGCGGCGCCGACGCTCGGCGCGCTCCTCGCTGTCGTCCTCGCCGAGCAGCTCGGCCAGCTCGTCGAGCAGCGGCACGTCGGCGGGGGTCCACTTCGCGTCGCGGCCGCTCTCCAGGTGCGCGCGATCGGCTTCGGACAGCAGCTTTCCGGCGGCGCGATCAAGGTGTTCGCGCTCGGCGAACAGGTCGTCGAGCAGGCCTTCCGCCGTCAGTTTCGGCCACAGCTCGTTGACGGCGGCGGCCACGGCGGGGCTGGCGGCGAGCTCCGCGCGGATGTCCTGCACGTCCTGCGCGTCGAGCAGGTCCTCCCCCAGCTTGCGGGCGGCCTGGCGGGTCAGCGCGTCGAGCACGTCGGACACGAACAGGCGGCGCGCCAGGTTGTGGGGCCGGCGCGAGCGGCGCGCGCGGGTGCGGGCCTCGACGCAGGTCTTGCGGTCGAGCTTGAGGATCTCCCGCTCGTGCTCGATCTCCATCACGGGATCGGGCACGCGCTGGCGGTCGCGCACCGCGTTGGCGAGCACGTCGGTCATCACCAGGCGCCCCTTGACCTCCGCGGCCTCCGGTGGCTCGACGCCCTCCGCGTCGAGGCCCGGGTAGAGCTGCCCGATGGTGGCGAGGAGCACGCCGGTCTCGCCCAGTGACGGGAGGACCTGGCCGATGTAGCGCAGGAACGTGCTGTTGGGCCCGACCACGAGCACGCCGCGCGTGGTGAGCTGCTGGCGGTGCGTGTAGAGCAGGTACGCGGCCCGGTGCAGCGCGACGGCGGTCTTGCCCGTGCCCGGCGCGCCCTGCACGACCATCACCCCGCCGAGCGGCGCGCGGATGATCCGGTCCTGCTCGGCCTGGATCGTGGCGACGATGTCGCTCATCTCGCCCGTGCGCCGCCGTTCCAGCGCGGCCAGCAGCGCGGCCTCGCCCGCGAGCCCGAGGTCCTGCCCCTGGTCGGCGGCCGACAGGTCGAGGATCTCGTCGTCGAACCCCGTCACCTTCCGGCTCAGCGACCGCAGGTGCCGCCGCCGGCGCACGCCGTCGGGCGAGGCGGCCGTGGCGAGGTAGAACGGCCGCGCGACCGGCGCCCGCCAGTCCACCAGCAGCGGCTTGTAGTCGTCGTCCTGCTCGAACAACCCGAGGCGGCCGATGTAGGTGGTTTCTTCGGCGCTCTCGGGGACGAAGTCGAGCCGGCCGAAGCACAGCCCCTGCTCCACCGACCCGAGCTGCGCGAGCCGGTCGGAGTACAGCGTCGTGGCGACGTCCCGTTCGGTACGCGCCTGCGGGGTGCCGCCGCTCTGCCTCAGCGTGGTGTCGAGGCGCCGCTGGGCCTCGACCCGCTCGGCGTCGAGCTTCGCGTACAGCGTCGTGACATACGCCTGCTCACGCGCCAGCTCGGCGGCGTGCTCGGGCGTACCGTCCTCGAGGGCGCGGTCTGCTTCCCGGTCCGGGGACACGGACAAGTGAGATCCTGCTTTCGCATCGGGGGAAGGCGGCGGACAGCCGGAAAAGCACAACGGCCAACCAGGCTACGCCATTCCCGAGCGCGGCTCGGGAGGATCAGCGGCCGTGGAGGGTGCGGAACAGCTCACTTTCGCGCGATGCCGCGGTGACGAATACCGGCGAACTCAGGTTGTGGACGTCGTCCGGATTGCCGTAATAGCACCCCGCCACGACGAGCACGCTCGTGAACGACTTCGGCTGCCAGAGCTCACAGATGTCGGGGTCGCGACCCGGCCGCTCGACCAGCTCAACGCCGCGCCGCTCCAGCTCCGCGGCGACGTCGGCGAACGCCACCGGCCCGGAGCACGGCCCGTACCGCTAGAAGAGCGGCGGCTCGGGGGTGCCGCCGTGGGTGAGCCGGTGGGCTTGGACCGAGAGGTGGTGGCCCGGCCACGGCCGATCCGTCGAGGGGCGGTCCCAGGAAAACTCGACGAGGCCGAGTCGTACCACAGCTGACGCGGGTGCCGGTTCTCCCCGGAGTCGTCACCGAAGAACGCGAGGACCCGCTCGGGGGGCCAGGTGACGTCGGCACCGAGCACGGTGCCCGTCTCGACGACGTCGGCCAGAAAAGCGGCCGGACTCAGAACGGCAAGCCGAGCGTCGGCAACCCGATCGCCGAGTCCACGGCCAGCGCGACGAACACGATCATCAGATACGTGTTCGAGCGGTGGAACAGCGACATCGGCTTGGTCTCTTCGCCGCGGCGGACCGCGGCCTGGAGGCGGTGGGCGTAGAAGAGGAACCAGGCGCCGGCGAGAACCGCGAAGGTGGCGTACAGCCAGCTCGTGACGGGCAGCAGCAGGAGCGTCCAGGCGACCATCACCCACGAGTAGATGACGATCTGCTTGGCGACGTGCTGCGGGGTCGCCACGACCGGGAGCATCGGGACGCCCGCGCGCTCGTAGTCCTCGCGGTACTTCATGCCCAGGGCCCATGTGTGCGGGGGCGTCCAGAAGAAGATGACGCCGAACATGACGAACGCGGGCCACTGCACGGTGCCGGACACGGCGGCCCAGCCGATGACCACCGGCATGCAGCCGGCGGCGCCGCCCCACACCACGTTCTGCGACGTGCGCCGCTTGAGGCCCAAGGTGTAGACGAAGATGTAGAAGAGGATGGTCGCTATCGCGAGGATCGCCGACAGCAGGTTCACGGTGAAATACAGGACCGCGAACGAAGCGACGCCGAGCACGAGGCCGAAGATCAGCGCGTTGCGCCGCGGCACCGAATCCTTCACCAGCGGACGCTTCTTGGTGCGGTTCATCACCTTGTCGATGTCCGCGTCGATCACGCAGTTGAGCGCGTTGGCGCTGCCGGCCGCCATGGTGCCGCCCACGAGCGTGGCGAGCACGAGCCACGGCGACGGGATCTCACGCCCGGCCAGGAACATCGCGGGGATCGTGGTGACGAGGAGGAGCTCGATCACCCTCGGCTTCGCGAGCGCGGCGTACGCGCCGACCACCTGGCGGACAGTTCGCCGGGCACCACGCGGTCGTTCACCGGTCGGGTGTTCGGCGCTGGTGTTCTCACTGCGTCCGTGCGCAGCGTTCACCAACGACATTTCACTCCCAAGGTCAGTTCGGGGCCGGGCGGCGATCCGGAAGACCGCGATGGAACTGGTGAAGCTTCCGGACCAGGCCCGCGCTCGATGTTAGACGTGGTGAATCCGCCTGCGTGATCGAGGGTCCTCGACAGGCCATGCCTGTCTTCTGCGTCACGCCACCGGGTTCACCCGCGACGGCCACGGCGGCGCACGATGTGTCCGGAAGGACCGGTCGCGGTGTCCCGGCGGGTCCGGCCGGCCCCACGATTGTCTCTTTTGCACGGTCCGTGACCAGCGTCGGGCCGCAAGCGACCCGCGCGGGCGGGATCACCCGGCCGTAAGGGACGGCGCGGCTGTCGCGGCTGCCCGGACCACACCCCAAGCACTAGGCTGTCGCGGACGGGCCGCGTGGCACTCCGGCGCAGTGCTCCCAGCAGGAATATCGTCCCTTCGGGATCGATTGAGATTACTGGCAGTGCGCACCGGCTACACCATGACGGAAAGCAAGCGACAACCTCAGGACGGGGAGTTCGAGTTCAGTGTCCGAAACCGCCTCTACCAGCGAGAACAACCCTTTGCTCCGGCGTGACGTGCCCGCCGACTGGACCGGGACCGATTCCCGCGCCGTCGACACCGTCCGGGTCCTCGCCGCGGACGCCGTCGAGAAGGTCGGCAGCGGTCACCCGGGCACCGCCATGAGCCTCGCCCCCCTCGCCTACACGCTGTTCCAGCGGACCATGCGCCACGACCCGGCCGACCCGCACTGGCGCGGCCGCGACCGCTTCGTGCTCTCGGCGGGACACTCCAGCCTCACCCTGTACATCCAGCTGTACCTCGCCGGCTACGGCCTCGATCTCGAGGACCTCAAGCAGCTGCGCACGTGGGGCTCGCTGACCCCGGGACACCCGGAGTACGGCCACACCAAGGGCGTCGAGACCACGACCGGCCCGCTGGGCCAGGGCCTGGCCAACGCGGTGGGCATGGCGATGGCCGCCCGGCGCGAGCGCGGCCTGCTCGACCCCGACGCCGCTCCCGGCGAGAGCATCTACGACCACCACATCTACGCGATCGCCTCCGACGGCGACATCGAAGAGGGTGTGACCTCCGAGGCCTCGTCGATCGCGGGCCGCCAGGAGCTGGGCAACCTCATCGTCTTCTGGGACGACAACAAGATCTCCATCGAGGACGACACGAACATCGCGCTGTCCGAGGACACGGTCAAGCGCTACGAGGCCTACGGCTGGCACGTGCAGGTCGTCGAGGGCGGCGAGAACGTCAGCGCGATCGAGGAGGCCATCAAGGCCGCCAAGGCGGAGACCGGGCGCCCGTCGTTCATCGCGCTGCGGACCATCATCGGCTACCCGGCGCCCACGAAGATGAACACCGGCAAGGCCCACGGTGCCGCGCTCGGCGCCGACGAGATCAAGGCCGTCAAGGAGATCCTCGGCTTCGACGTCGAGCGCACCTTCCAGGTCGACGACGAGGTCATCTCCCACACCCGCAAGGCGCTGGACCGCGGCAAGCAGGAGCACGCCGCGTGGCAGGAGCGCTACGATGCGTGGGCCGAGGCCAACCCGGAGCGCAAGGCGCTGGCCGACCGGCTCGCCACCCGCACGCTGCCCGAGGGCTTCGCCGACAACCTGCCGCACTGGGACCCGGACCCCAAGGGCATCGCGACCCGCAAGGCCTCCGGTGAGGTCCTCAACGCGCTGCGCGACCCGCTGCCCGAGCTGTGGGGCGGCTCCGCCGACCTGGCGGAGAGCAACAACACCACGATGAAGGGCGCCGACTCGTTCGGCCCGGCGAAGGCCACCACGTCCGCGTGGAACGCGAACCCGTACGGCCGCACGCTGCACTTCGGCATCCGCGAGCACGCGATGGGCTCGATCCTCAACGGCATCGCCCTGCACGGCGGCACCCGCCCGTACGGCGCGACGTTCCTCATCTTCTCCGACTACATGCGCCCGCCGGTCCGGCTCGCGGCCCTGATGGGCTTGCCCACGCTGTACGTGTGGACGCACGACTCCATCGGCCTCGGCGAGGACGGCCCGACGCACCAGCCGATCGAGCAGCTCTCCGCGCTGCGCGCGATCCCGGGCCTCAACGTCGTCCGCCCGGCGGACGCCAACGAGACCGCCTACGCGTGGAAAGCCGTGCTGGAGGACGTCCACCACCCGTCGGGTGTCGCGCTGACCCGCCAGAACGTGCCGGTGCTCGAGGGCACCAGTGCCGAAGGCGTGAAGCGCGGCGGCTACGTGCTCGAAGAGGCCTCGAACGGCACCCCCGAGGTCGTGCTGATGGCGACCGGTTCCGAGGTCCAGCTGGCCGTCGCGGCCCGCAAGACCCTCGAGGCCGACGGCGTGCCGACTCGCGTCGTGTCGATGCCGTGCGTCGAGTGGTTCGACGCGCAGGAGCAGTCCTACCGCGACGCGGTGCTGCCGCCGACCGTCAAGGCGCGGGTTTCCATCGAGGCCGGGATCGCGCAGTCGTGGCACCGCTTCACCGGTGACGCGGGGGTGAACGTTTCGATCGAGCACTTCGGCGCGTCGGCCGACGCCGCCACACTGTTCCGGGAGTTCGGGTTCACCCCGGAGCACGTCGTCGAGGCCGCCCGTCGTTCGATCGCCAACACCAAGAACTGAATTTCCTGAAGGGACGGAAAAGAGTCATGAGCACTACTGATCGGCTCGCGCAGCTTTCCGAGGCGGGCGTCTCCATCTGGCTGGACGACCTCTCCCGCGAGCGACTGAACACGGGCAACCTCGCCGAGCTCATCCGCGACAAGCACGTCGTGGGTGTCACGACCAACCCGACGATCTTCGCCAACGCGCTGTCCCACGGCGAGGCCTACGACGCGCAGGTCAAGGAGCTGGCCGAGCGGGGCGCGGACCTCGACGGCACCGTCCGCGAGCTGACGACCACCGACGTGCGCAACGCCGCCGACCTGTTCCGCGACGTCTACAACGCCACGAACGGCACCGACGGCCGCGTCTCCATCGAGGTCGACCCTCGCCTGGCGCGCGACACCGACAAGACCGTCGCCGAGGCCAAGGACCTGTGGAAGGCCGTGGACCGGCCGAACCTGATGGTCAAGATCCCGGCCACCGACGAGGGCCTGCCCGCCATCACCGCGGCGCTGGCCGAGGGCATCAGCATCAACGTGACGCTGATCTTCTCCGTCGAGCGCTACGCGCAGGTCATCGACGCCTACTTCGCCGGCCTGGAGCAGGCGAAGGCCAACGGCCACGACCTCAAGGGCATCCACTCGGTCGCGTCGTTCTTCGTGTCCCGTGTGGACACCGAGGTCGACAAGCGCCTGAACAAGATCGGCACCGACGAGGCCAAGGCGCTGCTCGGCGAGGCGGCCATCGCCAACACCCGGCTCGCCTACGCCAAGTTCGAAGAGCTCTTCGCGAGCGACCGCTGGAAGGCGCTGGCCGCCGCGGGCGCCAACGCGCAGCGTCCGCTGTGGGCCTCGACCGGGGTCAAGGACCCGGCGTACTCCGACACCCGCTACGTCGACCAGCTCGTGGTCCGCGACGTCGTGAACACGATGCCGGAGAAGACGATGGACGCGGTGGCCGACCACGCCGAGCTCACCGGCGACACGGTGACCGGCCGCGGCGACGAGGCGCAGGGCGTGTTCGACAAGCTGAGCGCGGCCGGCATCGACGTGCCGGACGTGTTCCGCACCCTCGAGACCGAGGGTGTCGAGAAGTTCGCGAAGTCCTGGCAGGAGCTGCTCGAGACGGTGACCGGCCAGCTGAACAAGGCGAAGGGCTGAAGCCAGACCATGACAGGGGACGAAACCGGCGTCGAGCTCGTCGACGCCGAACTGGCAGGCAAGGCGGCGCCACTGGTCGAGCGCCTCGTCGCCGACCAGGCCGCGTCGAAGCTCGCCGCGCAGGACGCGACGCTGTGGGGACCGGAGGCCGAGTCCGAGGCGTCGATCCGGCTCTCGTGGACGTCGCTGCACAAGTCGTCGCGGCCGTTGATCGGTGAGATCGAAGCGCTGCGCACGGAGCTGCAGTCCGAGGGCGTGGACCGCGTGGTGCTCGCCGGCATGGGCGGCTCGTCGCTCGCGCCGGAGGTCATCACCGCCACCTCCGAGGTGGCGCTGACCGTGCTCGACACCACCGACCCGGGCCAGGTCGCCGACGCGCTCGCGGGTGACCTCGAGCGCACGGTCATCGTGGTGTCGTCGAAGTCGGGCGGCACCGTGGAGACCGACAGCCACCGGCGCATCTTCGCGAAGGCGTTCGCCGACGCGGGGATCGACGCGGCGCGGCGGATCGTGGTCGTGACCGACCCGGGCTCGCCGTTCTCGGAGCTGTCCGAAAAGGAGGGTTACCGCAAGACCTTCCTGGCCGACCCTCACGTCGGCGGCCGCTACTCGGCGCTGACCGCGTTCGGCCTCGTGCCGGCCGGCCTCGCGGGCGCGGACATCGCGCGCCTGCTGGACCAGGCCGCCGCGGTGGCCGAGGTGCTGGGCACCGACTCGGCCGACAACCCGGCGATCAAGCTGGCGGCCGCCTGGACCGCCGCCCACGAGGGCGGCGCCGAGAAGGTCGTGCTCGCCGACACCGGCTCGGGCATCAAGGGCTTCCCCGACTGGGCGGAGCAGCTGATCGCGGAGTCGACGGGCAAGCTGGGCACGGGCCTGCTGCCCGTGGCCGTGGAGGGCCCCCATGCCCCCGGCTTCGCCGACGCCAAGTCCGACGCGACCCCGGTCGCCGTCGGTGCGGCCGAAGGTGCCGCGAAGATCTCGGTGACCGGCCCGCTCGGCGCGCAGTTCCTGCTGTGGGAGTTCGCGACCGCGCTCGCCGGCCGGCTGATCGGGATCAACCCGTTCGATCAGCCCGACGTCGAGGCCGCGAAGAAGGCCGCGCGGGCGCTGCTGGACGAGCCGGAGAAGCTGTCCGGCAAAGAGACTCCGGCCACTGTGGACGGTTCCGTCGAGGTGTTCGGCTCGGAAGGTGTTGCCACGGAAGGAAAGCTGTTGGACGTGCTGCGCGCGTTCTTCGGCTCGGTCGCCGACGGCGGCTACTTCGCGGTGCAGGCCTACCTCGACCGGCTCGACGACGCGTCGACCTCGCTGCTGCGCCGCGAGATCGCCAAGCGCACCGGTGTGCAGACGACGTTCGGCTGGGGCCCGCGGTTCCTGCACTCCACCGGGCAGTACCACAAGGGCGGCCACCAGAACGGCAGCTTCCTCCAGATCACCGGCGCGGTCGCCGAGGACCTGGCTGTGCCGGACCGCCCCTACACCCTGGGACAGCTGCAGCACGCGCAGGCTCTCGGCGACGGTCAGGTCCTCGCCGAGCACGGCCGCCCCGTGCTGCGGCTGCACCTGACCGACCGGGCCGCCGGGCTGGCCGAGCTCGTGCGCGCCGTACAGGAGGCCGGCGAGTGACGACCTGGCAGAACCCGCTGCGGGACCCGCGCGACAAGCGCCTCCCGCGAATCGCGGGCCCGTCGAGCCTGGTGATCTTCGGGGTCACCGGCGACCTGGCCCGCAAGAAGCTCATGCCCGCCATCTACGACCTGGCCCACCGCGGCCTGCTGCCCGCCGGCTTCTCGCTGGTCGGGTTCGCGCGCCGCGACTGGGAGCACCAGGACTTCGGCGAGCTGGTGCACGACTCGGTGCGCGAGCACGCGCGGACGCCGTTCAAGGAGTCGGTCTGGAACCGGCTCGCCGAGGGCATCCGCTTCGTGCAGGGCACGTTCGACGACGACGACGCCTTCGACCGCCTCGCCCAGACGGTGAAGGACCTGGATGCCGAGCGCGGCACCGGCGGCAACACGGCGTTCTACCTCTCGATCCCGCCGGGCGCGTTCCCGGTGGTGACCAAGCAGCTGGCCCGCTCGGGCCTCGCCGACACCGACGCCACGACGTGGCGCCGCGTGGTCATCGAGAAGCCGTTCGGCCACGACCTCAAGAGTGCCCAGGAGCTCAACGGGATCGTGAACGACGTCTTCCCCGAGGAGTCGGTGTTCCGCATCGACCACTACCTCGGCAAGGAGACGGTGCAGAACCTGCTGGCGCTGCGCTTCGCCAACCAGATGTTCGAGCCGATCTGGAACGCCAACTACATCGACCACGTGCAGATCACCATGGCCGAGGACATCGGCCTCGGCGGCCGCGCGGGGTACTACGACGGGATCGGCGCCGCGCGCGACGTCATCCAGAACCACCTGCTGCAGCTGCTCGCGCTGACCGCGATGGACGAGCCGCTGTCGTTCGAGCCGAAGGCGCTGCGGGCGGAGAAGGCGAAGGTGCTGGCGGCGACCATGCCGGTCCGGCCCTTCGACGAGACCACCGCGCGCGGGCAGTACGCCGGCGGCTGGCAGGGCGGCATGAAGGTGCCGGGACTGCTGCAGGAAGCGGGCTTCGCTAAGGACTCCACGACCGAGACCTACGCCGCGGTGACGCTGGAGGTGCAGAACCGCCGCTGGGCGGGCGTGCCGTTCTACCTGCGCACCGGCAAGCGGCTGGGCCGGCGCGTCACGGAGATCGCCGTGGTGTTCAAGCGCGCGCCCCACCTGCCGTTCGACTCCACCTCCACCGAGGAGATGGGCCAGAACGCGCTGGTCATCCGTGTGCAGCCCGACGAGGGCATCACGATGCGGTTCGGCTCGAAGGTGCCCGGGACCACAATGGAGGTCCGCGACGTCACCATGGACTTCGGCTACGGCCACGCCTTCACCGAGTCCTCCCCCGAGGCGTACGAGCGGCTCATCCTCGACGTGCTGCTGGGCGAGCCGTCGCTGTTCCCGGTGAACGAGGAGGTCGAGCTCTCCTGGGAGATCCTCGACCCGATCCTCGAGCACTGGGCCAAGGAAGGCGCGCCCGAGCAGTACGCGCCGGGCACGTGGGGTCCGCAGAGCGCCGACGAGATGTTGGAGCGTACGGGCCGGAACTGGAGGCGTCCGTGATCATCGACCTGCCATCCACCACGACTTCGCAGTTGAACAAGAAGCTGGTGGAGATCCGCGACCAGGGCGGTCAGGTCGCGCTGGGCCGGGTGCTGACCCTGGTCATCGTGGCGGACGACGACGCCAAGCTCGAGGAGGCCATCGAGGCCGCGAACCACGCCAGCCGGGAGCACCCGTCGCGCGTGATCGTGGTCGCGAAGGGCGTCCGCACGGCGGCTCCCCGCATCGACGGCCAGATCCGCGTGGGCGGCGACGCCGGTGCGAGCGAGGTCATCGTGCTGCGCCTTTACGGGCCACTGGCCGCGCAGGGCCAGAGCGCGGTCGTACCGCTGCTGCTGCCCGACGCGCCGATCGTCACGTGGTGGCCGGGCGCGGGCCCGAAGGCCCCGGCGGAGGACCCGCTGGGCCAGATCGCGCAGCGGCGCATCACCGACTCGGCCGCGGAGAAGAGCCCCATAAGGGCTCTGACCTCGCGGGCGAAGGCCTACGTGGAGGGCGACACGGACCTGGCGTGGACGCGGTTGACGCACTGGCGTGCGCAGCTCGTGTCGGCGCTGGACCTGCCGCCGTACGAGAAGATCACGGCGGCGACCGTGACCGGTGAGGCCGACTCGCCGTCCACGGAGCTGCTGGCGGGGTGGCTCGCCGAGTACCTCAAGGTGCCGGTGAAGCGGATCAAGAGCTCCAGCGCCCAGGGCATCATCTCCGTCGAGCTCGAACGGCGTTCGGGCGCGGTGGAGCTGACCCGGCCCGACGGCCGCGTCGGCACGCTGACGCAGCCGGGCCAGCCGACGCGGCGCATCGCGCTGCAGCGGCGGAGCAACCCGGAGTGCCTGGTGGAGGAACTGCGCCGGCTCGACCCGGACGAGGTCTTCGAGGCGGCGCTGCACGGGCTGCCCAAGATCTCCGCGCCGGCGACCGCGGCGAAGGCGACTTCGTCTGCTTCTGCGGCCGCGAAGCCGAGGGCCGCGGCCAAGGCTCCGGCGAAGAAGGCCGGCAAGGCCAAGGCGGAAAAGAGCGGTTCGTGAGCCGCACGGAGGTCGTCGTCTACGAGAACGCCGACCTCCTGGCGGCCGCCGCGGCGGCGCGGCTGGTCACCCGGATCGTCGACGTGCAGGCGGCCAAGGGCTCGGCCTCGGTCGTGCTCACCGGCGGCGGCACGGGCATCGCGGTGCTCGAGGAGCTCAACCGTTCGAGCGCGCGCGACGCGATCGACTGGTCGCGCCTGGACGTCTACTGGGGCGACGAACGGTTCGTCCCGGCCGACTCCGACGAGCGCAACGAGAAGGGTGCGCGCGAGGCCCTGCTGGACCACGTGCCGCTCGACCCGAAGCACGTGCACGTGATGGCGCCGTCGGACGGCGAGTTCGGTGCCGACGTGGACGTCGCGGCCGCGGCGTACGCGGAGGTGCTGGCCTCGCAGGCGGGCCCGGACGAGGGCGGCGTGCCCGCGTTCGACATCTGCCTGCTCGGCCTCGGCGGGGAGGGGCACACCGCTTCGGTGTTCCCGGACTCGCCCGCCGTGCACGAGACGCGGCTTTCGGTGGTGGCGGTGCGCGACTGCCCCAAGCCGCCGCCGACGCGTGTCTCGCTCACGCTGACGGCCATCCGCCGCGCGCGTGAGGTGTGGCTGATGACCGCGGGCGAGGCGAAGGCCGAGGCCGTGTCGCTGGCTCTCGCGGGCGCGCCGGAGGTGCAGGTGCCCGTGTCGGGTGCCCGCGGCTACCGGCGGACGCTGTGGCTCCTGGACCGCACCGCGGCCGGGAAGCTGACGAAGGTGTACGAGCCGCCGACCGCGTAACGCTCGTTGGTTCTCGAAGGCCGCCCCGGGTTCGCCCGGGGCGGCCTTCCTCTGTCTCTTGGCCGCCGTTCGCAGGCGTTCCGCGGCCCTGACCGTGGGTTCCCGGGACCGCTCGACCGGATGACACCCGCCACCCGTGAGCGTGAAGATCATTCATGTGCCGAACGGAGCAGTGACTACTACTCCATCGAGCGGCTCACCAGTATGTGGGATTCACCGTAAGGTGAACGTAGGGTGTTGTGATCGACACGAGGTGACGTCAGGCTTCTTCAGTCACTCTAACGCCGTAGTGACGGAGATCAGACGACGAAATTTGTAGGTGCGGGTGAAACTTACCGTCGTCACACGTCTCCTCGTTAGCGTCCGCACATTTGTTGCTCGCCGCGCGTCCCGATCGGGTGTCCGGCGCATCTCATCATCAAGTCCACAAGACGAATGGGGTCGCCGCATGAGCACTGAGGGACTCTCGATTCCAGGAATCTCGATGGGCAGCCCCGGCGCGGGGGCCGCCGATCGGGTCCGGCGGTTCAGCCCGAGCGGTGTGTTCGCTTCACTGCGCCGGCCGATCGCGACGATGGTCGGAGTTGAGGCCGTCGCCGTGCTGCTGGCCGTGCTCGACGTGTGGCTGGTGATCCCGCCGAAGGCTCCGCCGTACTCGATCTACCTGTCGGCGGCCGCGTGTCTCGCGGTGGTGCTTCGGCGGAAGCTCCCGTTCCTCGCCGTGGTGCTCGCGGTGCCGGGCTTCCTCGCCGGGTGGGCGCAGCTGGCGTCGATGATCACGCTGGGCACGCTCGCGACCAAGCGCCAGATCCACTGGCAGACGTGGGTGGGCGCCGGGCTGGTCTTCACCTGCCGGTTCGTGCAGTGGCCGCTGGACGACTTCGCGCAGCTCAGCTGGCGCGAGCACGTGCTCGACGGCATCTACGGCGTGCTCGTGGCGGGCATGCCCATAGCAATCGGCTTGCTGATCGGCGCCCGCGCGGAGATCTCCGCGAAGCTCGCCGAGCTGGCCAAGAGCCGCGACCGCGAACGCCGCTTCCACGCCGACGCCGTGCGCGCCGAGGAACGCGCCCGCCTGGCCCGCGAGATGCACGACGTGGTCTCCCACCAGATCACCCTCATCGCCATGCAGGCCGGCGCACTGCAGGCCCAAGCCACCGACGGCCCCGCGCTGCAGACCGCGCAGGTCATCCGCCAGCTCTCGACCCGCACGCTGGAGGAACTGCGTTCGCTGGTGAGCGTGCTGCGCTCCGGCGCCGAGGACGACGGCCCGCGCCCCGGCATCGGCGAGCTGGACCACTTGATCCGCACCGCCGACGTCCCGGTCCACCTGACCGTCGAGCGTCTGCCGGACACCGTGCCGAGCCAGGTGTCGGCCGCCGCGTACCGCACCGTGCAGGAGTGCCTCACCAACGTCCACAAGCACGCCCCCGGCGCCACCGCCACCATCCGCATCCAAGGCGGCAGCGGCGCCCTGAACATCGAGGTCCGCAACGAACGCGCCGAGCGCGCCGGCGAGCACCTCCCCTCGGGCGGCCACGGCCTCACCGGCCTCGCCGAGCGCGCGCGATTGCTGGGCGGCAGCTTCGAAACCTCGGACACCGAAGACGGCGGTTTCCGCGTGCGGGCCAGGTATCCCCTGGACCGCTGACCCTCTGACCCCGGTCCCCCGTAGGCGAAGGGGTGGCCCCAGTGCGCGAGCCGCGATCCGGCTGCGTCCGGGTGCCACCCCTTCGCCGCGTCTTGAGGGTGCTGCGTCTTGGGCGCGCAGCGTGGATCGGTGCGCAGCGTGGTTCGCGTTCGGGTTCGAGTTCGGTCGCGAGCTCGGCCTGACCTCGTCCTGCGATGCCCGGGTAGGGCTCTCGCGGAGTCTCTACGCGGCGCCAGCTCCGATTGCTGGGTGGGTGCTTGTGACAGCTCGCCGGACAACCGCGTCCTGCCGGACAACCCCGCCCTCCCTGGGGGGCGTGCCCAGGTTCAGTCTATCGGCCGCCCCCGACAGCACCTGCTCGAAAGCCTGCTGGGGGCCGAGTTGTCCACAACTAGGGGCGTGGTGTGGACAACTGCCGCTCGCGGCCTCGAAGGCCTGTCGGAGAAAAAGGTCCAAACCTGGCTTGCGCCAAAGCGACCGCACCGCAAGCAGCGAGGCCCGAGCGCCCCGAAGCGCCCGGACCCGCCACCAGCACCTTGCGCAACCAGCGCACTGGGCAGACCACGAGCGCATCCAGCACCGCGAGCACCGCCAGCGCCACCAGCACCTGGCGCAATCAGCGCCTGCGCCAGGCCACGAGCGCAACCAGCACCGCCAGCACCAGGTGCCACCAGCACCAGGGTCGGCATCAACACACCTCGAACACCCGCCGAAAAGCCGAACACTCGCCGAAAAGCCCCGGAAACGCGAAAACCACCGGCCAGTTCCGAACCGAATCGGACTGGTCGGTGGTCTCCGACAGGAAAACCTAGATCAGTTCCCGGCGCTGACGCAGCCGCTCGAGGGCCTCGGCGAGGATCGCTTCGCCGTCGGCGTCGCTGCGGCGCTCCTTCACGTACGCGAGGTGCGTCTTGTAGGGCTCGGTGCGGGGTGCGGCGGGTGGGTTCTGCTCGTCCTGTCCGCCGGGCAGACCGCAACGCGGGCAGTCCCACTCGTCGGGGATTTCGGCCTCCATCGCGAACGACGGGCGGGCCTCGTGGCCGTTTGCGCACCAGTAGGAGATTCGGCGCCGCGGCGCCGAATCACCCCGCTCCGATTCGCCCGAAGGACCGGCACCCACCCGAGTGCCACGAATCGCGTTACCGCCAACCATGAATCCTCACACCTAGGAATCGGCGGCGCGCCCCCCAATAGGCACGCCGATGCACACGGAGCCCCTGACTCGCCGGCCCCGAGCGGGGAGTCCGGTCAGACCTTGAGCAGCAGGCCGAGGCCCACGATGCTGATCAGCCAGACGGCACCCAGCAGCAGCGTGATCCGGTCGAGGTTCTTCTCGGCCACGCTCGAGCCCGACAGGCTGGACTGCATACCGCCGCCGAACAGCGACGACAGACCGCCACCCCGGCCGCGGTGGAGCAGCACGGCCACGACCAGCAGCACGCTGGAGACGATCAACAGGATTTGCAGGAACAGCTTCATGTCATCCTCTGTGCTCATCGGAGAATGCAGGGGTACGGCTCGATTTCACCGTACCCCTGGACTCGTCCACTGCTGCGTGACGGACCGGATACACAGGTTACCCGGTAGTGGCCTCGATCAGGGCAGGGGGCCACCCGCCGCGAGTGCGCAGAGTTTGGTGAACTCGTCACCGTCGAGGCTCGCGCCACCCACGAGAGCACCGTCGATGTTCTCGCAGGACACCAGCTCGCCCACGTTGCCCGACTTCACCGAACCGCCGTAAAGCACCCGAACGGCCGAGGCGACCTCGTCGCCGTACTTCTCCGCCAGCACCGTACGGATGGTCTTGCAAACCTCCTCGGCATCGGCGGGCGTCGCCACCCGGCCGGTGCCGATGGCCCATACCGGCTCGTACGCCACGACGACGCCCTTGACCTGCTCGGCCTTGAGCCCCTTGAGGCCCTCGAGCAGCTGGGTCGTCGCGTGCGCGTGGTGCTCGCCGGCCTCGCGGACCTCGAGCTTCTCGCCGACGCACAGGATCGGCGTGATCCCGTGCTTGATGGCCGCCCGCACCTTCTTGCAGATCAGCTCGTCGGTCTCGGCGTGGTACTCGCGCCGCTCCGAGTGGCCGATGGCGACGTAGGTGCAGCCCAGCTTCGCGAGCATCAGGCCCGACACGTCACCGGTGTAGGCACCGGAGTCGTGCGGGGACACGTCCTGCGCACCGTAGGTGAGCGACAGCTTGTCGCCGTCGGTGAGGGTTTGCACGCTCCGGATGTCCGTGAACGGCGGCAGCACCGCCACGTCCACCTTCGCGTAGTACTTCTCCGGCAACGCGAAGGCGATCTTCTGAACCAAGGCGATGGCCTCGAGGTGGTTCAGGTTCATCTTCCAATTGCCGACGATCAACGGCTTGCGTGCCACTAGTGCTTCTCCTCCAACGCCGAGACGCCGGGCAGTTCCTTGCCCTCCAGGTACTCCAGGGAGGCGCCGCCGCCCGTGGAGATGTGGGAGAAGCCGTCTTCGGGCAGGCCCAGCTGCCGCACCGCGGCCGCCGAGTCACCGCCGCCGACCACGGTGAAGGCGGCGCTCTTCACGAGCGCCTCGGCGACGGCACGGGTGCCGCCCGAGAACGCCTCGAACTCGAACACGCCCATCGGGCCGTTCCAGAACACGGTGGCGGCGTCGGCCAGCTTGCTCGCGAACAGCTCGCGCGAGGCCGGGCCGATGTCGAGGCCCTGGCGGTCGGCCGGGATGGCCGTGGCGGCCACGACCTCGTGCTCGGCGTCGGCCGCGAACTCGGTGGCGGCCAGCACGTCGACCGGCAGCACGAGCTCCACGCCGCGCTTCTCGGCCTCGGCGAGGAAGCCCGACACCTGGTCGAGCTGGTCGGCCTGCAGCAGCGACTGGCCGACCTCGTGGCCCTGTGCCTTGAGGAAGGTGTAGGCCATGCCGCCGCCGATGAGCAGGCGGTCGACCTTCGTCAGCAGGTTGGCGATTACGCCGAGCTTGTCCGACACTTTCGCACCGCCGAGCACCACTACGTAGGGGCGCTTGACGTCGTCGGTGAGCTTCTTCAGCACGTCGAGCTCGGCCAGCACGAGACCGCCCGCGTAGGCCGGGAGCACCGCGGCGATCTCGTAGACCGAGGCCTGCTTGCGGTGCACCACGCCGAACCCGTCGGACACGAACGCCCCGCCGGGAACGAGCGCGGCCAGCTCGGCGGCCAGCTCGGAGCGGTCCACCGCGTCCTTGCTGGTCTCGCGCGCGTCGAAGCGCACGTTTTCCAGCAGCGCGACGCCGCCGTCGGCGAGGCCGCCGACGAGCGCCTTGGCCGAGTCGCCCACGAGGTCGCCGGCGAGCGGGACCTCGGCACCGAGCAGCTCGCCCAGCCGCTTCGCGACGGGCGCGAGCGTGTACTTCGGGTCGGGCTCGCCCTTGGGGCGGCCCAGGTGCGCCGTGACGACGACCTTGGCGCCCGCTCCGGCGAGCTTCTCGATCGTCGGCAGAGCCGCGCGGACGCGGCCGTCGTCGGTGATCTCGGCCCCGTCGAGCGGGACGTTCAGGTCGCTGCGCACGAGTACGTAGCGGCCCTGAACGCCTTCGCTCAGCAGGTCTTCGAGGTTCTTGACCGTCATCGGGTTCAGGAGAGCTTCGAACCGACGAGCTTGACCAGGTCGGCGAGGCGGTTGGAGTAGCCCCACTCGTTGTCGTACCAGCCGACGACCTTGACCTGGTTGCCGATGACCTTGGTCAGCGGCGCGTCGTAGATGCACGACGCCGGGTCGGTGACGATGTCGGCCGACACGATCGGGTCCTCGTTGTAGCGCAGGTAGCCTGACAGCGCGCCCTCGGCGGCGGCCTTGTACGCGGCGTTGACCTCTTCCAGCGTCGCCGACTTGGTCAGCGTGACGGTGAGGTCGGTGGCCGAGCCGGTCGGCACCGGGACGCGCAGCGCGTAACCGTCGAGCTTGCCCTGCAGCTCCGGCAGCACCAGGCCGATGGCCTTCGCGGCACCGGTCGAGGTCGGCACGATGTTCAGCGCGGCGGCGCGGGCGCGGCGCAGGTCCTTGTGCGGCGCGTCCTGCAGGTTCTGGTCCTGCGTGTACGCGTGGATGGTGGTCATCAGGCCCTGCTCGATGCCGAACGCGTCCTGCAGGACCTTGGCCAGCGGGCCGAGGCAGTTGGTGGTGCAGGAGGCGTTGGAGATGATGACCTGCGAGCCGTCGTACTTGTCGTCGTTGACGCCCAGCACGATGGTCAGGTCCTCGCCCTTGGCGGGCGCGGAGATGATGACCTTCTTGGCCCCGCCGGCGATGTGGGCCTTCGCGGCGTCGGCGTTGGTGAAGAAGCCCGTCGACTCGACGACGACGTCCACGCCCAGCTCGCCCCACGGCAGGTTCGCCGGGTCGCGCTCCGCCAGGGCCTTGATGGTCTTGCCGTCGACGACGATGCCGTCGTCGCTCAGGCTGACCTCGCCCGGGAAGCGACCGAGGATGGAGTCGTACTTGAGCAGGTGGGCCATCGTCGCGACGTCGCCGAGGTCGTTGAACGCGACGACCTCGATGTCGTGACCGCTCGCCTTCACGGCGCGGAAGAAGTTGCGGCCGATCCGGCCGAAGCCGTTGACACCTACGCGAACGGTCACTGCTGCCACTCCTCTTATCACTGTGTTTCCGAACCGGGGCCCACGCCCCGGAAGACTTCCGGGCTCGGCGCAACCCTAGCGTGCGGGCACGGCCGACCCTGACTGCCCCGACGAGACTTCCACCACTGCGCCGACCCGTCAAGAATCGATTAAGAAGCCAGCTCACGAGCTTGCGACAGGAAATCCGGCGGTGTCACGGGAGGGGGCACGGACGAGGCGCTTGATCGGTCTTGGTGCCGTGGTTCACGCGGTGGCTGACGGGTGGGCGGAGTCCGGAAGGTCGGGATCGGGGCGGGCCGGGGCGCGACGTGAGCGGGCGTGCGGGGCCGCTTCGGGCCGCGGCGTGCGTCGCGGGTGTGCAGCCGGCTCACCGAGGCCTGGGGGCGGCTGCGCCCCGCCGGTACGCCGCCGGCTCACCGAGACACAGGACCGGCCGGCGCCGCTGTGCGCGGCCAGCTCACCGAGGCATGGGGCCAGCCGCGCCCCGCCGGTGCGCGGTCGGCCCACCGAGACACAGGATCGGCTACGCCTCACCGACGTGCGGCCAGCCCACCAAACCACAGGACCAGCCGGGCGTCGCCTCGTCCGCGGCCAGCCCACCAAACCACAGGACCAGCCGGGCGTCGCACGTGCGCGGCCAGCCCACCGAAACACGGGTCAGCCAGGCGTCGCACGTGCGCGGCCAGCCTCCCAAACGCAGGACCGGCCAGGCGTCAGTCAGGAGCGCGGCGGGGCAGGCCGGAAACCGGCCCCGGCGCCGGCCGGCTCAGCCGCGCCGAGGGCCGGGGCCGCTCCTGTCGAGCGCTTCGCGCGGTGACCGGCCGCGCCGGCGGTGATGCCGTACGGCCGGGGCCGCTCGTCGGCGCGCTCAGGTGGACAGCTCGCGTTCGGCCGGGGTGCGGAACTTCGGGACCACCCGCGTCTCCCCCAGCCACGTCGTCAGGCGGGCGGCTTCGGCTTCCAGGGCGGCCGTGCGCTCCGCGCCCACGTCTTCCAGGACACGCAGGGCGACCTCGCCGGAGGGGCGCTGGGCCCAGGCGCCGACGACACGGCCGTCGCACCAGGCGGTGGGGCCGATGTTGCCGCTGCGGTCGAAGAGGGCGGGGCGGTGGGGGCCGAGGTACCAGTCGCGGGCGGACCAGCCCATGGGCGTCGGGTCGAGGGCGGGGAGGAGGGCGACCCAGGGGGCCGGTTCGGCGACGGGCTCGAGGTCGTCGGCCAGGATGAGGCCGGGTCCGCTGTCGAGGTCGACCTCGACGGGCGCGACGGCGGCGAGGGCCTGTTTGGTCTGGCCGGCCGTCCAGCCGGTCCACCAGCGCAGGTCGGCGACGGGCGCCGGGCCGAAGGCGTGCAGCCAGCGCCGCGCGAGTTCGGCGCGGGCGTCGGCGGGCGGGACCGGGGGCAGGCCGCCGGGGAGCCACCCGTCGAGCGGGGCCCAGTGGTACTGCGTGCTGAGCCAGCTGCCGCGCGGGCGCCCGCGCACGATGCGGCCGTCGACGGCGAGCTGGAAGAGCACGCGGCTGCTGACGTTGCCGATCGCCGCGTACGGCTTGCCCTTGGCCATGTGGAGCTGCTGGCGCAGGCGCGGTTCGTCGTCGGCCAGCTCTTGCGCGGTCGCGGATCCCCTGGCGCGCAAGGCTTTCTCGACGCTCGCGGCGACGTCGGCGAGCCAGCTCGGGGGATCCTCGACGTTGGTGGGGTGCCCGACCGTGCCGAGGTGCTGTTCGAGCAGCTTTCGTTGTTTCACAGCGATATCGCTCGCGCAGCCGGCCTGGACGAGCGCCGCCGTGGCCACCTCGGCGACGAACACCGTGCGGCGCATGCCGAGGAGCCGCACCAACGTTCGGTCTTCGTACAGCGCGCGCTCCACATCGGCCACGCCCACATCCGGCACCCGCGCCCACGCGGCGAGGAACACCGACGCCGGGTCGGTCGCGTGCAGGGCGACGACCCCGGTCGCGGCTTCTTCGACGGTGGCCGCGGGAGCCGCGAGGTGGTGGCGCACGCCGAGCCGGGCGCGGCGCTGCGCGAGGGAGAGCTTCACGCCCTCGTTGTACCAGCGGGCTCCGACAAAAACGTCTCGTTCCGGCCCGGCCGCGCGTTCTACGCTCGGGAGATGGTCACGCCTGCGCACTTCGCGGCCTTCGCCGCCCTGACGTTCCTCATGGTCGTGGTCCCCGGGCCCAGCGTGCTGTTCACCATCAGCCGCGCGCTCACCGTGGGCCGCCGCGATGCGCTGCTCACCGTGCTGGGCAACGCCACCGGCGTCTACACACAGGTGGTGGCGATCGCGTTCGGGCTCGGCGCGGTCGTCACGACGTCCGCCACCGTCTTCACCGCGATCAAGCTCGCGGGCGCGCTCTACCTCGTCTACCTGGGCGTGCAGGCGATCCGCAAGCGCCGCAGGCTCGCCGATGCCATGGCCGCGGCCGTGCGCACCACCCCGGGCCGCACGCTGACCGTGCTGCGCGACGGCTTCATCGTCGGCTTCGCGAACCCGAAGTCCATCGTCTTCCTGGCCGCGCTGCTGCCCCAGTTCGTCGACCCGGCCGCCGACTCGGTGCCCGCGCAGATGCTGCTGCTCGGCCTCTGCCTGCCGGTGATCGCGCTCGCGTCGGACACCGCGTGGGCCCTGGTCGCCGGCACGGCCCGCACGTGGTTCGCCCGCTCGCCACGCCGCCTCGAACTCGTCGGCGGCACCGGCGGCCTGGTGATGATCGGCCTCGGCGCGACGCTCGCGTTCACCGGCCGGAAGGACTAACCCAGCGCGGCCACCAGGTCGCCGTGCCACGGTTCGGGCAGGCCGTCCGGCGACACGACCACCTGGTCGGCGCCCGCGGCCAGATACTCGCGCAGCCGGGCCACCACCGTGTCGAAGGAGCCGTGGACGGCGACCCCGTCGACGAGGCGGTCGGAGAGGTCGGCGACGTCGGCGGGGGTGAAGCCCATGCGGCGGAAGTTGGCGGCGTAGCCCGGGACGCCGGCCAGAAAACGCAGCGAGCCGCCGCGCACGAGGTCGCGGGCGCGGGCCGGGTCGGGCTCCGCGACGACGGTGACCAAGACCGCCAGGCCTGTACCGGGGCCGAGCAGCTCGCGCGCGGAGGCGACGTAATCGGGCGTCACGAGGAACGGGTACGCGGCCGAAGCGCGGTCGCGGGCCAGTTCGAGCATGCGGGGGCCCAGGGCGGACAGCACGCGCCGCGAAGCCGGGACCTCGGCGCCCAGCTCGTCGAGGTACGCCGAGAGCGTCGCGAGGGGACGGGGGCCGTGGGCGCCGCCGATGCCGGGCAGCCAGCGGCCGGGGTGCGCGGCCGCCAGTGACCGGTACACCGTCGCCACCGCGTCGGCCGGGACCTGGCCCACGGAGAGGATCCCGTTGGCCACGGTGATCCGCCGCGTCGCGCGGACGAGGTCCGGGACGAGCGCCAGGTTGTCACCCTGGCCGCCTGGCACCCACAAGGTGGAGTAGCCGAGTTCCTCCAACCGCACGGCCGCATCCACCGCGGCGGCCGAGTCCGTGATGCCGAACGCAGGTGTCGCGGCACCCAGGGGGCCCAGTTCGCTCATGCCGGGGGCAACTCCCCGGGTCTCGGCACTGTTCCGCGTCACGCGGATTGTTCGTCCACAGCGGAATCCTCGGCCGGCTCGGGGACCGGCTCACTCACCTTCGCGAACATCCGCGTCGCCGAGAGCCGCGCCACCCCGTCCGGCTCGCCGAGGTCCTCCAGGGAGTTGCGGATGGTCGAGTCCACCGACAGGTACTTGCGCCCGGCGCGCAGATCGGCGTCGTTGCGCAGGCGGACGATCAGCGGGAACTCCGCGAGCGCGCCGGCGTCGAACAGACCCGTCGTGTAGATCAGCTGCACGCCGAGCGCCTCGGCGACGGCGCGCTGCAGCTCCAGCAGGTAACCCGCCGACGCGCGGCCGATCGGGTTGTCGAGGAACAGCACGCCGGAGTGGCGGTTGCGCGCCTTGCCGCGGTTGTTCGCCCGCAGCGCCGCGAGCGTGCAGTACAGGATGATCGCCGCGGTCAGCTGCTGGCCGCCGGAGAACACGTCGCGGATCTCGGACACGCGCTGGCGTTCGGTGCGCAGCACGGAGTCCGGCTTGAGCATGTCGACGCGGAACCCCTTGGGCGCGGCCACCTGCACGCCGCGCAGCACCAGGGAAAGGCCGTCGCGCTTCACGTCGCGACCGTCGGCCGTCTTGCCCACCGCGGCCTCGTCCACGACCTCGCCGAGCTTCTCGGCCAGCACGTTGTCCTCGAGCTCGGTGAAGCGGATGCGCAGGAACTCCTGGCCCGACCAGTCACCGAGGCCGTCGGGCAGCCGGGACACGCGCTGGGCCGAGCGCAGGGTGCGCAGCGCGCCGTCGACCATGCCCTGCAGGCGCGTGATGATGCCGCCGCGGTGCCGGTCGATCTGGGCGAGGTCGTCGGTCAGTGTGCGCAGCCGCGGCCGCAGCGCCTCGGCCCACTCGGCCGCGTGGCCGGGCAGCTGGTCTCGCTTCACGGCGATCACCTGCTGGCGCACGGGCGTGCTCAGTTTTTCGAAGCGCTTCTCCGTGGCGTACTGCGCCAGCTGGTCCGCGGCCGCGCGCACCCGGCGGTCGCCCGCGTCGGCGGCTTCCTGAGCGGTCGTCAGCACGGTGTTGAGCTGCGAGTGCTTGGCGCGAGCCGATTCCACGTCCCCGTCGTACGCCTCGGCCGGGTCCTCCGGCAGCAGATGCGCGAGCGATTCGCCGAGCAGCCCGAAGCCCGACGCCGACGCCTTCGCCGCGTCCAGCGTCGCCTCCGCCGCCGCGCGCCGTTCCTGCAGCTCTTCCCACGTGCGGGCCGCCGCCGAGACCTCCAGCGAAGCGGCGTCGATCAGCTCCAGGCCGTGCTCGATGTCGCGGGGGCGCTCGGCGGGCGAGGCCGCGCCCGTCTGCAGTGGCAGCACGTCGAGCTCCGCCCGCCGCGTGGACACCTGCCCGATCGCCTCGGTGCGGTCCTCCTCCACGGCGTCGACCACGCGGCGCGCGCGGGCCAACGCGGCCGCGCGAGCCGAAGCGTCGGAACCGTCCGGCGTCTCCAGCAGCTCCGCCGCCCGCGTGCGCACGGCTTCGTCCAGCGCTTCGAGCGCCGAGCCCGCCGCGGCTTCAGCCGACTCGGCCTGCTCCAGCTCTGCGCGCAGGTCGCTGCCGACCGCCACCTTCGCGTAGGCCTCCGAGGCCGACGCGAACGTCCGCCGCAGCGCGTCCACGGGTTCCGCCGGCGCCTCGGCGTCGTCGGCGACCTCGGCGGCGCCCGGGACCCCGGCCAGCTCGGACCGCGCGGAGGTCGCCGTGCGGCGGTGCCCGTCCGCGGTCCGCTGCTCCTCCCCTGCCTGCTCACGCAGCCGCGCGGCGCGAGCCGCCGCGTCCGCCGCCGTGGCCTCTGCGCGCTCGGCGATCTCCGTGGCCCGCTCGACCTCCTCGGTCCACTCGGCGACGCGGGTGGCCCGGGTCGAGAGCTCACCCAGCCGGCGGGCCTTCTCTTCGCTCGCCGCCACGGCCACGCGCAGCGCCGGCACGCGCTCGCGCAGCGCCGCCGCCTTCTCGCTCAGCCGCGCGAACTCCGCCTCGGCCTGCGCCAGCGCCGTCTGCGCGGTTTCCCGGGCCACGCGGGCACTTTCGGCCTGCTCGGCGAGCGTGGCGATCGCCCCGGCCGGGTAGTCCTCGCGCCAGGTCGTGAGCTTCCACGTCAGCGCGCCGTCGGCGGCGAGCGCGCCGGCCAACTGCTCCAGCCGCCGCTGGCGTTCGGCGTGCCGCAGCGCCACGGCCTCGCGTTCGGTGTCGGCCGCTTCCTCGTCGTACATCGCCGGGTTCGGCGGCACGAGGAACTCCACGCCCGCCGCGGCCCCGCCGTCGTCGCGCTGGAACGCCTCGGTGGTGCCCACCGCGATCACCGCGCTGGGCAGCAGCCGCCCGGCCGCCAGCACCTCACGCGCCCGCGGCACCTGCGCGGAGTCGTTCAGCAGCACGCCCGCGACGAGCTGCGGCAGTCGCTCCAGCACGTCGGCGCGGCGGCCGGCGTCCAGTTTGGACAAGTAGCGCCAGCCCGACCACGCCGTGATCCCGGCTTCTTCCAAGGCGTCCAGGGCCGCCTGCACGTCGTGCGGCGGCGGCAGCAGCCCGCCGGATCCGAGCGCGGCCAGTGCGCGCTCGTCGGCCGACTCCTCCATCCGCAGCGCGGTCTGCTCCTTCTCGACGGCCGCGCTCGCTTCCCGAAGGCGTTGCAACAAAACGGGAAGGTCGCTTTCGAGGCGCACGTCGTCGGCGCCGAGCAGCTCGACGAGCCGGGGTTCGACGGCGAGCGCGTCCGTCCGCCGGTGCGCCCGGTCGAGGTCCTCCGCCGCGCGCACCAGGCGGTCCTGCGTGGACCCGGCGAGCTGGTTCGCCTCGTTCACGGCCCGTTGCGCCGCCTGCAGATCCTCCGCCGCGCGGTCGAGCTCCTGCTCCCGCCGGCCCAGCTCGGCCGCCGACTCGTCGGCTTCCACGCGGGCCGCGCGCGAGGCTTCCGCGACATCCGCACCGGCCGCCAACAGTCCACTCCGGACCGACGCCGAGATTTCCTCCCGCAGCTCGGCGATCCGCGACGACAGCCCGCGCGCCTCGGCCCGCCTTGACGCCGCCAGGTTCGCGGCCTCGTCCCGATCGGTCTGCGCCTTCTCCGCCTCCGCACGCAACGCGTCGGCGTGCGCCTCGGCCTTGTCCGCCTGGCGCTGTGCGTCGCGCGCCAGCGCCGTCAGACCACGCGCCAGCGCCGACGCCGCGGAGTTGCGGGCCGCCAGCGCGGGCTTCGCCTTCTCCTCGCGGTTCCCGACGAGCTCGCGCAGGTCTTTCGCCTTCCGAGAGGCGTTCAGCTGGTTCAGCACGGTCGCGGTCTCGCGCCACGCCTCGGCCGCCGTCTTCGCGTCGGCCAGCTGGGCGTCCACGCGTTGACGCGCTTCCTGCGCCTGTTCCAGCCGCAGCACGGCGACGAGCCGGCGCAGCTCCGTGACGCCCGCGGCGAGCCGCCGGTGGTCGCCCTCGGCGAGCTTCTCCGCCGACTTCACCTCGTCGACGTGTTCCTCGAGCCCCGAAAGCCGCGCGTTCTCCAGCTCGTTGCGCGCGTGGATCCGGCCGGCGAGCTCACGCAGGTCCGCGCGGGCCGACTCGGCGATCCGGCGCGACGCGGCGGCCACGCCCTCCTCGTCGGCGAGCGGGCCGAGCAACTCGATCGCGCCCTCCACGAAGTCCTTCTCCGCCAGCAGATCGCCGCGCTGCGCGAGGTTGTGCGCATACGTCGACACGACCTCGGCGAGGTCCTTCGGCTCGTCCTCCGACAGCACTGCGCGCAGCAGGAACTCCACGAACGCCTCGTCGGTGGAGAACTGGAACGCGTCGGCCGCCTCGCCCTCGCCCGCGTTCATCGCGCGCTGGTAGCGGAACAGCTCGGTGTCGAGGCCGAGCGAGTCGAGCCGGCCGGTCCACTCGTGGTGGCGCCGCGTCCAGGACAGCTCCAGCTCCGGCTCGGCCATGGCCGCCGCGGCGATCCGGTCGTGGAAGCCGGACATCGTGAGCAGGCGGCCGTCGTCGGTCAGCGGCAGCGAGTCGAGGCCGAGCTCCTGCGTGGGGCGGAAGCAGTACCAGGAGTCCACGAGGTTCTCCGAGTCCGCCGACGTCACGTGCCCGCGCCACTCCGAGACCTTGCCGGTGATCACGCGGTGCCCGGTCTCCACGTGCAGCCACTCCAGGGCCACGTGCGAGACGTCCTTGGCCGCCACGAACTTCTCCAGCACCTTCGTGCTCGTGGTCCCCACCACCTGGCGGCGACCGGGCAGCATCACGGAGAAGATCAGCTTGATCAGCACCGACTTGCCGCCGCCGTTCTCCAGGAACAGCACGCTCGCGGGCGAGGGCCGGCGCACCGGTCCGCCGGCGTGGATGCCGGCGCTGAACAACGCGTCCTGCTTCGGCGCGGTGATGGTGGCGCCGACGCCGCTGAAGTCCAGCACCACGTCCTGGTAGCGGGCGCCCGCGGGGCCCACCGAGTGCAGGCGGACCCGCGAAAGCTCGTACATCGAATCCCCTCTACTGCAACGTGTCCGAAGAGGCCGCGCGCAGCGTTCCCCCCGCGCTCGCGACCGCGACGACGTCGAGTGCGAGCAAGTCGTCGAACGCCGCGTCGGCGGCCAGCTCGCGCACCTGGATCTGGTACCGCGGCGTGGTGCGGTAGGTGCCGCCCTGCTCGTCGCTCACCGGCACCAGGAACCCCTGGTCGGCGAGGAACCGCAGGGCTCGCGCGGCCATGCCCCGGGTGGTGTCGGCGGCCAGGCGGCCGTCCTTCGTGGCCGCCGCGGCCGGGCGCCGGGCGTAGGCGCGCCAGGCCTGCTCCAGCTCCGGCGCGTCGGCCAGCGGGTCGTTGTTGGCCTCGGCCTGCTGCGCGCGCTCGTCGAGCATGCGCGCGGCCTCGCGGACCATCGCGTCGACCTGCTCCACGCTCACTCGGCCGATGTAGGTGTCGTTGGCGAGGTCGTCGGGCCGCGGGTAGGCCAGCGCCGCGGCGGCGAGGTGGATGAGGCCGTGGATGACCTTCTCGGTCTCGCGGCGTTCGCGGATCTTGGCTTGGCGCGCGTAGTTGTCCATCTTGATCTCGAAGATCGACTCGTCGACGGCGGCCAGCACTGCGCCCGCCTGCTGGTTGACCTCCAGCACCATCAGCCCCAGGCCCGACGCGACGGCGTGGGTCAGGGCCTTGAACGCGTTGTCCTCGGCGTAGCGGCGCACCAGCTCGCCGTAGACGACGTCGCGGGCGGGCAGCTGCTTAGGGCGCATGCCGAACGCGACGAGGCGCGCGGCGGCCTCGGCGTCGACGCTCGTGTGGGTCACGGGCATCAGGCGACCTCCTCGCTGTCTTCGGCGGTTTCGGTGTTCTCTTCGGCGCGCTCGACCTCGGCGGTGGACAGCAGCAGGTCGGCACCGCCGAACTCGGGGTCGTCCAGCAGCGTGCCGTCGTCGACGGCCAGCAGCACGTGGCGTTCCCCCTGGCGGCGCGCGGCGCCGACCTCGGGACTGTAGGCGTGCAGGGCGCGCAGCGCGACCAGGGTCGCCAGACCGGGTTGCTTCGTGCGGCGCGCGTCTTCCAGCAGACCGGACAGGCGGCGCGGCACCTCGGGCAGGTCGAGCAGGTCGTCGGCGAGGCGCCACACGTCGTCGCCGAAGCGGTCGGTGTCCTCGGCCGGCATCAACTCCGGCTCGGGGATCTCGCCCACGAGCTGGTCGCGCTCCGGCGCGGGCCGCAGCAGCAGCGAGACGAGCGAGGACAAGGCGGGCACCCCGGGCGGTGTGATGCCCGCGACCGCGTGGAAGAAGTGCTCGGCGGGCGCGACGGCGTCGGCCAGTGGCAGGCCGAGCGTCGGGACGAGCAACTGGCCGAACAGGTCGATCGTCGCGCGCTGCGGCGGGCCGGAGAACTGCTGGCGGTCCTGTTCGGCGCGGAACACGGCGCCGGCGGCGGCCAGGCGCGACTGCAGCCGCGTGTGGCGGCGGATGCAGTCGGCGACGATGTCCACTAGCTCGGCCGCGCGCCGCTTGTGGTCCGGTTCCTCCGACTCGTCGCGCGCGGTGGTGATGTTCTTGAGGATCGCGTTCTCCGCGCGGAACCGGGACTCGATGTGCCCGAGCGCGGAGCCGATCAGGTCCGGCACCTCGAGCTCCCAGTCGACGGCGCGCACGTCGCGGCGCGTGGCGTCGAGCTTGGCGCGCAACGTCTCGCCGTACTGCACGGTGCGGTAGCGCGCCTGCTCGGCCGCCAGCTTCGCGTCGGCGAGCCGGCCGCGGTTGATCAGGTTCTCGAGCTTCACCTCGGCCGCGATCTGGGCAGACTCGACGTCGGTGTCCAGCGCGCCGACGAGCACGTTGATGGCCTCGTCGGTGGCGCGCAGGTAGACCTCGCCGTCGGGCGCGGCCAGCTCGACGAGCAGCTTGAAGTCGAACTGGCGGCGCTGGTAGCCGCCGGGGCCCATCGAGCCGTAGACGCGCCGGAAGCCGCGGTCGGTGGTGCCGACGTTGATGAGGTTGTCGAGCACCCACTTCGCCACGCGCACGTGCTCCTCGGGCATGCGCGAAGGTGCCTGCTGCGCGATGAACGGCAGCAGGCGATCGATGACCCGGTCGTGGCCCGCGCCGGTGTCGAAGTCCATCGCGATGGTGACCTGGTCGATCGTGTGCAGCGCGATCTCGGCCATCTGGTAGATCGTCGCGTCGGCCCAGTCGAGCTTGGCCTTGCGCGCGTCGAGGTCGTGCAGCGGCGCGGTGCACGCGAGCGCCTTCAGCCGGCGGGTCAGCCCCTCGTCGGCCAGGCCCGCGAACCCCATGTCGTCGTCTCGCACAGCAGGCCAGGCTAGTCGGCCTGCTCAGGCGCCCGCACACGCGGACGGCTAGCGTGACCCACATGCGTGAGATGAGCAGGGACGAGTGGTGGGCCTTCGCGACCGAAGGCACGCGGACGGGGATGCTGGGGATCGTTCGGGCCAACGGCGCCCCGGTCGTCACCCCGATCTGGTTTCTGCTGAACGAGGGCCCCGACGGTGACGAAATCGTGTTCACCACGGGCACGGACACGCTGAAGGGCAAGGCGCTGCGTCGCGAGCCGCGGCTGTCGCTGGCCGTCGACGACCAGAAGCCGCCGTATTCCTACGTGCAGTTCACGGCCGAGGCGACCCTGCACCACGACCTCGACGAGATGCTCGAATGGGCGGCCCGGCTCGGCGGCCGCTACATGGGCGCGGGCCAGGCCGAGGCGTACGGCAAGCGCAACGCCGTGCCGGAGGAATCGCTCGTTCGGGCGAAAATCACGAAGGTGATCGCGCGCGCGGACATCGCGGGCTGAAGTTCTCTTCTCGCTTCTTCACGGGTCACGCCGGCGAAGCAGCGCCGACCCGGTGACCAGGCGGAGAAACTGATCGGTGTGAACCGCCGGTGGACGTTGGTCCTCCCCGAGAACCTCGACGACTTCGCCTGGGCGGACGTCGCGGACCGAGGTGTGCTGCTGCACGTCGCCCTCGACCACGCCGGGCGCCGGTTCCCGGCGATCGTCGACGACCCGTACCTGATCGTCCAGGACGCCGATCCCGTGAACGAGTCGGCGCCGTTCTACGAGCCGAATGTCGTCCTGGTACCGGAAGTGACCTGGTAACGGTCGCGCGAGCCGGTGATCGGCTCGCGCGCGGCGGTGACCTGGACTGATCGCTACGGCTCGGCCCCGGGCGTGCGTCGGCCTGGTCGCCGGACCTGCCGGACGGCGCTACTGGGCGCGGATCGGCGAGCTCGGCACCTGTCCGCCTGTCTGCAGTGCGGCGGACAGCGGTTCCCCATCACCTTCCACGGCCTGCGGCGGCTCGCTAAGCGGTCGGCTGGGACGACCTCGACGAGGGGGTCCACTGCCGCGAAGATCCCCGGCCCGTCGAGTTCTTCGAGGAGAACTTCAACGTGATCCGAACGTTGACGAAGGACGTCGCCGAGCGGGCGGTGTCGGAACTGGGCCGTCGCGAAGAATTCGCCTGGCTGCTCGGCTGAGCGCCGATCCCCGTGGCGGGCCGGCCGGCACTGGCGAGCTGCCGCGCGGTTGACAGACAGTGATCGATCGGTCCGGTATTGACACCACCCCGGCCGGGATGGTGTCATCTCTTCCAATAAATAGGAAAGTTTCCTAACTATGAGCTCAACCAGTCTGCGGCTCCACCCCGGCACCTCCTCGCTCCGCCCTCCCGGTCGTACCGCAGCCGCCGGATCCCTCCCCGCGGGGGTTCCCTCGGCGCGGCGTTCCTCGGCAGCGCGCACCCGTGCCGGAACCCAGGACTGCGCCAGGGGTGACCGGAGCGGCGCCGGTCACCCCTGGCGCACACCAGTGTCGTCGCTTTCCGCGGCGGCGCGTGCCCCGGACCGCGGCGGGGACGACCGGAGCGGCGCCGGTCGTCCCGGTCGCGCCGGCGAGCGCAGGAGGCGAGCTGCTGCGGATGCCTGTGCGTCGGGTCCGAAGGGGACACCGTGAGTCAGCCGCAACCACCCGGCCGACGCGCACGAGACCCGGCACAGCCAACCGGATGGTCGATACGAACCCCGCGCAACGGTCCGGAGCGCGGAGGCAGCTCGGCCCGTTCCACTGTGATCACTGCCGTACCGACGCCGGTCGTCCCGGCCGCGGCCTGGGGTGTCCACAGCGGACACTTCACCAGCCGAAGAGTCCGGCCATCACGCGCGCACAGCGGTCGGTCATCGCCGCGGCGGTCTCCTCGGGCCGGTCGATCCACCAGCTGATCAGCGAGTCCACGACGCCGGTCCAGACGTGGGCGAGGGCCTCGACGTCCAGCGCGTCGGACAGCCCGCGCGAACCCAGCAGCTGACCGGCGCCGACGAGGGCGAACGCGTCGAGCCGTTCGCGGTAGTCGCCGGCCGCCGCGGCGATGTCACCCGTCGCGGGCACCGTCGGGTCGCGCAGGAGCTTCCAGGCGTAGCGGTCGTGGTCGAACGTCGCGAAGATCGCCGCCAGCACCGCGAGCGGCATGCGCTCCGGGTCACCGCCGGCCGCCATGGTCTCGGCCACGCCTCCCGTCAGCCGGTCCCCCGCGCGGTGCAGACACGCGAGGTAGAGGCCTTCCTTCGAGCCGAAGTACTGGTACAGCAAGGGTTTCGTGACGCCCACGCGGCGCGCGATCTCCACCATCGACGCGCCCGCGTACCCCGCCCGGCCGAACTCCTCGGTGCCCGCCACGAGGATCTGCGACTCGCGCTCACCGCGCGGCACACCTTTCGTCCCGACGGCCCTTGACCCTGTCACGGGGTCGAGCCTACCGTAAGTGACCCCGAGGTAAGTTACCTCAGAGTTAGTTCCGTTCGGGAGGGGACGACATGGCCGGCTTCCTGGCGCATCTGCGTGACCCCGTGCTGTACGCAATCCCGGTGTTCCTGCTGTTCGTGGCCGTCGAGATCGTCGCGGTGCACGTGCTCGGCCACGACGACGACGTGGTCGGCTACAGCCCCGCCGACACCCGGACGAGCATGCTGATGGGCACGGTCGCGCTCGGCGTGAACGCGCTGTTCCGGCTCGTGATGCTGGTGGTGTTCGCCGTGTTCTTCGAGCTGGCGCCGGTGAAGTTCGACCCGCGCGACTGGTGGACGTGGGCGCTCATGCTGCTGGGCCAGGAGCTCGTGTTCTACGCCTACCACCGCGCGAGCCACCGCGTGCGGCTGCTGTGGGCCGGGCACCAGGTGCACCACTCCAGCGAGCACTACAACTTCTCGACGGCCCTGCGCCAGAAGTGGACCCCGTACTTCCAGCTGCCGTTCTGGTCGGTGCTCGCCCTGTGCGGGATCCCGCCGTGGATGATTCTCACCGGCTTGTCGATCGACCTCGTGTACCAGTTCTTCGTGCACACGGAGAAGGTGCGAAAGCTGCCGCGCTGGTTCGAGTACGTCTTCAACACACCGTCGCACCACCGCGTCCACCACGGCAGTGACGCCGAGTACCTCGACGCGAACTACGGCGGGATCCTGATCGTCTGGGACCGGCTCTTCCGCAGCTTCGTCCCCGAGGGCAAGCGGCCGACGTACGGGCTGACCACGAACATCGGGACCTACAACCTGCTCAAGGTCGGCTTCCACGAGTACGGCTCGATCCTGCGGGACCTTCGTAACGCTGCGTCTTGGCGGGACCGGGTGGGATACGTGTTCGGCCCGCCGGGCTGGTCACCGCGCGGCGAGCTTGCCGACGAGCCGGGCGAGCCCGGCCGCCGCGGCCGCGTCGTCCGCGCGGCGGCTGACCACGAACAGCGGCCCGGTCCGGTCGAGGGTCACGCCGTCGCTCGCCAGTAGGTGGTACGCGGCGAGCATGGCCGCTCGCCCGTTGCCGTCGGGGAACGGGTGGAAGAAGCAGACGTCGAGATACGCCCGCGCCACGCGCGCCGGCAACGGAGCAGTGCCGTGGGCGTCGGCCAGGTGCGCGTCGAACTCCGCGGGAGTGGTGGGGCCGTAGCGTTCCCGGCCGCCTTTGGCGAACGCGGCGGTGGTGCGGAACGCGGCCGGCTCACCGAGCACGAGGTCCTGCCAGCCGGCGAGAAGCTCGAAGGTGCGGGGCCGGCCGGCGTCGGCCCCCACCTGGGCAAGCGCGGCCAGCAGCCGCTCGGCCCGCCGCTCGTCGCGACGGCGCACCACGGTGCCGGCGAACTCGACCACGCCGTCACGGGCCCCGGTCCGCGGTGTGACGTCGGGAACTTCGTCCCACGCGACGCCGGAGCGGACCGTGAGCCAGGTCCGCAGATCGTCACGCACCCGAGTCGGCGGCCGCGATCCGCCGCGCGAGGTCGGTGACCTCGGAGTCCTCGGGCGCGCTCCAGGACTGGAACCGGCCGCCGATGGCTTCTTCGACGAGGCCCACGTCGGCGATCCCGTGGTAGGTCAGGAACCACTCCAGCACCTGCGCACAGTGCCGGTACCACGCGTCCCCGGCGCCGGTGCGGTCCACGACCTTGTCGACGAGCACGGGCACAGCCCGCTCCCACGCGGCCAGTCGCTCTTCCTCGGAGCCGGCCGGGAGCGCGTGCGTGGGGAACAGGTCGGCGAGCCGCTCCAGCCAGCCGCGCCATTCGCGCAGCGCGGTAAGGGCCCGCGCGGACGTTTCGGTCGGTGTGGTCACGGAATGCGCGCCGCAGCACCAAGCGGTCACCGGCCCGCCGCCGAAATCCCCTTCGTCGCGGGCCCAGGCCCAGCCGCGGGTCCACGGACCGAGCCGCTCGTCGAGGGCCGCCAGCACGCCTTCGGTCCAGTCGTCGTCCGCCGCCCACGGAACCGACGCGATGATGCCGGCCGCCACTTCGGCGTCGAAGGGGTGCGTCGCGGGGTCGACCGCGACCCAGGTCAAGCCGGCCGGATAGTAGTCGTACAGCGACACAGGCGTGAGGATCCCGCAGTCCACTGTCGACTCGCAACCGCTTTTCGCGGGCGAATTCGCTTGCGCCGCATGGTGTTCTGGAAGGGTGACCGAACCGAACCGCCCCCATCGCTGGGATCTCGTGCGCCCGGACCAGCTGGGGAGCCTGCCTGCCGGGGCGCCCGTGTTGTGGTTCCTGGACGAGCTCGCGACGTGTGCGGCGAAGGTGCTGGCGCGCAGCGAGGACGGGGATCTCTACTTCGTCGGGCGGTCGGCCGACAGCGTGTACGACCTGTTGAGCGGGGCGCTGACCGATCGCAGCCGGCTGCGGTTGCTGCCGTGGTCACTGGGGATGGCCGACCACGCCTTGCTCGGCCCGATGCGGCCCGGTGAAACGGCCCAGCTGCGCGCCAACCTCGCCGACGCCGGGCTGTCCCCCGCGGCACTCGCGGGTGGTGGGCCGCCGGTGGTGCTCACGGACCTCGTCTCGTCCGGGGGCACGTTCGGATGCCTGACCCGCATCCTCCGGCAGTGGGCGGAAGACGACGGAGTCGCGTGGCCGGAAGTCCGGCGGCGCGTGCGGTTCCTGGGCATCACGCTGCGCCGTAAGACAAGCCCCAAGACCTGGCGCTGGCACCAGCACGCGGACTGGACCGCCGGCCTGCCCACCAGCGCCAGCCGCAACGTCTCCCTTGACGCGAACGTCTGGAGCTACTTCGGCAACTGGCAACCGAAGCTCACGCGCTCGTTCACCCGCGTGCGCTGGGGTGCCGAGGACGCCCGCGCGCCGCGGCACGACGACAAGGCGCGCGAAGCCCTTGCCGAGGCGCTGGCGGTCGTGGCGGCGGGACGGACGGCCGGGGTGCGGGACCGGATGGTGCGCGAGATCGTGAAGGAACCGGCGATCGCGCAGCGGTGGCTGCGCGATCTGGTGACCGAGCTCAAGCTGCCCCGGCCCCGACTCCGAACCCCCACGCCGCCGGGAACGCCCCAGGCCTCCTAGGCCTCCTCGTCCTCCAGCATCTCCGGCGTCACCGCGGACTCCGTGTCCGGGATGTTCAGGTCCTTCGCCCGCTTGTCCGCCATCGCAAGCAAGCGCCGGATGCGGCCGGCGACCGCGTCCTTCGTCATCTGCGGGTCGGACAGCTGACCCAGCTCCTCCAGCGACGCCTGCCGGTTGGACAGCCGCAGCTTGCCGGCCGCCAGGAGGTGGTCCGGGGCGGTGTCGCCGAGGATGTCGAGGGCGCGTTCGACGCGGGCGGCCGCCGCGACGGCCGCCCGGGCCGAGCGACGGAGGTTCGCGTCGTCGAAGTTGGCGAGGCGGTTGGCGGTGGCGCGGACCTCGCGGCGCATGCGCCGTTCCTCCCACTGCAGCACGCTCGCGTGGGCGCCGAGGCGCGTCAGCAGCGCGCCGATGGCGTCCCCGTCGCGCACCACGACCCGGTCGGCGCCGCGGACCTCGCGCGACTTCGCCTGGATACCCATGCGCCGGGCCGCGCCGACGAGTGCCAGCGCCGCTTCCGGGCCCGGGCACGTGACTTCCAGCGACGACGAGCGGCCGGGTTCCGTCAGCGAACCGTGGGCGAGGAACGCGCCGCGCCACGCGGCTTCCGCGTCGGCGACCCCGCCGGACACCACGGCGGCGGGCAAGCCACGAACGGGCCGCCCGCGCTGGTCGATCAGCCCGGTCTGGCGGGCGAGGCCTTCGCCGTCCTTCACCACGCGCACGACGTAGCGCGTGCCCTTGCGCAGGCCGCCGCTGGCGGTGATCACGTGCACGTCGGACTGGTGGCCGTAGAGCTCGTGGATCTCCTTGCGCAGCCGCCGGGCCACGGAACCCGTGTCGAGCTCGGCCTCCACCACCACCCGGCCGGCCACGATGTGCAGCCCGCCGGCGAAGCGAAGCAGCGACGCGACCTCCGCCCGGCGTGGCCCGATCTTCGTGATCTCGAGCCTGCTCAGTTCGTCCTTCACCGCGGCGGTCATCGCCATGTACTGCCCCTCCTGCCTTCCGCTGCGCGCCCGCCGTCAGCCACGGTGCCCGCTGTGTCCCCCATCGAGGCCGAGAGCCTCTCGCATGCACCGGGCGAGCGCATCAGGATCATGCCGTCCCTCCACGACCGGGTCGGCCACCGCCCCCAGGTGGGCGCGACCACCCAGCCGCTGCGCCGCCCGGCGCAGACTTGCCGGGTCCGGCACGGAATCGCGGTCCGCGATCACGGCGTCGACCCGCAGCGCGGGGGCGTGTTCGAAGAGTACGTCGAGATGCCGCTCCGGTGAGAACCCGGCAGTTTCCCCCGGCTGGGGGACAAGGTTGAGCACCACCACCTTGGTGGCACTCGTGCGCACGAGCGCGTCGTACAGATCCGGCACGAGCACGTGCGGCAACACGCTGGTGAACCACGAGCCCGGCCCGAGGAACACCACGTCGGCCCCGAACACGGCCTCGACGGCCTCCGGACAGGCCTGCGGCGGCCGCGCCTGGCGACCGACCGGGTGCAGGCTGATGCGGTGGACCTGGCCGGGTGTGCTCGCGACCGCGACCTGCCCGCGGATCCGGCGGACGGCATCCGGGTCTTGGCTGTCGAGACCGCTCACCTCGGCCTCGATCTCCAGCGGCTCCGGCGACATCGGCAGCACCCGGCCGGAAATGCCCGTCAGGCGGCTCGCCTCGTCGAGCGCCGCCACGGGGTCGCCGAGCACCTCGAACAGGCCGGCCAGCAGGAGGTTGCCCACGGCGTGGCCGGCCAAGGCGCCGTCGCCGCCGAAGCGGTGCTGGAACACCTCGGCCCACAGCGTGCCGCCGTCCTCGGCCGCGAACGCCGCGAAGGCCTGCCGCAGGTCGCCCGGCGGCAGGAGGCCCAGTTCACGCCGCAGCCGCCCGGACGAACCCCCGTCGTCGGCGACGGTGACGACCGCCGTGACTTCCCGGGTGACCCGCCGCAACGCGGTGAGCGTCGCGTGCAGGCCGTGTCCACCGCCGAGCGCGACCGCGCGTACGTCACTCACGGCCAAGGTCGCGGTGCACCACCTTCACGGCCATTCCGTCCTCCTTGGACAGTCGGTGCGCGAGCTCCTCCGAGATCGCGACGCTGCGGTGCTTCCCGCCCGTGCAGCCGACGGCGAGCGTGAGGTACCGCTTGCCTTCGCGCTTGTATCCGGCGCCGATCAGGCGCAGCAGCTGGTGGTAGCGGTCGAGGAACTCCTCCGCGCCTTCCTGCGACAACACGTAGTTGCGGACCTCCCCGTCGAGGCCGGTGTGGTCGCGCAGCTCCGGGATCCAGAACGGGTTCGGCAGGAACCGCACGTCCATCACCAGGTCGGAGTCCATCGGCAGGCCGTACTTGTAGCCGAACGACAGCACGGTCACGCGCGTCTGCGTGCTCGCCTCGGAGCCGAAGGCGTCCTCGATCTTCGCCCGCAGGTCGTGCACCGACAGCGCCGACGTGTCGAGTACCAGGTCGGCTTCCTCGCGCAGCGGCGCGAGCAGCTTGCGCTCGGCGGTGATGCCGTCGGCGAGCCGGCCGTCGCCCTGCATCGGGTGACCGCGGCGGACTGCCTCGAAGCGACGCACCAGCACCGCGTCGGTGGCTTCCAGGAACAACACGCGCGGCTTGTACCCGCGCGCGTCGAGGTCCTTGATCACTGAGGCCAGGTCGTCGGTGAACGCGCGCGAACGCACGTCCATCACCACGGCCACCTTGGTGATCGCGCCGCGCGCCTGCGCGCCGAGCTCGACCATGGTGGCGATGAGCTCCGGCGGCAGGTTGTCCACGACGAACCAGCCCAGGTCCTCCAGGCACTTCGCCGCCGTGGAGCGGCCCGCTCCCGAAAGGCCGCTGACGACGGCGACCTCCATCCCGGTTCCCCGGTTGTCCTCTTGCGCACTCACGATGGTTCCTTCCCCGATCACGACCCCTTGTCCCCTCCCGAGCCGGCACCGGTCTCCCCGGCCAGTGCCGCCACCACGGCCTCCGCAGTACGCCTGCCGAAGCCGGGCACCGCCTCGATCTCCTCGACCCTGGCTTGCTTGAGCTTCTTCACCGAGCCGAAGTGCTTGATCAGCGCGGTACGCCGAGCCTGCCCCAGCCCGGGCACACTGTCCAATTCGGACGCCGACAGCCGCTTGGACCGCTTCTCGCGGTGGTAGCGGATGGCGAAGCGGTGGGCCTCGTCACGCAGGCGCTGCAACAGGTACAGCGCTTCGGACGTGCGCGGCAGGATCACCGGGTCGGGGTCGGCCGGCAGCCAGACCTCCTCCAGCCGCTTCGCGAGCCCCACCACCGCGATGTCGGTGATCCCCAGTTCCGCCAGCACGTCGGCCGCCGCCGTGGCCTGCGGGCCCGCGCCGTCGACCACGAGCAGATTGGGCGGGTACGCGAACTTGCGCGGCCGGCCCGTCTCCGGGTCGATGCCCGGGCGGGCGGATTCGATCGCCTCCTCGTTCGTTTCGCCGCTGCCGTCGCCGGTCTCGGCCGGGCCGTCCTCGGCGGTTTCCTTGAGATAGCGGTGGAACCGGCGGCGCACGACCTCCGCGATCGACGCGACGTCGCCCTCTTCCGCGGCCTCGCGCAACGCGAAACGGCGGTACTCGGACTTGCGCGCGAGACCGTCTTCGAAGACCACGAGCGACGCGACCACGTCACTGCCCTGGATGTGGCTGATGTCGATGCACTCGATGCGCAGCGGCGCGCTGTCGAGCGCGAGGAAGTCCTGCAACTCCTGCAGCGCGGCGGACCGCGCGGTGAGGTCGCCGGCGCGGCGCAGCTTGTGCTGGGTGAACGCTTCGGCCGCGTTGCGCGCCACCGTCTCGGCGAGGGCCTTCTTGTCGCCGCGCTGGGCGACGCGCACGCGCACCCGCGAGCCGCGAATCCCCGAGAGCCACTCCCCCAGCGCTTCCGCGTCGGCGGGCAGCTCGGGCACGAGCACCTCCCGCGGCACGACCGGGCCGCTGTCGACGCCGTCGCGCGCCGCGCGGTCTGACTCCTCGCCGTAGAACTGCGTGATGAACTGATCGACGAGGTCCGGCACGGCCATTTCCTCGGCCTTGTCGATGACCCAGCCGCGCTGGCCGCGCACGCGCCCGCCGCGAACGTGGAAGACCTGAACGGCGGCTTCGAGCTCGTCGTGTGCGAAGGCGACCACGTCGGCATCGGTGCCGTCGCCGAACACCACCGCCTGCTTCTCCATCGCGCGGCGAAGCGCCCCGAGGTCGTCACGCAGCCGCGCGGCGCGTTCGAACTCCAGCTCCTCCGACGCGGCGGACATCTCCTGTTCGAGCCTGCGGATCATCGCGTCGGTGCGGCCGGCGAGAAAATCGCAGAAGTCCTCGACGATCCCGCGGTGCTCGTCGGCGCTGACCCGCCCGACGCACGGAGCCGAGCACTTGTCGATGTAGCCGAGCAGGCACGGCCGCCCGATCTGGCCGTGGCGGCGGAACACGCCGGCGGAACACGTGCGGGCCGGGAAGACGCGCAGCAGCAGGTCGAGCGTCTCGCGGATCGCCCACGCGTGGGAGTACGGCCCGAAGTAGCGCACGCCCTTCTTGCGCGCCCCGCGGTAGACGTGCAGGCGCGGGAACTCCTCGTTCAACGTCACCGCGAGCACCGGGTAGCTCTTGTCGTCGCGATAGCGGACGTTGAACCGCGGGTCGAACTCCTTGATCCAGTTGTACTCGAGCTGCAGCGCCTCGACCTCGGTGGTGACCACGGTCCACTCGACGCTCGCGGCGGTGGTGACCATCTGGCGCGTGCGCGGGTGCAGGCCCATGAGGTCGGCGAAGTAGGAGTTCAGCCTGCTGCGCAGGCTCTTGGCCTTGCCGACGTAGATGACCCGCTTGGCGGCGTCGCGGAACTTGTACACGCCAGGGGCGTCCGGGATGCTCCCCGGCGAGGGACGGTAGGTGGTCGGGTCAGCCACGTCACTGAATCTACGCAGTGGCACGTAGTGCCTCCGTTGAGGGTGGCGGCGGGGGCATGGATGGACCATGGCTCGGCCCTGACAGATTTGCGGGGCCCCGGGTGCACAGTGCCCAACGCTGCCCTTCGGGTGCCCCTCGCATCGCCATCGCGTGCTCCCGACCCGACGGAAGTCGGGTGATTCGGACACGAGCGACCTTCGTCGGTTCCCGGCCGGGTGACGCGCTGATTACGGTCCGTCCCAGCCGAGACCCGGCTCTTCGGTCCCCACCGAAAGGATCTTCCCTTGAGAAGCACCCGTTTCGCCTGCGAGGCCACGGCCGCCGCGGTCGCGTTGACCCTGGCCGGCGGCACCGCCGCCACCGCGCAGACGAACATCGTGGGCGGCGGCACCGCGCCCGCCGTCAGCTGGGGCGCCCAGGTCTACGTCAACACGCCGGGCCGCGACTTCCAGGGCTTCAACTGCTCCGGCACGGTCATCGCGTCGCGCTGGGTGATGACGGCCGTGCACTGCCTCGACGAAGACGGCAATGGCATGTACGTCCGCGTGGGCACCAACACGCTCCTCGGCGGCACCAAGATCGCCGTCGACCGCGAGGAGGAATCCCCCCACGGCGACATCGCCCTGTTGCACCTCGCCCAGGCCACCTCCAACCAGCTCTACGGCTGGGGCCGCACGACCCCGACCGGTCCGCCGGCCTCGGCGTTGAAGGTCGCGAACGTGCAGGTCACGGGTCGCTCCACCGACGCGTACGGCGGGCGCGCGATCCAGAGCGTCGGGATCAACGGCTCGGCCTGGAAGGGCAACTCGGGCGGGCCCGAGGTCTCGAACGGCGTGCAGGTCGGCGTCGCGTCGACCGTGCAGAACCAGAGCGGCACGAACACCCGCGGCACCAACAACTACGCGAGCGTCGCCACCAGCCGCTCGTGGGTCCGCAGCACCTCGGGCGTCTGATCCGGGGCGCTCTGGTCAGCCGAAGCGGGGGTGCGTGGCCGGGTGCCCCGGGCCACGCACCCCTATCCTGGCGGTCGTGAGGATCGCGACGTGGAACGTCAACTCGATCGTGCCGCGGCTGCCACGCGTGCTCGATTGGCTCGAGCATTCGGCACCCGACGTCCTGTGCCTGCAGGAGCTGAAGAACACCACCGACGCCTTCCCGCTCGAACCGGTGCGGGCGCTCGGCTACGAGGTCGCCGCCTACGGGCTCGGCCGCTGGAACGGCGTCGCGATCGTCTCGCGGGTCGGCATCACCGACGTGGTCCGCGGCCTCACCGGTGAGCCCCAGTTCGAAGGCGCGGCGGAAGCGCGGGCCGTCGGCGCCACCTGCGGCGGCGCGCGAGTGTGGTCGGTGTACGTGCCCAACGGCCGGGAGCCCGACAACCCGCACTACGCGTACAAGCTCGAATGGCTCGAAACCTTGCGTACGACCGTCGCGGCAGAGCTGGCAGCGCTGCCCGGGACACCGTTCGCCGTGCTCGGCGACTTCAACGTCGCCCCCACCGACGCCGACGTGTGGGACCGCTCGCTGTTCGACGGCTCCACCCACGTCACCGAACCCGAACGCGCGGCGCTGGCCCGCCTGCGCGACCTCGGGCTGGCGGACGTGTTCCCGCGTCCGCTGAAGTACGACCACCCGTTCACGTACTGGGACTACCGAGCCGGGAACTTCCCCAACAACCGCGGCATGCGCATCGACCTGGTGTACGGCAACAAGCCGTTCACGTCGGCCGTGCGGGATTCCTATGTGGACCGCGAGGCCCGCAAGGGCAAGGGCCCGTCGGACCACGCGCCGATCGTCGTCGACCTGGACCTCTGACGCACCAACGAGAACACCGCCCGGACCACGGTCGTCCAGGCGGCGTTCTCGCTTGACGGGTCAGGAACCCGTGGCCGCCTTGTGCAGCTTGCGCAGCGCGCGCACCGCGGCAACAGCGCGGTCGCGGTCCACGGCCTGCACGGCCATCACGGAGAAGTACTCGTCCTCGGGCAGCTCCAGCCGCGCCCACGAAGCACCGTCGGGGAAGCTGACCGAAAGCACGTCGCTCCACAGGAACCGGCGGGTCGTGATCACGTTGCGGACCTCGATGCCGGTCGCGTCCGCGCGCACGCGGGCGTTGGCGAACAGCATCGTGCCCAGCGCCAGCAGCACGCCGATGCCGATCATGGCCACCTGGTCCGACTTCTCGAACACGACGCCGGTGTGGGAGTTGCGGAGCAGGATCGCCACGACGATGAACACGGCGAGCAGCAGCACGGCCAGCACGCTGCACATCACCAGGGCCCGCCGGGGGCGGATCACGAGCGTGGTCTCCTGGTGCTCACTCACGGCCGGGCTCACACGAATCCCCGCTCGGTCCACGGCTGGCGCAGGCCGCGCAGCACGTGGGCGGAGTCGAGCGCCGCGACCGTGGCCTCGTAGCCCTTGTCCTCCTTCGAACCCGGCAGACCGGAACGGTCGAGCGCCTGCTGCTCGTCGTTGACCGTCAGCACGCCGTTGCCCACCGGGGTGCTCTCGTCGAGCGCCACGCGCGTGAGGCCGGCCGTGACCGAGTCGCACACATAATCGAAGTGCGGGGTCTCGCCGCGGATCACCACGCCGAGCGCCACGACCGCGTCGTGGTGGCGGGCCAGCGCCTGCGCGACTACCGGAAGCTCGACGGCGCCGGCGACGTGCACGACGGTCGGCTCCTCCTCGAGCTCCGCCGCCTTCGCGGCGGCCAGCGCACGCTCCAGGAGCGTGTCGGTGATGTTCGCGTTCCACCGCGTGGCCACGATGCCGAGCTTCAGCGCCTTGCAGTCGCTCAGGTCGAGCTCGAACTCGGGCCGTCCCTCACCGCTCATCGGGTGCTGTCCCCTTCTCCGCCTGGTCGGCGGCACCCACCTGTTCGTAGTGCTCCAGCTGCGCGAGGTCGTGCCCCATGCGGTCGCGCTTGGTGCGCAGGTACCGCAGGTTCTCGGGGTTGGGCGAGATGGGCAGCGGCACGCGGCCGGTGACCCGCAGGCCGTACCCCTCGAGCCCGACGCGCTTGGCCGGGTTGTTCGTGAGCAGCCGCATCGACCGCACGCCCAGGTCGCACAGGATCTGCGCGCCGGTGCCGTAGTCGCGCGCGTCGGCCGGGACGCCGAGCGCGAGGTTGGCGTCCACGGTGTCCGCGCCGGCGTCCTGCAGCTGGTAGGCCTGCAGCTTGTGCAGCAGTCCGATGCCGCGACCCTCGTGGCCGCGGATGTAGAGGACGACGCCGCGGCCTTCGTCGGCCACGGCCTGCAGCGCGGCTTCGAGCTGGGGGCCGCAGTCGCAGCGCAGGGAGCCGAAGACGTCGCCGGTCAGACATTCGGAGTGCACGCGCACGAGGATGTCCTCGCCGTCACCGATCTCGCCGTAGACGAACGCGATGTGCTCGATCCCGTCCAGCAGACTGTCGTAACCCACCGCGCGGAACGTGCCCGCCGCCAGCGGGATCCGGGCCTCGGCGACGCGTTCGACCTGCTTCTCGGTCCGACGCCGGTACGCGATCAGATCGGCGATCGTGATCACCCGCAGGTTGTGGTCCGCGGCGAAAACCTCGAGCTCGTCGCGCCGGGCCATGTCGCCTTCGTCCTTCTGCGACACGATCTCACACAGCACACCGGCGGGGTTGAGCCCGGCCATGCGAGCCAGATCCACCGCGGCCTCGGTGTGACCCGGGCGGCGCAACACGCCACCCTCCTTCGCCCGCAACGGCACCACATGCCCGGGCCGGCGGAAGTCCTTCGCCGACGCGGCCGGGTCAGCCAGCAACCGCATCGTGTGCGCCCGATCCGCCGCCGAAATACCCGTGGTGATGCCCTCGGCGGCGTCGACCGTGACGCTGTACGCGGTTCCGCGCACGTCCTGGTTCGTGTGGTACATCGGCGGCAGATCCAGCCGATCCGCCTCCGCCTCGGTCAACGCGACACACACATACCCCGAGGTGTAGCGGACCATGAACGCCAGCAGCTCCGGCGTCGCCTTCTCCGCCGCGAAGATCAGATCGCCCTCGTTTTCCCGATCCTCGTCGTCGACGACCACCACGGCCTTGCCCGCCGCGATGTCCGCGACCGCCGCCTCGATGGCGTCCGCGTCGAACACCGCGCCGGCACCGCAGGGCGTCCAGCCCGTCCGCGGCTCGGCCGCCTTCGTCTCGCTCACGGCTGCTCCTTCGTACCGTCGGACCGAACGTCAGACATTGTGCGCGCTCGCGGCCAGATGTGGGGTGGCGAGCTTCTCGACGTACTTCGCGACGACGTCCACTTCGAGGTTCACGAGGTCGCCCGCCTCGCGCCGGCCCAGGGTCGTGACCTCGAGCGTGGTCGGGATCAATGCCACGGAGAACTGCTCGGCGGTGATCGACGCCACGGTCAGCGATACGCCGTCGACGGCGATCGAGCCCTTCTCGACGACATACTTCGCCAGGCCCGTGGGCAGGGCGAACGTGGTCACGCCCGTGTCGTCGCGGGAGAGGAAGACACCCGTGCCGTCGACGTGGCCCTGCATGATGTGCCCCCCGAGCCTCCCGCCCGCGGGGGTGGCGCGCTCGAGGTTCACGGCGTCGCCCACGGCGACCTTGGCGAGGCTGGAGCGCGCCAGTGTCTCGTTCACCACATCGACAGTGAACGCGCCGTCCGAGACGTCCACGACCGTCAGGCACACCCCGCTGACGGCGATCGAGTCGCCGTGGTTCGCGTCGGACGTGACCAGAGGACCACGCACCGTGAGCCGCGCCATGTTCGTGCCCTGCTCGACCGCGGTGACTTCGCCGATCTCCTCGACAATCCCGGTGAACACTGCTGCTGCCTCCTCGCCGCCGTCACCGTCCGAACCCGGTGATCCCTCCATCCAACACCCGCCCCCACCCCGGTGCTTCCCGGGGCGTGGGGTCAGTTCGCGCGGTGGCGCGCGGCCTGTTCGCGCAGCGCCGCGACCGCCAGGCCAGGGTTGTCCGCACCGTAGACGGCGGACCCGGCGACGAAGCAGTCGACGCCGGCTTCGGCGGCTTGCTCGATGGTCTCGGCGTTGATCCCGCCGTCGATCTCGACCACGAGCCTGAGGTGGCCGGTGTCGACGAGGCGGCGCGCGGTGCGCACCTTCTCCAGCACGTCGGGGATGAACGACTGGCCGCCGAACCCGGGCTCGACGGACATCACGAGCAGCGTGTCGTAGTGCTTGAGGGTCTCGACGTAGGGCTCGAGCGGAGTCCCGGGCTTCACCGACAGGCCGGCCTTCGCCCCGGCCGCGCGCAGGTCTTTCGCGAGCTTCACCGGGTCGTTCGCCGCTTCCACGTGCACCGTGACGTTGTAGGCGCCGGCCTCGGCGTACCCGATCGCCCAGCGGTCCGGGTCGTCGATCATCAGGTGGCAGTCGAGCGGCACGTCGGTGGACTTCAGCAGCGCCTCGACCACGGGCAGCCCGAGCGTCAGGTTGGGCACGAAGTGCGCGTCCATCACGTCCACGTGGACCCAGTCGGCGCGGGTCTCCCCCGGGTGCGCGATCGCCGCGATCTCCTCGCCGAGCCGGGCGAAGTCCGCGGACAGGATGCTGGGTGCGATGAGGGGTCGAACGGCCACCCCCTGAGTCTAGGTCGGGGCGGTTAACCGTCGTGAACCGGCTGCGGCGGCCCGGTGTTCTCCTTTCGGACAGCCACTGATCATCCGGATGATTCGTGCGCAACACATGTATCCGGACTAATAGGCCGAGCCGGAGTTTCCGGATTAATCCCCATCCGAGGAGAACCTGCATGAGAACGCTCTTCGCCGGCCGCCGCAAGTGGCTGACCGCGGGCGCGCTCGGCGCCGCGCTGATCGCCGCGGCCCCGGTCGCCCTGGCGACGTCGGACACCGTGACGTCGCGCACCGCCTCCACGGGTGACCGCACACAGGACGTCCGCAACGCGATCCAGGGCGGCACCGCGCGCAACGTGATCCTGTTCGTCGGCGACGGCATGGGCCAGTCGGAGATCACGGCGGCGCGCAACTACGAGCGCGGCGCGGCCGGGCGGCTCGCGATGGACGAGCTGCCGCTGACCGGCGACTACACCACGTACGCCGTGGAGCAGAACAACCCCGGCAAGCCGAACTACGTGACCGACTCGGCCGCGTCCGGCACCGGCTGGGCCACCGGCACCAAGACCTACAACGGCGCGATCTCGGTCGACGCGTACGGCGACCCCGTGCCGACCATCCTCGAACTGGCCAAGCGCGGCGGCCTGCGCACCGGCGACGTCACCACCGCGGAGATCCAGGACGCGACCCCGGCCGTGCTCGGCTCCCACGTGGTCAGCCGCGACTGCAAGGGCCCAGCCGAGACGACCGCCAAGTGCGCGCGGAACGCCAAGGAGAACGGCGGCGCCGGCTCGATCTCCGAGCAGCTGGTGCAGACCCGCCCCGACGTCCTGCTCGGCGGCGGCGCGGCCTTCTTCAACCAGAAGGTGACGGCGGGCAAGTTCAAGGGCAAGACCGTGCTGGACCAGGCGAAGGCGGCCGGCTACAACGTCGTCAACACCGCGGCTGACCTGGCGAAGGCGAAGAAGGGCAAGCCGGTCCTCGGCCTGTTCGCGGCGAACAACATGCCGGTGAACTGGACCGGCCCGGCCGCGGTTCACGGCGGCACCCAGCCGGCGCGCTGCACCCCGAACCCGGCGCTGCCGAAGACCCAGCCGAAGCTGGCCGACCAGACCCGCAAGGCGATCGAGCTGCTCGACGACCGAAACAGCGACAAGGGCTTCTTCCTCCAGGTCGAAGGCGCCAGCATCGACAAGCAGGACCACGCGGCCGACCCGTGCGGTCAGATCGGCGAGACGGTCGACTTCGACTCCGCGATCGCCGCGGGCCTGGCGTACGCCCGCAGCCACCGCGACACCCTCGTGCTCGTGACGGCCGACCACGGCCACAGCAGCCAGATCGTGGAGCCCACCGCCACCCCGGGCTTGACCGCGACGCTGGTCACCAACGAGGGCTCGACCATGACGATCGCCTACGGCACCGCCGAGACCGGCGGCTCGCAGTCACACACCGGCACGCAGGTCCGCATCGCGGGCTACGGTCCGCAGGCCGCGAACGTCGTGGGGCTGACCAACCAGACCGATGTGTTCTCGACGCTGAAGCGCGCTCTGCGCCTGCGCTGATCACCCTGCCCGCGAACACCCCAATGTGGCGTTCGGTGCGCTCAACGCACCGAACGCCGCCATGGGTGCGCGCAACGCAACCAACGCCACGTTGGGGCGCGCCCGGGGACGAAGGCTAGGCTTCGCGGCATGAGTGCG
>NZ_JBFAAJ010000003.1:225427-308055 GCF_040639695.1 Amycolatopsis sp. NPDC023774
CAAAAATCAATTTTTTTTTCCGCTCGTTCACGGCCCATCGGCCCCTGCTCTAAAACCCCCCCCCCCAACCCCCCATTGGGGGGGTTGGGTGCGCTCAACGCACCGAACGCCGCATTGGGTGCGCTCAACGCAACCAATGCCACAGTGGGGTGCGGGCGGAAGGCGGGGTCATGCACCGGGCAGCAGGTCCAGGACTTCCGACCAAGGCCGCCGGGGATCCAGCCGGTGGAGGCGGACGCCCGCCGACTTCAGCGTGTCCAGGTGCCGCTGCCAAGCCGGGTGGTGCACCCGCGTGTCCTGGATCTGGTACGCCACCACGATCGTGATCCCGGGCGCGCCGAGGACGTCGCCGAGCAGGGTCAGGGCCTGGTTGTCGGCGATGCCCAGGGCGAGCTTGGCCAGGGAGTTGGCCGATGCGGGGGCGAAGAGGAACACCGACGGGTCCGGGTGCGGACGCGGCTCGCCGGGCAGGCGCGACCTGCTGCGCACCGGCACGTCGGTGGTGGCGGCCAGCTCGGTCAGCCCGCCCGTCGCCTCCAGCCAGCGGTGGGCGACGGGCGTCAGCGTGACCGCGAGCCGCCAGCCGCGGGTGGCGGCGGGGCGGGCGAGCTCGGCGGTGAACCGGGTGTCCAGCCCACCGCACGAGCTCGCGACCAGGCCGAGATACCTCACGGTTTGCGCAGGGTGGCGCAGAACATCGCGTCGGTGCCGTGACGGTGGGGCCACAGCTGCACGTACGGGCCGTCGCCGAGCTGCGGCACGCCCGGGAAGAACTCGCGCGCGTCGAGGACCTCCGTCTTGGTGCGGCGGGCGATCTCGCCCACCACGCCCTCGGTTTCGGCGAGGTGCGGCGAGCACACGACGTAGGTGACCACACCGCCCGGCCGGACCAGGTCCAGCGCGGCCGTGAGCAGCTCGGCCTGCAGCTTCGTCAGGTCGGAGACGTCGCTGGGCTTGCGGCGCCAACGTGCTTCCGGCCGCCGCCGCAGGGCGCCGAGGCCGCTACACGGCGCGTCGACGAGCACACGGTCGAAGCCCGGCTCCAGCCCGGACTCGCGACCGTCGGCGACGTGCACCGTGACGGGCAGGCCGCGCGTGGCGTTCTCCACGAGCTTGGCGCGGTGCGGGGCCTTTTCGACGGCGTCCACCCGGGCGCCGCTGATCGCCGCGAGCGCGCCGAGCAACGCGGCCTTGCCGCCGGGACCGGCGCAGAGGTCGAGCCAGCGTTCGTCGGACCCTTCGAGCGGCACCTTCGTGGCCGCGATCGCGCACAGCTGGCTGCCCTCGTCCTGCACGGCGGCGAGGCGTTCGCGCACCGGCTCGGCGTCGGCCGGGTCGCCGGCGCCGGCTGGCAGCCGCACACCGTAGGGCGAGTACGGGGCGACGTCGCCGCCCGTGATCGCGGCCAGCTCGTCGGCGCTGATCTCACCGGGGCGCGCGACCAGGTGTACCTCGGGACGGGCGTCGTCGGCTTCGAGCGCCGCCTTGAGCTCCGCGCCCTTGTCGCCCAGCGCTTCCGCGAAGGAGCGCGCGACCCACCGCGGGTGCGCCGTGCGCATCGCGTACGCGCCGATCGGGTCGGTCGCCTCGTCGGGCGCCAGCTCGTCGAGCCAGGTCTGCTCGTCCTTTGCGGACACCGAACGCAGGATCGCGTTGGCGAACCCCGTTGCCCACGAACCGGCTTCGGCGCGTACGAGGTCCACAGTGGACCCGACGGCCGCGTGCTCCGGAATGCGCGTGCGCAGCAGCTGGTAGACGCCGAGGCGCAGCGCGTCGAGCACCACCGGATCCGTCTTCTCGATCGGCCGCTCGGCGCAGGCGCCGATCACGGCGTCGAGCAGGCCCTGGGCCCGCGAAGCGCCGTACGTGAGCTCGGTGGCCAGCGCCGCGTCGCGGCCGGTGATGCGCCGTTCGCGAAGCAGCTGCGGCAGCACGAGGTTCGCGTACGCGTCCTTCTCGCGCACCGCGCGCAGCACGTCGAACGCGACCTGGCGGGCCGGATCGACCTCCGGCGGACGGCGCGGTCCCTCTTTGCGCGGAGCCGGCCGGCCCCGCTGCGGCCTCGACGGCCGCCGTTCCCCACGCTCGTTCACCGCAGGCGCTCTCCCTCTTCGATCCGTGTACCGCGCGCCCAGTCGGTGGCCGCCATCCGTTTCTTGCCCGATGCCTGGACCTCGCCCAGCCGCACCGGTTTCGTCGCCGTGCCCACGAGCACGCGCTTGCGCTCGACCACGAGCTCGCCCGGCGGCGGGCCCGGTTCGTCGACGACCGTGACGGGCCCCAGCTTGAAGCGCTCGCCGCGGAACTCCGCCCACGCGCCCGGCTCCGGCGTCACCGCGCGGATCTGCCGGTCGACGGCCGCGGCCGGGTCCGCGAACGATACGCGAGCGTCTTCGACCGTCACCTTCGGCGCGTAGGTCATGCCTTCGGCGGACTGCTCGACGGCCCGCAGCGTGCCGTCCTCGATGCCGTCCATGGTGGACAGCAGCAGGTGCGCACCTGACTCGGCGAGCCGGCCCAGCAGGGCGCCCGCCGTGTCCGCCGGGCCGATCTTCTCGGTGACGACGCCGAAGACGGGCCCGGCGTCGAGCTCCTTGACGATGCGGAACGTGCTGGCACCGGTGATTTCGTCACCCGCGCGGATCGCCGACTGCACCGGCGCGGCGCCGCGCCACGCGGGCAGCAGCGAGAAGTGCAGGTTCACCCAGCCGTGGACCGGGATGTCGAGCGCCGACTGGGGCAGCAGCGCCCCGTACGCGACGACGGGGCACGCGTCGGGCGCCAGCTCCGTGAGGCGCGCGAGGAACGCGGGGTCCCCCGCACGCGTGGGCGTGAGCACCTCGATGCCGTGCTCGTCGGCGAGCGCCCCGACGGGCGAGCGCACGACGTGGCGACCGCGCCCCGCCTGGGCGTCGGGCCGCGTCACCACCGCGACGACCTCGTGGCGGCCGGATTCGAGCAGAGCACGCAGCGAGGGCACCGCGGGTTCGGGGGTGCCGGCGAAAACGAGCCTCATCACCGCACCTCCGGAAGCGATTCGTACTGGTTGGACATCACGGTCGAGTCTAGAAGACCCGCGCGTCGCCGCGGCGGTGGTGCCAGGATCGGGGGATGACCACGCTCAAGCAGACCCTCCACGACGACCTCACCACCGCCATCAAGGCGCGCGACCAGCTCCGCTCCGCGACCCTGCGGCTCACGCTGTCGGCCATCGGCTACGAGGAAACCGCGGGCGACACCCACCGCGAGCTCTCCGACGACGAGGTGCGGAAGATCATCACCCGCGAGGTGAAAAAGCGCCGCGACGCCGCCGAAGCGTTCGCGGGCGCCGGCCGCGCCGAATCGGCCGACCGTGAACGCGCCGAGGCGGAGATCCTCACGGGCTACCTGCCGGCGCAGCTCTCGGACGAGGAGCTGGCGGCCTTGGTGACGGACGCCGTGGCCGGCACCGGCGCGTCCGGGATGGCGGGGATGGGCGCGGTGATGAAGGCGGTGCAGCCGAAGGTCGCGGGGCGCGCGGAGGGTGGCCGGGTCGCGGCGGAGGTGAAGAAGCAGCTGGCCGGCTGAGCGGCTGCCACCAGCGCAAGCTCTGCGCGTCGGCGAACTGGTCGAGCGGATTGCTTCGCCGAAAAGAGAAAACCCGGTGCCCGCCGCGTGCGGGACCGGGTTCCCGGCCGCCCGGGAATCATGGTGTGGCAAGGAGAAGTGAAAGCGGCCTACTGAAGCGCGAGCACGACCAGCGTCGTCAGTCCGCCGAGGCCGCCGACCGCCATGACGACGCCGGCGAGCGCGGCGGCCGACGCGGCGGTCTTCACGACGAAGCCGACGATCCGCCGCACGATTCGCACCGCGACGACGAACACCACGAGGGCGATCACCAGCACGACCGTCGACGGGTCGGGGCCGCTCTCGGTGGCGGCAGCCGCCAGGGCGTTCATCGACGGCCTCGCCCGGTGCCGATCCGTTCGGCCGGCGGGATTTCGCGCGCGGCGTCGCGCCAGGCCTCGAACTCGCGGCGGGTTTCGAGGGCGCGGCGGCGTTCGGAGCCCAGGCGCCAGGCCCAGCGCCAGCCGACGGCGAGCGAGACGACCGAGCCGAGCACGAGCACTAGAACCGCTTGTGCGACAAGGCCGCTGAAGTCGGCCACGCTCAGGAGCACGAGCAGCGCCCACACCTGCGTCACGGTGAACGGAATCACCAACGCGGCCGCGTAGACCCCGCGGCGCCAGCGAATCGGTTGCGGGGCGGGAAGAAACGGGTCCATGGCTGCCTCCGTCGTGAATGTGTGCTACCAGGATTCCGCTGTGCCGCAGGGAAATCTGTGTCTGCAGACACGTTCGGGCAAGGTCAGCGGGCGAGCCGGCCCAGCTCCGCGAACCGGTGGATCACGACTTGGCCGCGCGCGGTGCTGAGCACGCCGAGCCGGCGCAGTTCCCGCGTCACCCGGGCCCACGATTCGCGCGAAACCGCCGCGGTGGTCGCGAGTTCGGCCTGCGTGCCGGGGATCGCGATGACGATGTCGTCGCCCCGGCGCACCCCGTGCTGCACGGCCAGCTGCATCAGTTGCGCCGCGACGCGCCGGGTGACCGTGCCGCCGCCGACGTCGAGCCGCTGCCGCCCGATGTCGCGCAGCCGATCGGCCAAGACCTGCAGCAACGCCCAGGAGATCGCCGCTTCGCGCCGGCACAGCGCGGCGAACCGGGCGGCGGGCACGACGAGCGCGTCGAGATCGTCCAGCGCCGCCACGGTCGCCGAGCGCGGGCCGCCGTCGATGGCACCGAGCTCGCCGACCACGTCGCCCGCGCCGCGCACGGCGATCACGACCTCGCGGCCGTCGGAAGTCGCGTTGGTGATCCGGACGTGGCCGGAGAGCAGGAGCACGACCATCGCGGCGCGGTCTCCTTCGCGGCACACCACGTCTCCCCGGCGGTAGCTGCGGCGGACCGCCAGCTCCGCCACCTTGCCGCGGTCGGCCTCGCCCAGCGCCGGCCAGAATCCGGTCGTCTCCACGGGTCACCTCCCGGCTCGTCAGGCGGTGAGCCCCGTCCTGGGGCTGCCGGCCCCGGCCCACTCGGCGGTGCGGAGCCAGCCCCGCATCCGCCGGCCGCCCACCCGCACGTGGAACGCGTCGGTGAACGCGGCGCGGTCGATGCCGTCGTAGTCGTGGCGGACCACCGACCAGTGGATGGCCTCGGAGACGGCCAGTGCGAGCGGCGCCCCGGTGGTGCGCAACCGGCGCCGCAGCTCGGCGGCGTCGAGCAGCCGGCAGGCGAGGTCGACGTCCTCGCCGTAGGGGCCGTGCAGGTCGTAGTGCACCTCGCCGGCGTGGATCGCCACCCGGAGCAGGAAGGCCGCGTCGGGTCTCTCGACGTTGTGCCGCGCGAGAAGCTCCGCCAGGGCGGGCACCACCTCGGCGAGCAGCACCGTCTTCGGCGCCTCGTCGACCGGCCGGACCAGGCACAACGCGCCATCGCCGCGGTCCACGAACGGGTCCCGGAACCCCGCCGCGATCCCGCCGGCGCGGAACGCCTCGTCGAGCAGGTCGAACAGAATCGCGCGAAGCCGGGCCCGAGCGGGGTTGGTCCGGGTGGTCGACCCCTCGATGTCGACCACCACGATCGCTCGATGCAGTGGCACGTGCAGAACGGTGGTGTCCATGGCCGACCCCCTGTTCAGATAATTCCTGAATTCCAGTAGACTTCCATAGATCGAACTATAAAGGCTGCGACTGAACCTGAACAGGGCCGTAGGCTTAAGTTCTCCCTAAGAGTTTCGCCGATCCACGAACTGAACCACCCCTTAAATACCCGCCGGACGCGGCCCGGTGAGCCTCCCAAGCCGATCCAGTACTCTCCTTTGTACAATCTTCGTCACTCGCGTTCCAGTGGACTTCACTGAAAGGTCTGAAGTCGTGTCCCAGCCGAGCCCCGCCCTCGCCGGGCGCCTCCGCGCGCTGCGGAAGGAGACCTGGCCCGGGGTGCAGATCACCCAACGCCAGCTCGCCGACGTGTTCGGGGTGAGCAACACGCTGCTCTCGTCGTGGGAGAACACCAGCAACCCGGTGTCGCCCCCCATGCTTCGGCTCGACGCGTACGCGACGTTCTTCGCCACCCGCCGGTCGATCGAGGGGCCGTCCTTCCGTCTGCTCGCGGCCGAGCAGCTCACCGAGGACGAGCAGCGCGGGCGCGAGGACCTGTTGGCCGAGCTCACCGAGCTGCGCGGCGGCTCCCACGAGGCGACGGGCCCGGCCGAGTTCGCGCCGGGCAACGTCTGGCGGTTCCCGCCGAACGAAGACGTCGTGATCGTCGACGCGCAGCTGCCCGAAGACATGCGGATCGGCTACGCGGACCCCGCCAGCCCCGACTACTCCCGGCTCTTCAGCTACGCCGATCCCGACGCGCTGATCGAGCTGTACGGCCACATCCGGGCCTGCAACCCCACCAGCAACGTCTCCTTCCGCACCGCGAACCCGCGCGTCCCCCTGCGCCCCAAGGACTACACGGCACACCTCGTGCTGCTCGGCGGCGTCGACTTCAACCCGCAGACCCGCGAGCTGCTCAACCTGATCGACGCACCGGTGCGGCAGATCGGCCGCGGCGGTCCGGGCGAGGACGTGCCGGGCAGCTTCGAGGTGACCCACCCGGACGGCACGACCGAACGCTTCAACGCCCAGACGTCAGACGGCGACACCCTCGTCGCCGACGTCGCGCTCTTCTACCACGGAGTCAATCCGCTCAACCGCAAACGCACCGTCACCGTGTGCAACGGGATGTACGGCCGGGGAACCCTCGGAGCCGTGCGAGCGCTGACCGACCCGCGTTTCCGCGATCGCAACCAGGCCCACCTGGACGCGCGATTCGCCCACGCGGACTCCTTCAGCATCATCAGCCGCGTGCCCATCTTCAACAACCAGGGGCTCACCCCCGACTGGACGCTGGCGGAGCACCGGCTGCACGAATGGCCAGAAACGAGCTGAGATGACCACTGCCGTCGGAGCGCCGGCGCAGCACACCACCCACCGGCGCCTGCTGGCCGAGGTCGGTGCCGGGAGGACTCCCCAGGCCGAGCTGGACGCGATCGTCGTGCCCAACGGCCGCGACGAGCACGCGCTGGACCACACCTGGACCATCGCACGGGAGCTCGCCGCGCCGGTGCTGCTGCTCTGCAGCCAGAAGGCGAGCGCCGAACGGGTCGTGCCGGCGGCGAAACAGGCCGGGGTGCGGGCCTTCGCGATCGACACCGACGGTCTCCCCGCGGGCGTCCTGCCCCGATTCGCCGCGTCTCAGCTGTTGCGGGAGCACAAGCTGCTCCGCGGCGCCGACACCAGCCTCAAACGCAACCTGGGCCTGCTCGTCGCCGGCCTCGCGGGCTGGCAGCGCGTGCTGTTCCTCGACGACGACATCACGCTGCCCCGGCCGGCCGACCTGCGCGAGGCCGCAGGCCTGCTCGGCGACCACGCGGCCGTCGGCCTGACGAACACCGGCATGCCGGACAACTCCGTGGTGTGCCACGCCTACCGCGAGTCCGGCGGGCGGCAGGACACGTTCGTCGGCGGCGGTGCGCTGGTCGTGGGCGAGCGGTGTTTCGACTCGTTCTTCCCGGACCTCTACAACGAGGACTGGTTCTTCCTGCTGGGTGACAGCGGGCTGCGGACGACCGCGCTCACCGGGAGCGCGCACCAGGCGGAGTACGACCCGTACAACCAGATCCGGGCCGAGTCCGAGGAGCTGGGCGACACGCTCGCCGAAGGCGTCTACGGCCTGCTCGACCAGGGCCTTGGCCTCGAAGCCGCGACGGAGAGCTACTGGGCGAGGTTCCTCGAGGTCCGCCGGAACTTCATCCGCACAGCGCTGCTCCAGGTTTCCGAAGCGGCCGGGCTGGATTTCATCCGCCGCGACAACATGACCGAAGCGCTGCGTACTGCCTTGCGCCGCAACGAGGACATGATCACGCCGAAGCTGTGCGCGGACTACCTGCGAGCGTGGCAGGAAGACCGGGTGACGTGGTGCGCGCACGTGGCCGGCCTTCACGACCAGCACGTGACCGACGGCGTGGACGCGGCCTTCCGAACCCTCGGCATCGCCGAGCTGGTGCAGCAGAGCTGACTCAGAGCGCCTTCACCAGCACGTGGCACAGCTCGGCTTCGGACACGATGCGGCCGTCCGGGAGGAAGTGCTCGGCGTAGCAGACGACCGTGCCGTGCCCCCAGTCCCGATAGTCCAGGCGGCGGTACAGCCGGGCCGCGTCCGCGTTGTCCGTGCGCACGGCCAACGCGGCGCGCCGGTGCCCAAGGCTCGCGAGCCGACCCTCGGCCGCGCCGACCAGCGCCCGGCCGACGCCGCGGTTGCGCGCCACCGGCAGGACTTCCAGATGCGTCAGGAGCGGGACGCCCGGCAGCCGGCTGCGGATCGGCGGCTCCTCGGCGTCCTCGAGCCACAGGTACAGGTCCCCGACCGGCCGATCCGCCCACCACGCGGTGAACAGGACACCCAGCCCCTGGGATTGGCGCCCGAGCCGGTCGGAGAAGTACTCCGCCGCGCCGAGCGCGGTGCTCAGCGCCTTGACGTCGGTGGGTTCGGCGGCCCGGATCGTCGCCTCGGCCGCGGGTTCCCCTTCGCCGGACGGGCAGCCGTCGGCGTCGCGCGGATCGGTCCTGAACATCGCGCCTCCAGCGTAGGGGGACCCGGCGGAAGCGCGCAGCCAGCGAAAGGAGCAGTCCCGGCGCGCGCACGGAGCAGCACCGCGGGCGTGCTTCATCCGACCGGCCCTCCCCGACCGCCTTCACATGCCCGATCAAGACCGAAACGAAACGGGTCCGGCCGGGCATTGGTCCGCACAACACTCGCGAACCCGAGCTTTCGGCCGTCGTCCGGGGCCTTCACGACGCTCCGAGGGAAAGGACTGAACCACCGCCTCCGGCTCGAACGGCGTCAGATCAGCTCCAGCGGATCCAGCTGAATCCGCACCGGCTCGGCCGCCTTGCGGGCGTCCCGGCGGGCCGCCGCGTCGTGGAGCAAAGCGGCCAGCGTCTTGCCCTCCGGACGCGCAACGCGGACCAGAGCGCGTTCGCGGGAGGCGTTGCCGTCGGCGTCGAAGTCGCCCACGGGGACGGGGCCGAGGACTTCGCCGGTGTCGGGCAGGGGCAGGTCGTCGAGAACGGAGGCGACGGCGTCGGGCGTGCCTTCGACGCTGGCCATGCGCATGGCGGGCGGGAAGCCCAGCTCGCGGCGCTGGCCGAGCTCCAGGCCGGCGTGCCAGGCGGGGTCCCAGCGGACCAGTGCCTGGACCACGGACAGACCCGCCTCGGCGCCCACCACGATCCTGCCGCCCGAGGCGGCCGGGCGCACCAACGCGCCGGCGGCCATCCAGCGACGCAGGGTTTCCTCGGCGGCGCGCAGGTCCTGGCGGCCGAGCAGGGCCCAGCCGTCGAGGAGCAGCGCGGCGCCGTAGCCGCCTTCGGCGACCGGTTCGGCGCCGGGGGTGCAGACCACCAGCGCGGGGCGGCCCGGCACCGTCGCCAGCACCTCGGCCGCACCTGAAGTACGCACCGGAACGCCGGGGAAGGCCCGGCCGAGCTCCTCCGCCGTCCGCTTCGCGCCCACGATCACCGCGCGCAGCCGCACCGAACCGCAAGCCTGGCAACGGAACGCGGTCTCCGGCACGCCACACCAACGGCACGCGGGCGGCTTCGGCGCCCCGTCGACCGAACCGCCGGGCAGCGCCAGCGGACCGGCGCAACGGCGGCAGTGCGCGGGTGTGCGGCAGTTGCCACAGGCCAAGCCCGGCACGTAGCCGCGCCGCGGGACCTGGACCAGCGCCGGGAGGCCGGCCGCGAACGCCTGGCGCGCCGCCTCGAAGGCCACCGCGGGCAGGCGGGCGACGCGAGCAGCCTCGTCGCGGGCAACGTCGAAGTCCTCCCCCACGGGCGTCACGCGCGGGGCGGCCGCGCGCAGCTCGGCGCGGTCGGCCAGCACGGCCTGCGCCCAGCCCGACTCCACGAGCAGCTGCGCCTCCGCCGTCCGCGCGAAACCGCCGACCAGCAGCGACGACTTCGTGGCGTGCGCGCGGTCCATCAGCACGTCGCGCACGTGCGGGTAGGGCGCGTGCGGATCGAGGTGCAGGTCGTCGCCGTCGTCCCACACCACGAACAGGCCCGGGTCCGCCACGGGCGCGAACATTGCCGCGCGCGTGCCCACCACGACCCGCACCCCGCCCCGCAGCACGGCGAGCCAGCGCCGGTACCGCTCCGCGGGCCCGAGCCCGGCGATCAGCGCCACCACGACGTCCTCGCCCATCAGCGCCACGCAGGCCGTGTGCACCCGCGCGAGGTCGCGATGATCCGGCACGACGAGGACCGCACCCCGGCCGCACGACGCCGCCACCGCCGCGGCTTCCGCGAGCCGGCGCGGCCAGTCCTCGCCCGGCAGGGCCTGCCACACCGCGTTGGCCGGCTTGGCGTCGGCCACGGCGTCCAGGAACGCCGGGCCCCACTGGTACCGCGACCACGCCGACACGTCCGGCACGTCCGGCACGGGGGCCGGTTCCGGAGCGGGCTCGGCCTCCGCTTTGGCGTGCCGCGGCGGCAAAGCCAAGCGCAGTACGTCGGACAGGGTGCCGCCGTAGCGGTCGGCCACCGACCGGCACACCGCGTGCAGCGAAGGCGGCAACACGGGCTCACTCGACGTGACGCGCTCCAGGTACGCCAGCTTACGCTCGTACTCCGTGGTGTCCGTGCGCTCCACGAGGTAGCCATCCACGAGCTGGCCCGCGAACCGCACGCGCACGCGGCAGCCCGGCACCGCGGCCTCGTGCAGCTTGTCGGGCACCTGGTAGTCGAACGTCCGGTCCAGGTGCGCCAGCGGAATGTCCACCACGATCTTCGCTATGGGCAGCTCGGGTGCCGGCTGCTGCGCCCCCTTGCGCGGCCCGGCTTTCCGGACCGCCGCGGCCTTCCCGGCGGCTTTCCCGGCAGCCGGCTTCCCCGCGCGCGGCGACGACGCCATCGGCTCCGAGGCGGAGCGCGAAGGCTCCGGGAGGTCCCACAGCGGGGCGGGTTCGGAGCTGCTCACCCGGTGATCTCTACCAGACCGCCCCGACGGTCCCGCCGCCAGAACGCCGTGAAGGGCACCCCGGGGGAAGCGGATTCCCTCGGAATGCCCTTCACGAACAACAGAACGGCCGGAAACTCAGGCGCCCGCGAGCGAACGCAGCGCGTCGGCGCGTGCGGTGCTCTCCCACGGCAGGTCGAGGTCCGTTCGGCCGAAGTGGCCGTACGCGGCGGTCGGCGCGTAGATCGGACGCAGCAGGTCGAGGTCGCGGATGATCGCGGCCGGACGGAGGTCGAAGACCTCGCTGATCGCGTCCTGGATCTTCGTCGGGTCCACCGTCTCGGTTCCGAACGTCTCCACGAACAGGCCCACCGGCGCGGCCTTGCCGATCGCGTAGGCCACCTGCACCTCGACGCGCCCGGCCAGCCCGGCGGCGACCACGTTCTTCGCCACCCAGCGCATCGCGTACGCCGCGGAGCGGTCGACCTTGGACGGATCCTTGCCCGAGAAGGCGCCACCACCGTGGCGGGCCATGCCGCCGTAGGTGTCGACGATGATCTTGCGGCCGGTCAGGCCGGCGTCGCCCATCGGGCCGCCGATCACGAAACGGCCGGTCGGGTTGACGAGCAGGCGCGTGCCGGAGGTGTCGAGACCCAGCTCGGCCAGCTCAGGCTCCACCACATGCTGCTTCACGTCGACGCCGAGCATCTGCTCCAGGTCGATGCCGTCGGCGTGCTGCGTGGACACGACCACCGTGTCGAGACGCACGGGCTGCTCACCGGCGTACTCGATGGTGACCTGGGTCTTGCCGTCCGGGCGCAGGTACGGCAGCACGCCGTCCTTGCGGACCGCGGTCAGCCGGCGCGACAGGCGGTGGGCCAGCGCGATCGGCAGCGGCATCAGCTCGGGGGTGTCCGAGCAGGCGTAGCCGAACATCAGGCCCTGGTCGCCGGCGCCCTGGCGGTTGATCTCGTCCTCGTCGGACTCCACGCGCGACTCGTACGCGGTGTCGACACCCTGCGCGATGTCCGGCGACTGGGAGCCGATCGCCACGTTGACGCCGCACGAGTTCCCGTCGAAGCCCTTGGCCGACGAGTCGTAGCCGATCCGCAGGATCACGTCCCGCACGATGGTCGGGATGTCGGCGTAGGCCTCGGTGGTCACCTCACCGGCCACGTGGACCTGGCCCGTGGTGATGAGGGTCTCCACGGCGACCCGGCTGCGCGGGTCCTTGGTGAGCAGGCCGTCGAGGATCGAGTCGCTGATGGCGTCACAGATCTTGTCGGGATGGCCCTCGGTCACCGATTCCGACGTGAACAGCCTTTTGGTGGACGCAGTCACGACCCTCGTCACTTCCCTCGGTTTCGGCTCGGTACCCGCGAACTTAGGTACCCCTTACACGGCCCTACATTACCCAGAAGGCCTAGTGCTGGAGTCGACGTTCGCGCAAGCTTGTTACAGCGTCCCACACTGTGGCCGCGAGCCGCGCCTTCGCGCCGAGCGGGATCGCCTGCTCGGTGCCGTCGGCGGCCAGCAGCCAGCCGGAGTTGTCCTCCGTGCCGAACGCCTTGCCGTCGCCCACCGCGTTGACCACCAGCAGGTCGGCGCCCTTGCGGCGCAGCTTCGTGCGCGCGTGGTCGAGCACGCTGCCGTGCTCGTCGCCCGTCTCGGCGGCGAACCCGACCACCGTCTGGCCCTCGCGACGGCCTTGGACCAGCTCGGCGAGGATGTCGGCGTTGCGGTCGAGGGTGATCACGGGGTCGGGCGAGTCGTCGGACTTCTTGATCTTGTGGTCGGCCCGCGTGGCCGGCCGGAAGTCGGCGACGGCGGCGGCCATCACGACCACGTCGGCGTCGGCGGCGGCCGCGTGTACGGCCTTGCGCAGCTCCTCCGCGCTCGACACGCGCTCCACGTGCGCGCCGGCGGGCTGGGGCAGCTCCACGGTGTGGGCAGCGATCAACGTCACGTCGGCACCACGCTGGGCGGCCACGCGCGCGAGCGCGAAACCCTGCTTGCCCGACGAGCGGTTGCCCAAGTAGCGCACAGGGTCCAGCGGCTCGCGCGTACCGCCCGCGGAGACGACCACGCGCAGGCCCTCGAGGTCGCGCGGCAACGCGCGGGGCTCGTCGAGCAGCAGGCGGGCCAGGTCCACGATCTCGGCCGGGTCGGCCAGCCGGCCCTTGCCGGTGTCGACGCCGGTGAGGCGACCGGCGGCGGGCTCGGTCACGACCATGCCGCGCGACCGCAGCAGCGCGACGTTGTCCTGCGTGGCCCGGTGCTCCCACATCTCCGTGTGCATCGCCGGGAAGAAGGCGACCGGGCACCGGGCGGTGAGCAGGGTCGTGGTGAGGAGGTCGTCGGCGATGCCGTGCGCGGCCTTGGCCAGCAGGTTGGCGGTCGCCGGGACGATCAGCACGAGGTCGGCTTCCTTGCCGACGCGCACGTGCTGCACCTCGGGCACCTCCGTGAACACCCCGGTGTGCACCGGGTGGCCCGAGAGGGCCTCGAAGGTGGCCGCGCCGACGAAGTTCAGCGCGGCGTCGGTGGGCACCACGCGGACGTCGTGCCCGGACTCGGTGAGGCCTCGCAGAACCTCACAGGCCTTGTAGGCGGCGATGCCGCCGCCCACGCCCAGGACGACCCTGGGCTTGGTGTCACTCACCCTCGGTGTGCTCGAGCAGGCCACCGTGGATCTCGCGCAGCGCGATCGAGAGCGGCTTCTCGCGGGGGCCCGGCTCCACGAGGGGGCCGACGTACTCCAGCAGACCCTCGCCCAGCTGGGCGTAGTAGTCGTTGATCTGACGCGCGCGCTTGGCCGAGTAGATCACCAGCGCGTACTTCGAGGAGACCTTTTCGAGCAGGTCGTCGATCGGCGGGTTGGTGATGCCCTCGAGCTCTTCCAGCATCGCCTGTTGAACAGCCACTCGTGCTACTCCGTATCGTCCAGGATATCGGCGGCAGAGGAATCGCCACCGGTAATCAAGTCTAGCAACCGCGCGGCGGCGGTCCTCACGTCGGCGTTCACGAGCCGGACGTCGAACTCGCCCGCGGCCGCCAGTTCGCGTTCCGCCTCGGCGAGCCGGGCCTGCACCGCGGCCTCGGACTCGGTGCCGCGTCCGGTGAGCCTGCCGACCAGCTCGTCCCACGACGGCGGCATCAGCATCACCAGCCGGGCCTCCGGCATGGCCGCCCGGACCTGCCGCGCGCCCTGCAGCTCGATCTCGAGCACGGCGGGCCGCCCGGCCGCCAGTGCCCGCTCCACGGGCTCGCGCGGCGTGCCGTAGCAGTTGCCCGCGAACTCCGCCCACTCCAGCAGCTGCCCGTCGGCGACCATCCGATCGAACTCGGCCCGCTCCACGAAGTGGTAGTGGCTCCCGTCGACCTCTCCGGGCCTCGGCTTCCGCGTCGTGACCGAGACGCTGAAGTAGATGTCCGGTTCGAGCTTGCGCAGCTCCCCCACCACGCTCGACTTCCCGACCCCGGAAGGCCCCGAGACGACGGTGAGCCGGTGGCGGGAGGTGTCCCCCGCCACCGGCTCACCGTCGCGGTCGGTGCCCCGGATCACCGGGTAGTCCTGACCGACGCCGCTCACTCTCCGCTGAACTCGGCCAGCAGCGCCTTGCGCTGCCGGTCGCCGAGCCCGCGGAGCCTGCGGCTGGGTGCGATCTCCAGTCGTTCCATGGTCTGCTGAGCACGAACCTTGCCGACGCCGGGGAGAGCCTCGAGCAGGGCCGAAACCTTCATCTTGCCGAGGACTTCGTTCTCCTCGGCCTGCTTCAGCACGTCGACCAGAGTGGTACCGCCCCGCTTCAGCCGCTCCTTCAGCTCAGCACGGATGCGGCGGGCGGCGGCGGCCTTCTCCAGCGCCGCAGCACGCTGTTCCTCTGTCAGCTGGGGAAGTGCCACGTTTTCCTCCGGTAGTTCTCAAATCTGGGTGGGTGACGCGACGGTACCCACCCTTGAGCAGGCGCCACAATGCGGGGGTGGCTGGTGGAGGCCGATTCCGGGGCCTGCTATTGGTCTTTTCCGGCTGTGTGACGCAGCAGCTCGGCGACCCGCACGACCTCGCGGCGCATGGCCTCGGGGTCCGGCCCGTGCCGCAGCAGGTCACGCGAAGACGCCGGCAGCAGGCCCGGCAGACCGGATCCGAACACTGCCCGTAAGTCCGCCACAGTTGCCCCCTGGGCGCCGAAACCGGGTGCCAGCACCGGTCCGTTGAGCCGCGAAAGATCCAGCTCGCCGGGGGTGATCGTGGCCCCGACCACCACGCCGACGTCGCCATAGGGCTCAGCTCCCGCGTTGTGGTCCGCCGCCGCGTCCACCACGCTCTGTGCCACCGTGCGGCCGTCCGCCAGCCGCGCGCTCTGCAGCGCGTGGGCCTCCGGGTTCGACGTGCGCGCGAGCACGAACAAACCGTTGCCCGCCGCCGTCGCGGCCGCCACGGCGGGATCGAGCGCGCCGAAACCCAGGTACGGCGAAACCGTGGCCGCGTCGGCCGTGAACGCGGCCTTGTCGGCCACGTAGGCGGCCGTGTAGGCCGCCATCGTGGAGCCGATGTCGCCGCGCTTCACGTCCAGCAGCACGAGCGCACCGGCGTCGTGGGCCGCGTCCACGACGCGTTCGAGCACCGCCACGCCGGGCGGGCCGAACGCCTCGAAGAACGCCGACTGCGGCTTCACGATCGCCGTGGTGGCCGCCAGGATCTCCGTGGCGCCCAGCGCAAACCGTTCCAGACCACTCGCGTCCAGAGGCAGGCCCCAGGACTCGATCAGGCCGGGATGCGGGTCGATGCCGGCGCACAGCGGCCCGCGTTCCGCGACCGCCTTCGCCAGCCGGGCCCCGAACCGCTGCGCGCTCACGACGTGGCCTTCAGCGCCGCCTGGAGGCTCTGGAGGCTGCGCACCCCGATGTCACCCCGGATGAGCGCTTCGATGCCGTGCACGGCGGCCGCCGCGCCCTGCACGGTGGTGATGCAGGGAATGTCGCGCGACACCGCCGCGGTCCGGATCTCGTAGCCGTCGATGCGCGGGCCGCTGTTGCCGTACGGCGTGTTGATCACCATCTCCACCCCGCCCGCCAGGATCACGTCCACGATGTTGGGCTCGGCCGCCGTGGAGCCCTCGTAGTGCTTGCGCACGACCGTGCAGTCGACCCCGTTGCGCCGCAACACTTCTGCGGTGCCGGAGGTCGCCAGGATCTCGAACCCGAGGTCCGCCAGCCGCTTCACGGGGAAGACCATCGAGCGCTTGTCGCGGTTGGCCACCGAGACGAATACGCGCCCCGACGTCGGCAGCGAGCCGTACGCACCGCTCTGCGACTTCGCGAACGCCTTCCCGAAGGACACGTCCACGCCCATCACCTCGCCCGTGGACTTCATCTCCGGGCCCAGTAAGGAATCCACGCCGTGGCCCTCCGGCGTGCGGAACCGGTGGAACGGCAGCACGGCCTCCTTGACCGCCACCGGCGAGTCGGCCGGCATCCGGCCGCCGTCGCCCTCGGCGGGCAGCACGCCCGACGCGCGCAGGTCCTTGATCGTCGAGCCGGTCATCACCAAGGCCGCCGCCTTCGCGAGCGGCACCGCGGTGGCCTTCGAGACGAACGGCACCGTGCGCGAGGCACGCGGGTTGGCTTCCAGCACGTACAGCACGTCGTCCTTGAGCGCGTACTGCACGTTCAGCAGGCCGCGCACGCCGACACCGCGGGCGATCGCTTCCGTGGAGCGGCGCACCTCTTCGAGGTCGGTCGCACCGAGCGTGATCGGCGGCAGCGCGCACGACGAGTCACCGGAGTGGATGCCGGCTTCCTCGATGTGCTCCATCACGCCGCCGAGGTAGAGCTCCTCGCCGTCGAACAGGGCGTCGACGTCGATCTCGATCGCGTCGTCGAGGAAGCGGTCGACGAGCACCGGGTGCTCGGGCGTGACCTCGGTGGCGCGGCGGATGTAGCCGGCGAGGGACTCCTCGTCGTAGACGATCTCCATGCCGCGCCCGCCGAGCACGTAGGACGGGCGCACGAGCACCGGGTAGCCGATCTCGTCGGCGATCCGCTTGGCCCCCTCGAACGACGTCGCCGTGCCGTACTTCGGCGCGGGCAGCCCGGCGTCGCCGAGCACCTCGCCGAACGCGCCGCGGTCCTCGGCCAGGTTGATGGCCTCCGGCGGCGTGCCGACCACCGGCACACCGGCGTCGGCCAGGCGCTTCGCCAGCCCCAGCGGGGTCTGGCCGCCGAGCTGCACGATCACGCCCGCGACGGTGCCGGACTGCTGCTCCGCGTGCACGACCTCGAGCACGTCCTCGAAGGACAGCGGCTCGAAGTACAGCCGGTCGGAGGTGTCGTAGTCGGTGGAGACGGTCTCCGGGTTGCAGTTGACCATCACGGCCTCGAACCCGGCCTCGCGCAGCGCGATCGCGGCGTGCACGCAGGAGTAGTCGAACTCGATGCCCTGCCCGATCCGGTTCGGGCCGGAACCGAGGATGAGCACCTTCGGCTTGTCACCCTGCGCCACGACCTCCGACTGTGCCGCGGGGTCGGTCTCGTAGGCCGAGTAGTGGTACGGCGTGTCCGCCTTGAACTCGGCCGCGCACGTGTCCACGGTCTTGAACACCGGCCGCACACCGAGGCGGTGGCGTAGCGAGCGCACGCCGTCCTCCCCCGCCAGTTCGGGGCGCAGCGCGGCGATCTGGCGGTCGGACAGGCCCGTGCGCTTGGCGCGGCGCAGCAGCTCGCCGTCGAGCACCGGCGCGTCGCGCACCTCGGCCCCGACCTCGCCGATCAGCGCGATCTGGTCCACGAACCACGGGTCGATGCCGCTGGCCTCGTGGACCTGCTCGACGGTGGCGCCCAGGCGCAGCGCCCGCTCCACCTCGTACAGCCGGCCCTCGTGCGGCACGCGCAGCGAGTCCAAAGTGGACTCCATGGTCGCGCCCTCGGGATCCGGCAGGGTCCAGAACCCGGTCGCCTTCGTCTCGATGGACCGCATGGCCTTGCCGAGCGCCTCGGGGAAGCTGCGGCCGAATGACATGGCCTCGCCGACACTCTTCATCGTGGTCGTGAGCGTCGGGTCCGCGCCCGGGAACTTCTCGAAGGCGAAGCGCGGGATCTTCACCACGACGTAGTCCAGCGTCGGCTCGAAGGCCGCCGGGGTCTCGCCGGTGATGTCGTTCTGGATCTCGTCGAGCGTGTAGCCGATGGCGAGCTTCGCGGCGATCTTGGCGATCGGGAAACCGGTGGCCTTCGACGCGAGCGCCGACGAGCGGGACACGCGCGGGTTCATCTCGATCACGACCATGCGCCCGTCGTCCGGGTTGATCGCGAACTGGATGTTGCAGCCGCCGGTGTCCACGCCGACCTCGCGCAGCACGGCGATGCCCACGTCGCGCATCACCTGGTACTCGCGGTCGGTGAGCGTCATCGTGGGCGCGACGGTGACGGAGTCGCCCGTGTGGACACCCATCGCGTCGACGTTCTCGATCGAGCAGACGACCACGACGTTGTCGTGCTTGTCGCGCATCAGCTCGAGCTCGTACTCCTTCCAGCCGAGCACGCTCTCCTCGATGAGCACCTCGGTGACCGGCGACTCGCTCAGGCCGGTGGACGCCAGCCGCTCCAGCTCCTCGGGCGTGTAGGCCAGGCCGGAACCCAGGCCGCCCATGGTGAACGACGGCCGGATCACGACCGGCAGGCCGAGCTCGGCGACGGTGGCGCGCACGTCCTCCATCGTGTTGCAGACGCGGCTGCGCGGGACCTCGGCGCCGATCGTGCGCACGATGTCCTTGAACTTCTGCCGGTCCTCGCCGCGCTGGATGGCGTCGATGTCGGCGCCGATCAGCTCGACACCGTACTTCTCGAGCACGCCGCGCTCGTGCAGCGCGACCGCGCAGTTGAGCGCGGTCTGGCCACCCAGCGTGGCCAGCAGCGCGTCGGGGCGCTCCTGCGCGATGACCTTCTCCACGAAGTCCGGCGTCACCGGCTCGATGTAGGTGGCGTCGGCGAACTCGGGGTCGGTCATGATGGTGGCCGGGTTCGAGTTCACCAGGCTCACGCGCAGGCCCTCGGCCCGCAGCACCCGGCAGGCCTGCGTGCCCGAGTAGTCGAACTCGGCCGCCTGCCCGATCACGATCGGCCCGGAGCCGATCACCAGCACGTGCTGGATGTCCGTCCTCTTCGGCATCAGGCCTTCTTCTCCATCAGGGTCACGAACTCGTCGAACAGGGGCGCCGCGTCGTGCGGTCCGGCCGCGGCTTCGGGGTGGTACTGCACCGAGAACGCCGGCACGTCGAAGGCGCGCACGCCCTCGACGGTGTCGTCGTTGGGGCAGTAGTGGCTGATCTGCGCGGCGCCGTAGGGCGACTCGAACCGCTGGCCCGGCTCGCCTTCGAGCGCGAAGCCGTGGTTCTGCGCCGTGATCGCGACGCGGCCGGTGGCCACGTCGATCACCGGGATGTTGATGCCGCGGTGGCCGTAGCGCATCTTGTACGTACCCAGCCCCAGTGCTCGGCCGAGGATCTGGTTGCCGAAGCAGATGCCGAACAGCGGGATCTCGCGCTCCAGCACGGCCTTCGTCAGCGCGGTGGCGTGCGTGGTGGTCGCGGGGTCGCCCGGGCCGTTGGAGAGGAAGACGCCGTCGGCCTCGACCGCGAGCAGCTCCTCGACCGTGGTCGCGGCGGGCAGCACGTGGACCTCGATGCCGCGCTGCGTCATCAGGCGCGGGGTGTTGGACTTGATGCCCAGGTCGAGCGCGGCCACGCGGAAGCGCCGTTCGCCCTGCGCCTCGACGACATAGGGCTTGTCGGTGGAGACCTCGCCCGCGAGGTCGGCGCCCTTCATCTGCGGGCTCGCCAGGACCTCGGCCACCATCTGCTCGTCGCTGCCCAACGCGTCGCCGGAGAACACGCCGGCGCGCATCGCGCCCTGCTCGCGCAGGTGCCGCGTGAGCGTGCGCGTGTCGACCTCGGAGATGCCGACGATGCCCTGACGGGCCAGCTCCTCGTCGAGGCCGCGCTTGGCGCGCCAGTTGGACGGCGTGCGGGCCGGGTCGCGCACCACGTAGCCCGAGACCCAGATGCGGGCCGACTCGTCGTCCTCGTCGTTCCAGCCGGTGTTGCCGATCTGCGGTGCGGTCTGCACCACGATCTGCCGGTGGTAGGACGGGTCGGTCAGCGTCTCCTGGTAGCCGGTCATGCCGGTGCAGAACACCGCCTCGCCGAGCGTCCGCCCGCGCGCGCCGTAGGCCGCGCCGCGGAAGACCCGGCCGTCCTCCAGAACCAGGGCGGCGGGGACGCGAGTGCCGTTCGCGGTGCTCACTGGGCACCTCCCTTGATGTCGTGATCCGAGTTGTCGGGGGAAAGCTGGTCGATCCACTGTGGATAGTCGTCGAGCTCGTCGCCGCGGAAGCCGGTGTCGAGATCGACGTCACCCAGCCGCCAGGTGACGACGAGCAGCGCGTCGGTGCCCATCACCTTCCCGGCGATCTTCGAGTCGCGGCGGATCCCGGTGACCGCCTCGCGCGGGATCCAGAAGTCGGGGGCGCCGCCGCGTTCCACCGCGATGCCGCCGGGGTGCAGGCGCCAGACCGCGCCGGTGCGCAGCCCCGCGCCCCGCGTCACGACCCGCTCCTGCCAGTTTCCGGCGGTGGTGGTGCTGACGTAGAGCCCGGTCGACTCCAGCAGGATCTCACCGGGATCCCCGGGAATTCCCGGGAACGGCGGCACCTGCGCGCTCTGCGAGCGCGACTTGCGCCGCCAGCCCACCCACATGCCCCACAGGCACAGGAGGAAGAAGACGACGATCCCCAGGGTGAGGAGGAACCGGTCCATCAGCAGATCTTCCCTTCGCGCGCGGTGATCCGCCCGCGCAGCACGGTGGCCGCCACCACGGCGGGCAGCCGCATTCCCTCGTACGGGGTGTTCGCGGAGATGCTGGCGAGCTCCACGCCGCGCACCGTCCACTCCGCGCCGGGGTCCACGAGGGTCAGGTTGGCGGGCTCGCCGACCTCGAGCGGGCGGCCCTGGTCGGGCAGGTTGCCGATCGCGGCGGGCCGCTCGCTCATCACGCGGGCGATGCCGCGCCAGTCGAGCAGGCCCGGCTCCACCATCGCGCGGACGACGACCGAGAGCGCGGTCTGCAAGCCGAGCATGCCCGGCCGCGCGGCGCTCCACTCGGTGTCCTTGTCCTGCACGGCGTGGGGCGCGTGGTCGGTGGCGACGCAGTCGATCACGCCTTCGGCCAGCGCCGCGCGCAGCTTCTCGACGTCGCCGCCGGTGCGCAGCGGCGGGTTCACCTTGTTCACCGGGTCGTAGGTGGCGAGGCGCTCGTCGGTGAGCAGCAGGTGGTGCGGGGTGACCTCGGCTGACACCTTGGTGCCGCGGTCCTTCGCCCACCGCAGGACGTCGACCGTGCCCGAAGTGGACACGTGGCAGACGTGCAGGCGGGCCTTGGCGTGCAGCGCGAGCAGGCAGTCGCGCGCGACGATCGACTCCTCGGCCGAAGCCGGCCAGCCCGGGTAGCCCAGGCGTGCGGAGTTCTCGCCCTCGTTGGCCTGTGCGCCGACCGTGAGCCGCGGCTCCTCGGCGTGCTGGGCGATCACGGCGTCGAGCGCGGTCGAGTACTCCAGCGCGCGGCGCATCAGCAGCGGGTCGGCCACGCACACGCCGTCGTCGGAGAACACGCGCACGGCGGCGGTGCCCTTGGCCATCGTGCCGAGCTCGGCGAGCTTCTCGCCCTTGAGCCCCACCGTGACGGCGCCGACCGGGTGCACGTCGACCAGCGCGACCTCCTGCCCGCGCCGCCACACGTGGTCGGTCACGAGCGCGTTGTCGGCCACCGGGTCGGTGTTGGCCATGGCGAACACGGCCGTGTAGCCGCCCAGCGCCGCGGCGGCCGAGCCGGTCTCGATCGTCTCGGTGTCCTCACGGCCGGGCTCGCGCAGGTGGGTGTGCAGGTCGACGAAACCGGGCAGCAGCACCTGGCCCCCGGCGTCGAGGACCTCGGCGGCTTCGGGCACGGAGACCTCCCCGATGGCCGTGATCACGCCGTCCTCGATCAGGACGTCGACCGGTTCACCCTCCCCGTACGGGCGGGCGCCCTTGATCACCAAGCTCACGCTGCGGCTCCTTCGCTGGCCAAGAGGTGGTAGAGGACCGCCATGCGCACGTGGACGCCGTTGCGGACCTGTTCGGTGATGGCCGACGCCGGGGAATCGGCGACCGCCGACGCGATCTCCATCCCGCGCAGCATCGGGCCGGGGTGCAGCACCACGGCGTGGTCGGGCAGCAGCCGCTGGCGCCGCTCGGACAGGCCGTAGGAGATCGAGTACTCGCGCGACGACGGGAAGAAGCCCCCGTGCATCCGTTCCGCCTGCACCCGAAGCATCATCACGGCGTCGACGGCCACCAGTTCGGCGTCGAGGTCGTGCGAGATCGTGACCGGCAGCGTCTCCACGCCGACCGGCAGCAGCGTCGGCGGCGCGACGAGCACCACCTCCGCGCCGAGGGTGCTCAGCAGGTGGATGTTGGACCGGGCGACGCGGCTGTGCAGCACGTCGCCGACGATCGCCACCCGGCGGTCCTTCAGCGACCCGAGCCGCTCGCGCAGGGTCGCCGCGTCGAGCAGCGCCTGCGTGGGGTGCTCGTGGGTGCCGTCGCCCGCGTTGACCACCGCCGTGCCGGCCTCGGCGAGCCAGCCCGACAGCCGGTGCGCGGCACCCGAGGCGGGGTGCCGGACGATCACGCAGTCGGCGCCCGCGGCGGCGAGCGTGAGCGCGGTGTCCCGCAGCGACTCGCCCTTGTTCACCGAGGAGCTCGACGCCGAGACGTTGATCACGTCGGCGCTCATCCACTTCCCGGCGATCTCGAACGACACGCGCGTACGGGTGGAGTTCTCGTAGAACAGGGTGATCACCGTGCGGCCGCGCAGCGTCGGCAGCTTGCGGACCTCCCGGCCGAGCAGCGTGTGCTTCAGCTCGTCGGCGGTGTCGAGGACGGCCGTGGCGGTGTCGGCGTCCAGACCGTCGGTGGCGAGCAGGTGCTTCACCGGGACTCTCCTTCCGGCGCGCGGAGCAGGACCGCGTCACGCCCGTCCGTTTCGGACAGCAGCACGGACACGCCCTCGGCCCGCGCGGTGGGCACGTTCTTGCCGACGTAGTCGGCGCGGATCGGCAGCTCGCGGTGGCCGCGGTCGACGAGCACGGCCAGCTGCACGGCGCGCGGGCGGCCGTGGTCGCGCAGGGCGTCGAGGGCGGCGCGGATGGTGCGGCCGGAGAACAGCACGTCGTCGACCAGGATCACCACCCGGTCGTCGATGCCGCCGGGCGGCAGCTGCGTCTGCTCGAGCGCGCGCGGCGGCCGGCGGCGCAGGTCGTCGCGGTACAGGGTGACGTCGAGCGCCCCCGTCGGGGGGACGACGCGTGAGAACTCGCCGATCTTCCCGGCGAGCCGGGTGGCCAGCGGAGTACCGCGGGTGGGAATGCCCAGCAACACCGGCGGGGCTTGATCACCGGGTGAGCCGGGGTCACCGGAAGCACCCGCACCGAGTGCGGTCTTCTCGATGACCTGATGGGCCATCCGGGCGATGGTGCGCGCGACATCGCCGGCCGAAAGAAGCTCGCGCTCCCCGGCCGGTTCCGCCGCGCCACGCGGACGTGACGACAAGGCGGACCTCCTTCCCCGCCTCTCTGGACGGGTCCTTAAAGGACGTCGACTCCCCGCTCGTGCGGGAAATCGCACCGACAGTAGCAGGGCAGGTCAATCAGCCTTCCGGGTGGTGTGCCCACGTCCGCGACCAGGTACGGAGACCTTCTGCTTGACCTGGTGACAACTATGCGTAACCATTACTCTGAGTATTCGACTCGAGGAGTCCCCTGACCGGTCACCCCGACCGGCGTGGGGGTGAGGAAACGGAGAACCACCAGATGGGCGATTACGCCAAGGCGCTCGGGGCCAAGCTCCGCGGGATCCGCCAGCAGCAGGGCCTCTCCCTGCACGGGGTCGAGCAGAAGTCGGGCGGCCGCTGGAAGGCCGTCGTCGTCGGCTCGTACGAGCGTGGCGACCGCGCCGTCACCGTCCAGAAGCTGGCCGAACTGGCCGACTTCTACGGTGTACCGGTGGTCGAACTGCTGCCGGAGGGCCGTGTGCCCTCGGGTGCCGAACCCGCCACGAAGATCGTGATCAACCTCGAGCGGCTCCAGCAGCTGCCCGCGGAGAAGGTCGGCCCGCTCGCGCGGTACGCGGCCACGATCCAGAGCCAGCGCGGCGACTACAACGGCAAGGTGCTCTCCATCCGCACCGAGGACCTGCGCTCGCTCGCGATCATCTACGACATGACCCCCGGTGAGCTCACCGAACAGCTCATCGACTGGGGCGTCCTGCCGCCCGAGGCTCGTCCGTCCAAAGAAGACTGATGGGCGGCGGTTGCCCGACGTGGTGGGTGTTTTCGGCGGGGCACCGGAAACACCCACCGAGCTTCGGACACCGCCGGACCGGCTGCGGACGGTGATCAACATCGCCCCGGCCGTCCCCTCGCACCCGCGCCCGCCGTTCCGGCGCGTGACCCGTTTGGGCTAGCGCTTCCGGGTTGCCGTGACGGTGAACCCGGTTCACCGGGCGATGCCCGGGCAGGGCCGAGCGCGGCCCCGCGCCGGCTGGAGAAACGCGCGGTGTGACGAAGACCTCTTCCGGACCCCACTCGTGAGGCTTCCTGGGGGCACCAGCACAACGCCGAAGGCCGCGGCTCCTTCACGGAGCCGCGGCCTTCGGCGGTTTTCGGCTGTTTGGACGCTGCCGTCAGCGGGTCAGAGCACGGCCCGCAGGCGGTCGGCGATCGTCCCGATGCGCCCGAGCACGCCGTTGACGAAGCGCGGCGAGTCGTCGGTCGAGAGCTCTTTCGCCAGGCCCACGGCCTCGTCGATCGCGACGGGGTCGGGCACGTCGGAGGACCAGAGCATCTCGTAGACTCCCACGCGCAGCACCGCCAGGTCGACCGGCGGCATGCGGTCCAGCGTCCAGCCCTGCGAGTGCTCGGCCAGCAGCTCGTCCACCTGCTCGCGGTGGGTCGTGACGCCCTCCACAACGGTGATCGTGTAGTCGGCGACGGGGTCGACGTCGGTGGACCCGACCCGGTCGGCCAGCAGCGTGACCGGGTCGGTGCCGCGTTGCGCAGCTTCGTACAGCATCTCGACGGCACGCCGGCGGGCCTGCCGCCTGCTGATCGCACCGCCGCGGTTCGGGTGCGGCTTCTGTTTGTCCGCCATCAGCCGGAGACGCGGCCGAGGTACCGGCCGTCACGCGTGTCGACCTTGATCTTCTCGCCGGTCGAGACGAACAGCGGGACCTGGATCTCCGCGCCGGTCTCCAGCGTCGCCGGCTTGGTGCCGCCGGTGGAGCGGTCGCCCTGCAGGCCCGGGTCGGTGTGCTGGATGAGGATCTCGACCGACGTCGGGAGCTCGACGTACAGCGGCTCGTTCTCGTGCACCGCGACCTGGACCTCGGTGTTCTCGAGCATGTAGTTGGCGTTGTCCGACACGACCTCGGCCGGGACCGTGATCTGGTCGTAGGTGTCGCCGTCCATGAACACGAAGTCCTGGCCGTCCTTGTACAGGTAGGTCATGTTCCGGCGGTCCACGGTGGCCGTTTCGACCTTCGTGCCGGCGTTGAAGGTCTTGTCGACGACCTTCCCCGTCAGCACGTGCTTGAGCGTGGTGCGCACGAACGCACCGCCCTTGCCCGGCTTGACGTGCTGGAACGCGGTGACGGTCCAGAGCTGGCCCTCGAGGTTGAGGACGAGCCCGTTCTTCAGGTCGTTGGTGGTGGCCACGAGCTTTCGGTCTCCTGTGTCGATCTCTTCGTCCGCGGCCCGTCTCAGACGGCCACGAGGTCCTTGGTGCTCAGGGTGAGGAGTTCGGGCCCGGAGTCCCGCACGACGAGCGTGTCCTCGATGCGCACGCCACCGCGCCCCGCGAGGTAGACGCCGGGCTCGACGGTGACCGCCATACCGGCGGACAGTGTACCGACGCCCGTGGTAGCGAGGCTGGGCGCCTCGTGCACCTCGAGCCCGACGCCGTGGCCGAGGCCGTGCGCGAACTCCTCCGCGCGGCCCGCGGCGGCGATCACGGAGCGCGCCGCGGCGTCCACTTCGGACACGTCGGCGCCCGGGAACACGGCCGCGGTACCGGCCGCCTGGGCGCGGTGGACCAGGTCATAGAGCTCGCGCTGCCAGTCGGCGGCCTTGCCGAGCACGACCGTGCGGGTCATGTCGGAGTGGTAGCCGTCGACCGTCGCGCCGAAGTCCATCTTCACGAAGTCGCCTTCGCGCAGCTCCGCGCCGGTGGGCTGGTGGTGCGGGATCGCCGAGTTGGGCCCGGCGGCCACGATCGTGGCGAACGACGGCTCCGACGAACCGTGCTCCAGCATGCGGTTCTCGAGGTCGCGTGCCACTTCCAGCTCGGTGCGCCCGGCGCGCAGGCCGCCGGCCGCCAGCAGGTCGGCGAGCGCGCGGTCGGCCGCCGCGCAGGCCGAGCGCAGGGCCGCGACCTCGACCTCGTCCTTCACCGCACGCAGCTGCTCGACCAACCCGGGCGTGCGGACCAGCGTCACCTTGTCGAAGCGCACCTTGAGCGCCTCATGGTCTTCGACGCTCACGTGCTGGCTCTCGAACCCGGTGCGCCCGTAGGTCGACTGGGCATGGGCCGCGAAGTCGGCGAGCACGCGGGCGCTGGCGCGGCCCGTCACGCGTTCGAGGTCGGGCACCTCGGACGCCGACTGGGTCGTGTAGCGGCCGTCGGTGCAGAAGACGGTCTTTGCCTCGCCGCCGCCATGCACGAGCAGCGCGGCGTTCGACCCGGTGAACCCGGTGAGGTAGCGGATGTTGAGCAGGTCGGTGACCAGCAGCGCGTCGACCCCGGAGTCGGTGATCAGGGACCGCAGCGCGCCGCGACGGTGAGCGTGGGTTTCAGGCACCCGGCCAGCTTAGCCACGCCCCCTCCGCCGCCCCGGGCACGCGCTCGGCCCGCGCCCCCATGCGGCGTTGGTTGCGTCCAACGCAACGAACGCCGCATCGGGGCGGACCACGCGGCGTTCACCCGGTGGCACCTACACTCCGTCCATGCTGGGTGCCTGGTTGACTCGCGGGCTGGTCATGGCCGTCGTCCACGCCGCCGCCATGACGCTGCTCGCCAAGTGGTCCGTGTTCCACCCGACCGACCAGACGGTGATCACGTCCGTCACCCTCGCCGTACTGGTGGGCGTCGCGGCGCTGTGGAGCGCGGTCGACGGCTGGCGCGACAAGCCGGACCGCGGCCGCGCCTGGTTCATCGCCTCGCTGGTCGCCGGCGTCGTCTCCGGCATCCTTTACGTGATCGGGCGCGCGGTGTTCGTCGACCAGACCGGGACCTCGGAGCTGGGCGCGGCGCTCACCGGCGGCGCGGCGTTCTCGGCGCTGCTGGTGCTGGTGCCGGCCGGGCTGGGGCTGTTCGTCGGCTCGCGCGTGCGCCGGCCCGCACCCGAGGACGCGGAGCCGGTGCCCGAGGAGGACGACGACGACGGTTCGGGCAGCCAGTCGGGTCAGCTGGAGCTGCCGGAACCCGAGGCCGCCGAGCCGGCCGGCGCGCCGCGGCCGAAGCCGTCGCCCGTCAGCCGCCCAGCGGGAGCCCGGGCGCGTAGGCGTCCCACTGTCGCGGGTCGATCTCCGTCACCTCGGCCCCGTTGAGGTCCACGGTCGTGGTGTCGGGCAGGCCGTAGAGCTCGTTGCCCAGCACCACGCCGTACCCGTGGCCGTACGAGTGGACCACGGTCGTGCCGGACTTCAGCGTCGTCTTCACGGGCAGCCCGGCGACAGGCGCGAGCGGCCGGTCCACGACCTCCCCGGCCAAGGCGGCGGCGACGGAGCGGCGGTCGACGCAGATGCGCACGCCGCGGCGGAACAGGTCCATCCGGCGATCCGGGGACGGCATCGCGACGCCGTCGAAGGTCGTGGTCACGCGGTCAGGGCTTGAACAGCCGCCGGCGCCCTGCACGTCGAGGCCGAAGTGCCTCAGGCCCGTCGGCGCGCCCGCGGAGCCGATCGCGGTCGCGCGCACGACGTCGAACGAGACGGTGTCGCACGGGTCGGTGACCGACGTCGGCGCGTGGCCGTCCGGGCGGCGGACGAGGCCGGGTCCTTCCTTCCAGGCGCCGGGAATCACCAGCGGCGTGTAGGGCTGGAGCGTGAAGTCCTTGTCCCAGAAGGTGAGTGTGGTGCCGTCCGCGGTCTCGTGGGCGATCACGAACGCGTCGAGCGCGCCGACCCACTCGAGGTCGGCACTGAACCCGTCGACCACCGAGCGATCACGAGGTGCCGAGGTGCCGGACACGGACGTGAAACCCTTGTCCCCCAACGCTTCCACGCCGCTGCCGAACGCCGGGTCGTGGGAGCGGATCACGAACTGGCCGGCACCGTTCCAGCCGGCGGCGCGGCCGGTGGTGTCGGTGAACATGAGGTAGTACCAGCCGTCGAGGAATACGACCGAGGGCTGGCCGGCGCCGTAGACGTTGTCGCGGTGCACGTCGTGCGAAGGCCCGAGGATCGGGCGCCCGCCCGCCGCGCGGGTCCAGTGGATTCCGTCGGGACTCGTCGCGAGGCCGACGGCGTTGCCGAGCGCGTGGTCGCCCGCCGCGCCGGTGTAGTACAGGTAGTAGGTGCCGCCGACGCGCAGCACGGACGGGTCGCACGTGTGCACGCCGTCGAACGCGCCGGGCGAGCCGGACAGGACCGCGATCGGCGCGCCACCACCGGGTCCGGTGAAGGGACCGTCGGCCGAAGGCGCCTCGGCGTAGAGGATGTCGTCTCCGGGCGGGACCGCGCTGCCGTACTGGCTGCACCACCACAGGCGGGTCTTGCCGTTTTCGACCATCGCCGTGGGGCCGTAGTTGTAGACCGCGTCGGCGGCGCCGGCGGCGACCACTCCGTTGCTCTGGCGGGCTTTCGCGGTCTCCAGGGGGACGTTCGCCACGCGCGGGGGCTTCGCCGGAGCCGGCTTGCCGCCCGCGATGCCGCCGTGGCCGGGTCCGTCAGCCTGGGTCTGCGCGTAGCTGTCGCTGCAGCCCGCCACCACGACCCCCGACAACGCCAGGGCGAACAGGGCTCGCGCGGGTCGCCGAACCCCGCCACGAAACGGGTGCATGATGGCCGAGTCTAACCAGTCCTAACCCGGTCGGGTGAACGCGTCCCCGACTCGCGGGTGTTCGAGGGCAACGAGCTCGACCTCGAAGCCGTCGTCGTTCTCCAGGTAGGCCGCGGAGTGCCGTTTCCCGCACGCGTAGGGGAAACGGTCCGCGAACAGCGGCCGCCAGCCGTGACCGCCGGCCGCGAGCTCGTCGACCTCCGCGCGCGTGGCGACGTGCAGGGCGAGGTGGTTGAGCCCGGGGCGCAGGCGTTCGTGCGATCCGCCCGCCATCGCGGGCGAGGCCTCCACCACCAGGTACGTGGGGCCGAGGCGCCAGCTGACGCCGTCGGGCCAGCGCGGGAACTCGCGCCACCCGAGGCGGCCCAGCAGCCAGCCCCAGCTGCGTTCGGCGCGCGCGAGGCCGGGCGCCCAGAGCTCGATGTGGTGGGGCCGGCCGTGCGCGGTGGGCAGCGCCACGAGCACGCGGTGCACGTCGCCGTAGTGCACGCCGGAGCCGACGTCGAGGAAGCCGAGCCGGCGGGTGATCGCGAGGCTGGCCGCGTTGTCCTCGTGGACGAGCGCCCACACGGCAGGCAGGCCGAGCGTGGTCAGTCCGTAGTCCACGAGCGCGCGGCCGGCTTCGGCGGCAAAGCCCTTTCCCGCATGCTTCGCGGCGATGAAGTAGCCCAGCTCGGCGACGGCGCCGGGCAGCTCGGACGACGGGCGCAGATGGGCGACGCCGATGACTTCGCCCTCGTGCTCGACCACCCAGTGGCCCTGGCCTTCGGGTCCGTCGTAGGCGAGCCGGCGCGCCACCATGGCGCGGGCCTGGTCGGATCGGAGAAGTCGGCGGCGAAGAACCGGCTCATCTCCGGGTCGGCGAACACCGCCACCACGGCCTCGGTGTGGGCCTCGGTCAGGCTCCGCAGCCGGAGCCGGTCGGTGGTGAGCTACGGGGTCACTTCACGTTCGCTGCCACCCAGTGCAGCGCGAGACCGTAGCCGTCGACGCCGAGGCCTGCGATCACGCCGGTGGCGATGTCGGAGAGCACGCTGTGGTGGCGGAACTGCTCGCGCTTGTGGACGTTGCTGATGTGCAGCTCGATCAGCGGCGCGGACAGCTGCGCGGCGGCGTCGCGCACCGCGATCGAGTAGTGCGTCCAGGCGCCGGCGTTGAGCACGACCGGGTGACCGCCGTCGGCGGCCTCGTGGAGCCAGCCGACGAGCTCGCCCTCGTGGTCGGTCTGGCGCACCTCGACGGCGAGTCCGAGCTCGGAGCCCGTCTTCACGCAGAGGGCGGCGAGGTCGTCGTGGGTCGTCGATCCGTAGGTTGCGGGCTCGCGTTTGCCGAGGCGGCCGAGGTTGGGGCCGTTGAAGACGAAGACCTTCACAGCAGCACGCTCCCGCCGCTCTTGGGGGCGTCGGCCGCGATCGCCGAGTAGGCGGCGGCCAGCAGCGCCGGGTCCGGACCTTCGAGGCGGCCGGGCTTGGCGAGCGCGTCGAGGACCACGAACCGGAGCACGCCGGAGCGGGTCTTCTTGTCGCCCTTCATGCTCTCCATGAGCTGGCCGAGCGCGTCGGCGTCGTAAGTGGTCGGCAAGCCGATCAGCTTCAGCACGGACGCGTGGCGCGCGGCGGTCTCGTCGTCGAGGCGCCCGGCGAGGCGGGCGAGCTCGGCGGCGAACACCAGGCCCACGCTCACGGCCGCGCCGTGGCGCCAGCGGTAGCGCTCGCGGCGCTCGATGGCGTGGCCGAGGGTGTGGCCGTAGTTGAGGATCTCGCGCAGGTCGGACTCGCGCAGGTCGGCGGCGACGACGTCGGCCTTCACCTGGATCGAGCGGCGGACCAGCTCGGCCAGCACGTCTCCGGACGGGTCGAGGGCGGCTTCGGGATCCTGTTCGATCAGCTCGAGGATGCGCGGGTCGGCGATGAAGCCCGTCTTCACGACCTCGGCCATGCCGGCCACGAGTTCGTTGCGGGGCAGGGTTTCCAGCGTCGCGAGGTCGACGAGCACGGCGCTCGGCTCGTGGAACACGCCCACGAGGTTCTTGCCGGCCTCGGTGTTGATGCCCGTCTTGCCGCCGACGGCCGCGTCGACCATGCCGAGCAGCGTGGTCGGCACGTTGACCAACCGCACGCCGCGCATCCAGGTGGCGGCGACGAAGCCGGCCAGGTCCGTCACGGCGCCGCCGCCGAGGCCCACGACCACGCCGCGGCGGTCGAGCCCGATCCGCCCGAGGACCTCCCAGCAGAAGCTGGCGACGGAGAAGGCCTTGCCGTCCTCCGCGTCCGGGATCTCCACGCGGTGCGCGTCGAGGCCCGCTTCGGCGAGCTCCTCGCGCACGGCCTCGGCCGTGGCGGTGAGCGTGGGCGGGTGGATCAGCGCGATTTTCGACGCGTCGGCGAGCTGCGCGGTGAGCTCGGCGAGCAGGCCGCGGCCCACGAGCACGTCGTACGGGTGCGCGGTCGCGACGCGGATCCGGACGGGTTGGGACACGGTTTCCTCACTACTCCTGGTTTTGCCGGTCTTACCGCTCGCGGGCCTCGGCGGGCTCGATCGCGGCGACCGCGGCGGCCACGACCTCGGCGGGTGACCGGTGGTCGGTCTCGATCTCGACGGTCGCCACCTCCCGGTAGACCGGCAGGCGCGCGTCGAGCAGCGATTTGAACGTGGCGCGCGGGTTCACGCCCGCCAGCAGCGGACGCGCACTCGACAGGCCGGTGCGCTGCACGCCGGCGGCGAGGCCGACGTTCAGGAACACCACCGTGTGCTTCGCCAGCAACGCCCGCGTCTCCGGCGTCAGCGGAGCGCCGCCGCCGAGGGAGAGGACGCCGTCGTGCTCGTCGAGCGCCGTGGCGACGGCCTGCGCTTCGAGCGCGCGGAACGCCGACTCGCCGTCCTCGGCGAAGATGTCGGAGATCGCGCGGCCGGCGCGCTCGACGATGTCGTCGTCGGTGTCGCGGAACGCCACCCCGAGCGCCTCGGCGAGCAGCGGGCCCACCGTGCTCTTGCCCGAGCCCGGCGGTCCCACGACCACGGCGCGCGGGCTCACCAGCGCTCCTCGAGCGCCTTCAGGTAGCCCTCGGCGTTGCGCCTGCTCTCGGCCAGCGAGTCGCCGCCGAACTTCTCCAGCGCGGCGTCGGCCAGCACCAGCGCCACCACGGACTCGAGCACGACACCCGCCCGCGGCACGGCGCACACGTCCGAACGCTGGTGGATCGCGACGGCCGGCTCGCCGGTGCGCACGTCCACCGTGGACAGCGCCTTCGGGACGGTCGAGATCGGCTTCATCGCCACGCGCACGCGCAGGGGCTCGCCGTTGGTGATGCCGCCTTCGAGGCCACCCGCGCGGTTGGAGCGGCGCGTGACACCGACCGGGCCGGTGCCGCGGTCGATCTCGTCGTGGGCCTGGCTGCCCCAGCGCCGCGCGGTGGTGAAGCCATCGCCGACCTCCACGCCCTTCATGGCCTGCACGCCCATGAGCGCGCCCGCGAGGCGCGCGTCGAGGCGGCGGTCCCAGTGCACGTGGGAGCCGAGGCCCGGCGGCAGCCCGTAGGCGAGCACCTCGATCACGCCGCCGACGGTGTCGCCCGCCTTCCGCACGGCGTCGACCTCGGCGACCATCGCCTCGGTGCCCTCGGCCGAGAACGCCCGCACGGGGCTCTCGTCGATCGCGGCCAGGTCACCCGGCTGCGGCAGCGGCCCGTCGGGCGCGTCGGCGCCGCCGATCGACACGACGTGGCTCAGCACCTCCACACCCAGCAGCTGGCGCAGGAAGTTGCGCGCCACCGTGCCCAGCGCCGTGCGCGACGCCGTCTCGCGGGCGCTCGCGCGCTCGAGCACGGGACGGGCCTCGTCGAAGCCGTACTTCTGCATGCCGGGCAGATCGGCGTGCCCGGGGCGCGGCCGCGTGAGCGGCTCGTTGCGCGCCAGGCCGGCGAGCACCTCGGGGTCCACGGGGTCGGCCGCCATGACCTGCTCCCACTTGGGCCACTCGGCGTTCTCGATCTGCACCGCGATGGGGCCGCCCTGCGAGATCCCGTGGCGGACGCCGCCCAGGAACTGCACGTGGTCGGTCTCGAACCCCATGCGTGGGCTGCGACCGAACCCGAGGCGGCGCCGCGCCAGCTGCGCGGTGAGGTCTCCGGTGGTCACCTCCACACCAGCGGGCAGGCCCTCGAGCACAGCGGCGAGGGCGGGTCCGTGCGATTCTCCTGCGGTGATCCAGCGCAACACCTGACAATCCTGTCACGCGTTGCGGGGCGCCTGACCAGCAGCCCCTCAGCTCGGCACCATCCCCGAACCCACCCCGGGAAAGACGGCGCACATCCAGGCCGCGACCACCAACGCCGGTCCGTGGGGCACACCACACCGAATCGCCCGTTGGGGGCAAGGCCCGTCCCTGGCTTGTCGGGGGAATGTCCCCGTGGTGGCCGGTGCCGGGCGGGACGCGCCGTTCGGAGAGCCTTGTGACGCCGGATACCCGCTCGGCGGTTCGGCACGGCGCGCCCGCCTGGCGATAGCCGGAACCTGCGCTCCGACGGCGGCCACGGCACTCAGCCCGGCCGCCGCGATCGCCGCGACCGCCACCGACGCCCATCCCAGCGCACCCAGCACCGCACCCAGCACGCCGGCGAGCTTCACGTCTCCCGCCCCGAGCCGCGCCGGCTCGACCCGGTGGACGACGAGGTGGACACCACCGAACACGAGCACCCCCGCCGCCGCGCCCGCGAGCAGCGTCACGCCGCCTCCGCCGATGGCCGCAACGGTCAGCGCGGTCGCCATGAGGGGATACGCCGGCAACGTCACCACGTCCGGCAACCTCCGATGCCGGACATCCGCCAGGCACAGCGGCACCCCGACCACCGTGAGCACCCACGGCACCGGCCACCACCACTCCGCCCAGCGCCCCTCCCGCCACCGCCACACGACGACGAGCAGCGCAGCCACCACCACGGCGACCGCCACGACCGGCGACACGGGCGCACCGGCCCGCCTCAGCAACCACGCCAGGAGGGGCACCACCGCCCCGCCCACAACGACCATTCCCCAGGACATGCACCCACGTTCGCAGCGCCCGCCCGCCACGCCAAGCCGCGTCTGTCGCGAGTGGACCGCTCGCGCCGAGAACCGCCTCGATTCACCCGGCCGGGCAGCCCGAACCGGCTGCGCGGCAACCCACCACCGCCGGCTCAGGCCCCCCGGGGCGCTGGACACCACGCCTGGCCGGCGGTCGCGCGGCCACGAACACGCGCAGCTCGCCCGCGCCGGGAATCGCCGCCGTGAGCCTCCGCCCCCACCTCGACCGGCGGGTGAACCAGCCGCCCGAGGCCGCCGTGAACCAGCTCGGCCGGGAGTCGGACGAAGGCGCGCAACGACCCGAGCTGCCCCGCCTGCGGCCGCGAGATGACAACCCGAGCAGGCCGCCAGCCGCGGGCCGAGAGCCCGCCCGCTCAGGCACCCGGAGGGCGCCCCAAGCGCCCCAACGCGGCGTTCGGTGCACTCAACGCACCCCACGCGGCATTCGGTGCACACAACACACCCCACGCGGCATTCGGCGCGCCGGACGCAACCGACTCCACATTGGAGTGAACGGCGTCAGCGAGTCAGGGATAAACCAGGCGCATCAACGGTTTCCCCGTCCGTACGCTCCGGATCTCCAGCGAAGCGATCTCCTGGGACTTCATCGGTGTGCCCACCACGAGCTTGGCCGTGTTCTCCGGCAGGGCTTTCCACGTGGCGAGCTCGGTCTCGGTGCCGTCGCGGCCGAGGGCGATCAGGGAGTAGTCCCCGCCCTTGCCGCCGCGGTAGCTGCAGGACATTTCGACCTCGGTGCCCCACGACTGGGGATCGATGCGGGCCGCGGCCTGGATCGGGTACTCGCCGAGGGCCGACATGGCGAGCGCGGGCGGTGGCGCGGCGACAGCGGGCGCGGCGGGCGGCGGAGAGACGTCCGGCAGCGAAAGCGACACCGCCAGAGCCACTCCGGCCGCGACGGCCAGCGCGGCCACTCCCCCGGTCGCCCCGTTCCGGATCCGCCGGCGGCGCCGCACCTTCCGCATCAGCACCGGAAGCAGGTCGGGCGCCGGCAGCAGATCCGGCGTCGCCTGAGGGCCCGAGGCAGCAGGCACAGCCGGCAGGTCCGGCATCGGCGGGTCAGCCGGCAGATCGGGCCCCGGTACCGGATTCGAACCCGGCCTCGGCGGCACAGGCCACAGATCGGACCCCGACCGCGCGCCCGCCAGGTCTGGCAGGTCGGGCACTTCCGATCCCGCCACACCCGGCACAGACGAGCCCGGCCCAGGCGAACCCGCCGCCACATCCGGCCCGAGCATCGACCGCGTACCTGGCTCCGGCAACCCCGGACCCGGCCCCGGCACGTCGTGCACCGGCGAACCCGCACCCGGCACGATCACCAGATCGGGCACCGGCGCCAGGTCCGTCGGCGTCCCCTCACCGTTGCCGGGCCCGAAGGCTCCCCCCGGCGAATCGCCCCTGGTCTGCGCGAGCAACCCCGGGAGCCCGGCCAGCTCGCGAACCGCGGCGGCGCACCGGTCGCACTCCTGGAGGTGCTCCTCGAACGCCTGCCGGTCCTCCGGTGACAGCGCACCGAGCACGTACGCGGCGTCGTAGGTCGCGAACTCGTCGGCGGTCACTGCGTCACCCCCCGCTCTTCCAAAGCCAGGCGAAGCGCCCGCAGCGCGTAGTGCGTGCGGGACTTCACCGTCCCCTCGGCGATCCCCAGGCGGTGGGCGGCGTCGGCCACCGAGTACCCCTGGAAGTAGCACAGTTCGAGCACCTCGCGGTGGCGCACCGAGAGCTCGCCCAGCGCCTCGGCCACCAGCCATCCCTGCACGGCCCGCTCGGTGCCGTCGGCCACCGCTCGCTCGGGCGGAGCGTCGGTGACGACCTCCGAGCGCGAGGTCGCCGACCGCCACCCGTCGATGGCGATCCGGCGCGCGACCGTGAACAGCCACGCTCGGGCCGAACCCTGTGACTGGTCCAGCACGTCGGTGTGCCGCCACGCCCGCAGCAGCGTCTCCTGCACCACGTCCTCCGCGTGGTTCCGGTTACCGCCCGTCAGGTGCAGGGCATAGGACCACAGCGCGGCCGCGTGTTCCTCGTGCAGCGCGCGCATCAGCTGGTCCTCGACGTCGCTCCTCCCCACGGCAGGCCTCGGTCAGCGCCCGGCCGGCACCGCGTGCCCGCCCGACGACTGCCGCGCGCGCACCTCCTGCACCAGCAGCACCAGGCCGCAGATCACGCACAGGGCCTCGGTGACCACGCCCCAGTACTCGAACTGGCTGTTGAACTGGTCGTGCTCGCCGAAGAAGCCCACCGTCAGCGACAGGAGGTACGCCAGCAGCGTCAGCCCGCCGAAGCCGAACGTGAAGAACGGCGGCACCCAGTGCCGCCACGTCAGCAGTGCCACCGCGATCACGATGCCGGCGATCCCGTTGACCAAAAACAGCGGCCCGACCACAGCGTCGTCGGAGTAACCGCTGCCGAAGTACAGGTAGAGGTGCACCGCGGCGGACCCCACGAGCCCGATCGCGCCCAGCCCTCGCATCCAATTGGCCAACATGGCTCTCTCCTTCTTCACACCCGTTCAGAATCCCTCTCCCCCACTACACGGACGCAGCGCCCTTCCGGTTCACCGAACACCCGATGCGGTGAACCGGTTGGGCCGGTGCTTCGTTACGAAGGCATGACTGCCGAACTGCACACCCGCCGCTCCGTTCTCACCACCGGGGCCGCCGTCGCCGGCGTCGCCGTGGGCACCGTCGCCCTCGCCGCCTGTGGCGCCGGCTCGGACTCGGGCTCCTCAGGCGGCGACGTCCCCAAGCCCGGCGGGAAGGTGATCGCGGTGGCCGACGTGCCCGTCGGCCAGGCGAAGTCCGCCAAGACTCCCGACGGCCAGGACGTGATCGTGGCCCAGCCGACCGCCGGAACCGTGAACTGCTTCAGCGCCATCTGCACCCACCAGGGCTGCACCGTGAACCCGCCGCAGGGCGCCGAGATCCACTGCCCCTGCCACGGTTCGGTGTACGACTCGCTCACGGGCGCGGTGAAGAACGGTCCGGCCGAGAAGCCGCTGCCGAAGATCAACGTGAAGATCGACAACGGAGAAGTCGTCACCGCCTGACGACGTAACCCACCCAACACACGCGAAGGGCCCCTTGTGGACGAGCACGGTCCACAAGGGGCCCTTCGGCGTCGAAGGCGCGACGCCCGGAAAGCCTCAGCCGTTCCAGCTGAACAGCGGGTCGCCCGCCGCGACGGTGCGCCCGGGCTCGAGGCCCGCGAGCACGTCGGCCTGGGCGTCGAGCCCGACCACGGGCACGATCGGCGAGTAGCCGGCGGCCGCCACGGCCTCGGGGTCCCAGCCGATCACCGGCTGGCCGGCGCGCACCGACTCGCCCTTGACCACGTGGAGGGTGAAGCCCTCACCCTTCTCCTTCACCGTGTCGATGCCGAGGTGCACGAGCACGGCGCGCCCGTCCTCGGTCGCCACCACGAAGGCGTGCGGGTGCAGGGTCACGACGGTGCCGTCGACCGGCGCGACGGCGTCGGAGCGGCCGCCGCTCGGCTTCACGGCGATGCCGGGGCCGACCATCGCCTCGGCGAACACCGGGTCGGGCACCTCGGTGATCGCGACGACCTCGCCCGCGACGGGGCTCAGGATCTCGAGGCTCACATCAGGTCCTCGATGTCGCTGGCGATCGTGTCCGCCTCGGGGCCGACGATCACCTGCACCGCGGAGCCCATCTTCACCACACCCATCGCGCCTGCGGCCTTGAGTGCCGCCTCGTCGACGAGGCTGGTGTCCTCCAGTTCGCAGCGAAGGCGCGTGATGCAGCCTTCGATCTCGACGACGTTGTCCACGCCGCCGAGCGCCGCGAGAATCTTTTCAGGCCTGTCATCCGCCATCGCGGCCTCCTCGTTTCCCGTTGGTTCCCCACGTGAGCCAGTGCGCTCCACCAGTACTACGCCGTTCGTCGGCATGCACGTCGCCGCAGGCCACGAACGCATAACGGTGGTTGACACCCGCTCGCGAAGCGGAGCATCCTGCCCCATCGGAATTATTGGTCTAGACCGGAACGTACCAATCTTCCGGCGAAGACGCGAGCATCGGTCGCCCGGTGCGACGACAGAAGGAGGGTGACACCGATGAGCGCGGCCGCGCACGTCCCGCCGCCCGACGGCGTCGACCGGGTGGACCGGGTGGACCGGGTGATCAACGGGCCCACGCCCAAGCACGCCCAGCTGCGCGAGATCCTGCGCCGGTCCGTGGAGCGCGAGCTCCCGCCCGGTTCGCCGATCCCGTCGGAGCGGGAACTCGCCCAGCGCTACGGTGTCTCGCGTCTCACGGTCCGCTCGGCGATCGGCAAGCTCGTCGAAGAGGGTCTGCTGGCCCGGGTGCGCGGCAAGGGCACGTTCACCGCCGCGCGCCGCATGGAGTTGCAGCTCTACCTGATGTCCTTCACCGACGACATGCGCCGGCGCGGGCTCACCCCCACCACGGAGGTGGTGTCCACATCGTTCGAGGTCCCGCCGGTGACCTCGGCGCACGCACTCGGTCTCCCCGAGGGCGTGGCGGCCCACCGGCTCGTGCGCCTGCGGCGCGCGGACGGCGTGCCGCTGGCCGTGGAACGCGGCTGGTACCACGCGGGCCGCACGCCCGGACTGCTCGACCTCGACCTCACCCGTTCCCTGTACGCCCAGCTGGCCGAGGCCTACGACCTGCGGCCCGACCAGGCATACCAGACGGTGTGGGCCGAGTCCGCGGATCGCGAGACGGCGCGCCTGCTCGGCATGCGCACCGGCACTCCGCTTCTCGTCTTCCGCCGGGTCTCCAGCGCAGGCGGAGAGCCGGTGGAGGACATGACGTCCTGGTACCGGGGAGACCACTACCAGGTGACCATGCAGTTGGACCGGAACACCCCGGATTCCGGCCACGAACCCCACTACGGAGGTACCCGACGATGAGCGCCACCACCACAGAGGGGGCGAAGGGCAAGAAGAGCGGCGGCGGGCTCGCCGGGCTGCAGCGCTTCGGTCGCAGCCTGATGCTCCCCATCGCCGTCTTGCCGGCTGCCGGTCTTCTCAACCGGCTGGGCCAGGACGACGTGTTCGGCAAGACCGGCCTCGGCTGGGACAAGGTCGCGGCCGTGATCGGTGCGGCGGGCGGTGGCCTGTTCGACTGGCTGCCCCTGCTGTTCGCCATCGGTATCGCGGTCGGCTTCGCGCGCAAGGGCGACGGTTCCACCGCCGTCGCCGCGGTCGTCGGCTGGGTCGTGTTCAACAAGGTGATCCAGGCCATCGCGCCGATCAGCAGCCAGGAGGGCTACAAGCCCGGCTGGGACGGGGCGCCGATCCACTGGCCCTACAGCGTCCTGACCGGTGTGATCAGCGGTATCGTCGCCGCCCTGCTGTGGCAGCGCTACTACCGGATCAAGCTGCCGAGCTGGCTCGCCTTCTTCGGCGGCCGCCGGTTCGTGCCGATCATCACCGCGTTCTCGATGATCATCCTCGGCGTGATCTTCGGCCTGGTCTTCAAGTACGTCGACCACGGCATCAACTCGATCGGCCAGGCCGTCGTCGGCTCGCCGGTGATCGGTGGCGGCATCTACGGCGTGCTCAACCGCCTGCTCATCCCGATCGGTCTGCACCAGCTGCTGAACGTGCCGGTGTGGTTCATCTTCGGCGGCGGCGACCTCAACAACTTCTTCACCCACGTGCAGGGGTCCGGCTCGTTCATGACCGGCTTCTTCCCGATCTTCATGTTCGCCCTGCCCGCCGCGGCGCTGGCGATCTGGCAGACCGCGAAGCCGGGCCAGAAGAAGATCGTGGGCTCGATCATGATCTCCGCGGCGCTCACCTCGTTCATCACGGGTGTCACCGAGCCGATCGAGTTCGCGTTCATGTTCGTCGCGTGGCCGCTCTACATCTTCCACGCGATCATGACCGGTGTGTCGCTGGCCGTCTGCAACGCGCTGGGCATCCACCTCGGCTTCTCGTTCTCGGGCGGGGCGATCGACTTCGCCCTGAACTCGTCGCTGGACACCGCGCACAAGGCGTGGCTGCTGATCCCGATCGGCTTGGTCTTCGCCGTCATCTACTACGTGGTGTTCCGGTTCGTGATCACGAAGTGGAACATGCGCACCCCGGGCCGCGAGGACGACACGATCGAGGCCGACCTCGACCGCACGGCCGCGAAGTAAGCTCGACCACAAGGAAAACGAGAGAGGACGACCATGCCGGAGAAACGAGTCACCGTGGCCAGCAAGGTGGGCCTGCACGCCAGGCCGGCCGCGCTGGTCGCCAAGGCGGCCGCGGCGCAACCCGTCGCGGTGAGCATCGCCAAGGCCGGCGGCGACCCGGTGGCCGCCGGCAGCGTGCTCAACCTGATGACGCTCGCCGCCGCGTTCGGCGACGAGGTGGTCATCAGCGCCGAGGGCGAGGGCGCCGACGCCGCGATCGAAGCGGTGGCGGATCTCGTCGCCACGGATCTCGACGCTCAGTAGGTACCGCTCCAGGGGCAGCCGCGGGGGCCGTCCGGCGCCGGGAAATCCGGTGCCGGGTGGCCCCTTCGCGCGTTTCCGGGGCCGCTTGCCGATCCGGCCGAGAGAAGGCGGACACCCAACCGGAAGTCACCGCCCGTGCCAACGGTTTCCGCCGTGACTGTGGTCGGGTCGGCAACAAGCAGCACAGTAAGGTGGGGACATGGAGAGCCTGCGCCTGATCGACGAGTGGCCGGTGGACAACGCCGCGGCCGGGGTGGTTTCCGCCGACGGCGAGGTGCGCGACCGCCACGGTGATTCCGCTCGAGTGTTCCGCCTGGCGTCGGTGACCAAGCTGCTCACCGCGTACACCGCGCACATCGCACTCGAGGAGGGCGTCGTCGAGCTGGACACGCCCGCCGGCCCCGAGGGCTCGACCGTGCGGCACCTGCTCGCCCACACCTCCGGCCTCGCCTTCGACGCCCACAAGGAGATGGCCCCGCCCGGCACCCGCCGCCTGTACTCCAACGCCGGCTTCGAAGTCCTGGCCGACACCCTCACCGAGCACTCCGGCATCGCCTTCGCCGACTACCAGCGCGAAGCCCTGCTCGACCCGCTCGGCATGACCGCCACCGTCCTGGACGGCTCCCCCGCCTCCGGCGCCTCGTCCACTGTGGACGATCTGGCGCGCTTCGCCGCCGAACTGCAGTCCCCGAAGCTCCTCGCGCCCGCCACGCTCGCCGTCGCCACCGACGTCGCCTTCCCCGGCCTCAACGGCGTCCTCCCCGGCTTCGGCTACCAGAAACCCAACGACTGGGGTCTCGGTTTCGAACTGCGCGACCACAAGTCCCCGCACTGGACCGGCTCCGCGAGCTCCCCGCGCACCTTCGGCCACTTCGGCCAGTCCGGCACCTTCCTCTGGGTGGACCCCGAAGCAGGCCACGCCTGCGTCGCCCTGGCGGACCGCTCCTTCGGCCCCTGGGCCGCCGAGGCCTGGCCCCCCTTCACCGACGCCGTCCTGGCCGAGCTGAAGGGCTGACGCACACCGCCCCAACGCCACACCCGACGCACCCAATGTGGCGTTCGGTGCGCTCAACGCACCCAACGCCACATTGGGGCGCTTTACCCCACCCCCCAAAGGCGACGAACCCACACAACCAGACCCAGCACCCAGCCCCGCCCCGGCACCCCGATCCGAAGCCTCCTTACGGCCGGCGACCGTGTGTCAAGGCACGCTTTCCCGCCTTGATACACGGTCACCGGCCGTAACACACTCCAGCTTCGGGGTGCTCATCCAGGCAACACGCTCCCGCGAGAACCGCGAAAAACCCGTTAAGAACCCCGCGAACCCCTCACTCCATCACCCGAATCGGCTCCCCAGCCTGAAAAGCCGCAATATCCTCCACCGCATCCCGATAGAAGATCTCGTACGTCTCCCGGCTCACATATCCGACATGCGGCGTCAAAATCACATTGTCGAGACCACGAATCGGATGATCAGCCGGCAACGGCTCCACGTCATACACATCCAACGCCGCCGCCGCAATCCGCCGCGAACGCAACGCGTCCAACAACGCCGCCTCTTCGACAACCGGCCCACGAGATGTGTTGACCAACAAAGCGCTGGGCTTCATACGTGCGAATTCCGCCGCCCCGACCAGCCCACGACTGCGCTCCGACAGCACCACATGCACCGACAGAACATCACTACGCTCGAACAGCTCTTCCTTCGACACCGCAGCAACCCCGTGCTCCGCAGCTTTCTCAGCCGTCAGATTCGGACTCCACGCGATCGTCTCCATCCCGAACGCCTGCCCGATCCGCGCCGACGCACTCCCCAACCGTCCCAGCCCGAGCAGACCCAGCGTCTTCCCGCTCAACACGGTCCCGACCCCGACCTGCCACCCACCCTCCTGCATCGACCGCACATCCGCCGGCAGGTTCCGCGCCGCGGCCAGGATCAACGCCCACGTGTGCTCCAACGTCGGCGGCCCGAGGTACCCCGTGGTCGACACCACAATCCCATTCCGCTTCGCCGCCGCTCCATCGATCGCCGCGTTACGCCGCCCAGTACTCACCAACAGGCGCAAATCCGGCAACCGATCCAAAACCTCCGCCGGAAACCGCGTGCGCTCACGCATCGCCACAGCGACGTCGAAACCCGCCAGCTTCCGGACGACATCGTCGGGACCGGTGAAGGCCTCCGTGAAGACCTCGATGTCGGCACCGAGGGAGTCCCAGTCGGCGTAGGTGAGCGCGACGTTCTGGTAGTCGTCGAGGATCGCGATCTTCATGCGCCCCACCGTAGTCCGCTCACGCGCGCAGAACAGCGTCCACCCGCAAGCCGGCGCCGGTCCAGCGGACCCCGGCCAGGTCCTGGACCACGGGCGTGGCGGGCGAGTCCAGCGCGCCGCGGCCCACACCCACCACGGCGGCAGGCCCGGCCGCCACCGCGGCGGCCAGGCCGTTGCCGCTGTCCTCGAAGATCGCGCACTGACCGATTGGCACCCCGACCCACCGCGCCCCGAGCAGGTAGCCCTGGGGGTCCGGTTTGCCGCGCGACACGTCGGCGGCGGTCACGACCGCGGGCGCGATCGGCAAGCCCGCGGCGGCGAGCCGTGCTTCGAGCAACGGCCGCGACGCCGACGTGACCACGGCCCAGTTCCCCGCCAGGCTCGCGAGCAGCTCGGCCGCGCCGGGGATCGCGACGGTGGTGCCGGCATCGCCGATCTCCAGCTCGTCAATGCGGCGCAGGCCTTCGTCGGTCTGGTCCTCGGGCAGGTGCATCCGCACCGTCTCCGAGGACCGGCGGCCGTGCACACCGTCGAGCACGACGGCCGGGTCCAGCCCGTGCTCTCGCGCCCACCGCGTCCACGACCGCTCGCCCGAAGCCGTGGAGTCCACGAGCACCCCGTCGACATCGAACAGCACCGCACGGCATTCCAGGATCATGCTTCTCCTGCCACACAACGGAAGTACAGGAACCGCGGCTTCGTCCGCAGTCCCTGCGCGATCCGCGGGTCGGCCTCGTCGGCCTCGGCCACGGGCATCGGTTCCACCAGCCGGTCGACGGTGAACCCCGCGTCGCGCACCGCGTCGAACGTCCGGCTGAGTGGCCGGCGGTAGTACTGCACCACCTGACGGTAGGAACCGAGCAGGAACTCGTCGTCGAGCAGCTCGGTCTCGAAGTAGTTCTCGCGCTCGAACCAGTGCCAGTCCTCACCGGGGTGGTGCACGGAGAACACGAGCTGTCCACCCGCGCGCAACACGCGGTGGAACTCGCGCAACGTCGGCCCGAAGTCCTCCAGGTAGTGGAGGACAAGAGACGCGGTGACGACGTCGATCGAACCGTCCGCAAGGGACAGTGGCTTCGCGATGTCGGCGACCTTGAACTTCGCCAGGTCACCGAACTCCTTGCGCGCCAAGGAGATCAGGCCTTCACTCACGTCGACACCCAGCACGTCGGCACCCCGGCCGGCGAGCAGCGCGCTCAAGTGACCTGCCGCGCACCCGGCGTCGAGCACGCGTTTGCCCGCCACCTCACCGGCCAGCTCCACGATCGCCGGGCGGTCGTACAGCGCGTTCGCCACGCTTTTCGCCGCATGCTCGGCATACGCCTCGCTGAACCCCTCGTACTGGGCGGTTTCGAGCCGCGCCGCGCGGGCGCGGCCGACGATCTCGTCGATGACCTCGCTCTTGGCGTCCGCGTAGTGCTGGATGTACGTCCAGGTTTTCGCAGCCAGTGTGCGCTTCTTCGCAAGATACGTGGCCAGTTCCTTAGGATGTGTGCGCATCCGATCACGGAAGAGCAGGTATCGCTCGGTCTGGCCGTTGCCCGGCGAATGAACGTGGAGGTTGACCCTCGGGCCGGTCCCGGAGAAGCACCGGTGCTTCTCCCACTCCGGTTCACGGATCACGAGCCGGTAGCCCGTGGCTTCGAGGACCGGCACATAGGCGTCTTCGTCGTCGGAGTCCGGGACTTCCAGCAGGATGTCGATGACCGGCTTGGCCGCGAGACCGGGGACCGAAGTGGACCCGACGTGTTCGAGCAGCACCACCTTCTCCCCCAGTGCGGTGCGAATTCGCTCAGCTTCGCGTTCGAACAACACCGGCCACTGTGGGTCGTACTCGGCGAGCGTCACCGTGGTGTCGAGCCGCGGCGGCTCGTCGACCCACGAGTCCCGGATCTCCTCGTCGCTGCGCGACTGTTGACTGGTTTCCGACATGCGTCCCCCTGGACTCGGCAAACGGGCAGTCGGCCAGAATAACAACGCGGCGCGCGGCCCGCCTCAGGAAATCGGCAGCGGCAGGATGTCCCCTGTCGCCGCGCGCAGGGCGGCCCGCATCTCCTCACGCGGCGCGGGCCGCCCCGTGAAGTGCTCCGCCTGACCGAAGGCCTGGTGCAGCAACATGTCCAGCCCCGTCGCGAGCCGGCCACCCCGTGCGGCGACGGCTTCGGCCAATGGCGTCGGCCACGGGTGGTAGATCACGTCCAGCACGCTGGGCACCCCCGCGAGCGCGGAGACCTGAGCCAGCACCGCCTCCGGCGGCACGGTGTTCACCAGCACGGCCGTGCGCGCCGCCAGCGCCGGAAAGTCCACTTCGGACCACCGGAGCACCTCGACGTCGAGGCCGGCGCTCTTCGCCGCGTCGAGCGTCTCGCCCGCCCGCGCCGGCTCCCGCACCACGAGACTCGCGGACGCCACACCCAGCGCGGCGAGCCCGACCACGGCGGCCGCTGCCGTCCCGCCGGCACCGAGCACCACCGCCCGGTCATCGGGCGAGGGCGTGTAGCCGCCCGCCGCCCGCAACGCCCCCGTGACGCCGTCGACGTCGGTGCAGTCGGCGAGCCAGCCGCCCTCGACGCGCACCAGGGTGTTCGCTGCACCGACCGCCGCGGCGCGCGGCGTGACCTCGACCGCGTGGTCGAGCGCCCGGCGCTTGCCCGGCATCGTCACCGACAGGCCGACCCACTCGGGGCCGAGCCCGTCGACGAACCCGGGCAGCTCGTCGGCCCCGGTCTCCACGCGCTCGTACGTCCAGCCTGTGAGCCCGAGCGCGTCGAACGCCGCGCGGTGTAGCACCGGCGAAAGCGAGTGCTCGATCGGCTTGCCCAGGACCGCGGCCTTGCGCGGCCCGTCAGAAGACGCCACGTTGCTGCGCCAGATCACGGTTCTTGTTGTGCTCGGTCAGCGTCGAGGCGAAGCAGGAGTGCCCGTCCTTCTCGCACTTCACGAAGTAGAGCTCGTCGCCGTCCGGCGGGTCGACCGCGGCCTTGATCGCCGCGACACTGGGCACCCCGATCGGAGTCGGCGGGAGACCGTAGTTCAGGTACGTGTTGTACGGCCCCGGGGCTTCCCGATCTGCCTTGTTCGTGAGCAGGGTCGGTTTGTCGACCACGTAGTTCACGGTCGAGTCGAAGCCGAGTTTCATCCGCTGGTCGAGCCGGTTGTAGATGACCCGCGCGATCTTGGGGAAGTCGGGGGTGATCGCCTCGCGCTCGATGAGCGACGCGACGATCAGCGTCTGGTACGGCGTCTGCTTGGGCCCGGTGCTCTGGGCGCTCAAGCCCGCGGCCTGGATGGCCTCGGCCGACTGCTTCACGAGGCTGGTGATCAGCTCCGAGGCGGTCCAGCCCGGTTTGACGTCGTAGAGCCCGGGCGCGATGAGCCCTTCGAGGCGTTTGTCCTTGCTCAGGGCCTTCTGCGCACCGTCCACCGCCCAGTCGGGCACGCCGAGCGTCTTGAGGTCGGCGTCGGCGACGGTCTTGCGCAGCGCATCGGTGGAGACGCAGGTGTTCTTGCCGTCGAGTTCGGCGCACGAGGCCTTGGAGATCAGCGAGTAGACGCCCGGTGTGACCGTGTTGCCGGGCTGCTTCACGTCGTCGAGCTGCGTGTACGGGCGGATCTCCAGCCGGCCGACGTGCGCGGCCGGTGAGGTGATCAGCGACACCGCGCTCTCGCCCGACATGTGCTGTTTGAGCAGGTAGTACCCCTGCTGGATCCGGCTCAGGGCGGTGTTCTCCGCGCCGGCCTTGACGAACGCCGTGGTGCTCGCGACGACGCCCGCGTCCACGAGCTTGCCGCCGATCGCCGACGTGGTGTCGCCGTCCTCGACCTGGATGAGTGCGCTGCCCTCGCCGGTGCCGTCGAAGTCGTTGTAGCCGAAGATCTTCTGGTAGCCGTAGTAGGCGCCACCGGCGAAGACGACGAGGACCAGCAGCGCCGCGACCCAGCCGAGCGCGCGCTTGCTTCGCTTGCGCTTCTTCTTCTTGGCGGACGCGGGTTCTTCGGCGTACTGCTCCTCGTCGTACTCGGCGTCGTCGTAGTCGCCGTACTCCTCGTCGTCGTACGCCTGGTCGTACTCGCCGTCTTCGCGGTACTCGTCTTCGTAGTCGTCGCCGAACAGGTCGTCGAGCTGCTCGCGCTCCTGCGGCGCGGAGTCCGGCACGGTCGGGATCACGTCGGTCGGGTGCTCCACCGGCTGCGGCCTGCGCCTCGGCGCCGGGCCCGGCCTGCCGAGCCGCGCATCCGGAGGCATCGAGCCATCGGCGGAACCGGTGAACCGCGGATCCGGCGGCATCGAACCGTCGACCGGACCCGCGAAGCGGGGGTCGCGAGGCAGGGAACCGTCAGGCGGGCCGGCGAAACGGGGGTCGGGCGGCAGGGAGGCGTCAGCCGGGCCGTTGAACCGCGGATCCGGCGGCATCGAACCGTCGACGGGACCCGCGAAACGCGGGTCGGGCGGCATGGAGCCGTCCACCGGGCCCGCGAAGCGGGGGTCCGGAGGCAGGGAGCCGTCCGGTGGGCCGGCAGGGCGGCGGACCGGACGCGAAGGACCGGGGTCGCCGGGCAGCGGCAGGTCGCCGGTGTCCGAGCGCGGACGGCGGCGCGGAGGTGCCGGAGGCACGTCGCCCGGCTCGGCCCGGCGACGGCGGCGCGGCGCACCGGGCGGCGGGCCCGGCGGCGGAGGCGGCAGTTCACCGGCACCACGCGGGTCGCCGGAAGGCTGAGCTAGATCGGCGCCGCGCGGGCCGGAAGGCTGCGGCAGATCGTCTCGGCGAGGGTCACCCGGCGGCTGCGGGAGGTCGGGCGGCACGTCGGCGGGCTCGCGACGGCGACGGCGGCCGGTGGCGGGCGGAGGGTCCGGTGGAGCGGGCGGAGGGGTCTGCGGAGGCGGCGGCGCCTCGTCCGAGGCCTCGCGCCGGCGACGGCGGCCGCCGCTCGGTGGGGGCGGCGGGGCCTCGTCGTACGGGTCGGGGGCGGCGTGCTGGGAACGCGGCGGCAGCTCGTGGGCGCCGGGCGGGGGCGGCGTGCGGCGGGCGCGCCGGGGGCCGCCCGGCGGCGGGGTGCCGGGATCACGCAACCGTCGTCGGCCGCCTTGCTCCTCGGGACCGCGAGGCTCGGTCATGACTCGCCTTTCCGGGCGCGCTGCGCGGCGGCGGCGTCGAGCCAGGCCTGCAGGATCTCGACGGCGGCGGCCTGGTCGACCACCGCCCGCTGCTTGCGTCCCTTGACCCCCCGCTGGGAAAGCATTCGGGACGCCGTGACCGTCGTCAACCGTTCGTCGGCGAGGCGCACCGGCACGTCGCCGACCCGCGTGACCAGCTTGTCGGCGTACTCCACCGCGATCTGGGCGGCGGGTCCGGTTCGGTTCGCCAGTGTCTTCGGCAAGCCCACGATCACCTCGACCACCTCGTGTTCGGTGACGAGTTCGGCAAGCTTGTCCAGATCGCTGTCGTCCTTCGCATCACGGGAGAGGGTAACGAGCGGGCTCGCGAGGATGGGGGCGGGATCGCTCAGCGCCACCCCCACCCGGACAGACCCAACATCGATCCCGAGCCGCCTGCCGCGGCCCGGATCGGACTCACCGGGCCGATCCGGGCCGCGCCGGGAGCTAGCGGCCAACGCTCGCGACCGCTGCGCGCAGCGCCTCGACGGCCTGCTGCGCGCCGGCCGGGTTGCTGCCGCCGCCCTGCGCCATGTCGGGCTTGCCGCCGCCGCGGCCGCCGATGGCCTCGGCGAACGACGGCACGAGCTTGCCCGCCGCGAGGCCGAGGTCGCGCGCCGCGGCCGTGGTCGCCACTACGAACGCCACCTTGTCGCCCGACGGCGCGAACAGCGCCACCACGCCGGGCCGGTCGCCCAGCCGGCCGCGGACGTCGGACGCGAGCGCCCGCAGCCCGTTGCCGTCGACGTCCGGCACGACCTCCGCGACCACCGACACGCCGCCGACGTCCTGCGCCTTGTCGGCGAGCGCGCCCGCCGAGCCGAGCACCTGCTGCGTGCGCAGCTGATCGATCTCCTTCTCCGCGTTCTTCAGCCTCGTCAGCACGTCCTCGATGCGCGAGGGCAGCTGGTCGGTGGGCACCTTGAAGGTGTTCGCCAGCTGCGACACGAGCAGCTGCTCCTTGCGCACGTGCTTCAGCGCGTCCGGGCCCACCAGCGCCTCAACGCGGTGCACACCCGACCCGATCGACGAGTCGCCCACGAGCTTCACCAGGCCCAGCTGACCGATGCGCTCCACATGCGTGCCACCGCACAGCTCGCGCGAGTAGTCGCCCATGTCGACCACGCGCACGTCGTTGCCGTACTTTTCGCCGAACAGCGCGACCGCGCCCAGCTCGAGCGCCTTGTCCTTCGTGGTGATGTAGCTCTGCACCTCGACGTCGGTCTGGAGGTAGTCGTTCACCTCTTCCTCGACCTCGGTGAGGATGTCGGCCGACACCGAGGCGGGCGTGGTGAAGTCGAACCGCATCCGGCCCGGCGAGTTGAGCGAACCGGCCTGCGCCGCGCGCTTGCCGTACGCCCCGCGCACGGCCGCGTGCACCAGGTGCGTCGCCGAGTGCGACCGTTCGATCGACAGGCGCCGGGCCGCGTCGACCGAGCCGGTGAGCTCGGTGCCGATGCCGACCTCGCCGTCGGTGACCTCCACGCGGTGCACGAACAGGCCCGGCACGATCTTCTGCACGTCGAGCACGTTCAGCTTCACGCCGTCGCCGAGCAGCACGCCGATGTCGGCGACCTGGCCACCGCTCTCCGCGTAGAAGGGGGTGCGGTCGAGCACCAGCTCCGCCTTGTGCCCCGCGGCGACGCTGCGCACCGGCTGCCCGTCCTCGAGCAGGCCGACGACCTTCGCGGACGCCTGCAGCTCGGTGTAGCCGAGGAACTCGGTCTCGCCGTTCTGCTCCAGCAGCTTGCGGTACTCCGACAGGTCCCCGTGGCCGTGCTTGCGCTGCGCCGCGTCGGCCTTCGCCCGGGTGCGCTGCTCCTCCATGAGCGTGCGGAAGCCGTCCTCGTCGACGGTCAGGCCCTGCTCGGCCGCCATCTCGAGCGTGAGGTCGATCGGGAAGCCGTAGGTGTCGTGCAGCTGGAACGCCTTGTCACCGGCGAGCACGTCGCCGCCGGAGTTCTTCGTCTCGGCCGCCGCGAGGTCGAAGATGCGCGAACCGCTGGTGAGGGTGGCGAGGAACGCCTCCTCCTCCACGCGCACGACCTCGGAGATGCGGTCGAAGTCCGTGACCAGGTTCGCGTACGTCGGGCCCATGGTGTCGCGCACGACCTCGGCGAACGCCTGCAGCACCGGCTCCTGCACGCCCAGCAGGCGCGTGGAGCGGACGATGCGGCGCAGCAGCCGGCGCAGCACGTAGCCGCGGCCGTCGTTGCCCGGGGTGACGCCGTCGCCGATCAGCAGCACACCGGTGCGGGCGTGGTCGGCGATCACGCGGAAGCGGACGTCGTCGACGTGGTTGGCGCCGTAGCGGCGGCCAGAGAACTCCTCGGCGCGGCCGATCACCGGGCGGACGAGGTCGGTCTCGTAGACGTTCTCGACGCCCTGCAGGATCGTCGCGACGCGCTCGACGCCCATGCCGGTGTCGATGTTCTTGGCCGGCAGGTCACCGAGGATCGGGAAGTTCTTCTTGCCCGCGCCCTCGCCCCGGATGTTCTGCATGAACACCAGGTTCCAGATCTCGATGTAGCGGTCCTCGTCCGCGACGGGCCCGCCCTCACGGCCGTAGTCGGGGCCGCGGTCGTAGTAGATCTCGGAGCTGGGTCCGCACGGGCCCGGGATGCCCATGGACCAGAAGTTGTCCTCCATGCCGCGCTGCTGGATGCGCTCGGACGGCAGGCCGGTGAGCTTGCGCCACAGCCCCGCCGCTTCGGCGTCGTCCTCGAACACGGTCGCCCAGATCCGGTCGGGGTCGAGCCCGTAGCCGCCCTCGGACTGCGGACCGGTGATCAGCTCCCACGCCGACTCGATCGCGCCTTCCTTGAAGTAGTCGCCGAACGAGAAGTTGCCGGCCATCTGGAAGAACGTGTTGTGCCGCGTGGTCTTGCCGACCTCGTCGATGTCCGGCGTGCGCACGCACTTCTGCACGCTGGTCGCGCGCGGGTACGGCGGCGGCACCTCACCGAGGAAATACGGCTTGAACTGCACCATGCCGGCGTTCACGAACAGCAGGTTCGGATCGTCGAGGATCAGCGAGGCGCTGGGCACGCGGGTGTGCCCCTTCGACTCGAAATGGCGCAGGAATCGGTCGGTGATCTCGTGTGTGTCCACGGGTGTGTCCTCGGGCTGGGGTCCGCGCACCGCTCGGCGCGAAGATCGGACCGGGAAAAAGGGGGAGGCGACGACGGCGGAAGGGCGCTGCTCGCGGGCGCGAGAAGCTCAGCCTTCCGCCCGGCGAGCTCGCCGCACGGGGCGCTGCGCGGCGGCGTGCCGGCCCGCGCCACCCTGCGGCGCGATGTAGCCGGTCCGTTCCTCGACCATGTCGTGCAGCTCCTGTTCCCGTTCGCTCATCCCGGCGCGCACCTCGGCGCCGAACGAACCGACGGCGCCGGCCAGCTCGCGCACGGCCTCGCCCAGGTTCGATGCTAACCCCGAGGGAGTGACCTGACGAGCCGTTTCCCCGGCCTTGCGGGTGAGCGCGACGCCGGCGAGCACGCCGACGCCGAGCCAGAACAGACGCTTCACTTCTTCCTCCGGCGAGCGGGGCGCTGGGCCTTCGCTTCCTGCTTCTTGCGGCGCGCGCGGATCGCCTTGCTGATCCCGTAGGACAGCGCGGCGGTCTTCACGAGCGGGCCGCCGAGGGTCGCGGTGAACACCGAGGACAGGGCCGACACGTTGCCCGTGACCGCCTGCGCGTTGGCGGTGATCCCGTCGACGCGCTCGAGCTGGGTGTTCACGTGCGTGATCGTCTCGTTGGCGCCCAGCAGGATCGGGTCGGTGTTCTCGTGGGCCTTGCGGATCGCGATCGTCGCCTCGTCCAGCGTGCGGCCGAGCTTGAGCAGCGGGATCGCCAGCAGCAAGACCAGCACCACGAATGCTCCTGCGGCGATCAGCGCGGCGATCTGCCCTGCCGACACGGGCCCTCCTCGGGGTTGCACGGGTCTTCGGTGCCAGTGAGGTTACCGCCTGGCCAGCCCTTCGGCGGTGTCGCCCCGTCGGTCGGTCACTCAGCGCAGCCGAACCGGTTCCGACCTGCGGTTGCGCCCCGCACACAGCCCTCCACCGGACCGGCCGGCGGAGGGCTGCGTGCGGGGCGATCAGTCGTCCTGTTTGGCCACGGCCCGGTACAGCACCGCCATGTCCTCCTCGCCGTGGCCGGCGTCGACGGCGGCCTGCAGGTGGGCCAGCGTCGCCGCGGCCCCGGCCACGTCGACGGCGTCGCCCGCGGCCTCCACCACGAGCCGCGCGTCCTTGGCGGCGAGCGTGGCGGGGAAGCTCGTCGGGTAGTCGCCCGAGAGCATGAGCGGGCCCTTCATGCGCGCGTAGCCGACGTCGAAGCCGGTTCCCTCCATCACGTCGAAGAACAGCTGCGGGTCGATGCCGAGGGCGCGGGCGAGCGCGAGGCTCTCGGCCGTGCCGTTGGTCAGCGCCAGCACCCACGCGTTCATCACGAGCTTGAGCCGCGTGGCGGTGCCCGGCTCGGTGCCGAGCCAGCGCGTGCGCGAGCCGACGGCGTCGAAGACCGGCGCGGCGATCTCGTGCACGTCGTCCGGACCGGCGGCCAGGACCTGCAGCTGCGCCTGCTCGGCGGGGACCTTCGTGCCCATCACCGGGCAGTCGACGAACACGGCACCCGCCTTCTCGGCGGCCTCGGCCAGCGTGGCGATCCACTCCGTGCCGACCGTGCTCATCTGCAGCCAGACCGTGCCGGGCTTCACTTCGGCGGCGGCGAAGACTTCGGCGACCGTGGGCCCGTCGGACAGCATCGTGACGAGCACGTCGGCGCCCGCCGCGGCTTCGGCCGGGGTGTCCGCGACCGTGGCGCCGTCGGCGGCCAGCGGTTCGGCCTTGCTGCGCGTGCGGTTCCACACGCGCAGCGAAACGCCGGCGCGGACGAGATTGGCGGCCATCGGGTGGCCCATGATTCCGGTGCCCAGGAAAGCGACAGTGGTCATGGCTCCATCGTGCCTGTCGGCGCCGCGGCCCGCAGGCAGGGCCCGTGGCTCAGCCCTGGTGACTCAGCGCGGGCCAAGTCGACGCTCGCCCCGCCACCAGCTGGTCGAAGCCGGGGAACTCGGTGGCGCGCAACGGCTCGGCCCACGGCGTCGCCGGGCCCGACGCCGGGTGGCGCACGCGGATGGTCACGTGGCCCGGGTTCGAGCCGCCGTCGTGCCAGTGGCGGGTGTGCGCCGGAATGCCGAGCAGGTCACCGGGCTCGCACAGCACGGCGTGGACCTGGCGGCCCACGTGCAGGTACCAGACGGCGGAGCCGGTCACGAAGAACCGGTCCTCGTCGCGTGGCAGGCTGCGTTCGGCCGCGCCGAAGTCGCCCGTCAGCACGTCGACGGCGTGGTAGCCCACGGCCGTGGTACGCGAGTCGATGCGGTCCTGGAAACGGGCGAGCACCTCGGACTCACCGGCACCGGGCATCGGCCCGTCCACCGGCCAGCGGCAGAACTCGACCCCGATGCGAGCGAGCTCGGCCGTGATCGTCCCCGGGTCCTCGGTCCGCAGCAGCACGTGTCCGGGCTGGTCGTCGGGCCACACCGTCAGCAGCGTCATCGCCACCCCCTCCGTCGCCGGGAATCAACCGACCTGACGGCCGGACATTCCCGCTCCCGCCGTTATACGGAAGAAAGTGGCGACGTTCACGGGAGTACCGCCGAGCGGGATCGAAGGGGGAACCAACACTGCCCTGGCAGGACAGGTGCTCACCCCCTTGCGGTGAAGTGCGCAAACGCAGCTGGACAGCGCGTGAATACCTGCCAGGTGCAGTCCCGGCCCGCGGCACGGCTGCCACCTGGCGACGATGTCCGACGCGCACCGCAGTGCGCTGCGGCGCAGGGACTTCGGCTTCGTCTTCCAGTTCGGTCAGCTGGTGCCCGAGCTGAGCTGCCTGGAGTACGTCAGCCTTCCGGTGCGGCGGGCGGGCCTGAGCCGGCGCGCGGCCGAGGTCATCGCGCGCAAGTGGCTGGACCGGCTGGAGGTCATGGACGTCGCGGCCAAGCGGCGGGCGACGTGTCCGGCGGCCAGGGCCAGCGGGTCACGGTGGCGCGGGCGCTCGCGAGGGGCGCGGGTGATCTTCGCGGACCAGCCGACGGGCGCGCTCGATCCGCTCAACGGCGAGCGGTGATGGCTTGGTGGTGTCCGCGCTGAGGAGACCGGGGCCGCGGTTGTGCTGGTCACGCACGAAGCGCGGGTCGCCGCGTACTCCGGCTTCGAGGTCGTGGCGCGCGACGGCCGGATCCGGGAACCGGAGCCGACCCGGTGACGGCCCTGTTCGACCTGCCTGTGCGCAACAACCGGCCCCGCGTATCTCGCTCTCGGCGTGCAGCCGGCGGTCGGCGGCGGCCGGACCTCGTGGATCCGCATGGCGCTCGGGATCGGGATCGCCGTGGCGGTGCTGCTGTTCACGTCGGTCGGCGCGTGCTGGGTGACCAGGACGCGCGGGTGAGCGCGGGGCTGCCCGACACCACGGTGGTCGCCGGAGCCGCAGCGCAGCCGGCCGGCGATCACGTTGCGCGCCCGCGATGCGGCTGCTCGCCGACACGAAGATCAGCATCGGCACGAGCAGCGCCCCGCCGCCGACGATCGCCACGACCACCAGTGTCGGATCCGTCGAGATCCACGGGGCACCGCTGCCGAACGCGTAGACGTCCATGCGCGCGGACCGATCCACGCGGCCGGTGTCAACGGGCCGGTGCCGCCGTGGAACGAGAGGTCGGCGGGGCCGCGCGGTCCCGCGTCGCCGACGGTGCCCACGATCTTCTGCCGGAACGACGACCGCGGCCCGGGATCCGCGGCGATCAGCTCGGCGAGCGCTGGGGAGACCATGAGCTGGCACCCGCCCGGCAGCCGCGTGATCCCCGGCGGCACCGGCGAGCTCAGTCCCGTGCCGCGCAGGTACCGGCCGCCGATGACACCGCCGCGGTACTCCGAGTCGTCACGAACGAGCTCGGTGGGGCGCACTGGCCGACGTGGGCGACTGGCAGGTCCGGCGGGTCGCGGCGGCCGAGACGCTGGTCGGCGTCACCACCGACCTCGGGCTCGGGCTCGGGCCACGGCCTGCGGGCAGCCGGCGCCGCGCGTCGACCTGCTGGCCGGAGCGCGTTCGCTCGTCGCGCTGGTGACCGGACTCGCGCCGCCCGCCCTGCGCACCGACTCCACCCGGACCGTGTGAGCCCTACTGCCGCTCGTCGCGGATGGTGCGGCGCAGGCGGGGCACGCGCTCGGCGAGCGGGCGTTCGCCGCCGCGCTGGGTGGGTTCGTAGTAGTCCCGGCCGACGAGTTCGTCCGGCGGGTACTGCTGGGCCAGGACGCCTTCCGGAACGTTGTGCGGGTAGCGGTAGCCCTGCGCGTTGCCGAGCTTCTTGGCGCCCGCGTAGTGGCCGTCGCGCAGGTGCGGGGGCACGGTGCCGGCCAGGCCGGCGCGCACGTCGGCCAGAGCGGCGTCGATGGCGGTGACCACGGCGTTGGACTTCGGCGCCGTGGCGAGGTGGATGGTGGCCTGCGCGAGGGCGAGGCGGCCTTCGGGCATGCCGATGAACTGCACGGCGTGGGCGGCCGCCACCGCCGCCTGCAGCGCGGTGGGGTCGGCCAGCCCGACGTCCTCGCTCGCGTGGACCACGAGCCGGCGCGCGAGGAAACGCGGGTCCTCCCCCGCCTCGATCATGCGGGCCAGGTAGTGCAGCGCGGCGTCGACGTCGGACCCGCGGATGGACTTGATGAACGCGCTGATCACGTCGTAGTGCTGGTCGCCGTCGCGGTCGTAGCGCACGGCCGCCTTGTCCACGGTGGACTCGACGGTGGCGAGGTCGATCGTCTTGGCCTCGGTGGCCGACGCGGCGTCGGCGGCGGCCTCCAGAGCCGTGAGCGCCCGGCGCGCGTCCCCGCCCGCCAGGCGCACGAGGTGGTCGCGTGCCTCGTCGGTCAGCGTCAGCTCGCCGCCCAGGCCGCGTTCGTCGGTGAGCGCGCGGTCGAGCAGCTTCACGATGTCCTCGTCGGTCAGCGGCCGCAGCTGCAGCACCAGCGACCGTGACAGCAGCGGGGACACGACGGAGAACGACGGGTTCTCGGTCGTCGCCGCCACCAGGAGCACCGTGCGGTCCTCGACCGCGCCGAGCAGCGCGTCCTGCTGCGTCTTGGAGAAGCGGTGCACCTCGTCGATGAACAGCACGGTGTTCTCGGCGTTGTACTGCCGGCGCCGCCGCGCCTCCTCGATGACGCCGCGGACCTCCTTGACGCCGGCCGACAGCGCGGACATCGCGACGAACCGGCGGCCGGTGGCGATCGAGACGAGGTTCGCGAGCGTGGTCTTGCCCGTGCCCGGTGGGCCGTAGAGCAGCACGGACGCCGGCGCGGCTCCCTCCACAAGACGACGCAGCGGCGCGCCCTCGCGCAGCAGGTGCTGCTGCCCGACCACCTCGTCGAGCGTGCGCGGCCGCATCCGCACGGCCAGCGGCGAGCTCGCCGGGTCGGCCTGCGGTTCCGCGCGCGACTCACCGCCGCTCGCGCGGGTCGGTTCCGGCGGCGGCCCCAGGTCGGGGTTCACCGTGAAGAGTTCGTCCTGTGCCACAGCCTTGACGTTAACCGACCACCCCGACAACTTCGCTTGCCCGGCCCTCGTACCCGCGCTACGGTGGTTTGACCGGATGATCGGATCTGGTCATGAGGTCAAACACGAGGAGGCCGGGTGCCCGACGAGCCGAACCGCGAACGCGCCGACCGGATCCTCGACGCGGCGTCCGAGCTGCTCGTGCGCTGGGGCTCGCGCAAGGTCACGATCGAAGACATCGCGCGCCGCGCCGGCATCGGCAAAGGCACCGTCTACCTGCACTGGCGCACCAAGGACTCGCTGTTCGAAGCCCTGCTGATGCGAGCCTCGATCACGCTGCTCGAAGGGTCCGCGGCCCAGTTGCGCGACGACCCGCGCACGGTCGTGCCGCACCGCTACTTCCGCTCCACGTTCCTGCTGACCGTCCGCGACCCGCTGCTGTCGGCCATGCTCATGAACGACACCGAGCTGCTGGGCCACTACGCGCTCACCGCGACGGAGACCCGGCAAGCCGCCGCGGAGACCACCGAACGCACCTGGGACCTCTGGACGGGCAACGGCTTCCTGCGCGACGACGTCGAGAACCTGCGCTTCTCCCTCGCCGCCGCGGCCAGCGGCTTCTACCTCTACAGCAACGTCAACCCGGAATACGCGGACGTGGCACTCGAGGCCAAAGCCGATTCGCTCGCCCACGTGGTCCGCGCCGGCTTCGAACCACCGCACGGACCCGGCCCGGCCGTGGTCGAGCGGACGGCCACCGAACTCCGGGTGGTGCTCGAGACCTACGTCTCGGCGTGCCACGCGGCGATCTACCCAGGGAAATCCACCACCGGGGCCGGCTGATCCCGGCCCCGTCCGACAGATTGGGGCTGTCGCACCATGAGCACCGCACTTCCCGAAGCCTGGACCATCCACGAAGGACAGTTCTGGCTGCGGGGCGAACGACCCGCGAACGCCGTGGCGTACAAACCCGAGCTGGGCACGTGGAGCGTCTACGGCCACCCGGAGGCCCACGAGATCCTGTCCGACCCGGCCACGTTCTCCTCCGACACCGCGCGGCTGCTGCCCGAGAAGACCCTCGGCGACACCAAGGAGCTCTCGGCCGGCAACCTGCTGCAGCTGGATCCCCCGCTGCACAACAAGATGCGCAAGCTCGTGAGCCGCGCCTTCACGCCGAAGGTGGTGGCCGACCTCGAGCCGCGGATCGCCGAGCTGACCCGCGAGCTCCTCGACGAAGCCGCCGGGCGCGACCACCTCGAGCTCGTCGCCGACCTCGCCTACCCGCTGCCGGTGATCGTGATCGCCGAGCTGCTCGGCGTGCCGGCGAGCGACCGCCACCTGTTCCGCGAGTGGGTGGACCGGCTGTTCGAGAGCCCGGAGCAGTTCTCCCTCACCGACGACTCCGAGGAACAGCAGCAGCGGCTGCGGGACCAGCTGGCCGTGAGCCGCAAGTTCACCGACTACCTCGGCGAGCACGCGGACGAGCGCCGGCGGCACCCGCGCGAAGACCTGCTCACCAAGCTCGTCGAAGCTGAGGTCGACGGGGAACGGCTCACGCGCTCGGAGATCGTGAACTTCGCCCAGGTGCTCCTGGTGGCCGGGCACATCACCACCACGATGCTGCTGGGCAACACCGTGCTGTGTCTCGACGCGTTCCCCGAGTGGGACGCGCGCGTGCGGGCCGACCGCGCATTGCTGGCGCCGGTGATCGAGGAATCGCTGCGTTACCTGTCGCCGTTCGGGGCCGTGGCGCGGGTGACCAACCGCGAAGTGGCGGTCGGCGGCACCACGATCCCGGCCGACCAGATGCTCATGGTCTGGGTGGCCGCGGCCAACCGTGACCCGCGCGTGTTCGCCGAGCCCGACTCGTTCGACCCGACGCGCGCGGACATCGCCCACGCGCACCTGGCGTTCGGCCGCGGCATCCACTTCTGCATCGGCGCGCCCCTCGCGCGGCTCGAAGGCCGCACGGCGCTGAACATCCTGCTCGACCGCTACCCCTCGCTGCGCACAATTCCCGGTGAACCGCCGGCTTTCCAGCCCAACCCGGCGATGACGGGCGTGACGAAGCTGCCGCTGAGCGTCTGACCCCACATTGCGCCGCCGGCGAACACCACTCGCGGGCGGCGCCGCGGCGGGCAGAATCGCGGGATGGTGTCCTCCGTCGCGGTCCTGTCCGACATCCACGGTGTGCTGCCCGCGCTCGACGCCGTGCTCGCCGAGCCCGAGGTGGCAGCAGCCGACGTGGTCGTGCTGTGCGGCGACCACGCCGCCGGTCCCCTGCCGCGGCAGACGCTCGACCGGCTCCGGGCGCTCGGCGACCGCGCGGTGTGGGTGCGCGGCAACGCCGACCGCGAACTCGTGTCGCTCGCGGGCGGTGGCACCACGAACATCCCCGACCCGATCGCGCCGTGGGCCGCGGCTCAGCTGCGCCCGGACCAGGTCGAGCTGCTCGCCGCGCTGCCGCTCACCGTCACGCTCGCCGTCGAGGGGCTCGGCGAGGTGCTGTTCTGCCACGCGACCCCCCGCGACGACGAGGAAGTCGCGCTCGTCGACAGCCCGCTGACGCGCTGGGCGGAGGTGCTGGGCGGCGTCACGGCGGAAACCGTGGTGTGCGGGCACACGCACATGCCGTTCGTGCGGCTGGCGGACCGCACGCGGATCGTCAACCCTGGCAGCGTCGGAATGCCTTACGGCACAACGGGTGCGCACTGGGCCTTGCTCGGCCCCGGCGTGCAGCTGCGCCGAACCACCTACGACACCACGAAAGCGTGCGAGGTCCTGGCGAAATCCGAGTACGCCGACATCGAAGAATGGGCCGACTACTTCGTGCGCAACCCGGTGTCGGACGCGGAAGCGTTGCGCGTGTTCAGTCCACGCGCTCGCGGAACGAACGCCACATGATGGCGACCGCGTAGGGCAAGAACTCGCGCCCCCGGCGCCACAGCCACGGCAGGCCCCGCGCGACGAGCCACAGGACGTGGCTGGCCGTGCTCGGCTGAACGCCGCCGGAGCAGGCCAGGCTCACCGGTTCCGGCACCGCGAACCCGGCTTCGGCCAGCAGCGCGGTGAACCCGAGCGCCAGCATCCGGTGCCCCCGCTCCGACGGGTGCAACCGGTCGACGCTCCACGACGGCAGGTCGTACGCGCCGGGCATCGCGTCGAGGTCCAGGCACGGCACGCCTTCGGCGGCCACGACCGCGTCGATGACCTCGTTGAGCGCCGCGACGCGGGCGCTCAGCGCGCGCTTGATCGACGGCGGGAGGCGGAACACCTTGCCGTGGTCGTGGAAGCGCACCGGCACCAGCAACGTGCCGTGGACGGCGAGCGTGCGGATGAGCTCGGTGAGGTCGGCGGAGATCTGCTCGGCATCGAAATCGGGCCGCAGCGTGTCGTTCATGCCCACCACGAGCAGGGCGACCTCGGGCCGGAACCGCAGCACCGCCGGCATCTGCCGGGTCAGCACGTCCTTCATCCGCGCGCCTTCGAACGACGGGTTGAGGTACCCGTCCCCGGCCACCCCGAGCGCGGCGGCGGCGAGCGGCCCCACCCCGCGCCAGCCGCCTCGGTTCGGCAACGGGTCGCCCAGGCCCACGGCGGTGGAGTCCCCCAGCATGGCCAGCCGGCGCGCGCGGCGCGGCTGGTCGGCCGGCGCGGCGGTTGTTTGCCACTGCGGCGCGGGATCGGCGGGTTCGGGGAAGCGGGTGACTTCGACGCTGATCACGGTCACGCAAAAGACCATCCGGCACCGAAACTCACCAGCGGTGATGCCGAGGTAACGCGGCATGGACGAGGGCTGAAATTCTTGGCATGTCCTGTCCGCCTGGCAGGGTCGGGATTGCCGGTTTCCCGCGTTCACCGCGCGAACGTGATTATTCGGGTGAATCGGGCTAGCGGAAGGCGGGGTAGAACGCGAGGTCCGCGTGCGGCCCCAGCCGCGCGCCGAGCGCCGCGGCCACGCGCTGCGCGTGCTCGGCGATGTCGGTGAGGCGCGCGTAGCCCGCGTGCTTCGCCAGCTCGCGCCACCACGTGACGAGCGCCGCCTCACGGCTCACGGGCGTGGCGTGGCGGCTGAGGTCGAGCTTGGGCAGCGTCTCGCGCGTGATGAGCCAGACCATGAGCAGCTCGCTGATCGTGAGCTGCGTGGCGAGCTCCTCGTCGTCGGCGAACGAGGGCCACACGGACACGACCTCGGCGCGCCAGGCCGCGATCATCGCCTCGCTCATCCCCGCGGGCAGGGCCAGCGCGTCTTCGCAGGAGGCGAACGGCAGGCGCAGGCACACGGCGTCGACCAGGGCCGTGCGCACGCGGCCGCGTTCGAAGTCGAGGAACCGCACGCCGGAGCCGGTCACGAGATTGTTGTCCGGGCTCAGGTCCACGGGGCTGAACGCACGGAACGACGCGGAGCGCGCCTGCGCCACTGCCTGGGCGACGCGGTCGTGGATCGGGTCGGCGACCACCACGTCGAGCAGGTCCGCCAGCATCGGCGGCACCTCGGCGGTGAAATCGGCGAGACCCGCGTCCTGGTTGCGCACCGGGCCGCCGAGGCGGCGCAGCAGCGCGTTGAAGTCGGCTTCGCGGCTGGCAGTGCTCGCGTGCAAGCGCCCGAGCGAACGGGCCCACGACAGCAGCGCGCGTTCGGCCGCGCGGGAATCACGCGACGCGAGCTTGTCCTGCAACGTCGGCGCGCGGCCGAGGTCCTCGATCACGAGCACGCGGTGGCGCCCGTCGTGGGCGAGCAGCTCGGGACACATGCGCTCGTCGGGCGACAACGCCGTGAAGAGCTGGTAGCTCACGGCCTCCTGCGCGAACGGGTCGGCCTCACCGGGCTCGCGCGGGTCGGGGTAGTGCTTGATGACCAGCGTGCGCGGCAGCGCGAACGACGACGACACGACCCGGGCCCGCACGACCGTGGCCGGTCCGCTGCCCTCGAGTCCTTCCGGTGACACCAGGGTGATCGCGCTGCCGAAGCGGCGCGAGAGCACCGCCTCGCCGGCCGCGACCGCCGCGGCGACAGCAAGCTGCCCGGCTCCTGCCCCGACGCCCGCGTCGCCGGCGGAGGAGGTGTCGACTGTCATTGGCACTGACCCTACTCGTGACTGAGCAACCATGACCACAGTGATCCGGGCGAGAACACGCGAACCGACGCGTAGTTCCTCACCCGCGTGAAAGCGGACGTAACAAGTCCCCGGAACGTTGCTTGCGCCGTCGAAGTATCAGCACAATGGCCGCAGCGACGACAATCCCGAGCAGGTTAACGAACAGCTGCAGGATCGAGTACCCCGCGCGATCCCAGCGCCCCGCCACGGCCGCCACCATGGCGTACCCGGCGGCCGGAACGGTCGTGACCGAGATGAAGACCCCGACGAGCGCGGCGGACTTCGCCGACGTCATCGCGAGCATCCCGGCGGCGCCCGCGAGCAGCGCGACCACGAACGACGCCGCGCCGACCTGGTACACGAAGTCGACCTCGTGGTTCCCCACGATGGCCGACGTGTCGAAGACCCCGGTCACGTCTCCGAGCAGCACCATCGCGCCCGTGAGCACCATCGCCACCGGGAACCCGACGGCCAGCGCCGTCACGGCCTGGCGAACCAGGTCCCAGCGCCGCAGAACCGCGCCGACCGCGATCGCGGCGAGGGGACCGAACTCCGGCCCCACCACCATCGCGCCGACCACGGTCACCGGAGAGTCGGTGAGCACCCCGACCGCCGCGAGCAGGCAGGCGATGACGAGAAAGGCCTGGAACGTCGCGTTCCAGCGCGACTCCTCCCCCGTCCGGGCCAGCAGTTCCTGCCAGACCACGGCGTCGGCGCCTTCTCCCGGCGCGTCTTCCTCGGCGGCGTCGGCCGCGTCGGACAGCGACGTGTCCAGCGCTTCGAGCGTGATCCCGCCGGTGCGGTCGAGGTGCAGCGCGCACAGCGAGTCGACGATCTCGTCAGCGGCCTCGCGGGCCAGATCGGCCTCGATGAGATCACCTTCGGGAGCGACGGCGACCCCTCGGTGCACGATCAGGTGCGCGGTTCCGGCGTGTGCCCGCAGGAGCCCGATCGCCTGATCGGTCTGCTCCGGCGGGCACACCGCCCTCAGATGGAGCATCAGCTCTGGGGCTGCGCCGGCTTCGCGTTCTGGGGCTCGGTCTTCTGGGGTTTCGCGTCGATGCCGGCTTCCTTGCGCTGCTGCGCCGTGATGGGCGCGGGCGCGGCCGTGAGCGGGTCGTAGCCGCCGCCGGTCTTGGGGAAGGCGATGACGTCGCGCAGCGAGTCGGCCTTCGCCAGCAGCATCACGATGCGGTCCCAGCCGAACGCGATGCCGCCGTGGGGCGGCGGGCCGAAGGCGAACGCGTCGAGCAGGAAGCCGAACTTCTCCTGCGCTTCCTCCTCGCCGAGGCCCATCAGCGCGAACACGCGCTTCTGCACGTCGCCGCGGTGGATACGGATCGAGCCGCCGCCGATCTCGTTGCCGTTGCAGACGATGTCGTAGGCGTAGGCCAGGGCGGCACCCGGGTCCTGCTCGAACTTGTCGACCCACTCCGGCGTGGGCGAGGTGAAGGCGTGGTGCACGGCGGTCCACTTGCCCGAACCGACGGCCACGTCGTCGCCGATGTCCTCGACCGGCGCGAACAGCGGCGCGTCGACGACCCACACGAACGACCAGGCGTCCTCGTCGATGAGGCCCAGGCGCTTCCCGATCTCGTCGCGCGCGGCGCCGAGCAGGCCCTGGGTCGTGGCCGTCTTGCCGGCGGCGAAGAAGATGCAGTCACCGGCCTTCGCGCCGGCGGCCTCGGCCACGTGCTCGCGCTCGGTTTCGGACAGGTTCTTCGCGACCGGGCCGCCGAGGGTGCCGTCCTCATTGACGAGGATGTAGGCGAGGCCGCGGGCGCCGCGCTGCTTGGCCCATTCCTGCCACGCGTCGAGCTGGCGACGCGGCTGGTCGGCGCCGCCCGCCATCACGACCGCGCCGACGTAGGGCGCCTGGAACACGCGGAACGGAGTGTCGGCGAAGAACTCCGTCATGTCGGTGATCTCGAGGTCGAAGCGCAGGTCCGGCTTGTCGGAGCCGTACTTGGCCATGGCCTCGTGGTAGGTGATGCGCGGGATCGGGCGCGGGATCTCGTGGCCGATCAGCTTCCACAGCGCGGACACGATGTCCTCGCCGAGCTTGATCACGTCGTCCTGGTCCACGAAGCTCATCTCGATGTCGAGCTGAGTGAACTCCGGCTGGCGGTCGGCGCGGAAGTCTTCGTCGCGGTAGCAGCGCGCGATCTGGTAGTAGCGCTCGAGGCCACCGACCATGAGCAGCTGCTTGAACAGCTGCGGCGACTGCGGCAGCGCGTACCAGGAACCGGGCTTGAGGCGGGCCGGCACGAGGAAGTCGCGCGCACCCTCGGGAGTGGAGCGGGTCATCGTCGGCGTCTCGACCTCGACGAAGTCCTGCTCGTCCAGCACGGCGCGCGCGGCCCGGCTGACCCGGCTGCGCAGGCGCATCGCGGCCGCCGGGCCGCTGCGGCGCAGGTCGAGGTAACGGTACTTCAGGCGCACCTCTTCGCCGACGTCCACGCGGTCGTCGATCGGGAACGGCAGCGGCGCGGCCTCGGACAGGACTTCGAGCTCGGTCACGAGGACCTCGATTTCGCCCGTCGGGATCTCGGCGTTCGCGTTGCCCTCGGGCCGCTTCGCCACCTCGCCGACGATCTTCACGCAGAACTCCGACCGCAGCGCGTGCGCGCGCTCGGCCATCTCGCCCTCGCGGAAGACCACCTGGGCGACTCCGCTGGCGTCGCGGAGGTCGATGAAGATGACTCCGCCGTGATCGCGCCGCCGCGCCACCCAGCCGGTGAGGGTGACGGTCTGACCGGCCTGCCCGGCACGCAGGGTGCCGGCTTGATGAGTGCGGAGCACTGCGACTGCTCTCCTTAGCCCACGGGTGGTCGACGGGTTTTCGCCGAACACAGAGGCTAACGAATGGCGGGGAGGGGGCCGCGACCAGGTTTGACTCGGTGTTCGAGCCGCTGTGAGCCGGGGCCACCGAGCGCCGGCTGTGGGCATCGGCCGGGGAAGACACGCCCCGCCCTCCCTGGGGGCGTCCCCTGTGAAGTCTATCCGGCACCCCCGACAAAAACGGCGAGAACGCCGCTGGGCCGCCGAGCTGTCCACAACTTGGGGCCGGTGTGGACAACTCCGCCGGAGTGGTCATGCGCGGAGCGTGGGCGCGGCAGTAGCGGCGCCCGCGCGGCAAGTGGAAGCGACGCGGCCGCGCGGCAGGTGGGAGCCACACGCCCGCGCGGCAGGTGGCAGCGACACGGGCGCGCGGCAAGTGGCAGCCACACGGGCGCGCGGCAGGTAGCAGCCACACGCCCACGCGGCAAGTGGCAGCCACACGGGCGCGCGGCAAGTGGCAGCCACACGCCCACGCGCCAAGTGGCAGCCACACGCCCACGCGGCAAGTGGGAGCGACACGGGAGCGAGGAACGCCGCGGCATCGGCACGTGGGACAGCGGAGGGCACAGCTGCCTGGAACGCCGCGCCGCCGGCGAGGGGAAGGACGGTGACCCGACCGTTCGGGGGGCGCGCCGGCCGGGTCACCACTGCTGAGCACGCCGGCCGGGGAAGGCCGGGCGGCGCGGTCAGAGCAGGCGGAGCTGTTCGGCCGGCGGTGGGGTTTCCGGCCGGGGCTCCGGGACTTGCGGTTCGGCGGCCGTGCGCGGGTTGTAGCCCGTTTTGGGTGCCAGGCCGTGGCGGCGCAGCAGGGGGCCGACGCGTTCGCCGAGCTGCTGGCGGTAGGCGCGGTCGACGTAGCTGCCGCGCGCGTAGAGGCGTTTGTAGCGCGGCACCAGCGCGGGGTGGTTGCGGCCGAGCCACGCGGCGAACCACTCGCGTGCGCCGGGGCGCAGGTGGAGGGGGATGACGCTGACGCTGTCGGCGCCCGCGTCGGCGAGTTCGGTGAACAGCGCGTCGAGCGCCTCGACCGAGTCGGTGAGGTGCGGCAGCACCGGCGCGACGAGCACGGAACATGGCAGGCCGGCCGCACGCGCCTTGCGGACGAGGTCGAGCCGCGCCTGCGGACTCGGCGTGCCGGGCTCGAGGCGGCGTTGCAGCTCTCGGTCGAGCAGCGCGATCGAGACGGCGAGGCTCACCGGCACGTCTTTCGCGACCGATTCCAGCAGCGGCAGGTCGCGGGTGAGGACGGTGCCCTTGGACAGGATCGACAGCGGCGTGCCGGAGTCGGCCAGGGCACGGATGATGCCGGGCATCAGGCGATAGCGGCCTTCGGCGCGCTGGTACGGGTCGGTGTTCGTGCCCATGGCCACGTGCTCACGCTGCCAGCTGGGCCGTTTCAGTTGCGCGGCAAGGACTTCCGGCGCGTTGACCTTCACCACGACCTGGGTGTCGAAGTCGTGGCCGGCGTCGAAGTCGAGGTAGGTGTGGGTGTTGCGGGCGAAACAGTTGTGCGACACCATGCCGTCGGCCACGAAATCGCCGGTGCCGGTGGTGATGTCGAACAGCGGCAGCTCCAGGCCGAGCGACTCGACGGACGTGACGACGCGCCGCACGGACCCGATCGTCGTGCCGTCGAGAGAGCGCTTCCACTCGACGGCCGGATCGGTCACATGCAGGAACCGCAACACTTCCCCGGCGCCGCCCGTCAGCCGCGCCTGGCGCCGGCCGGCGTAGTCGCGGTGGCCGACCGTGTCGTACTCGAACGAGAACCGGTCCAGCGCGGCGAACATCGCGTCGACCACGTCGGTCTCGTCGTGCGCGATCGACAGCACCCCGCGCCGGTACGCGCCCGCCAGGTCGAACAGCCCGGCGAGGAACCCGCGCGCCCAGTGCGCGTCGGGCTTCGGTGGCAGGCTCATGAACCCCACGGACGAACCGAAATCGGGCAGGTACCGCAACGCCCGCGCCGCCGCGTCCTTCTCCGCCGCGAACCCGCCGGAACGCAACATGCCGCACAGGTAGCCGGCTCGGTAGCCGAGCGTGTCGTCGGGTGTGCGCACGAACTTGCCCCCGCCGACCAGCTCCGTGCCCTCGACGAGGTGCGGCCGCTGAGCCGCGCCGAGCTTGCTGCCGGTGACGTACTTCCAGCCGCGCGCGCTGAGGAACCGGTGGTCGGGCCCGGTGACGAGCGCCGTGCCGTCGTCGAGCGTCACGCGGTACGCCTCGCGCACCGTCGTCCAGTGCGCGAGAACCTCGGTCGGCACCAGCCGCCGCGCGACGCCGTGGCCGCGCGTGCCGAGGATCCGCTCCCCCACTTGCAGGTCGGCGATAGGCTTCGCGCGCCCGTCGGCCATCAGCACGGGCGTGCCGCCGTCAAGGCAATACGTGCACGCGTGGGAACACCCGCGGTACGGGTTCACGGTCCACCGGAACGGCACCTGCGACCCGTCCGGCACCCGGTTCAGCACAGACTTGGCGTGCACCTCGTGAAAGGTGACGCCGTCGAACTCCGGTGACCGCACGGACCGCAGCAGCCCGTCCAGACCAGGCAGGATCGGCTCGCCCTCCCCTGCGCGTTGTCGTTCCCATCGCACCCGTCCAGTCGAACACATGTTCTATCGAGTGTCAAACAGGTGTTCGAACGCTCACGCCGGCCCGGCTGTGACTGTGACTTATGTCTGTCACTTGTGAGCGGTATCTGTCACCACGGGGGCCGAGTTGGTTGGCCGCCGCCCGGCGTGCCGCTTCGACCCAGCTTCGGTGAGGTGCCGGTGTGCGGTTTCGTCGAGTTCGGCGGCGAGTCGTCTTTCGTAAGGGGCTGAGTGCGGCGGTGTGGCCGGACGATGCGGTCGACGCGCCGTTCCCGCTCGACTATCCGACGCTGAGCCCGGTACAGGAGGACGACACGAAGTTCACCGAGCTGCGCATCCGCACCGCGACCAGTCTCGGGGCCGAGAGGGCGTGAACCGTCGTGAAGGGCGCTCCCCGCAACGGGAAGAGCGCCCTTCAGGGTTCTCGCGGGGTTCAGAGCGAGGCGTAGAGCGTCCGCTCGAAATCTGCGTACATCTGTAGCTGCCCCGGCGGGACGAACGGCAACGACTGCGAGTAGATCGCGCCGGTGACGCCGCTCGCCGGGTCGACCCAGAAGTGCGTGTTGCACAATCCCGCCCACGCACCGCTGCCGGGTGCGCGCATGCCCGGCTCCTGGGCAGTGGTGAGCACCAGGCCCCAGCCCCACTTGAGGCCCGGGCCGAGGTCGAGCTCGTGCGTCGTAGCCGGGTCCGCGGTCGGGATGTGCGCCGGGAACTCCATCTCGCCCACCTGATTGGTGAACGCCTCGTCCACAGTGGACTGCCGGAGCACCTCGACCCCGTCGAGCGTGCCGCCGCCGAGCAGCATGCGCTGGAACTTCAGGTAGTCGCGCGGCGTGGACTAGAGCCCGTGGCCGGCCGTGTAGTACTCAGGCTCGGTGGCCAGGTCGATCTCTGTGACCGCCCACGTGCCGTCCTCACTCTGCTCGTGGACGGGCACCAGGTTGGCCCGCTGCTCGGCGCTCGCGACGAACGTGGTCTCCGCCATGCCGAGCGGTCCGGTGATGTTCTCCTTGAAGTAGACGTCCAGCGGCTGGCCGGATGCCGCCTCGACGACCCGGCCGAGCCAGTCGGTGTTGATGCCGTACTCGAATTTTGTGCCGGGGTCGGCCACCATCGGCGCCTTGAAGCTCACGGTTTTGCCGGCCAGCACGTTCGGTGTGCCGGTGGCCTGTTCCCACTTGACGATGTCGTCGTTCCAGAACCAGTAGCTCAGGCCGGTCGTGTGCGTCACCAGCTGCGCGACAGTCGCACGGCTCGCGGGCGGGCGCAGCACCGGATTTTCGCCGTCGAAGCCCTCCAGCACCTGGACGTCGGCGAACTCGGGCCGGTAGGTGTCGACGGGGGCGTCGAACTCGAGCTCGCCGCGGTCGCGCAGCTGCAGCGCGGCCACGGTGCCCACCATCTTGGTCATGGACATGATCCGGAAGTGCGAGTCGGCCGAGACCGGCTCCGGCGCCCCCGCGGCACGAGGTCCGGCCGCGCCTTCGTAGATGATGCCGTCACGATCCGCCGCGACGGCGACGACGTTGGGCGCGTGCCCAGCGCCGACCGCGTCTCGTAGCACTCGGTCGATAGCCGAGGTGTCGATCGTCGAAGTCGAGCTCACCGTTGAGTTCTCCTCGTCACGTGTTGTGGGTCCTGCCGGAACGGCGGCCGCGGATGCGCCGCCACCAATTGCGCGCTCCCGAACGGAGCGTGCCTGCCATCAAGACGATGGCGCTCGGGGGTTCCGCGGGGCGGCGGGTGTCCCGCGGAACCGCGGTCTCCTCCACCGCCACCGCGAACTGCTCGAACATCCACCGGCTGACGTTGCCGGCGAGTGCCCGGCCGAACTGAGCGATCCGCCCGGTGAGGTAAAGGCAGTGGTGGCCCGCAGCCGCACCCCGCCTGGCTGGTCCTCGGCGACCAGCACGATGTCGACCTGCGTCCGGCCGCCACCGGCGGCTCGCCCTGACCGACGACGCGGAGCCTGTGTGCGCCGGCGTCGCGTTCGGCCACGTGCTCGAGCCCGGCGAACGAGAGTCGGATCGGGCCGACGGCTACCCGCACCCGGCCGCGGTAGCGGCCGAGGTGCTTGATGACGCTTCCTCGCCCGGACCGGGCGAGGAAGCGTCATCACAGCTTTCCCTTCGTGGCGAAACGGTACGCGCGCGCCAGCTCCCGCGCACCCAGTGCGGACCGCAGCCGGCGCTGGTAGGCGGGCGAGCCGGCGGGTCCCCGGGGTGTCGACAAGCTCGCCGCCGAGCGCCGCCGCCGGTTCAGCGAGGGCGTCCGCGTCGCCTCCGGCTTCGCGCACCATCGCGGTGACATCACGAGTGACCGCCCGGTCGGACACACCGAAGGCCATCAGCACGGCCTCCTCCACCTGCCCACCGGACACTCGAACCCGGATCGCGACGCCGGCGAGCACAAAGTCGCCGTGGCGTCGGGCGACCTCAGCGATCCCGAAGCCCTCCCCCCGCAAACGGCACCGGGAACCGGACGGCGGCGAGCACGTCCTCAGGGCCGAGGTCGCTCGGCTGCGCACCGTTGAAAAACCAGGGGGCGAATAAACTTTTCACCACCGCGGGGTCCGATCTCAACCAGCGAAAAAGGTCGGCAGCGCGTGGACTGGGCGCGGGCAAGGTTCGAATCAGCGCCAAGGCGCATCCGTGAAGCGGACCTGGGGTTCGGCGCAGGTGACAAATACTGCGCAAAATCGGTGACAACAAGCGCTCACAGCTGCGACGAAGCACCGACGTCGTGCACGTTCGTCGGTGACATCTACCGTCCACAGTCACGCCACCCCTGCTACGCCAGGCCGGCACGCAGCGCGGCCATCCGTGTCATGATCAAGAGAGGTTCTCAGCGACAGTCTCAGATCGGGAACCGGTCCAGCGCCCGGATCTTGTTGGTCGCATCCAGAGCCGCGACCTTGTACGCCTCCGAAAGCGTCGGGTAGTTGAACACCGCGTCCACCAGGTAGTCGACGGTGCCGCCGCAACCCATGACGGCCTGGCCGATGTGGACGAGGTCCGTGGCGCCCGTACCGAAGACGTGGACGCCCAGCAGTTGGCGGTCCACTGTGGACACCAGGAGTTTCAGCATGCCGTAGCTGTCGCCCGTAATCTGGCCGCGCGCGAGCTCGCGGTAGCGGGAGATGCCGACCTCGTAGGGCACCGAGGAGGACGTCAGCTGGGCTTCGGTGGCGCCGACGTAGGAGATCTCCGGGATCGTGTAGATGCCGATGGGCTGCAGGGCGCCGAGGCCGTTCGCGGGTTCGCCGAACGCGTGGTACGCGGCGAGCCGGCCCTGGTCCATCGAGGTGGCGGCGAGCGCGGGGAAGCCGATGACGTCGCCGACGGCGTAGATGTGCTCGACCTCGGTGCGGTAGTGCTCGTCGACCGAGAGACGGCCGCGTTTGTCGGCCACCAGGCCGGCGTTCTCCAGGGCGAGCTCGTGGGTCATGCCCTGGCGCCCGGCGGAGTACATCACGCCGTCGGCCGGGATGCGCTTGCCGCTGACGAGCGTGGTCACGGTGATCTCGTCGGAGACCGCGACGTTCGCCACCTTTTCGCCGAACCGGAACGTGACGCCGAGATCCCGTAGCTGGAACTTCAGCGACTCCACGATCTCGGGGTCGCAGAAGTCGAGCATCTGGTCGCGCTGCTCGACCACCGTCACGCGCGAGCCGAGCGCGGCGAACATCGACGCGTACTCGATCCCGATCACCCCCGCCCCCACCACCACGAGCGACGACGGGATCGCCTCGAGCCGCAGGATCTCGTCGGAGTCGAGCACGCGCTCGGCGTCGAAGTCGACGTGCGCCGGGCGCGCGGGGCGCGTGCCGGTGGCGATCACGATGTGGTCGCCCGACACCGTGCGCCGGTCGCCGACGTGCTTGCCCTCGACCAGCACCGTGTGCGGATCGGCGAACGACCCCGTGCCCGGCAGGAGGTCGATGTGGTTGCGCAGCAGCTGGGCCCGGACCACCTGGACCTCGCGCCCCACCACGTGCTGGGTGCGCGCCATGAGGTCGGCGATGGTGATGTCCTGCTTCACCCGGTAGCTGGCGCCGTAGAGCTCGCGCTGGTTCATCCCCGTCAGGTAGAGGACCGCCTCGCGCAGTGTCTTGGACGGGATGGTGCCCGTGTTGACGCACACCCCGCCCACCATGTCGTGGCGGTCGACGACCGCCACCTTCTTCCCCAGCTTGGCGGCCGCGATGGCAGCCTTCTGCCCGCCCGGGCCCGAGCCGATGACGATCAGGTCGTAGTCGTGTTCGCTCACGGTGTGAGCCTGCGCACTCACCCCGCACACCGCAAGCCCTGGCTCGCACCCGCACAACGCACCAACGCTGCGTGCGCGCGTGCCGACCCGGACGGCCCAAGATCCGAGGGTCAATACCGGTCGAGGTCCCGTTCGCAGCGCAGCCGAAGCGTCGTACTCCCCTGCGCGGCCGCCAGGTCCACCGCCGTCTTCAGGCGGATCCGGCCCTGCTCGCGCCCGTCGTAGGTGGAGCGCAGCCGCAACACCTCCGGAAGCCACCACAGGTCGTCGCGGGCTTGGCCCACCACGAGGGCCGCGTCGAGGGCGGCGCGGGCCGGGCCGGGCCGGTTGTGGCGGGCCAGGAGGTCGGCCTGCAGCGCGAGCCAGTAGGGCATGCGGGCGAGTGAGCCCTCGGCCTTGAGGTTGGCGACGCCGCGGCGGATGTCGGCGAGGCCGTCGGCGTCGCCGCGCACCCAGCCGCCCAGGACGAGGCCCCATTCGCGGTAGTAGGCGAAGCCGTAGCGGCCGCAGAGCTCACGCAGCTCGGCCGAGAGCTCCTCCACCTCGTCGAGATCGCCGCGCATCTGGTGGGTGATGCCGGCGTACGCGAGCGCCACGGCAAGGCTGTACGGGTGCGTCATGGTGCGCGCCAGGCGCACGGCCTCTCGGCAACTGCGGAGCGCTTCGTCCTCGTGGCCCAGCAGCCAGTGCGCGTGCGCGGCCCAGGCCAGGCTGTGCACCTCGGGGCGCGTGCCGATGGGCAACGACGGCGCGCCGCGCGTGAGACGCGCGGCGAGGTCGAAGTGGCGCAACGCCTCCCCGGGCCGGCCGAGGCTCACCGACGAGCCGGCGAACGCGAAGTGCGCGGAGCCGTTGAGCTCGTCTTTGGTGCGGTCGTCGTCGACGAGCTCGAGCGCGCGTTTCGCCGCCTCGTGCGCGCGGGCGGTGCGGCCTTGCACGAACCGCGACGTCCACAGCCCGACCAAGGCCACCAGCGTGGAATCCTGCTGCCCCAGGCGTTCCGCGAGCACGATCGAGCGTTCGAGGGCCCGCTGGAGGTCGGGGGACGCGTAGCCGAGCCGGGCGTTGAGCGGGCCTGACAACGCTTCGAGCACCGCCAGCTCGCGGCGGTCCGTCTCCGGCCCGGCGGGGGCGTCGGCGAGCAACGACAGAGCTTCGCGCAACAGCCGGATCGCCTCGCCGTGCGCGAAGGTGCCGGCCGCGAGCTCGGCGGCCCGGCGGTAGAACGCCACGGCACGGTCCGGCCGGCCGCCGCGGGCGTACTGCTCGGCCAGCTGCGCCGAGACGGAACCGGTGTCGCCCGGGTGCAGCAGTTCGAGGCTCTGAGCGAGGCGGCGGTGCAGCAGCCAGCGCCGCGCGCGGGTCACCTGCCGGTAGGCGGCGTCGCGGAGCAGGTCGTGGGAGAAGTCGTAGCCGTCGCGGAACTCGCGCAGGATCCGCAGCCGCCACAGCTCGTCGACGGCGCGCACCACGGCTTCGGCGTCGAGGTCACTGGCCTCGGTGAGCAGGTCGAGGGAGAAATCGCGGCCGACGGCGGCGGCCAGGCCCGCGATCTCCCGGGCGTCGGGGCTCGGTTGCCGAAGGCGTTCGGTCAGGACGGCTTCGAGGTCGCCGGGCGGCCCGCCGGAGCGCAACGCCTCCACCACGGACAGGGGGAAACCACCGGTCGCGGCGTGCAGGAGGGTGAGCTCGTCGCCTGAGGGCAGGAGGCCGGAGACGGACTCGGCCAGGCGCGCGGTGTCGTCGAGGTCCAGCGGGCTCAGATCCACTGCCGACAGCCGGCCGGTGGCGCGCAGGCGTTCCGTCCAGCCGGTCAGCGTGCCGTCGCCGGGATCCGACCGCTGCGTCGCGGCGAGCAGCAGCGGCGCGCGCGGTTCGAGGCCGAGGCAGAAGAGCAGGAACGCCAGTGTTTCCTGATCGCACCACTGCGCGTTGTCGAGCACGAGCAGCGTCGGCCGGCCGGCGCCGGTGAGGGCGCGGGCGAGGCCTTCGAAGAAGCGGTGCCGCTGCCACGCGTCGGCTACCGCGCGCACCACGGGCGCCGGCCCGCTGTCCTTGCCGGCCGGCACGAGCCGGTCCACTTCGGCCCGCCACACCGGCGCGAGCGTCGCCAAAGCCGGCTGGAGAACGGGGTTGCGCAGCCAGTCCGCCACCGGGGCCAGCGCAAGCCGGCCCGAGGTCCCGAAACACTGCGTGCCCGCCACCACCGCACCCTGGCTGCGCGCGAGCCGGGCCAGCTCGACGACGAGCCGCGTCTTGCCGACCCCGGCGTCACCCCGCACGAGCGCCACCGACGGCTGCCCGCGCGCGGCTTGCTGCCACCGTTCCCGCAGCCGGGTGAACTCGTGGGTGCGGCCGACGAGCCGGGATTCACGGCTGGGCACGGCGTCGGCCAGCAGCCGCCGAAACGCCGCTTGCGTGGCCCGGTCCGGCACCACACCCAGCTCGCGTTCGAGCCTCGCTGCGCACTGGTGGTAAGTGCTCACCGCCCCCGCGCGGTCGCCGAGGTCGGCCTGCAGCTCCATGAGCGTGCGATACCCCAGTTCCTCCAACGGCCGCAGGCGGATGCGGCGGCGGGCGGTCTCGGCGGCGCCCGCGAGGTCACCCAGCCGGCACTGGGCGTCACCGAGCAGGTCGCACAGCGACACGCACTGTTGTTCCAGCTCGGCGCGGGACTCGAAGAGCCACTCGTCGGCCAGGCCGGGCATCAGCTCGCCGTGGTACTCGGCCAGCGCCGCACCGGCGTGGGCCCGGACTTCCTCGTCCTCACTCGCCGCGAGCGCGGCCCGGCGTTCGGCGTCGAACACGCGTACGTCGACGCGGCAGTGGGGAGTGTCCTGCCAGGACAGATCCGTCGCCGTCGCGAGCAGCGCCGAGTCCCCACCCAGGACCTGGCGCAGGTGGTGCAGCTCGCGGCGCAGGTTCGTGCGGGCCTGCGCGTCGGAGGAATCGGGCCAGAACAGCGACGCGATCCGCTGCCTCGGCTGCGGCAGCCCCGCGTGCGTCACCAGGTAACCGACGAGCGCGATCGCCCGCGGCGACCGGGTCACCGCCGGCCCGGTCGCACCGTGGGTGACCGACTGCTCGCCCAGCAGCGACACGTAGAGCATCCCGGAGCGCCTCCTGCCCAGGCACGGTAGTCGGGCCCGCGCCGGTGGAGGGCGCACCGGATGACCACCGCGCGCCAGGCCGGCCCGTCGGTCTGCGGTGGGCCGTTGAGAAGTCCTTGTGGAACCGCGAAAAGATCGGCGGCCACTCGCCCGCCCCCGGCAAAAAACTCGTCCCCCCGAACGCCGCGAACGGCCCCCGTGGCGAACCCGAACGCTGCGCGAACGCCCCGTACCTAGTTTCGGTGGGGCAGGCGGCCCGACCGGGAGGCCTTTCCACATCAGGGAGAATCGCATGACCACCATCACCGCACCGTTCCCCGAGCTGGCACTCGCGCTGAGGGGCGAGCTCGTAACGCGCGGCGACGACGGCTACGAGCAGGCGCGCGCCGTTTACAACGGGATGATCGACAAGCACCCGGCCGCCCTCGCGCGGTGTGCGGACACCGCGGACGTCGTCACGTGTGTGAATTTCGCGCGGGAGAACCGGATCGACCTCGCCGTGCGCGGCGGAGGGCACAACGCCGGCGGGCTGGGCATCGCCGACGACGCGCTGGTGATCGACCTTTCGGCGATGCGCAGCACGACTGTGGACCCCGAGACGCACACCGTGCGCGTCGACGCCGGGTGCACGTGGGGCGACGTCGACCACGCGACGGTGGGCTTCGGCATGGCCACCCCGTCGGGGATCATCTCGTCGACCGGCGTCGCCGGGCTCACCCTCGGCGGCGGGATCGGCTACCTGGCCCGGCGCTTCGGGCTGACGGTCGACAACCTGCTCTCCGCGGACGTCGTCCTCGCCGACGGCAGTTTCGTGCACGCCAGTGAAAATTCGCACCCGGACCTCTTCTGGGCCCTGCGCGGCGGTGGCGGAAACTTCGGCGTGGTCACGTCGTTCACCTTCCGCTGCCACGAAATCGGTGATCACGGCACGATCATCGGCGGCCCGGTGCTCTACGCGCTGGAGGACACCGAAGACGTGCTGCGGTGGTACCGCGAGCTGCTGCCCTCCCTGCCCGAAGAGCTCAGCGGCTGGTTCGGCCTGCTCACCATCCCCCCGGCACCGCCGTTCCCCGAGGAGCTTTGGGGCCGCAAGGCGTGCGGCATCGTCTGGTGCTACACCGGTGACCACGCGCGGGCCGACGAGGTCCTCGAGCCGGTGCGCTCGTTCGGCTCGCCGCTGGTGGTGGGCCTGCAGCCGATGCCGTTCACGGCACTGCAGAGCGCGTTCGACGGGCTCTACCCGCCGGGGCTGCAGTGGTACTGGCGCGCCGACGTCACCACGGAGATCTCCGACGAAGCCATCGCGATCCATCGCCGCTTCGGAGAGATGCTGCCCACCGGGCACTCATCGATGCACATGTACCCGATCGACGGCGCCGCCGCCCGTGTCGCCGCGGACGCCACGGCGTTCCCCTACCGCGACGGTGGCTGGTCCGGTGTGATCGTGGGCGTCGACCCCTCGCCCGACAACCGGGAGAAGATCACGCGCTGGACCAAGGACTACTGGGCCGAGCTGCACCCGACCTCGGCCGGCGGCGCGTACGTCAACTTCATGATGGATGAGGGCGACGACCGCGTCCGGGCCGCCTACCGCGACAACTACGAGCGGCTGGCTCAGGTCAAGAACCGGTACGACCCGGAGAACCTCTTCCACATCAACCAGAACATCCGGCCGTCCGGTTCGTGAGCGGTCCGGCCGGGTGGCTGCGGCGCGGCGGTCGGGTCCGCACCGCAGCACGCCGCCGTCAGGACCGGAGGGAGCCCCGTCGGCGCTGGAAGTCGGTGACGGCATCCAGCCCGGCGTGGAGTTCCTGACGGAGCAAGGCGAGCTGCTGGGTGGAGACGTCCTCCCCCAGCAGCTCACCCAGGCGGCCCTTGTCCAGCTCCGCCAGCGCTTCCCACGGCGTCGGCGCGAGCTCACCCACGACCGTGCCCGGGTCGGGGGGCGTCAGACCGTCGGCCACGCCCGCGCAGCCGGCCGCCACCAGCGCGGCCACGACCAGATGCGGCTGGGCGTCCGCGCCGGCGAAGCGGAACTCCAGCCGGGGCGACGCGGAGGTGCCGCAGAGCCGGACGGCGGCGGTGCGGTCGTCCGGACCCCAGCGCAGCACGCGTGGGGAGAACGACGCGGTACGCAGGCGGACGTAGCTGTTCCACGTCGGGGCCCACACGGCGGTCAGCGCCCGCGCGTCACGAAGCACGCCCCCGAGGAAAGCGCCTAGCCCAAACGGGAAACCCGCCGGACCGTCCGGGGTGGACAGTGACAGGTGGACGTGGCACGAGTTGCCCTGGCCGGCCTCCGGAGCGGCGAGGTAGTCGGCGCCGGCGCCGTGCCGGGCGGCGACGCGGCGGGTGAGCAGCTGGAGCAGCAGGGCGTCGTCGCACGCGGTGAGCGCGTCGCGGTGGCGCAGCACCACTTCGTACTGGCCGGGGTGGCATTCGGCGCGAGCGGATTCCACGCCCAGGACCGAGGCCACCGAGCGCAGGTCGGCCAGCAGCGGGGCCAAGCGTTCGGTGCCGCCCACCGCGTAGTCCACCCCGTGGCCGGTCAGCGGAGCGCCGGAGTCGTCGCGGAACACCACCTCGTGCTCGATGCCCACCGACGGCACCAGACCGAACTCTTCGAGCGCGGCCAGCTGCGTCCGCAGCACCGTGCGCGGCGCGAGGCCCGCCGGTTCGCCCGAGGGCAGTTCGGCGTCGCACACCACGGCCCACGTGCGATCGCCCAGCGGCACGGCCGTCGCGGCGTCCGCGCGCAGGCGCAGGTCGCCGAAGCCGCCGAGGTAGGCGCTGAGGGACCCGTTGTCGGGCAACGGTTCCCGCTCCGGAGTCCAGGCGAAGACGTAGCTGCACACGCCGTAGCCGTCGTCGAGCACCGACGCGGCGAACGGCGCTTCCAGCTCCACCGCGGCGAACCGCGCGTGCGGGTCGGGCACGAGCAGTACCAGCCGTGTGCCTTCCTCCGCGAGCACGTGCCGCAGCACGGCGGCCGACGCCGACCCCGCCTCCGCGCGCACGGTGAGCGAGCGCGCGCCGACGGGCCGGTCGAACGGCGTCACCACGCGCCGTCCGGATCGGGCGCGTGCAACGGGTTCGGGACGCGGCCCCAGCGGACGTCGAACTCGTCGTCGCGCTCCACCTTGTCAAAACCCTGCCCGGCGAAGTGCTCGCGGTTGAGCGTGACACGCTCGACGTCCGGCGCGAACAGCCGGCACGCGTCGAAGCGCTCGGCGACGTCGGGATTCTCGTCGCGGTAGCGGCCGACGACCTCCCGCACCAGGGCCCAGAAGTCGCCGCGCGCCAAGCCGACGTCGTCGAGCAGAATCTCGGCCCAGAACCGCAACTGGCCGGAGAACACGGAGCTGAACAGCGACTGCGCGAGCAGGTGGGCGGGCCAGCGCAGCATGTCGGCGTCGGCCTCGGGCGGGAGGTCGGCATAACACGGCAGCTCCTCGTCCATCAGGTCCACGCCCTGCGCGAAGTCCTTGATGGCCACGCGCACGGGCCGGCTGTCGGCGTCGACGACGAGGATCAGGTTCTGGCCGTGGGGGCAGAACCCGACGCCGTAGCGCAGCAGCCACTGCAGCAGCGGTGTGAGGAGCAGGTCGAACAGCCACGACAGCCACACTTCGGGGCCGTCGCCGGCCTGCGTGATCAGCCGCGTGAGCACGGCTTCGCCTGAAGTGTCGCGGTAGGGCAGGGCGGCGAACGAGATCGCGCGCTCGCCCTCGGCCAGTGTCGCGACGAGCGGCTCGCGCCAGAGCGCGCCGAGGGTTTCGTGGAAGCGGTAGGGCAGCTCTTCGAGCGCGCCGAACAGCGGGTGGCGCACGGACACACTCGCCACCTCGCCCAGCAGCGCGAAACGGTACTTCTCCGACAGCAGCGGATCGGCCGCGTCGATGCGGCGCAGCCACTCGGTGACCGACGGCCCGGCCAGCGTCGCCGCCGAGTTCAGGCCGCGGTAGACCAGTGTGTTGCGCACGGAGAGGGCCGTCTTCACATCGTGCCGGCCGGGACGGCTGCGGTTGGCGAGCGTGCGGACCGTCTGGTGTGGACGGTAGTCATCGGCGCTCTCCCCCAGCTCGATCATCCGGCCGGTGGCCAGCTCTGCGGAGTACAGCGTGCCGAGGATCTCGTCGGCCTGCCACGGGTGCGCGGGCACCCACACGAAGTCGGCCGGGTCGCCGACGGCGGCGACGCGCGCGGTGAACTCCTCACGGTGGGCGTCGTCCAGCTCTTGACGGAGCAGCGTGGCGACGTCGAGGTCGGCGACGGAGCGGAACTGCGCGAGGTCGCGGTGCACCGCGTACCAGCGCAGGCGGACGTCCTCGCCCGCCTCCGGCGCGTAGCGGGCGCGGTCCGGAGCCGAGAACCCGACGCGGCCCTTGTTCAGCACGAGCCGCGGGTGGCCGGTGAGGTGGCCGTCGGCGAGGTTGTAGTCCATCGTGGACAGTTCGGCGGCGGTGGCGGCGCGGCGCAGGCGCGCGGCCTCGTTGGTGACGGTGGCGGTGAGCTCGGCGAGCACGTCGGCCAGGCGCAGCCCGGTGAGCCCCAGGGTTTCCCGCGCGTCGACGACCAGGGTCCGCGGGTCGTCGGCGGGTGCTTCGGTGTCGTTGCGGTGTCGGACCGCGCTGCCGGGCAGGACCGTCCACGACTCGAACGCGCCGCGGCGCGCTTCGAAGCGGTAGGAGACCCCGCCGGGCAGGTCAAGGTGCCAGGTGCGGTGGCCGTCGCGGGTTGCTTCGCCCGGCCGTGGCCGCAGCATCGCCTCGTAGGACAGCTCGCCGAGCATCTTGTGCGTCACGAGCGAGCCCGCGGCCCGCCAGGCGGCGGCGTCGGTCAGGTTCACTGGTCCTCCGTCTCGGGTAGGCCGAACGTGGTGAAGGCGGTGCGGTCGGGCAGGTCGTAGACGGCCTTGCCGCACACCGCGTTGAGGATCGCCGCGGCGCGCCAGGCGCCGAGGCCGAGGTCGGGCGCGCCGGGACCGTGGGTGTGGCGCTCGGCGTTCTGCACGAACACCGAGCCCGTCACGCCGTCGCCCAGCTCCAGCCGATGGTCGGCGCCGACGACGAGGCGCCCGTGGTTGTCGCGGCGCACTGCGAGCTCCCGCAACAACGGACCGGTCGGCGTTCCCGCGTAACCGGTCGCCGCGACGACGGCCGCCGTGCGGTGCGTGGCGCTGCTCCCCTGTTCCGCGTGCCGCAGGCCCAGCTCGATCCCGCCCTCATCGGCCGTGGCCGAGACGACCTCGACACCGGGGGTGAGCGCCGCGCCGGGCCAGCCGCCGCCGATGCTGCGGCGGTAGAGCTCGTCGTGGATCGCCGCGATGGTGTCCGTGTCGATCCCCTTGTACAGCTGCCACTGCGATGGCAGCAGCCGGTCGCGCACCGCCTCGGGCAGGCCGTGGAAGTAGGCCGTGTAGTCCGGGGTGAACTGCTCCAGTCCCAGCTTCGAGTACTCCATCGGCGCGAACGCAGGTGTGCGCGCGAGCCAGCGCAGGCCGTCCACAGTGGACCGCGAGCGCAGCAGGTCGAGGAAGACCTCCGCACCCGACTGCCCCGAGCCGATCACGGTCACCGTCTCCGCGGCCAGCAGCTCGGCGCGGTGGGTGAGGTAGTCGGCCGAGTGCAGCGCGAGCACGTCCGGTGCCGCGACGAGGTCCCGCACCGGTTCGGGCAAGTTCGGCCGCGTGCCGACACCGAGCACCACCGACGCCGCGAGCACCGGCTCGGTGCCCGTCACGGTCAGCTCGAACGCCTCTTCCGCCGCCACCCAGCGGAGGCCGGTGACCTCGTGGCCGAAGCGGCACGCGGGCAGGCGGGCGGCGGCCCAGCGGCCGTAGTCGTCGTATTCCGCGCGCGGGAGGTGGAAGCGCTCGGCGAAGTAGAACGGCAGCAGGCGGCCGCGTTCCCGCAGGTAGTTGAGGAACGAGTGCCGGCTCGTGGGGTCGACGAGCGACACGAGGTCGGCAAGGAACGGGACCTGCAGCGTCGCGCCTTCGACGAGCAGCCCGGGGTGCCAGCGGAACTCCGGGCGCGCGTCGAAGAGCACCACGTCGAGCTGGTCGAGCGGGTCGGCCAGCGCGGCGAGCGACAGGTTGAACGGCCCGATCCCCACGCCCGCGAGGTCGAAGCGCCTCACGAGGCGACCGGGCTTTGCGGTGCGGTCACGCTGCGCTCGGCCGCGGCCGTGGCGACGACCTGGTCGAGAAGCTCGACGTAGTCCTCGGCCGTGGTGTGCGGGTGCAGCAGGGTGAGCTTGAGCCACAGCTGCGAGGCGCCGTCGGGGCCGGTCGGCAGGGCGCCGCGGCCGATCACCGCGGTGCCGGTTTCCAGCAGCGTGCGGCGGACGCGGGCGACGAGGTCGTCGTCGGCGCCGCGCGGTCGGAGGACCACGGTGGACAGCTCCGGTTCCCCCCACGACTGCAACGCGGGGTGGCGTTCCACCAGCTTGTTCACCTCGGTCGCGGTGGCGCAGCAGCGTTCGACGAGGGCGCCGAGACCTTCCGTGCCGAGTGCGCGCACGGTCACGGCCATGCGGAACGCGTCGGGGCGCCGGGAGGTACGGATCGAGCGGCCGAGGAGGTCGGGCAGGCCGGCTTCCGTGTCGTCGTCGGCGTTGAGGTACTCGGCGCGGACGGTCAGCGCGGAGAGGTCGGCCGCGTTGCGCGCGGCGAAGAGGCCGGCGGCGACGGGTTGCCAGCCGAATTTGTGCATGTCGAGGGCGACGGAGTCGGCGAGCTCGAGCCCGGCTACCCGGGGGGCGAGGGATTCGCTGCAGAGGAGCATGCCGCCGTAGGCCGCGTCGACGTGGAGGCGGGCGCCGGAGAGGCGGCAGATGCGGGCGATTTCCGGGAGCGGGTCGATGCGGCCGGTGTTGGTGGTGCCGGCGGTGGCGACTACGACGGCGGAGGCGCCGAGGGGGGCCAGGGCTTCGGCCAGTGCTTCCGGGATCATGCGGTCGTCTTGGCAGGGGACGACGACCGGAGCCGGGAGGCCGAGGAGCCAGGCGGCGCGGGAGACGCTGTGGTGGGAGTTGGAGCCGCAGACCGGGCGGATGGTGGTGGCGGTGGTTTCCCTGGCCAGGAGGAGGCCCAGGAGGTTGGATTCGGTGCCGCCGGAGGTGACTACGGCGTCGGCGGTCGGGGCGGTCGGGAAGCAGAGGTGGGCGATGCCGGTGAGGAACTCCGCTTCGAGTTCGCTGGCCATGGGGGCTTGGTCCCACGAGTCCATGGAGGGGTTCAGGGCCGCGGCCACTACGTCCGCGGCGACGGAGACGGCCAGTGGCGGGCAGTGGAGGTGGGCGGCGCAGGATGGATCCGCCGGGTCGGCTGTGCCCTCTGCGAGCAGAGCTGAGTAGTGGTGAAGGGCTTGTTCGGCACCGATGCCGGTTTTGGGAAGGTGTTTCGTGCCGCCGGCTGCGGCCAGGGCGGCGGCCACGGAGACGGGGCCGCCGGAGGGGATGGGGCCGTTGCGTTCGGCGACGCCCGCTGCCAAGCCGCGGAGGGCGATGGGGAGGAGTTCGGTGAGGTGTGCTGCGCCGTCGCGGCCGCCGGCCAGCCAGGTCGCTGAATCTCCACCCATGGAGCCGCCTTTCTTAGGGTAACCTTGCCTACCCTATGCAACTGTACGGATACCCGCTGCTAGAGGACGGGGTGGGTCCTCCGTGTTCAGAATGGTGGGGCGGGTGGGGTTGTTGCGTCGGCCGTTCGGGGCTGTTCTGGGGCGAGAGCCGACTCGGCGCGCGGAGCGCACCAGTGCCGAGGAAGGCTGCGGGGAGGGGTTGGGAGAGCTCCAGTCGCGTTGCCGGGCGGGGGCTGGGTGGAGGCTGGGTGGGGGCGAGGGCGCGCCGGACTCCGGGTGGGGTGGCGGGCGGAGTGGCGGGCAGCGGTTGAGGGCCGGCAAAAATCGCCCCAATGCGGCGTTCGGTGCGTTGAGCGCACCCAACCCCCCAATGGGGGGCGTTGGTGCGGGCGGGGTGCGCCCGTTGGGGCCCGGCCCCGTTAGCAGTCGAAGTGGGGGGGGGCC
>NZ_JBFAAJ010000003.1:308065-541878 GCF_040639695.1 Amycolatopsis sp. NPDC023774
GGGGGCCCGGGGGGGGGGGGGGGGGGGGGGGGGTGGGGGGGGGGCGGGTGTGGGGCCGGCAAAACCCCCCCCAAGGGGGGGGTGGGGGGGGTCGCCCCCCCCCAACGCCACATTGGGGCGCTTGGGACGGGCCGGGGTCAGCGCTTGGGCGCCAGGCCCTTGACCAGGTCGAAGGGGTCGGTGCCCGTGGGGAGGACAGCGATAATGGGGGTGGTGAGGCCGTTGTCCACATAGGACTGGACCTGGTCGCGGCAGGATTCGACGCTGCCGTGGATGACCAGGGAATCGACGACGGAGTCGGGGATGACTTCGTTGGCCTTCTTGCGATCGCCGGCGGCCCAGGCCGCGTGCATGGGGGCGAGGTCGTCGCCGCGGCCGAGCCAGTCGTGGAACTTGGCGTACACCGGAACCGTGAGGTAGCTGGAGATCATCATGCGGCCCAGAGCCCTTGCGGCGTCCTTGTCTTCCGTGGGGCAGACGAAGATGCGGGCGGCGAGTTCGACGTCCGGGCCGATGACACCTCGAACCCGGGGGACGTCGGTGGCGGCGAGCCAGTTGGTGATGGCGCCGTCGGATTCCTGGGCGGCGAGGCGGAGCATGCCCGGACGCAGGGCCGCGAGCATGATCGACGGGGCGGGATCCGGGGCGCGTTCGAGGCGGAACTTGCTCACGGAGAAGGTGGCGTACTTTTCGGACACCTTCTCGCCCGCCAGTGCACTGCGCAGGAAGTGCAGGGTGTCGCGGGTGCGGGCGAAAGGTTCTTCGAACGCGGCGCCGTTCCAGCCTTCGACGATGACCGGGGACGAGGCGCCGATGCCGAGGACGAAGCGGCCCGGGGCGAGCTCCGCGAGGGTAGACGCGCTCATGGCGAGGAGGCCGGGGCCGCGCGTGTAGACGGGCACGATCGCGGTGCCGAGGCGTAGCTGCGGGGCCCACTGCGACGCCAGCACCAGGGGCGCGAAGGCGTCGGTTCCGGCGGTTTCGGCCGTCCACGCGTCGGTGTAGCCCAGGTCGGGCAGTTGTTCCACGAGGGCGCGGTGCTCGCGCAGCGGCACCCCCGTGAGCGGGATGGTCAGGCCCCACCGGTTCATGCGTTCTCCTTGTCGACGGTGACGGCGGCGAGTTCACGCAGGATCCAGTCGACCTGCGTGCGCATCAGGTTTTCCGCGACTTCCTCGGCCTGCGGGGTCATGTGGGTCGCCCCGGCCAGCGGGAGGAAGACGTGGGGCCGGCCCTTCGCCAGCAGCGCGCCGGACAGCCGGAGCGAGTGCGCCGGGAAGACGTTGTCGTCGGCGAGGCCGTGGACGATCAGCAGGGCGCGGGACAGTTCGCCGGCGTCGGCGATCAGGGAATTGTGCTCGTAGACCTCGGGGGCGTCCTGCGGTTTGCCCAGGTAGCGCTCGGTGTAGTGCGTGTCGTAGAGCGCCCAGTCGGTGACGGGCGCGCCGGCGACGGCGGCGTGGAAGACGTCCGGGCGGCGCAGCACGGCCAGCGCCGAGAGGTAGCCACCGTAGGACCAGCCGCGGATGGCGACGCGTTCGAGGTCCAGCTCGGGGTGGTCGGCCGCGGCGGCGTGCAGGGCGTCGACCTGGTCGGCGAGCGTGACGTCGGCGAGCTTGCCCGCGATCTCCCGCTCCCAGGCCGGGCCGCGGCCGGGCGAGCCGCGGCCGTCGGTGACGAGCACGGCGAAGCCCTGGTCGGCCAGCCACTGCGGGGTGAGGAAAGCGTTGCGGCTCTGGAGCACGCGCTGGGCGTGCGGGCCGCCGTACGGGTCGAGCAGCACGGGCAGCTTGCCCTCGCTGGGTTCGTAGCCGCGCGGCAGCACGAGGGCGGCGCGCAGGCCGCGCTCCCCCAGCGTGAGCCAGCTGAGGTTCGGTTCGATCTCGGGGTCCACAGTGGACGAGGCGATCCGGCCGATCTCGGTGCCGTCGCGCAGGACCGTGACCACCGGGCCGCTGTGGGCGAGGCTCCATTCGGTGAGCACGGTCAGCTCCGCGCTGCCGGAACCGACGTGCACCCCGTCCTGAGTGGACAGTCGCTGGACGCCGCCGGAGGCGGTGCGGTAGACGTGGATCTGCGTGGAGTCGGACTCGGACGCGGTGAAGAGCACCTGCTCGCCCGCGTGCAGCACCGCGCGCAGCTGCATCCCCGGCGGAGTGACGGGCTCCCCCGCCACCACGAGCCGGTGGTCGCCGTCGGCCGCGCTGGTGGTGACGAGCCGGCCGTCGGCTGTCCACGCGGGCACGCCCTGCACGATGTCGACCCAGTGCTCGTCGGTCTCGGTGTGCAGTTCGGTCACGGAGCCGTCGGCCGGGTCGAGGGCCAGCACGGTGAGGCGCTTCTGGTCACGCGGCTGCACCGCGAGCAGCGGCGCGCCGCCGGCCGACCAGTGCACCGTGACCAGGTACTCCCAGTCGCCACGCTCGACGTCGACGCGGCTGCCGTCCAGGCCGAGCACGGCGAGCGACACGAGGGCGTTGGGCGAGCCCGCCGACGGGTAGGCCACGACGTTGGCCGGGTGGTCCGGGTTCGCGGGGTCACCGATGGTCCAGCGCGGCACGGGGCCGCGGTCGGAGCGCTCGACGATGAGGCTCTGCCCGTCCGGCGCCCACCAGTAGCCGCGCGTGCGGTCCATCTCCTCGGCGGCGATGAACTCCGCGAGGCCCCACGCGATGTCGTCGCCCTCTTCCTCGACGAGCGCGCGGTCGGTGCCCGTGGCCAGCTCGATCACGCGCAGGCGGCGGTCGCGGACGTAGGCGACGTGCGTGCCCGTCGGGTTGGGGCGCGGGTCGACGACCGACCCCTCGACGAGCACGGCGGTCGCGCCGGTGGCCAGATCGAGCGTGTAGAGCTTGCCGGAGAGCGTGAAGGTGACGACGGTGAACGCATCGTCCACGCCGTAGGCCACCACGCCGCCGCCGGTCTCCCGCGCGCGTTCGCGCCGAGCCCGCTCCTCCGGCGGCAGATCCTCTTCGCCGGGCAGCAGCTCCGCCGCGTCGACGAGCTTGGCCTCCGCACCGCTCGCGAGGTCGAGCGACCACAGGCTGTGGCGCGGGTCGGTGCCCGTCTCGCTGCGCAGGAACAGCACGCGCGAGCCGTCCGGGGCCACGCGGAACTGCTTGGGGGCGCCCAGGGTGAAGCGCTGCGTGCGGGCCTGGCGGCGGAGGAACGGAACGTCGTCGAAAGCAGAGTCGGTCACGCCCGCACTCTTCCAGACGATCAGGCCGGCACGCCATCACCCTTCAGCATCACCAGCTGCTCGGCGACGTCGAAGTGCGGCTCCGGGAACCGCGGCGCCATCTCCGTCATCGTCTCGATCAGCAGCTCCGCGACGGCCCAGTTGCGGTACCACTTGCGGTCGGCCGGCACGACGTACCACGGCGCGTGGTCGGTGGACGTGCTCGCGAGCAGGTCGGCGTACGCCTGCGCGTAGGCGTCCCAGTGGCCGCGGGCCTCGACATCGGACGGCGCGAACTTCCAGATCTTGTCGGGGCGTTCCAGCCGCGCGACGAGCCGGCGCAGCTGTTCCTCGGGCGAGATGTGCAGGAACACCTTGACGATCGTGGTGCCCCCCGCCACCACCTCTTTCTCGAACGCGTTGATCTGCGATATCCGGTTGCGCCGCTCGGCCGCGGTCAGCAGGCCGGACACGCGGGGCACGAGCACGTCCTCGTAGTGCGACCGGTCGAACACCCCGATCTGGCCCGAGGCCGGGAGTTCCTTGCGGATGCGCCACAGGAAGTCGTGGCGGCGCTCGGCGGGCGTGGGCACCTTGAAGCCCTTGTAGCGCACGCCCATGGGGTTCACCAGACCCAGCACGTGCCGAACAGTGCCACCCTTGCCGGAGGTGTCCATGCCCTGCAGCACGAGCAACACGCTGCGGCCGCCGCCGCTCGCGCCCTCGGCGTACAGCGCCTCCTGCAGGGCGTCGAGCCGGTCGCCGGCGGTGGCGAGCTTCTTCTCGCCCTTGCCCTTCTTGCCCGGCCCGACGGGTGAGGACCCCGGATCCGGCAGCTCCGCCGTGGCACGGAGCGCGTCGCGGACCCGGGTCCCGTTGTCCTTCTTCGCCATCCGGCGACGATAACGTCAGGAAGCGGCCTTCGCGGCGAAGAGTTTCAGCAGCCCGGTCCAGCCGTCGTCGGTGTCCACGCCGTCGTGAACCTTCTCGGCGGTGGCGCCGTGCCGCTCGAACGCGCGGTGTTCGATGGCGACTCGCGTGGTCCCGGGCCCCTTCTCGGTGAAAACGACCTCGATCTCGCTCGCGCGTGCCGGGTCCGGATCGATCTTCCAGTCCCCGTCGATGTGCCACGACAGAACCACTCGGCCGGGTGGCTCCCAGGCGAGCACGCGGCCCCAGACACACTCGGACCCGTCGGCGAGCCGCTCGTACCAGCGCCCGCCTTCTCCCGCCTCGAGCACCACCTCGACGAGTTCGGCCTCGCCCAGGTGGTGTTCGCGCGGCCACCAGCTGTCGAAGCCCTCGGTGTAGACCTTGAACGCATGCTCGCGCGAGCAGGCGACGGTGATCGTCTTGCGGATCGGTTCGAGTGTCATGGCTCTTCGCTTCCTCGGTCGGGGGCGGTGGCTTCGGCTTGCTTCGCGAACGAACTCAGCGCGTCCGACCACATCTCGTCGAGGTAGGCGCGCAGCGCGGCGATTCCGTCGGGGCGCAGCCGGTACAGCCGTTTCGTCCCGGCCGCCTGGTCGACGACCAGGCCCGCCTCCTTGAGCACCTTCAGGTGCTGCGAGACCGCCGGACGGCTGATCGGCAACGTCGCGGCCAGCTCACCCACCGCGCGCGGCCCTTGGCGGAGCGCCTCGAAGATCGCGCGCCGCGACGGGTCGGCGAGGGCGGAGAGCCGGTCGCTTCCGTAAGTCGCCACGAACGGTAAGTTACAGCTTACCAATGCCAGCGGTCAACGCCACGCAGCGATTCGCCGGTCAAACCGTTCGACTGCGCAACAAACGCCGGGTGCAAGCAACGTTTCCCGGCTGAAGTCCCCGCCCGTTGGATCTAGCCTGAACGCATGACGACGCTCGCCGGTCGGGAGACCGCCATCCCTGCCTCCGCCGACGGCTTCATCGAGCTCGACGAGCGGTGGAGCACGCACAACTACCACCCCCTGCCCGTCGTGATCGCCGAAGCCGAGGGCGCGACGGTCACCGACGTCGAGGGCAAGTCCTACCTCGACTTCCTGTCCGGTTACTCCGCGCTGAACTTCGGCCACCGCCACCCCGCGCTGATCGGCGCGGCCGTGGAGCAGCTGGGCCGGGTCACGCTGACCTCGCGTGCGTTCCACCACGACCAGCTCGGGCTGTTCTGCCGCGAACTCGCCGAGCTGACCGGCACCGAGATGGTGCTGCCAATGAACTCCGGCGCGGAGGCCGTGGAGTCGGCGGTGAAGGTGGCGCGCAAGTGGGCCCACCAGGTCAAGGGCGTGCCGGACGGCACGGCGGAGATCGTGGTCGCCGGCTCCAACTTCCACGGCCGCACCACCACGATCGTCTCGTTCTCCACCGACGACACCGCGCGCGCCGGCTTCGGCCCGTTCACGCCGGGCTTCGTCACGGTCCCCTACGGCGACGCGGCCGCCCTGCGCGCCGCGATCACCCCGCGCACGGCCGCGGTCCTGCTGGAACCGGTGCAGGGCGAGGCCGGTGTGATCGTGCCGCCGGCCGGCTACTTCGCTGACGTGCGCCGCGCCTGCGACGAGAACGGCGTGCTGCTCATCGCCGACGAGATCCAGTCCGGCCTCGCCCGCACGGGCACCGTGCTGGCCCTGGACCACGAGGGCGTGCGCGCCGACGTCTACACCCTCGGCAAGGCCCTCGGCGGCGGCATCCTGCCCGTGTCCGCCGTGGTCGGCAGCCGCGACGTGCTGGGCGTGCTGAAGCCGGGCGAACACGGCTCGACGTTCGGCGGGAACCCGGTGGCGTGCGCCGTCGGCCGCGCTGTGGTGCGGCTCCTGCAGACCGGTGAGTACCAGCAACGCGCCAAAGAATTGGGTGCGCACCTGCACGAACGGCTGTCGGCGTTGGTCGGCCACGGCCTGTCGGAAATCCGCGGCCGCGGTCTGTGGGCGGGTGTGGACATCGCCGCGGGCGGGCCCACGGGGCGCGCCGCGTCGGAGGCGCTCGCCGGGCTGGGCGTGCTGTGCAAGGAGACGCACGACCACACGCTGCGCATCGCTCCCCCGCTGGTGATCAGCCGCGCGGAGCTGGATCGCGGGATCGACGCGATCGCCCAGGTGGTGCGCGGCTAGGTCGCTCACGGGAGCGTTTCGCCCGGTTCGCTCGTTGAGTCCGGTATGGGACGAGGGGACTGGGTGGAACGGCCGCTGGTCGGCACGGACGACGTCGACCCGGCGCAGCTGTACGCGCGGGGCAAGCGGCTGCGGGAGCGTGCGCCGGTCGAGGCGCACGACCACGCGGCGGCGGGTGCGGGCCGCCCGGGGGTGCGGGAGTACTTCGAGGCGAGCAACGCGTGGCGGCTGCCCGAGCTGGTGGAGCTGCGGCGGGAGCGGATGGAGGCGTCGCCGTTCACGTTCTTCCGCGGGGCGGCCGGGTTGATGGCGGCGGACCTCGCGGGGTCGCCGTCGTCGGGGCTCACCGCGCAGCTGTGCGGTGACGCGCACGCGGCCAACTTCGGGCTGTATGGCACGCCCGAGGGCCGGATCGTCATGGACGTCAACGACTTCGACGAAACCGCACCAGGGCCGTGGGAATGGGATCTCAAGCGGCTGTCGGCGAGTCTGGTGCTCGCCGGGCGCGAGGGCGGCATCGGCGAGGCGGCCTGCCGCGACGCGGCGGAGGACGCGGTGAAGTCCTACCGCCGCACGATCCGCGCGCTGGCGCAGCTGCCGTTCCTGCAGTCGTGGAACGCGCTGCCCGATGCGTCGGCCGTGTCGCGGGCGCGCGCCGACGAGCTGATCGACGACTTCGCCGAAGCCGAGGAGAAGGCGCGCCGCAACACCAGCGCCAAGGTGGTGGCCAGGTGGACCCGCCACGTCGACGACCACGAGACCGGCCTGGCGCGCCACCGGTTCGTCGAGGACCCGCCGGTGCTCACGCACGTGGCCGACGCCACGGCCGACTCGATCGTCACCGCGCTGGCGTCCTATGTGGACACCCTGCGGGAGTCGCGGCGCACGCTCGCGTCGCGCTACCGGGTGGCCGACGTCGCGTTCCGCGTGGTCGGCACGGGCAGCGTCGGGCTGCGCAGCTACGTCGTGCTCCTGCACGGCAACGAGAACGAAGACCTGGTGCTGCAAGTGAAACAGGCGCAGCCCTCGGCGCTGGCGCCCTACCTCGGCGTCTCCCCCGCCGACCACGAAGGCCGCCGCATCGTCACCGGCGCCCGCCTCGTCCAGGCCGAGACCGACATCCTGCTCGGCTGGACGACGATCGACGGCATCCCCTTCGTGGTCCGCCAGTTCCGCAACCTCAAGGGCGCCATCGACCCCGCCGCCCTGCGCAAAGACCACCTCGACGACTACGGCCGCCTCGCCGGCGCTCTGCTCGCCCGCGCCCACACGCGTTCGCTGCACCCCCAGCTGCTCGCCGGCTACTTCGCCGACGACGAGGACCTCGACGAGGCGATCGGCGCGTACGCCCTGCGTTACGCCGATCAGACGGAGGCCGACCACGCGAGGTTCACCGGCTGAGGTGGACAAGTCACCGGCCCACGTTGGAGAACGTATTCCGCGCGGTGCCAAGGCTGAGGTGGCGTTCGGTGCTCACGGTGGTGGTGGGTCGGCGCCGGCCACGCCCGTCGCGGCCTCCGCGGCACCGCAAAGGCGCAAGCGGGCGTTCCGGCTCGGGCGGACTACACGCCGGCCACGCGGTGATTCCACAGGTGGGAGGACTGGCGCGAACGCGACCACCTCTCCGCCCGCTACTGGACGCCCGACCGGCTGCAGACCACCCCGAAGCCCCGTCAACTGGTTCACCGACCCCGCCGCGCTCGACGCGCAGCGCGTGCTGCTCACCAAGCTCGGCGAACGCATCGGCCGGCACCCGCGGTTCCTCGGGTTCGAGCTGTCTAACGAGCCGTACTACCACTGGGACTCCTCCGCCGGCCTCGCCGTCACCCCACAGCAGGCCGACGCGTGGGCCATGAGCCTGTGCGAGAAGGCGGAAACCGTCGCGCCGGGCAAGGCGCACACCGTCGGCTGCGACCGCGCGCCGTGGGGCAACGGGCGGCACAACGTCGTGGCGATCCACCCGTGGAAGTCGTTCTTCGGCACGCTCACGACCGACCCGCTGAGCGCCTTGGCCACCCACAACGCCGAGCGCCTGATCCAGGTCGCGCGGACGTAGGCCATCGACCCGGCGCGCACGGTCTGGATCCCGGAAGACGGTGCCGCGCCATCGATCCACTTCTCCGACGCCAAGCGCCCGCAGTGCGGCGAGCGGCCGTCGCGCTCGATCGGCAACGCCGCGAGCAGCGCCCGCGCGCTCGGCTTCACGGTGGTGCTCGCACGACGTGAACCCAGCGTTGGTGGCGAAACTCGACCCGCTCGCGGACGACCTCGGCCGCTACACCCACGACCGCGAGCTCAAGCCCGCCGGCAAGGCACACAAGACGTTCGTGGCCGAATCGACCGCACCCCACCGAAACCCGAGCCGCGGACCACCGGCATCGTCGTCCCCGACGACAGTCCTACCCAGGGAGATGACTGCCTCTGCGCCCTCGCGACAGCGGGAACCCGCGCCGCGTACGTCCTCCGGAGCCGGGCGAGCGACAGCGCCTACCGGAAAGGCCGCGGCATCACCCAGCTCGTCCAGCCCTAGACGAGCGAAGCCACGTCCTCCGCGCAGCCCACGCCAGCGTGATCCCCGCTCCGCCGTGGCCGTAGCAGTGGATGACGTCACCGACGCGTTCCAGCCGCACGCTCGGCCGCCCAGGCCGCAGGCCCACGCGGGTGCCCAGCACGACGGCGTCGGCCAGCCGTGGCTCCAGCTCGCGGCACCGGCGCACGATCGCCGCCGCCACGGCGGAGTCCGGCTCGAGGTCGTTGCGGCCGATCTCCTCAGTGCCTCCGCACACGACGTGGCGGCCGTGCGGGATCACGTACGTCAGGTCGCCGTCGGCCTCCTCCACCGACCACGACGTGAGCCCGGGGTCGGCGAGGTGCACGACCTGGCCGCGCACCGGGACGAGCGTGTCGTCGCCCGCGAGCGTGCCGCCGGCCAGGCCGGTGGCGTTCACGACCACGTCGGCGTCGAGGTCGGCCGGCGAGGCGACCGTGCGGTACTCGGTCCGCACACCCAGCGCGGCGACCTGCTCGGCCAGCCACGTGAGGTACACCGGCGTGTCCACGAGCGCCGTGGTGAACGCGAGCACGGAGCCCTCGCGCGACACGTCGGTCATCGCGGTGAGCCAGCGGGGATCAGGCACCTCTTCGGGGACGCGGATCCAGCCCGGCAGGAACCGGATGCCGGGCGCGGCGAGCAGCGAGCGGTACACGCCGACGGTGGTCCCGGTCCAGCGCACCACGCGCTCGTCCGGCCGCGCCACCGGCGGGTAGATCAGCCCGCCCGCCACGGCCGACGTGGTCTCCGCCGGCTTGCCCGCCGTCACGACCGTCGCGCTGTGGCCGGCCTCGGCCAGCCGGTACGCGCAGCTCAGCCCGACGACCCCGCCGCCGGCCACGGTGATCCGCATGCCGCTCCCTCCGCTCGTGCTCCCGCCCGTGATCGTCGCCGACGCCGGGCCACCGGCGCCACCCGCCATCCGCGTAAGCTCGCCCCGGGAGGGGAGAAACTGTGAACACGAGCCGCATTCTTGCGCTCGTCGCCGTGCTGTGCGCGCTGGCGACCGTCGCACTGGGACTCGGTTATGCGGGCGGGCACGCCCCCGGCGCGCTCGACGCGTGGGCCGCCGGCGCGCTCGCGGGAATCGGCCACGGGACGCTCGACGTGCTCGTGCTGCCGACCGAGCCGTACGTGCTGATCCCGGCCATCGTGGTCATCGCCGGCACATGCCTGTACCTGCGCCGCCGCACGGACGCGCTGCTGGCCGTCGCGGGCCCGGCGCTCGCCCTGGCGCTGAACACCTGGGTGCTCAAACCGCTGTTCGACCGCTGGAAGAACGACATCCTCGTCTACCCCAGCGGCCACACGGTGAGCCTGGTGACGGTGCTGGTGGTGCTGGTCCTGGTGGCGCGCCCGAAGGTCGTCACCGTCGTGCTCGGCGTGGTTCTCCTGTGCTGCGCGGCGATCGGCATGATCGGCCTCGGTTACCACTACCTCACCGACATCGCCGGCGGCACGGTCTTCGCCACCGCCGTGGTGACCGGGCTGCGGGCCGTCACACCGCGTCGCGTGCCAGCGCCGTCAGCCGGCTGACCGCCCGCAGGTACTTCTTGCGGTAGCCGCCGTTCACCATCTCCTCGGTGAACAGCTCCGGCAGCGCCACGCCCGACACCACGACGGGGATCGCGCGGTCGTAGAGCCGGTCGGCGAACGCCACGAGCCGCAGCCCCACGTTCTGGTCCGGCGCCGGCGTCACGTGCTTGAGGTGCACGCGCCGGACTCCGTCGAGCAGCTTGCCGTAGCGAGACGGGTGCAACTTGGCCAGGTGCGCCACGAGCGCTTCGAACTCGTCCACAGTGGACCCCTCGTGCGCGGCGGCCGACGCTTCGAGCTCCTCGTCGCTCACCGGCGGCGGGGCGTCGGGCAGCCCGCGGTGGCGGTAGTCCGGCCCGTCCACCCGCACCACTTCGAAGCGGCGTGAGAGCGCCTGGATCTCGCGCAGGAAGTCCTCGGCCGCGAAGCGACCCTCGCCGAGCTTGTCGGGCAGTGTGTTGGACGTCGCGGCGATGTACACGCCCGCGTCGGTGAGCTCCTGCAGCAGTCGGCTCACGAGCGTGGTGTCGCCGGGGTCGTCGAGCTCGAACTCGTCGATCGCCAGCAGCCGGTGCTCCGACAGCCGCCGCACGGCCTCGGCGAACCCGAGCGCGCCGACGAGGTGCGTGAGCTCCACGAAGGTGCCGTACGCCTTGGGCGAAGGCGCGTCGTGCCACGTCGACGCGAGCAGGTGGGTCTTGCCCACGCCGAACCCGCCGTCGAGGTAGAGGCCCATCGGTCCGGCCGGGGCGGCCTCGCCGCCGAAGAGCGAGCGCAGCCGCGACTTCCTCAGCGGCCGGTCCCCGATGCGCCCGGCGAACGCCGAACACGACTTCACCGCGGCGGCCTGACTGGGCTCGTCGGGGTTCGGGAGGTACGTGGAGAACCGCGCCTCGCCGAACCGCGGCGGCGGCACCAGCGAGGAGATCAGCTCGTCGGCCCCGAGCTCGGGAAACCGGTCCGTCAGGGCAGCTGCGGGCATGGCTGCAGAGCCTAGCCAGGCCCGGCACCCGGCCGGTCCGGGTGTCCCACCCGCGTATCCCCCGGTCGGGGCCGGATCGGTGCCCGTGCTGGGATAACGGGCGTGCGGAGCGTGTGGCCACCATCACCGGCCGGGACCGGGCCCTTGTCCGACGAGGATCTGGCGCGCGTCTACGGCTACCCCGAGGAGCTGACCGGCCCGTTCGTGCAGGTCAACTTCGTGGCGTCGGCCGACGGCGCGGTGGCCGTGGACGAGCTGTCGAAGGGGCTTTCGCACCCGGCCGACCGCCGTGTGTTCCTGCTCGCGCGCGACCTCGCGGACGTGATCCTCGTCGGCGGCGGCACCGCGCGCGCCGAGAACTACCGCGGCGCCCGGACCAACGCGGTGCGCTCGGCCCGGCGCGCGCGCCTGGGTCTGGCCCCGGTGCCGCCCATCGCCGTCGTCACGCGCACGGGTTCACTCGACCCGGCGGGCCCGCTGTTCACCGACACGCGCGTGCCGCCGCTGGTCGTCACGACTTCGCGCGCCGACGCCGCGGTGGTGCGGGAGGCCGGTGCCGACGTGCTCGTGGCCGGTGACGACGACGTGGACCTGCCGCGTGCGCTGGCGATGCTGGCCGACCGCGGGCTGCGGCGCGTGGACTGCGAAGGCGGGCCCGGGCTGTTCGCGGCGATGATCGCGGCCGACCTCGTCGACCAGCTCAACCTCACGGTCGCCCCGCTGCTCGTCGGCGGCGACGCGGGCCGGATCGCGGCGGGGCCGGCCGCGCGGCCACCGCGCCGGATGGACCTCGCGTCGATCCTCGTGGACGACGGCTTCACGCTGCTGCGCTATCGGCGGGGCAGCGGCTGATGGCCGACAGCGAGGCGCTCGTCGCGGCCGCGGCGGCGGGTGACCACGCCGCGTTCGACACGCTGGTGCGCCGGCAGACGCCGATGATGTACCGCGTCGCACTGCGCATCACCGGCAGCCCGGCCGAGGCCGAGGACGTGGTGCAGGAGGCGTGGCTGGCCGCGTGGCGCTCGCTCGCGACTTTCCGCCACGAGTCGGCGGTGTCCACGTGGCTCTACCGGGTGGTCACGAACGGCGCCCTCGACCTGCTGCGCCGCCACCGCCCGACCGTCTCGATCGAAACCGTGTCGATCGCCGAGGCGCCGGACCTCGTCGTGGACGGCACGCCCGAACGCCAGGTCGTGCACGCCGAGCAGGTGGACGCCGTGCTGCGGGCGATCGCCCGGCTCGACGTCGCGCAGCGCGTGCCGCTCGTGCTGCGTGAACTCGAGGGGCTCAGCTACGAAGAAGTGGCCGAAGTGCTCGAAGTCGGGGTCCCGGCCTTGCGCTCGCGTCTGCACCGGGCCAGGGTGGCGCTGCTCGGCCAGCTGAGGGAGCGGTGATGATGGACCAGGGCGCCGGCGGCCCGGAGGACCCCGAACGGGATCCTCGCTGGGACCTCGTGCGTGCCGTCGCCCGCCGCCACGTCGCCACGCCGTCCGGCCTGGTGGACCGCGTGCTCCGCGCGCTGACCGTCGCCCGCCGGGTCCCGCCGCTCCGGCTTCCGTGCGACGGCGGCGTGCTGACCGTTTCCGAAGCCACGTTGGTCCGCCTGGCCCGCACCGTGGCCACCGACCAAGCCGAAGACGTCGACGGAGTCACGGTTTCCGCCGTCGCCCTGGCCGACGGCGAGCTGCAGATCCTGGCCACGATCCGGTTCGGCGTGGTCGCCGACGAGGCCGCGCGCGTGCTGCGGCACCGCCTGACCGCGGAGCTCACCCGGCTGTTGCGGGCGCGGCCGCCGCGGGTCAACGTCCACGTCGTCGACGTGCGTCCCGGCTGAAGAACCACCGCCGACCGGCCGGGCGGAGTAACCCCTGCGCGGTCGGCTTTCGGCCCTGGATCTGGGGGGCGCTACCCTCGGTGCCGCATCAGTCACGGTGTCTCGGCTGTCTCGCCATCGGGAGAATCGCGTGGCGCTCGAATCGGAAAACACCCCCGTGGGAGTGGACCCGACCCGGGCGTTCGTCGCGCGTGTGTACGACTACCTGCTGGGCGGCAAGGACAACTTCGACGTCGACCGCCACGAGGCCGAGCGGATCATCGCCGCGATGCCGGAGGTGTCCGACGTCGCCTGGGAGAACCGCAACTTCCTGACCCGGGTGTGCCGCTTCCTCGCGAACAACACCGAGGTGCGCCAGTTCCTCGATTGCGGCTCGGGCCTGCCGACCGCCGAGAACGTGCACCAGGTGGTGCAGCGCATCCACCCCGAGGCGAAGGTCGTCTACGTCGACTAGGACCCGGTCGTGGCCGCCCACGGGCGCTCGACGAGACGCCGGGCGCCGAGCTGACCGTGACCGCCGGCGCGGTGCAAGCCGACGCCGAGGCCATCGCCGGCGTCACCCAGGCGCGGGCCCGCGCGGTCGGCACGTCCACCGAGCCGGCGCTGCGCGTGACGCTGTGGTTGAGCGAGGACACCGACGTCCGGCGCATCTGACCGACCTCGACACGTACGTGCTCACGCGCGCCCGCGAGGCGCACGGGCTCGACTCGCTGCCCAAGGCCGTGCGGCTCGAACTCGACACGACGGGCCCGGCACGCGTGCGCTGACCGCGCGTTTCGCACAGAATGCCCGCATGGCCCTCCCCGTGCAGGCTCCGATCAAGCCCATGCTCGCCAAGCCGGCGAAGGCGATCCCCGACTCCGGCGGGCTCCTGTTCGAGCCCAAGTGGGACGGGTTCCGTTGCCTGGTCTTCCGCGACGGCGACGAGCTCACCCTGCAGTCGCGTGCCGAAAAGCCGCTGAACCGGTACTTCCCCGAGGTGGTGGAGCGGCTGCTGGCGACGCTGCCCGAACAGGTCGTGCTCGACGGCGAGCTGGTCGTGGGCAGCGGCGGCAAGCTCGACTTCGACGCGCTGACCGAGCGCATCCACCCGGCCGACTCCCGTGTGCAGCTGCTGGCGAACGAGACGCCCGCGGAGTTCGTGGCATTCGACGTGCTCGCGCTGGGTTCGGAGTCCTTCCTGGACGAACCGACGTCCGCTCGGCGCGCACGGCTGGAGGGCATCGCCGGCGACGGCGTGCACCTCACGCCGGCCACCACCGACCCGGACACCGCGCGGCACTGGTTCGAGCTGTTCGAGGGCGCGGGGCTCGACGGCGTGATCGGCAAGCCGCTCGATGAGCCGTACTCGCCGGGCAAGCGCGTGCTGTTCAAGTACAAGCACTCTCGGACCGCCGACTGCGTGCTGGCCGGGCTGCGCTGGCACGTCGACGGCGAGCCGGGCGAAGCGGTCGGGTCGTTCCTGCTCGGGCTGTACGACGCCGAAGGGCTGCTGCACCACGTCGGTGTGGTCGGCTCGTTCCCGGTCAAGCGGCGCCGTGAGTTGGCCGAGGAGCTGGCCCCGCTGATCACCGACGGCGAGGGGCACCCGTGGGTGGGCGACGCCGTGCGCGAGGGCCAGCGGATCCCGGGCGGCATCACGCGCTGGCGCTCGACCGAGCACGCGTGGGTGCCCCTGAAGCTGGAGCGCGTGGTCGAGGTCGGCTACGAGCACACCGAGGGCGGCGAGCCCGCGCGGTTCCGCCACACCGCGCAGTTCAAACGGTGGCGACCGGACCGGGAACCGGCGTCGTGCGGCTACGCGCAGCTGGACGAACCGGCGCGCTACGACCTGTCGGCGGTGTTCCGCGGCGAGGTCGTGCGGACCCGCTAACTTCCGCGTCACACCCGGCGTGCCAAGCTCGTCGGACAGCTCCACCGACACCACGTGAGGACCAGCCCGTGCGCCGCCGTTCCACCAGCCGCCCCCGTCTGCGCGTCCTGGTGGCGACGCTGCTGGGCGCGTTGACCGCCGCGGGCTGCACCACGGGCCCGTCGGTGCGCCCGGCGGTGGTGGACAACGACGGTCGGGTCACGCAGCCGCCGGCCTCCAGCGCCGCGCCCGTGCCGCTGCCACCGCTCGTGCAACCGCAGTCGACCAGCCTGCGCTGGACCGATTGCGACGACGACACGCGCCAGCGCATGGGCTCCCCCGCCGCGCCGGACTCGCTGCACTTCACGTGCGCGCGCCTGACCAGCCCGCTCGACGCGCCCGACGACACGCAGCACCTGCTCGCGCGCATCCTCGTGCTCAAGGCCGGCGACGGCCCGATCCCGCTGGTGGTCGTGAACGACATCGGCGGCGAACCCGGCTCCGTCTTCGCCGCGCGCCTGGCCTCGCAGCTGCCGCCGGCGTTCCTGCAGAAGTTCTCGCTGATCGGCGTGGACCGCCGCGGCACCGGCCTTTCGGGCGGCGTGCAGTGCGTGCCGCCTGAGGCGCGCGAAGCGCTGCTCGGCGCCGACCCGGCCCAGGGCAACCTCACGGACGTCCTCGACGCGTCCCGCCGCGCCGGCCAGCAGTGCGCCATCGACCTCGACACCGCCCAGACGGCGCTGGACAGCTGGCGCACCGCGGGCGATCTCGAGCAGCTGCGGACCCAGCTCGGCGTGCCGCACCTCAACGCCCTCGGTCGGGGTGACGGCTCGAAGGTGCTGTCGGAGTACGCCGTGCGCTATCCCGCGCAGGTCGGGCGCATAGTGCTGGACGGCCTGCCCGACCCGGGTCAGGACCGTGCCGCGGTGCTGGACGCCGTTGCCGCCGGTGCGCAGGCCACGCTGGCCGCGTTCGGGGCCGATTGTGCTGCTCGTGGGTGCGCGATGGGTGATCCGAAGGCGGCGTTGGAGCAGGTGACCGACCGCTTGCGTGCGGCGCCGGAGACGACTCCGGATGGCGTCACGGTGACTCCCGGCATCGCGACTTACGCGGTGTATCTCGGGTTGGCTGACCGCACCCGCTGGCCTGCTCTCGCCGATGCGCTCGCCGCGGCCAAATCCGGTGACGTGACCGCTCTCGAGTCGTTCGCGGATCCGGTGATCGTCGACGCACAGGGGCGTACGTCGCGGATCGGCGGGGTGATGGCCACGCGGTGCAACGACGCGGCCACCCGGCTGCCTGCCGACCAGATCAACAAGGTCGATGAGGGGATGCGGGCGAAGTACCCGCAGTTCGGCTCCGCTGTCGCGCAGGAACTCGCGTGGTGCGGGGCGTGGCCCGTGCGTCGCGAGCCGTTGCCCGCCGCCGGTGCCCCTGGTGCGCCGCCCATTCTGGTCGCTGCGACGGCCGCTGACCCGGTGACCCCGGAGATCGGGACGACGCGTGCCGCGGATCAGATGCCGAGTGCGGTGACCATCTCGTGGCAGGGTGCCGGGCACGGCGCTGTCGGGCAGTCTCCGTGTGTGACGTCCGCCGTTCAGGCGTTTTTGATCGACGGGAAGGTTCCCACCGACGGGACTCTGTGCCCGGCTTGAAGTTTGTTCCCGGCGTACCCCCGGACAGGAGGTTCACCATGACCGACAGCACTGTGGCCGAGGTACTCGCCGAATTGGCCGCCCTGGAAGACCCGAAGGCCCGCGCGGTGAACGAGAAACATGGCGATGACCATGGTGTGAACCTGAGTAAGTTGCGTGCGCTGGCCAAGCGGTTGAAGACGCAACATGAGCTCGCCGTCGAGCTCTGGACCACGGATCAAACGGACGCCAAGCTGCTCGCGCTCCTGATTTGCCGACCGAAAACGTTCAGCCGCGCGGATCTGGACGCCATGCTGCGTGGAGCTCGGACGCCGAAGGTGCATGACTGGTTGGTGGGGTATGTGGTCAAGAAGAGTCCCCACGTCGAAGAGCTGCGAGTTGCGTGGTTTTCCGATGCCGACCCGGTTGTCGCCAGTGCTGGGTGGGCTCTGACCACCGATCGGGTCGCGAAGGCTCCCGATGGCCTCGATCCGGCCGGGTTGCTGGATGTGATCGAGGCCGAGATGAAGGATGCTCCGGCACGGCTTCAGTGGGCGATGAACCATTGTCTTGCTCAGATCGGGATCGAGCATCCGGAGTTGCGAGAGCGCGCGGTGGGCATCGGGGAGAGGTTGGGGGTTTTGAAGGATTACCCGACTCCTGCGAATTGTACTTCACCTTATGCGCCGGTTTGGATTGCCGAGATGGTGGCTCGTCGATCCCGGTAGTGACGGCTCGGCGCGCGGAACGCACCATGGCCGGATATAGGTGATGGAGATGGCACCCCGATTTTCCATTGTTGCGACGGTAGCGATGAGGAAAAGAATCGGGGGGCGGGAGGCGAGGATACGGGAAGGGTTGGGAGAGCTTCATTCGCGTTGCCAGGTGAGGGTCGGGCAGGGGCAAGGACACGGGGACGTCAGGCGGGGCGGTGAGGTGCGCTGCCGGCGAAAGTCGGGCACGGGCAAGAACACGCAGACGTCACGTAAGGCAGTGAACTGCGCTGCCGAGCGGTGGGCGACGAGAGGCAAGAGCCCGCGAAGCTCAGCGCTTTGGCGGGTTGCGTTGCCGGGGGCGGCTGAAGAGGGACAAGAACCGCCCGGGGTGAGCGCAGCGGCCCGCGAGGCAGGCGGTCGGCCGCTGGGGAGTGGCGAGAGGGCCCCGATGTGGCGTTCGGTGCATTGGACGCAACGGGCGCGGCGTTCGGTGCGCTGAGCGCAACGAACGCCGCATTGGGGCGATGGGACTGTGGGGCTGGGGCTGGGGCTGGGGCTGGGGCTGGGGCTGGGGCTGGGGCTGGGGCTGGGGCTGGGGGTCAGCGTTTCGGGGCTAGACAGCCCAACCGGAAGCGGACTTACCAGCGAGGAGCCGCGAACCCACTCAGAGTTGAGCGGACCGGAACTGCACAACCCGCGCGCGATTTGAAAGGCAACCAAACGACCCGGATCGCGCCGCCCTTGCCCCACTCAACCGCCCTTGCCCCACCCAACCGCCGCCCGGCAACGCAACCCACCAGCGCACTACCCCTCCCCGCACCCTTCCCCCGCCCGGCCCCCGATTCTTTCCCCAACACGGCCTGGGTCGGTTTGTCAAGGCACTCTTTCCCGCCTTGCCAAACCGACCCAGGCCGTAGTGACGATAAAAAATCGGGGTGCTCCAGCACCCACCCCTACACTCGGCAATGGTGCGCTCCGCGCGCCGAGCCGGGCAGGAGCGGGCCAGCACAAAAAACCCTACTGCCGATACCCCTCAACCTCACCCACAGGCCGCACCTTCGCCTCATCCGGGTTCTCGTGGAACTCCGTCCGAGCCCGCCGCTGCCTCAACAGGTCCCAGCACTGATCAAGCTCCTGCTCCACCTTCGTCAGCTTCGCCTGATCATCCCCGGACAGGCCGGTACCGACCGACCGCGACCGCAGCTGGTGCTCCTCCGCGATGAGCTCGTCGATCCGGCCCAGGATCTCGCCATTCGCCATGGGGTGGTCCTCCTCACCTCGTTATACCGGCCCCTGACGCTACCCGCCGCCGGGGAATTCCCGTCCGGCGCCGTCCGTTGAGACAACCATGAGCACCGTTGAGCTGACCACCGCCAACTTCGACCAGACCGTGACCGACAACGACTTCGTCCTGATCGACTTCTGGGCGAGCTGGTGCGGGCCGTGTCGCCAGTTCGCGCCGGTGTACGACAAGTCGTCGGAGAAGCACTCCGACATCGTCTTCGCCAAGGTCGACACGGAGGCCGAGCAGCAGCTGGCCGCCGCGTTCGACATCCGGTCCATCCCGACGCTCGCCGTGATCCGCGACAAGACGCTGATCTACGCGCAGCCGGGCGCGCTGCCGGAGTCGGCGCTGGAGGACCTCATCCGCCAGGCCCGTGAGGTCGACATGGACGAGGTCAAGAAGGCCGCCGCCGAGCAGGCCGCCCAGGAGCAGGCCTGACGAAACACCCCGGAGCCGGGGTCATCCACGACGAAGGCCCCCTCAACCACCGGTGAAGTGGTCGAGGGGGCCTTCGCATGTCCTCAGGATCGGGTGACGAGCCCGCGCAGGAAGAACGCCAGGTTGGCCGGACGCTCGGCGAGCCGGCGCATGAAGTAGCCGTACCACTCGTCGCCGCACGGCACGTACACGCGCACCGTGCGCCCCTGCGCCGCGAGCTTCTTCTGCTCCTCGGGACGGATGCCGTAAAGCATCTGGAACTCGTGGTCGCCGGGCTTGCGGCCGTTGGCGGCGGCCAGCTGCTTCGCGATGGCGATCATCCGCGGGTCGTGCGAGGCCACCATCGGGTAGCCTTCGCCGGCCATCAGCACGCGCAGGCAGCGCACATAGGACTTGTCGACCTCGGCCTTGTCCTGGAACGCCACCTCGTCGGGCTCCGCGTAGGCGCCCTTGCACAGGCGCACGCGCGACCCCGGGCCGGACAGCTCGCGGCAGTCCTGCTCGGTGCGCTTGAGGTAGGCCTGCAGCACCGCACCGACCCACGGGTACTCGCTGCGCAGCTCGCGCAGAATCGCGAGCGTCGAGTCCGTGGTGGTGTGGTCCTCCATGTCGAGCGTCACCGTCGCGCCGACGGCCTCGGCCGCCGCACAGATCTTGCGCGCGTTCTCCAGCGCCACGCCCTCGCCGTCGCCGGGCAGGAACTGGCCGACGGCCGAGAGCTTCACCGAGACGTCGGCACCGGCGGCGAGGCCCTGGTCGGCGAGCGCCGAGAGCAGTTCCTCGTACGCCCGAACGGTGTCGGCCGCCTGCGTGGCGTCGGTCGTGTCCTCGCCGAGGTGGTCGATGGTGATCGACCGGCCGTCGGCGGCCAGCTCACGCGCGGCGCGCACGGCGTCGGCGGTCGTGGACCCGGAGACGAAGCGGCGCACGACGGATCGCGTCGCGGGCACCGCTTCGATCAACGCGCGCATCCGCTGGGATCGAGCGGCGGCGAGCAACGGGGCACGCAGCATGGCGGTCTCCCCCTCAGCCCTGGTGCGGGTAGCGCACGGTGGTCGGCGGCACGAACGTCTCCTTGATCGAGCGCGGGCTCGTCCAGCGGAGCAGGTTGAAGATCGAGCCGGCCTTGTCGTTGGTGCCCGAAGCGCGGGCCCCGCCGAACGGCTGCTGCCCGACGACGGCGCCGGTCGGCTTGTCGTTGACGTAGAAGTTGCCCGCCGTGTAGCGCAGCGCCTGCGAGGCCTTGGCGACGGCGGCGCGGTCGTTGGCGATCACGGAACCGGTGAGCGCGTAAGCCGCTGTCTCGTCGATGACCTTGAGCATCTCGTCGAACTGCCCGTCCTCGTACACGTGGACCGACAGGATCGGGCCGAAGTACTCGGTGCTGAAGATCTCGTGCTTCGGGTTGCTCGACACGAGGACCGTCGGCTGGACGAAGTAGCCCACACTGTCGTCGGCGGTGCCGCCCGTGAGGATCTCCACCTCGGCGTCGCCCTTCACGCGCTCGAACAGCGACGCGTGCTTGTCGAACGCGCGGCGGTCGATCACGGCGCCACCGAAGTGCGACAGGTCGCTGACGTCGCCGTAGGTGATGGCCTCGGTCTCGCTGATCAGGCCGTCCTTCAGCTGTTCCCACAGGCTGCGCGGCACGTACGCACGCGACGCGGCGGAGCACTTCTGGCCCTGGTACTCGAAAGCACCGCGGACCAGCGCCGTGCGCAGCACGTCGAGGTCGGCCGACGGGTGCGCGAGCACGAAGTCCTTGCCGCCGGTCTCGCCGACGAGGCGCGGGTAGCTGCGGTAACCGGCGATGTTCGCGCCGACGGTGCTCCACAGGTGCTGGAACGTCGGGGTGGAGCCGGTGAAGTGGATGCCCGCGAGGTCGCGGTGCGTCAGCGCCACCTCGGACACGGCCTTGCCGTCGCCGGGCAGCAGGTTGATCACGCCCGGCGGCAGGCCGGCTTCTTCGAGCAGCCGCATGGTCAGGTGCGCGGCGAGGCTCTGCGTGGGCGAGGGCTTCCACAGCACGGTGTTGCCCATCAGCGCGGGCGCGGTGGGCAGGTTGCCGGCGATCGCGGTGAAGTTGAACGGCGTGATCGCGTAGACGAAGCCTTCGAGCGGGCGGTGCTCCATGCGGTTCCACACGCCGGGCGAGCTGGCGGGCTGCTCGGCGAGGATGCGGCGGCCGAACTCGACGTTGAACCGCCAGAAGTCGGCGAGCTCGCACGCGGAGTCGATCTCGGCCTGCGTCGCCGTCTTCGACTGACCGAGCATGGTGGCGGCGTTGAGCGTGGCGCGCCACGGGCCGGTGAGCAGGTCGGCGGCGCGCAGCAGCACGGCGGCGCGGTCGTCGAACGACAGCGCGCGCCACTCCGGCGCGGCCTTGCCGGCGGCCGCGATGGCGTCCTGCGTGTCTTCCTCCGAAGCGCTGGAGATGGTGCCCAGCACGTGGCTGTGGTTGTGCGGCTCGACAACGTCGATCTTCTCGCCGCCTCCGGCGCGCTGCTCGCCGCCGACGGTCACGGTCAGGTCGACCGGACCGGCCTGACCCAGTTTCTTCAGCGCCCCTTCCAGCTCGGCGCGCTCGGCGCTGCCCGGTGCGTAGGTGTACACCGGCTCGTTCTTCGGGGCGGGTGTCTGGGTCACGGCGTCCACGGCGGCTCCCTCTGGTCTTTCTTCTGCAGTGGTGCTCTGTACTGCTGGGATGCCCGAACGGTAACTCCGGAAAGCGCCGACAGGTTTGTCCGAGCGGCTAGAATTGGAATGATGAACTTGTCCGATCGGATGAAGGTGGTCCAGTGACTGCCGAAGCGCCGGACGGCCTGCCCGCCACCTCGCTGCGCCACGTGCTGGCGACGCTGGGCGAGCCGCTCGTGCGCGTGCTGGTGGCGCCGCAGGGGCTGGGCGTCCGGGTCGACGACGTGGTGATCCTCGACCCCGAAGACCCCCCGGAGGCCCACCCGGGTGACCTCGTGCTGGTGATCGGCGCGCGCGGCCGGGCGGCCGCCGCGGCCATCCGGGCGGCTGGACGCGGCGGGGCGGCCGCGGTGGCCGTCAAGGGCGAGGGCGGCACGGACGTGGCGGCCGACGCGGGCGTCGCGCTGCTCACGGTGGGGACCGAGGCGCGGTGGGAACAGGTGGAGGCGCTGGCGCGCGGGGTCGTCGACGCGGCCCGGGCGGGCGGCGAGGCGGAGACCGGCGAGGTGCTCGGCGACCTGTTCGCACTGGCCCAGACGGTCGCGACACTCACCGGCGGTCTGGTCAGCATCGAGGACACCGCGAGCCGCGTGCTGGCGTACTCGCGCTCGTCGGACGAGGTCGACGAGTTGCGCCGGCTGTCGATCCTCGGCCGTGAGGGACCCGAGCGGTACCTGGCGATGCTGCGGCAATGGGGCGTCTACCAGCGGCTGCGCGCGGGCGAGGGCATCGTGCGGATCGACGAACGGCCCGAGCTGGGCATCCGCCGGCGCATCGCGGCCGGCATCCACGCGGGGCCGCAGCCGCTGGGCACGATCTGGGTGCAGGAGGGCGCCACGCCGCTCACCGAGCAGGCCGAGGTCGCGTTGCTCGGCGCGAGCCGCACGCTGGCGCCGCAGCTCATCCGGGCCCGCACGCTGCCGAGCCCCCAGCTGCGGCTGCGCGAAGACCTGCTGGCCGGGCTGCTGGAGGGCCGCGTCGACGCCGAGTCGGTGGCCGACGACATCGGCGCCGATCCCGCGCGGCCGGCACAGGTCCTGACGTTCGCGCTGTCCTCGACCGGTCCCGCCGCGTCGGACCGACTGCTGCGGCGCGCGGAGCTGGTGCACCTGATCGCGGTGCACACCGCGGCGTACCGGCGCAGCGCCCTGGTGAGCGTGCTGGGCGGGCGCGTCTACGCGTTGCTGCCCGATCTGCCGGAGCATTCGGACGCGGCGGTGCTGGCTCTGGCCAAGGAGATCGTGACGGCGGCGGAGCGGCACCTCGACGTGCCGGTGCGCGCGGCGCTCGGCGGCGTGGTCCCCCGGCTGTCCGACGCGGCCGCGTCTCGCGGCGACGCGGACCGCGTGCTGGTCGCGATGGCACGCGGCCGCTGGCCCGACAGTGTCGCGTCGCTGGCCGATGTCCGCGCCGACGTGCTGCTGTCGGAGGTTTTGGCGTACCTCGCCGACCAGCCCCGCATCCGCGACCCGCGGCTGACCGAGCTGCTCGCGCACGACGCCGACCACGGCGGGATCCTCGTGCCGGCAGTGCTGGCGTACCTCGACGCGTTCGGGGACGTGCGCGCGGCCGCGAAGGCGTTGAACATCCACCCGAACACCGTGCGGTACCGCGTGCGGCGGGCGGCGGAGGTTTCCGGCGTCGATCTCGGGGATCCGGCTCAGCGGCTGCTCACCCAGCTGCAGTTGCGGCTGTAGAAACCTTGTGCGGGGCGGAGTGCGGCCTCGCTAGGGTGCGGCATGGATCTTTTCCCCGGGCCTGGGGCGCCCTGCAGGAAGCCGTCCACTCCCTCGACGACGCGCAGTGGGTCGCGCCGTCCGGCTGCGCCGGGTGGCTGGTGCAGGACCTCGTGTTCCACCTGATCATCGGGGCGCAGGACATCCTGATCACGCTCGTGACGACCACCGACGCCCCCGCGACACGCGACGCCGTGACCTACTGGGAGCCCGGCGAACCGGGTGACGGCACGGAGGCCGAGTCGGTGTTCGTCCGGCGCGCCGCCGTCGCGTACTCCGGGCCGACCTCGCTCACGCACCACTTCGACGACCTGGCCGTCGCGGCGGGGAAAGCCGCGGCGGCCGCTGATCCCGCCGCCCGCGTGGAAACCCGCGACGAAGTGCTGACGGTCGCGGACTACCTCACGACGTACGTGGTCGAAGCGACGCTGCACCACCTCGACCTGACGCTGCACCTGTCCGGTGTGGACGGTCCACCGGCGTCGACACTGGCGGCGACGCGGGCGGTGGTGGAGGGCGTTGCCGGCCGGCCGCTGCCGTCGGAGGACGACCGGGAGGCGCTGCTGTACGCCACGGGCCGCCTGCCCGCTCCGCCCTCGTGGGCCGGGTTCGAGCCGGTGGCGCTGGGATGATCGTGTGGCTGAACGGCACGTTCGGCTCCGGCAAGACCACGACCGCGCGGGAGCTCACCGGGGCGCTGGGTGCGCGCCTGTTCGACCCGGAGTACGTCGGGTACTTGCTGCGCGTGCCATTTCCCGAACCGGAGGGGGATTTCCAGGACCTCGAGCTGTGGCGTCCGCTGGTGGTCGAGACCATGGCGCGCGTGCACGCGCACACCGGCGGACCGCTCGTGGCGCCGCAGACGATCCTCGTCGAGCGGTACGCGCGGGAGATCTTCGACGGTCTCCAGGCGCGCGGCATCACCGTGCACCACTTCGTGCTGCACGCGGACCGCGACGAGCTGCGCAGGCGCATCGAGGGCGGCGAGCAGGGTATTCGGCGGTGGCGGCTCGATCACCTCGACGCGTACGAGAAAGCTCTTCCCTGGCTTGAAAAATCGGGCACGGTGCTCGACACGGCGGGCACGCCGCCGGCCGAGGTCGCGCGCACGATTCTGGCCGCGGTGAACCGAACGCCGTGAACTGGAGGCCGTCAGCCGAGGGCTGGGGCAGCAGCGCTTCTGCCCCAGCCCCGCGCGCGTCACGCCGGGACGAGGCTGAACCGGCGACGTTCGACGTCGATCTGCTCGATGCGCACCGACAGGCGGACGCCGACTTCAGGAGCGGCGCCGCGGTCGGTCACGAGCAGGCCCCGGATGCCGGGCGCCACCTCGACGAACGCGCCGAACGGCAGCCGCTGCACGACGACGCCGTCAAGCACTCCGCCCGTGGCGTGCTCGGACAGCCAGGAGCGCCAGGTGGTTTCCGGGGCTCCGGTGGATTCCGATGTGGACAAAACGATTTCACCTCCCTTCGCGAACCGCGGAAATGTCCTCGGAGTTCGCGGGGGAGGGGTGGGCCACGGGCCCACCTGGGGGTCACGGCAAGGCCGGGTACCCCGTCTGCTCACGGCGCTCGGCCGACCCGGCAGTCATGCCTTTACCGTAGCAGTGTGTTCCGTTGCGGGTAAGCGTTTTTAAGCTGAGACCGAGAGCCCGGCCAGCTCGGCCAGTGCGGCGAACGACTCGACGCGGGCAGCCTGGTCGTAGGTACTCGTGCTGACCAGGAGCTCGTCAGCCCCGGTGGCCTGGACCAGCTCGCCGAGCCGGTCGGTCACCTCGGCGGGAGTGCCACCGATCTGGCTCGCGACGATGTCGTCGAGGCGCACGCGTTCGCGGTCCGTCTTGGGCAGCGCCAGGATCTCGTCGACGGGCGAGAGCGGCGGGAAGACGCCGTGGCTGCGCGAGTACACCGTCGACCACGCCTCGGGCACCAACAGCCGGCGGGCCTCCTCGTGGGTGTCCGCGACGGCGACCGATGTCGACACGACGACATACGGTTCGGCGCCCGCGAACGTGCTCCGGTAACGCCGGATGGCCTCGACCATCGCCCGCTCCCCGCGCGCCGGCGCGATCACCAGCGGCAGGCCCAGCTCGGCGGCGAGGTCGGCGCCGGAGCCGGTGGCCAGCAGGAACGTCGGCAGGCTCAGCCCCTCCGCCGGAATCGCGTGCACGCCGGGGTAGGCCGTCTGGTCGCCCCCGAAGAACGCGAGCAGCTCGCGCACCTGGCCGCCGAAGTCCTCGGCCGCCTCTCGCCCCTGCCCGAGTGCTTGCCGCACGCCGTCGGTGAACCCCACCGACCGGCCCAGCCCCAGATCGATCCGGCCCGGGAACAGGGACTCCAGCACCCCGAACTGCTCCGCCACCACCAGTGGCCGGTGGTTCGGCAGCATCACGCCACCCGTACCCACCCGGATCCGCGATGTCACCGACGCGACTGCCGCGGCCAGCACCGTCGGCGCCGACCCGGCCACCCCGGGCACGCTGTGGTGCTCCGACACCCAGAACCGGTGGTACCCGAGCCCCTCGATGTCCCGCGCGAACGCGACGGTGTCCCTCAGCGCCTGCGCGCTGCCCCGCCCGCGCCTGGCGGGCGAACGGTCGAGCACGGAGATCCGGAACGTCACCCTGGGATCAACACGGCCGCTGCGCGGCGGATTCCCCGGTGTGGCGAGCTACGGACGCCAGCGTTCGCTGTAGTCCGGGTGGTCGGCGTACGGCAGGGCGAGCAGCCGCAGCGTCAGGCACCAGTTCGACCCCGCCTCGTCGGCCGGGACGTGACAGGTCTCGCACCAGTACTCGCTGCCGTACAACGGAAAACCGGGGACCTTTTCGGACACCGTGGTGCGGTGGGCGAGCATGATACGGCGCGTGACCTCGACCTCGTTGATCATTTGGTTGACCACGTCGAGCTCGATGTCGCCGAGCGCGCGCACGCGTTGTTCGACCGCGACCTTCGTCTCGCCGCGGTTGAGCGCCTCGCCGTTCTTCGCCTTCTGCACCGCCTGCATGATCAGCGCCTGCCGCTGACCCACCCGCGCGGCGAGGAACGCGATCAGGTCGTCCACGAAAGGCCTCCCTCCTCGAGCCGGGCTCCTCCGGCGCGGGATAGTCGCCACGCAGCGCCGGGGCGTTACGCGCCAGACGTGCCGCGGGGGTCAACCCGAGCCCGCCGGACGCTACCCCACCCGCAGGCTGACCTGCGGGAACATTACGCAGCCGTAAAGGTGGGAATTCTTCGCGTTCGCCGAAGTTGATCACGGACGGTGAGTACCCGCGGCGACCGAGCGATCACTCGGTGTCCGGCCGCGCCTTGCTGGGCTGCACGCGCTTGGGTTCACCCGGCATCTTCGGGTAGTCCGGCGGGTACGGCAGCTCCGCGCCGCCCAGGTCGCGGTCGTCGCGGTCGTACCACTCCAGCAAGGTTTCCAGGCCGAACGCCGTTTCGTCCATCGGCGCGTGGAGGTCGCCGTGCTCGGCCAGGAAGGCCGGCACGGTGAGCACGTCGAAGTCGTCCGGGTGCACGTCGTCGAGCATCGTCCAGGTCAGGGGCGTGGACACGGTCGCGCGCTGCGTGCCGCGGACCGACCACGTGGATGCGACGGTGCGGTCGCGCGCCGCCTGGTTGTAGTCGAGGAACACGCGGCCGCCGCGTTCCTCCTTCCACCACGAAACGGTGGCCTTGTCCGGGACGCGGCGTTCGACCTCGCGCCCGAGCGCGATCACCGCGTGGCGCACGGCGATGAAGTCCCATTCCGGCCGGATGCGCACGAGCACGTGGACGCCGCGTCCGCCGGACGTCTTGGGGTAGCCGGTGAGTCCGGCGTCGGCCAGCACCTCGCGGACCACACGCGCCACCGCGACGGCGTCGTCGAAACCGGCCGAGTCCGGCGGGTCGACGTCGATGCGCAGCTCGTCCGGATGGTCCACATCGGACCGCCGAACGGGCCACGGGTGGAAGTCGAACGTGCCGAGGTTCGCCGCCCACGCGAACACCGCGGGTTCGGTCGGGCAGACCTCGTCGGCGGTGCGCCCGGACGGGAACGTGATCCGCGCGGTCTGGACCCACTCCGGCGCGCCCTTCGGCACGCGCTTGGCGTAGAACCACTCGCCCGCAACGCCGTCGACGTAGCGTTTGAGCGTGGTGGGCCGCTCGCCGATCGCGCGCAGCAACGGCTCGCCCACCGCGAGGTAGTGCTCCACCACCTGTCGCTTGGTGATGCCGCGCTCCGGGAAGTACACCTTGTCCGGGCTGGTGACCCTGACGGTGCGCTCCCCCACCTGGTACTCGACCGGATCGCCGTTCTTGGGCATGGGCCCACCGTAGCCGGATCCACGCCGCGCGCCTGCCGATCACGCGTTCCTCTACCGTGGACCGGGTGTCCGGCAGAACCAAGCTGATCCTCGCGCTCACCGTGCTCGTCCTCCTCGCGGCGGCCGCGGTGTTCCTGCCGATCCCCGGCCCGGCGGACCTGCGCCGGTGGGGCCAGGCGACCGGTCCCGCGACGCCGCTGGTGCTGCTGGTCGCGTACTCGTTGCTCACCGTGGCGCCCATTCCGCGCACGGTGTTCAACCTCGCGGCCGGGCTACTCGTCGGCAGTGTCGCGGGGATCGCGATCGGCCTGGTGTCGACGACGATCGCAGCTGGCCTGTCGTTCGGGCTCGCACGATTGCTGGGCCGTGACCTCGTGCTGCGCCACCTGCACCGCGCCCCCGTGCGCATCGTCAACGAACGGCTGTCCGGCGGCGGTGTGCTGGCGATCACCTCGCTGCGGCTGATCCCCGTGGTCCCGTTCGCGCCGCTGAGCTACCTGTGCGGGGTGTCGACGGTGAAACTGGTGCCCTACCTGGTCGGCACGCTGCTGGGCAGCGTCCCAGGCACGGTCGCCGTGGTGGTGCTGGCGGACGCGCTGACCGGCGACACGCCGCCCGCACTCCTCGGGTGTTACGCCGTTTTCGCCGCGGCCGGAGCCGTCGGCCTGGTCACGGTGCTGAAGAAGCGCACTCCCGCCGTCGAGGAGCAAGAGCCCGCCGCCTCCGCACCGGCTGGCTGACGGCGGCAACATCCACCCGACCGCTACACTCATTCGGGTGCGCGAGGGGTATCCGCGCTGAGTAAGGCCAGGATCACCGGGATTTCGTCAGGAGCGGTCGCCATCGACACCGGTCAGCTGATCGCGGGGCACTACCGCCTCGTCGAGCACATTGGTAGCGGTGCCATGGGTGTGGTGTGGCGCGCCGTCGACGTGCGCCTGGAACGGTCGGTGGCGATCAAGCAGATCCTGCCCCAGCCGGGCGTCTCCGAGGCCGAACGCGACAACATGCGCCAGCGCGCCATGCGCGAGGCGAAGAACGCGGCCCGCTTCCAGCACCCGAACGCGATCGTCGTCTTCGACATCGCCGAACACGGCGGCGACCCCTGCCTCGTGATGGAGTTCCTCGACGGCCCGAGCCTCTCGGCCGTGCTGGCCGAGCAGGGCACGCTGCCCGTCGGGCAGGTCGCGCGCATCGGGGAGCAGGTGGCCGCCGCGCTCGTCGCCGCGCACCGCTCCGGGATCGTGCACCGAGACGTGAAGCCCGGCAACATCCTCATCGACGAGACCGGCACCGCGAAGATCACCGACTTCGGCATCTCGCGCGCCGCCGGCGACATGACGCTCACGCAGACCGGCCTCATCGGCGGCACCCCGGCGTACCTCGCGCCCGAGCTGGCGCGCGGCGCCGACCCGGTGCCCAGCTCCGACGTGTTCGCCCTCGGCGCCACGCTCTACCAGGCCATCGAGGGCCAGACGCCCTACGGGAACACGACCAACCAGCTCGCCCTGCTCTACGCGGCCGCCAACGGCCAGATCAACCCGCCGACCCAGGCCGGCCCGGCCACCGCGCTGCTGATGAGCCTGCTGCGCAGCGAGCCCGGCGAGCGCCCGAGCATGGCCGAGGCCCGCGAAGGCCTGGCCAAGCTCGCGGCGGGCGAGCCGGCCGTGGGCCCGGAACTCCTTTCGTCCGGCCCCACCGAACGCCTCGACCGCGGCGGCTCACGTCCGCCGTGGCAGCGCGTGGACGGCCCGAAGCCGGGCGCCCCGATCCCGGCGCAGAAGGCCCCGTCGAACCCGCCGCGCACCCCGACGGCCGCGTTCATGCCGATGCGCTCGCCCGCCGCACCGCCCAACACGCCGCCACGGCCCCAGCCCGCCCTGCCCGCTCAGCCGGCTCCGCCGGCCCGGCCGACGCAGCAGCAGCCCCGCCCGGCTCCGACGGCCGCGGCGCCGAACTACCGCAACGCGTCGAGCACGCCACCGCCTGCCGACAACAAGCGCAAGTTCGCCCTCCTCGCGGGCGGTGCCGCGGCCGTGGTCGTGATCGCGGTGGTGGTGTTCCTGGTGCTGAGCTCGGGCAACAGCGGCGAGGGCAACGGTTCGAACACCGCGAACCAGCCGCAGCAGACGAACTCGACCGGCGCGCCGAAAACCCCCAGCACCGGCCCGTCCGCATCGCCGCCGGTTGCTGGGCTCGGCCAGACGCCGAACGACGGGGGCAAGCTCGCGCTCTCACCCGCCGGCCAGCGGGTGATCGACTTCTACAGCTTCCCGCAGGACGCGGCGGCGGCGTGGGCGATGCTCACCCCGGCCGCACAGCAGGTCTACGGCAGCCAGGCGGCATTCGACCAATACTGGCAGCAGTTCGGCAACGTGAGCAGCAGGGCCGCTCGGGGCAGTTACAACGCCGACAACTCGGTGAACATCTCGGTCACCGTGGTATTCCGCGACCACTCGGAGAGTCGCGAGTTCCGCGTCGTCAACTCCGGCGGACAGATCCTCATCGACTCGGACACGAAGAGCCAGAAGGACACCACCCAGGGCTGACTCGCCGGCTCGCGACGGCGTCACCAGGAGCTACGCCACTGTTGCGAAGCAGTGAGACTCACCGCGCGGGGAGTGTGGTGAGCAGGGGTAATGGCCTACCGTGGAGCCATGGCCGAGAGCGGAGCTGTACAGCCGGGCTGGAATCCTCGGTTCCACGAGGATCTCGTCGGGCTGGATCCGTACGACCCGGAGGCGCGCGCGTTCGCCGCGCACCTCGACCGGATGGAGCGCACTGGCCCGACGTTCACCGTCGAAGCGTGCCTCGACCAGGTCTCCGACTTCGCCGATTCCAGCAGCCGCGCGGGCGGGCTGCGCTACTGGGTTTCGGCGCTCATCGCGGCGTTGATCGTGCTCGGGGTGATCGTGACCGCATGGCAGATCGTGACCCACGCGATCGCTTTCCTGGCGGGGTAACGTGGGCGAAGTGAAAGGTATGAAACCCGTGGTCGGCACCACGCCCCGTGTGGTGAAGTCCGAGCAGGAGTGGCGCGAGCAGCTGAGCCCCGAGGAGTATGCGGTGCTCCGCCAGGCCGGCACCGAGCGGCCGTTCGTCGGCGAGTACACCGACACCAAGACCACCGGCGCGTACGAGTGCCGGGCCTGTGGCGCCGAGCTGTTCCGCAGCGACACGAAGTTCGAGAGCCACTGCGGCTGGCCGTCGTTCTTCGATCCGGCGGACTCCGACGCCGTGCTGCTGCGCGAAGACCGCACGCTCGGCATGCGCCGCATCGAGGTGCTCTGCGCCTCGTGCCACAGCCACCTCGGTCACGTCTTCGAGGGCGAGGGCTACGACACGCCGACCGACCAGCGCTACTGCATCAACTCGATCTCGCTGAAGCTGGTTCCCGAGACCGAGTGACACCGACGATCACCGAAGAGCGCCCTCCCCACCGGGAGGGCGCTTTTTTCTCGGGAGATCAGGCAACCACGACGTCGTCGCGCGCGTGCACGAAACACAACGCACCGGGGGAGGCGCCATGACACTCCTCGCCACCATCGCCGGAACTCTCCTCGGCGTACTCGTGTTCCTCGACGGCCTCCGTCGTGACCGCAGGGCCCGGGCCGGCTTCCGCGGCGCCGCTCGCCCGGATTCCCTGGCGCAGATCGCGTTCCTCACCGCCGGCCGGCACCGGACCGGCGAAACCGTGGTGGCGGCGATGGTCGAACGCGAGCAGCTGCGGCTCGACAGCAGCGGCCGGCTGTACCGCACGCCGCTGGCACCCGCCGACGCGCTGAGCGTGGCCGCGGCCGAGCTCGTGGGCGTCCGGCACCGCACTTCGCCAACGTCGTCCGACGGCTGTCCACGACCGACGTCACGGCCGAGCTCGACGGGGACCTCGTGGTGCGGGGGCTCGTCGTCGACACCGCCAAGCTGCGCCGGCGATGGTGGTGGGCGGCCGCCGCGCAGGCCGCGCTCGCGGTCGGTGGTTTGGTGCTGGGTGTGGCATCCGGGAGCTGGTTCGTCGCCGCGGCCGTGGTTGTGGTCGCCCTTCTCGGGGCGCTGCCGGTCATGCGTTCCCGGCAGGCGGCCGAGCGCACCGACGCGGGCCACGAAGCCGTGCGCGCGGCGTGGGCCGACCGCAGCCTCGTGACGGGAGCCGCGGGCGCCGTCGTGCTCGGCGGGCTGGGAGCCATCCCGACCGCGAGACGCGGATCGTCTTCAGCCGCGGCCGGAAAACCCGGTCCGATCACCCCGAGTACCACCGCGGCGCCGGCCCCGGCGGTGGATGGCTTTATCCGGCGTTGACCGGCTGCGGTTCGAGCTGCGGCAGCGGCTCGGGGTGCAGTGGCGGCTCAGGATGTGGTGGCGGTTCGAGCTGCGGTGGCGGCTCCGGCAGCTGCTGACGGAACCGAGGCGCCGCCGACGGCGTCAGTTGTGCCGACCCACCCGGTGAACCGGGTCGGTATGGTCCGGCGACTGCGAAAGTGAGGGAGGCACACCGTGAACGAGACCTGGGGGATTTCGGGACCGCAGTTCCTGGCGTGGTACGGAATCGTGCTGGCCGTGGTGCTCATGGTGCAGGTGGTGTGGCCGCGCGTCGCGCGCACGCGGGCGGTCGAGCACACCGGTGAGCTTCCGGACGTCTACCACCTCGCGTACCTCGCCGGCGGACCCGAGCGCGTGGCCGACACGGCGATCGCGGCGCTGGTGGACCGCGGCCTGCTGCGGGTGAACAGCGAGGGGCTCGTGACGGCGGCGGGGAAGCGCCCGTGGCACAAGATCGAACGGTCGGTGCACGAAGGCGCCAAGGGCGCCACCGGCGGCACCACTCGCAGCCTGCGGGCCAAGGCCGCCCGGTCGAAGGCGATGAGCGACCTCGAAACCGAGATGCAGCGCACCGGCCTGCTGACCTCCGGCAGCGAAGCGCGGCCGTTCCACACCACGGTCTTGCTGGCTTACCTGGTTCTCCTGGTGGTCGGAGCCGTGCGGTTCGTGACGGGTGCGGCGAACGACCGGCCGGTCGGCTGGCTCTTCCTGCTGCTCGTCGTGGCCTTGGTGCTGACGATCGTCGCCGGGGTCGTGCGCAGCCGCAAGCGCGTGCGGATCACGCCGAGGGGCCGAGGCGCACTCACCCGCGCCCGGTCCTCGAGCAGCACGCAGGGTGCGGCGCAACCGGCCTTGCTGCTCGCCGGAGCGGCCGGCGCCGTGGCGCTGGGCGGGCTCGCGATGTACCCGGACGACGAGCTGAGCGCGGCGCTGATCCCGCCCTTCCAACCGTTCGCCGGGTCCGGCGGTGGTTCGCCGGGCGGCGGTTCATCGTGCAGCAGCAGCTCGTCGTGCAGCAGCGGGTCTTCTTGCAGCAGCGGTTCCTCCTGCGGTTCTTCGTGCGGTGGCGGTGGGGGTTGCGGTGGTTGACCGGCTCGGTGTCGGCATCGGCTGGCGGACCGAGCTGGACCTGTCGATCGCGCGGCTGCCCGGTGTCGACTGGGTCGAGGTCGTCGCCGAGAACCTCCACGCGCCGCACCTGCCCGAAAGCCTGCTGGCGTTGCGGCAGCGCGGCATGCCCGTGTTGCCGCACGCCGTTTCGCTCTCGCTCGGCGGGGCCGAACCGCTGGACACCCAGCGCGTCGAGCACCTCGCCGAGCTGGCCCGGGCGCTCGACGCGCCGCTCGCCAGCGACCACGTGTGCTTCGTCCGCGCGGGCGGGCTCGACTCCGGGCACCTCATGCCGCTGCCGCGCACCCCCGAGGCGCTCGACGTGCTCGTGGCCAATGTCCGCCTCGCTCAGTCCATTGTGGACGTCCCCTTGGCACTGGAGAACATCGCGGCCGTACTGGAATGGCCGGAGAACACGTTGTCGGAGGAGCAATTCCTCACCGAGCTCACCGAGCGCACGGGGTGCCTGCTGATCGTCGACGTGGCGAACCTGTATGCCAACGCACGCAACGTCGGCACCGACCCGGCGGCGTTCCTCGACGGGATCCCCTGGGAGCGCCTGGCCTACGTGCACATGGCGGGCGGGGTCGAGCGCGACGGCGTCTACCACGATACGCACGCGCACCCGGTGCTGCCCGAGGTCCTCGACCTGCTCGCCGAGCTGCGCCACCGCACCGATCCGCCGGGCGTGCTGCTGGAACGCGACGACGACTACCCCACCGACACCGAGCTGGCCGCAGAACTTGCCGCCCTGCGCGCGACGGTGACGGCGTGAGCCGCGAGGAGCTCGCCGCCCGGCAGGCCGCGCTGCTCGACGCGCTGCTCACCGGCGCCCCGCCCCCGCCGGGGTTCGCGCCCGAACGGCTGCGCGTGGAGGCCGACGTCCTGCTCGCCAAACGGCGCCGGCTCATGGCGTACCTCAGGCCCAACCTGGCCGAAAGCCTGGGCGAGCGCTTCGCCCCGCTCTTCGACGCCTACGCCGCCACGCACCCGAAAACCGACACGATCCGTGCGCGCGAGTACGCCGACGCGTTCGCCACCTGGGTCGCCGACCGAGAACCCGCGAAGCGCCGGCGCTGGTTCAGGAACTGACCGGGTGCCACACCGCGCTGTCCGCACCGGGCAGGTGCGACGCGTGGTCCCAGTGCGGCTGGGCGCCCGGCAGGTCGCCGGCCATCTTCACGCGCGTGAGCTTGCCGAAGTCGCTGTCGACTTCTTCGACGAGATCGCCGTAGTCCGCTGAGTCCACAAGGGACGCAGCCGGCTCCTTGCGGCCCAACGAATCCAGCCACCGGCCCGTGCCCGCGAGCGACAGCCGCACGTTCCAGCTGCCGCCCTCGACGACCGTGCGGCGCACCGCCGTCATGATCGCCGCGGCCGCGAGCCAGCCCGTGGTGTGGTCGAGCGCCTGCGCGGGCAGCGGCGTCGGCCGGTCGGTGCCGGCGACGCGAGCGCCTTCCTCGGCGATGCCCGACGCCATCTGCACCAGGCTGTCGAACCCGCGGCGGCGGGCCCACGGGCCTTCCCAGCCGTAGGCCGACAGGTCGGCCGTGACGAGACCCGGCCGCAGCTCGGCCATCTCCTGCGGACCGAATCCGATTCGCTCGAGCGCGCCGGGACGGAACGACTGCAGCACCACGTCGGCGCGCGCGATGAGCTTCTTCAGCCGCGCCCGGCCGCCCTCGGTGTCGAGCGCGACGAACCCCGAACGCTTGCCGTGGCCGGTGTCCATCGTGAGCGCGGGGATGCGCGGCAGGTGCGCGGCACCGACGTGGAGCACGTTCGCGCCGTGGGCCGCGAGCACGCGGCCGGCGACGGGCCCGGCGAGCACGTGCGTCAGCTCCAGCACCCGGACCCCGCCCAGCGGCCGGTCGGAGTCGAAGAGCGTGTTCTTCGGCGCGTCGCCGACCTGCCGGATCTCGGCGATCGGCAGGCCCGCGACGGCCTGGCCCTGCGGGTGCGCGAGCCACTCGTCGCGCGAACGCAGGAGCGCGGCCGCGCCGCCCGCCGTGACCACGGCCGACTCGACCTCGGCGGCCGTCTTGGCGGCCACGGTCTTCGCGACGGCCTCGCGCTGCGCGGGCACACCGAGCGACCAGCACACGGCGGCCTCGTGGCGCGGGTAGTTCGCGTGGAGCTTGACCCAGCCGTCGGACGCGAGGTAGTCGCCGGCGATCGGCCCCCACGGGCTCGGGGGCAGCTCGCCGTCCACTCGCAGGAAGGCTTCGCTGCGCACGGCGGCCGCGGCGTGGCGCGTGTCGGCGCCCACCGTGCCGGGGTCGATGCCGCGCAGGCGCAGCAGCTCACCGGCGGCCAGCGTGGCGGCCGCGATGCCCGCCGTCGCGGCGGCCTCGACCCGGAAAGTCCCGGGCAGCACGGACTCGTCGCCGGTCAGGGACACGGCCGGGAGGGATTCGCCGGTGAGCGTCTGCCACACCCCGGCCAGCACGTCCTGCACCGCGGTTACGGCAGTGCCGCGACGAGCTCGGCGGGCGCCACGCGCGTGCCGGTGTAGAACGGAATCTCCTCGCGCACGTGGCGGCGGGCCTCCGTCGCGCGCAGGTGACGCATGAGGTCGACGATGCGGTGCAGCTCGTCGGCCTCGAACGCGAGGATCCACTCGTAGTCGCCGAGCGCGAACGACGCCACGGTGTTGGCGCGCACGTCCGGGTAGTCGCGGGCTTCCTTGCCGTGGTCGGCGAGCATCTTGCGCCGCTCCTCGTCCGGCAGGAGGTACCACTCGTACGAGCGGACGAACGGGTACACGCAGATGTACTTGCGCGCTTCCTCACCGGCGAGGAACGCGGGGATGTGGCTCTTGTTGAACTCCGCCGGCCGGTGCAGCGCCACCTGGCTCCACACTGGGGTCGACGCGCGGCCCAGCGGCGTGCGCCGGAAGCCGTTGTAGGCGGCCTGGACCTGCTCGATCTCCTCGGCGTGCCACCACACCATGTAGTCGGCGTCGGCCCGGAGCACGGACAGGTCGTAGACGCCGCGCACCACCACGCCCTTGTCGGCGAGCCCGTCGAGGAACTCCGCCGTCTCCTGTCCCGCGGTCCCGCGGTCCTCGCCGAGGCGGCCGGGCTCCACCCGGAAGACCGACCAGGCGGTGTAGCGGATGCTGTCGTTGAGCTCGTTGTAGTTCAGCCGCGCCATGGCTCCATCCTCGCACCGCGCGGCATTCGGGCGCCAAGCGCCTCCGTCACGTCACACTGTGAAGCTCGCCGCGATCCGCTTCGCGGCGGCATCGGCGGTCGCAACGCACGCCGGGAGGCCGACGCCGTGCAGCGTCGCGCCCGCCACGGCGAAGCCGGGGACCCGGTCGACAGCGGTTTCGATGCGCTTCACGCGCTCGAGGTGCCCGGCGCCGTACTGGGGCAGGCCGCCGCCCCAGCGGGTGACCAGCGTGTCGAGCGGCTCGGCGGTGACGCCGGTGAGGCGGGCGAGGTCCTCGCGGACGGCGCGCACCAGGGCTTCGTCGTCGCCGTTCAGCGCGCCCGGCTCGCGGAAGCGGCCGACGGAGCCACGGACGAGCACCGGGCCGGCGGCGCCGTAGTGGGCCCACTTGTTGGCGGAGAAGGTGAACGCCTTCGACGCGTAGGGCACGCCCTCGGGGTCCTTCTCCCCCGCGCCGATGAGGATCCCGGACGCGTCGGACAGCTCGGTGCCGGGCGGCAGCGCGAGGGCGACCACGGCCATCGACGCCAGCTCGACCTCGCCGAACGCCTCGGACGCGGCCGGGACGACGTCGGCGAGGAGCTTGCGCGCGGCGGGCGCGGGCACGGCGAGTACGACGGCGTCGACGTCCACCGGAGTGTCTTCGGGGGCGTGGGCCGGGGCGGCGGCGCCGACGTCGAGGCGCCAGCCGTTCGCGGTGCGGGTCAGCGCGCGGACGGTGGCGGAGGTGCGCACCGTGGCGCGGGACAGCTCGCGCAGGCGGTCCAGGAGTGTGGTCAGGCCGCCGGTCAACGTCCCGAACACGGGCGCGGTGCCGGGGGTTTTCGGCAGCAGGGAGGCCGCGGCGTCGGTGAGCGAGCCGGCGCCCTCGGCGACGGCCTTGGCCAGGCCGGGCATGGTCGCGCGCAGGCCGAGGCCGTCGGCGCCGCCCGCGTAGACACCGCCGAGCAGCGGGTCGACGAGCCGGTCGACGAGCTCGTCGCCGAAGCGGGCACGCAGCAGCGGGCCGAGGGGCAGGTCGGCGGCGGTGAGCTCGACGGGGCCGAGGGAGCGTTCCTTCTCGACGGCGAGGCGGCCTTCTTCGGAGAGCACGCCGGCCACGGCGTCGGCGGAGGCGGGCACGCCCATGACCGTGCCGGCCGGGAGGCCCGTGACGGTGCCACCGGCGTGGATTTTGGCGCGCGCCTTGGTGGGGTGCACGAGGTGCTCGCCCAGCCCGACCTCGGCGACCAGCGCCGTGACCTCGGGCCGGCGGGCGAGGAACGCCTCGGCGCCCACGTCGTAGGGCACGCCGCCGACCACGGCTGTGCGCAGCTTGCCGCCGACGGCGGGGGCGGCTTCGAAGACGGTGATCGCGACGGCGTCGCCGAGCAGCGTCCGCAGGCGGTAGGCCGCGGTCAGGCCGGAGATGCCGCCGCCGACGACGGCGACGTGCTTCACAGCGAGTGCACCAGCTCGACGACGCGGGTGAGCACCTCGGGCTCGACGCTCGGCAGCACGCCGTGGCCCAGGTTGAAGATGTGCCCGTCGGCCGCGCGACCCTCGTCGACGATCCGGCGCACCTCGGCCTCGATCACCGGCCAGCCCGCGTAGAGCAGCGCCGGGTCGAGGTTGCCCTGCACCACGGCCTTGCCGCCGAGCAGGCGCACGGCCTCGTCGAGCGGCACGCGCCAGTCGACCCCGACGACGTCGGCGCCCGCGTCGCGCATCGCCACGAGCAGCTCGCCCGTGCCGACGCCGAAGTGGATCCGCGGCACGCCGTAGTCCGCCACGCCGGCCAGCACCTTCGCCGAGTGCGGCTGGACGAACTCGCGGTAGTCGCGCTCGGACAGCGCACCCGCCCACGAGTCGAACAGCTGGATGGCGTCGGCGCCGGCGTCGAGCTGCGCGCGCAGGAAGGTGAGCGCGATGTCGGCGAGGCGGCCGGCCAGCTCGTGCCAGAGCTCGGGTTCGGCGTGCATGAGCGCCTTGGTGTGCTCGTGGTTGCGGCTCGGGCCGCCCTCGATGAGGTAGCTGGCCAGCGTGAACGGCGCCCCGGCGAAACCGATCAACGGCGTGTCGCCCAGGCGTTCCACGAGCAGGCCCACGCCCTCCGCGACGCGCTCGACCTGCTCGGCCTCCAGCAGCGGCACCGCCCGCACGGCGGCGAGGTCGCGCACCGGCTTGGCCACCACGGGCCCCGTGCCCGGCACGATGTCGATGTCCAGGCCCGCCGCCTTCAGCGGTACCACGATGTCGCTGAACAGGATCGCCGCGTCCACGCCGTGCCGGCGCACCGGCTGCAGCGTGATCTCGGCGAGCATCTCGGGGTCGAAGCACGCGTCGAGCATCGCGACGCCCTCGCGCAGCTTCCGGTACTCCGGCAGCGACCGCCCGGCCTGGCGCATGAACCACACGGGCGTGCGCACGGGCTTCGCCCCGCGCGCGGCGGCCAGGAACGGCGACTCCGCCAGCACTCGCCGCGCGGCGACAGCGGAGGCGGTTTCGGACGCGGAGGACTCAGACACAGACGAAAGCTCAGGCACGAAGCCCATCGTCCCACGCCTCGCGCACCAGCCTGGCCGCGGCGGTGCCCGCGCCCGGTTCGGCCGCGTTTGTCCTCCGTTGCCCGCGGGAGGCGGGCCACTCGGCCACCTCCGGGTTGGGCCTGCCACCGAGACCGGCTGTCCGACCGCGCACGGCGGATCAAGGCGTCCCGGCCTCACGGCCTGGCCGCTCGGCGGCCTCCGAGGTCGGGTTGTCGGACCGGCCGCCCGACCACCATGCCCGGATCAAGCCGCGGCAGCCGGAGTTGTCGTCGGCCCACCGAGCGGCCGGAAGGTCCAGCCGGCCCGCACCGAGCACGCCACCGGACCGGCCGCACGCCCCCCAACCGGCGCTCCGGTCACAACCGGCCGCCCGGCCAGCGGCCGCCGACCTCCGTGAAGTCACACCTGCCCACACCCGCGGTCCTCGGGCCGTACCGGCCCGCCGCCGCGAAGTCCGACCGGCCTTCCCGCCGGATCAAGCCCCCGCGCCGGAAACCGCCCGGCCCGGGCGAACGGCCGGCGGACGGCGCTGTCCTGGCGCGTCGGATCCGATCGCCAGAGTTCGGTCGGTTCACGGTCGCGGCTCCCCCATCCCCTCGGCACGACCGTCGAAGCCGCGACCAGCACCGCGGCCGGATCAAGCCCCCGCGCCCGATTCGCCCGGTCCCGGCGACCCGCCGGCGGACCACTGGGCCGGTCGGGTCGTCCCTCGGCGCGCCTGCGGCCGCAACGGGGCGGCGCCGCCCTACAGTCGTTGCGTGACCGCGATGACACCAGTGCCCGAACTCTTCCGCGAAGCCGTCGCGGCGCTGAAGTCCGTGCGGCCGCGTCCCGAGGTGCGGCTGGAGACCATGCGGGCGCCGCAACGGCTGGCGCCGTGGTCGTTCGCGGTGAGCTGCGAGGTGGCCGGGCCCGCGGACGTGCTGGCGTCGGGGCGGCTGGTGCTGCTGCACGACCCCGACGGCCAGGAAGGCTGGGACGGCGTCCTGCGGCTGGTCATGTACGTGCGGGCCGAGCTCGACCGCGAGCTGGCCACCGATCCGTTCCTGCCGGCCGTCGGCTGGTCGTGGCTGACCGACGCGCTGGAAGCGTCCGGGGCCTCGTGGACCGCGCTGGGCGGCACGGTCACGGAAACCTCCTCGGCGCGGTTCGGCGACATCTCCGGGCCCCCGCGCACCGACGATCTCGAACTGCGGGCGTCCTGGACGCCCACCGACGCCGCGCTGCGCGCCCACGGCTACGCGTTCTGCCAGGTGATGGCGAGCGTGGTGGGGCTGCCGCCGGTCGGCGTCACGTTGTTCGAACAGCGCCAGAGCTCCTGACCCACCGAAGTTCACCCGGACGGGCCGCCCGTCCGGGTCCTTCGCGCGCCGCAGAACGTCCACGAGCGCCCGCGTTGGTCTGGACAACCGGCGACACCGGCGACGGACCGAACGCGATTCTGAGAGCCGTTCACGTCCGTCCACCTGGGACCGCGCGCACTAGCACGCACGGACGCCCACGTTCGTGAAGACCCCATGATCACGGGCTGTCATGCGCCGGTCACGCCTGCAAAGCCACCCCGAGGCCCGCAGAGCCCCCGAAGCAGCCCCACCCAGAGCCCCCTCCACGCCCCGGTGCAAACGTGAAGAAAGTTGATCTTGCCCCGGCGGAGGGCGGTTTCCGGTGTCTGGTGGACTGCTCAGAAGACGTCCAGGCGGAAGCACCCGCAGGTGCACGGCCCACCTGCACGGGCGTTTCGGGTTCGGTAACCCTGTTGCATCGCCTCCGGAAGCCGTTCCGTTAGCAACGAGCTCAGCACTAGCCCAATCGTGTGACGGTGAACGCCCTGAGTGACGAGTCGTTTCAGATAGATACCCGTTCGATCCCCCCGTAATGTCCTCCGGGCGGCTACAGTGCCTTCGACGACACCACTTTCGGTCTAAAGCTGGCGCGGCTGAACGGCCGAAGGTCCCGGTGCCGGTCGGGGGGCACGACCGACTCCAGGGAGGTAGTGACGTGGCTACCGTCGGCTTATCTCAGGCCGTTCGATCCACGCCAGCCGGTGCTTTGCCGGCGAGCATGGTTCCGCACCCGCGGGAAGAGCTTTTTTCCGTGTTGGTGGTCGATGACCACCCGCTGTTGAGGGAGGCAATCGCAGCACGACTCGCACAGATGGGTGCGGGCACGGTCCACGAAGCCGCCACGGTGGCCGAGGCGAGGGCGCGAGCACAGGCCACCGGCCCGTGCGACCTGGCGATCCTCGATCTCGGACTGCCGGACGGCAGCGGCATCGAGCTGGTTACGGAACTCCGTAGCCACGGGTGGCCGCGTGTGGTGGTGCTCGCATCGTCCGACGACCCGTACGCGGTTCGGTCGGCGTTCCAGGCCGGTGCCCAGGCGTACCTGCTGAAGTCCGCTTCGCCGGTGGTGGTCACCGACGGCGTGCGCAGGGTTCTGGAAGGCGGCGTGTACGCCGATCCGAGCGTGGCCCCGGTCCTGGCGACCGGCACGCGGGTCGCCGGTACCGACAACACCCCGCGTGAGCTCTCCGCCCGTGAGGTGGAGGTGCTCCAGCTCGTCGCCGACGGGCAGTCGAACAAGGAGATCGGGGAGGAGCTTTCCCTCTCCGCGCTCACCGTGAAGTCGCACCTCTCCCGCATCGGGCGCAAGCTCGGCACGGGTGACCGGGCACAGATGGTCGCATTGGCTATGCGCGCCGGTGTGATCCGCTGACGAAGGCAGACAGAGGCCCTGCGGGGCGGGCGGACCAGGCGCGGTACGCCCGTCCCGTAGGGTCGTCAGCTATGGGAAGTGCACAGGCGGACGGCGCCCGGACCGGAGAGACCACCACCGAGGACGCCGGATCGCCCGTGCTGCTACGCGAGCCCGCCGAAGGCACACCCCCCGTGGTGACCGATCCGGCGGCGCTCGCCGAGGCGTGCGCGCGGCTCGCCGCGGGAACCGGTGCCGTGGCCGTGGACACCGAACGGGCGTCCGGCTATCGCTACTGGCCCAAGGCGTACCTCGTGCAGCTGCGCCGCGAAGGCTCCGGCACGGTGCTGCTCGACCCGATCGCGCTGGCCGACGACCTCGCTCCTCTGCGCGAAGTCCTCAACGACACCGAGTGGGTGCTCCACGCCGCGTCCCAGGACCTGCCGTGCCTGGCCGAGCTGGACCTGCACCCCAAGAGCCTCTTCGACACCGAGCTGGCCGGCCGGCTGGCGGGCTACGAGCGCGTGGCGCTGGGCACGCTCGTCGAGCTGCTGCTCGGCTACACGCTCGAGAAGGGCCACAGCGCCGCCGACTGGTCGAAGCGGCCGCTGCCCGTCGACTGGCTCAACTACGCCGCCCTCGACGTCGAGCTCCTCAACGAGCTGCGCGAAAAGCTCGAGATCGAGCTGGAGTCCCAGGGCAAGCTCGAATGGGCGCGGCAGGAGTTCGAGGCCGTGCGCACCGCGCCGCCGCCCGCCCCGCGCGCTGAACCCTGGCGCCGCACGTCGGGCGTGCACAAGATCCGCAGCCCGCGCGGCCTCGCCGCCGTGCGCGAGCTGTGGCAGGCCCGCGACGAGCTGGCCCGCAAACGCGACCGCGCGCCCAGCCGCATCCTGCCCGACAGCGCCATCGTCAACGCCGTGACTGCCGACCCGAAAACCGTCGAAGAGCTGCAGGCGCTGCCGGTGTTCAGCGGCCGCGTGCAGCGCAAGTACACGGCCAGCTGGCTGCGGCACCTCCAGGCAGCCAAGGCGCTGCCCGCGAGTGAGCTCCCCAGCCCCACCCAGCCCTCGGACGGCCCACCCCCGGTCAACCGCTGGGCCGACAAGGACCCCGACGCGGCCGCCCGCCTCTCCGCGGCCCGCGCCGCGCTGGCCGCCATCGCCGAGGACCGGCGGCTGCCCGTGGAGAACCTCATGCTGCCCGACCTCGTGCGCCGCACCTGTTGGCGCCCGCCGGCCGACCTGTCGGAAGACGGGGTGGCCGCGGTGCTGCAGGCGGGCGGGGCCCGGCCGTGGCAGGTGGAGTTGACGGTGGGGGCGCTGAGCAAGGCGCTGCATTCGACGGCTTCTGCCTGAAAGCGCCCACGCTCCCCGGCCGCGGTGGATCACATCTCGCCGAGCCACGCGGCGGCCTCGCGAGTCCGCGTGTGCCCCGGGCCGAGAGCCGCGCCGAAGCCGGCGACCACGGCTTCCAAGCCGCGGATCGCCTCCTCGCGATGGCCACGACGCGCCACGACGCGCGCGAGGGTCGCTTGCGCTGCGAGCAGGGCGGGGTGGCCGGCCGGCCAGGCGCCGGTGGCCAGGACTACGCCGGCCTCGCGTTCGGCGGCGTCGAGGTGGCCGGCTTCCAGGTGGGCGCGGGCGAGCGAGCCGCGGATGAGCAACGACCCGCGTGAGGGTTTCGAGCGAGCGGCGAGGACCGAACCCAGCAAGTCCGCGGCCTCCTCGGCTTCGCCCGCGAGCAGCAAAGCTGTGGCGAGGGCCTCCCGGAACCCGGCGGTGCCGTGGCGGGCGAGGAGTTCGCGGAGGGGCGCGACGACCGCCGCCGGATCACCCCGCTGCGCGCGGACCACCAGGCCGATCGCGGCCATCCTGTCGCGCGTGCGGTCGGTCGTGGCCAGGGCTGTCAGCTCCGCGGCCGAACGCTCGGCCTCCCCATGGCGGTCGAGCTCGCGCCGCAAAACCAACTTTCGGGTAGCGGTTCACACGGGTCACCGCGTGAACCGGGCCGAGTTCGGCCGCGCAGGAGCGCCAGTGGGTGTCGAGCACGTCGAGTGCCTCGGTGTAGCGCCCGGCCACTTCGAGCACCAGCGCGAGGTTGAGGCGGGCCTGGAAGGTGCCGGGCTCCTTCGCGCCCCACGTTCGCTCGTAGGCCTCGGCGGTCCGCACCAGCACCGGCACCGCCTCGTCCGGCCGGCCCTGCTCGGCCTGGCTGAGGGCGAGGTTCGTCCACGCGGCCAGGGTGTTCGGGTGCCGGGCACCGACCACCCGCGCCAGCACCGGCGCGAGCTCGGCGAACAACGCTTCGGCGGCCGGCCAGTCGCCCGCCGTCATCAGCGCTCGGCCCAGATCGTGCCGGCGCCGGAGGGCGGGCAGGCTCTCGGGGTTGCGGACCTTCGCCAGCGCAGCCCGCAGCCTTGTGTCCTCGTCGGCCGCGCCGGTTGCGGGCCGGGAACGGAACAGTTTCACGGCTGACGGCCGCTCGGTCTGGGCACCGCAGCAGTCTGCCGGGCGCAGCGCAGACGGTCCAGAACCTCTTGACCAGCCAGCTTTCCCTGGAGGCCCACCGCCGCGGGAATCGCGCAGGAGTGCAAGCCCCCAGCTCGAGGTCCGAGCGGGTCCGGGCCAAGGCCTCAAGTCGGCCCCAGCAGTCCGCTGACCTCAGCTGAGACGGTCCAGGACCTCTTGCGCCGCAACCACTTCCGGATGCCCCACCGGCCACGCCACCGCCGCGAGCACCGCGCGGGCGTGGAAGGCCGCCACCTCCGGGTCCGGGTGGATCTGGGCCAAGGTCCCGCGGTTGCGGAGCGTCTGGCGCCAGCCGCTCCACGACTCGGCGACCAGCGAGGTCAGCAGGGAGGCGGCCTCGGCGTGGTCGTCGGTCAAAACCAGCACGTCGGCGAGACATTGGCGGAAGAAGCCGTGCCGGGGGTGGCGGGTGGCGAGTTCGCGCAGTGGCGGCACCGCAAGAGCGGGGTCGCCCTGTTCGGCGCCGATCTCCAGGCGCGCGGCTTCCGCCCAGTCGAGGTCGAAGGGCTTGCGCAGGTGCGGGACGATCCGCTCCGCCAGCTCGCGCAGCGCCTCGTCCTGGCGGTCGGCGTCGCACAGCGCGATCAAGTCGCCGAAGCGGACTTCGCGGGTCAACGGATCTGCGTCGCCGAGTTCGGCGGCGCAGTAGCGGACGAGGGAGGCCGACGCGGCGACGCGCTCGTCGACTCGGTTGGCCACGCTCAGGGCCTCGACGAGCATGCGGCGGCACCAGATCGTGGCGGCCTCGGCGCCCCACGTCTGCTCGTAGACGTCCTCGGTCTCGGCCAGCAGGGGCACGGCCTCGTCGGGGCGGCCCTGCCCGGACCACGACAGCGCGAGCTGCACCCACAGGCCCAGCGTCTCCTTGCTGCGCGGGCCGAACTCCCGGGTCATGGGCGGCACGAGCTCGCGCAACACCGGCTCCGCGTCGCGCCACTCGCCCAGTTCGCCCAGCCGGACGGCGACCCCGAAGCGCTCCAGCAGGTCACGCGCGCCTTCGCGGCCGCGCGACCACGCCGCCGAGCCACGCAGCGCGGCTGCCTCGTCGAACGGCCGCGAACGGAAGAACTTCACAGGCACCACCGAAGCGAAGTGTCCACAATGCGCATTATGTCCGACCAGCTCCTTCCAGCAGCGCGCGGGCCGCCGCCCGCAGCGGGTCGTCCGGTTCGCCGATGCCGGCCAGCCGTACGACGGCGTCGGCCGCCTCACGGGCGTGGGCCTCGACGTCGAGCGCCGGGTCGTCGCGGCGCGTGATCGCGGTGCTTTCCACCAGACCGAACACCAGGTCCGTGCGGATTTCCGAAACACCCTGCCGGGCGGCGGCCACGAGTGTGCCGTACGCGGCCTTGAGCTCGGCTCGCTCCGCACGGAACCCCTCAAGGTTCGGCGACGACACCTCGGGCAGCAGGTAGAGCGCGCCGATGTTGTGCCGGGCCCCGCCCAGCAGCCGCACGTCCGCGTAGGCCAGTGCCCACAGCCGCACGCTCGCCGGCTCCGGCGAGGAGACCAGCCCGACCGCGACGGCCAGCGAAGGCCGGACCGTGGCCGCCAGCAGCTCGGCGAGGATGTCCTCCTTGGCCGGGAAGTGGTAGTACAGCGACGCTTGCCGCAGTCCCGCCCGCTCGGCGATCGCACGGGTGGTGGTGGCCGCGTACCCCGCGCCCGTGAACAACTCCCCCGCCGCGTCGAGCACCGCCTCGCGCGCGTCCTGGCGGCTCGCCGCCGCGCCGCTCGCCCGGGGCCGCCCCACTCCCGTCGCCTTCCCGTCCACGCGGCCGATCCTGCCAGGCGCCCGGCCGTGTTACGCGCCGCAGCCCCCTCCGGAAACACCCGTTAACACTCGCCTTACGCGGGCGAGACGGCAGCGACCCACCGGCGGCTTAATTTCGGTCAACCGATCGAAATACCCGCCAGCAGACGGGAGCCCCGCATGCCCGCGCCACCGGTCCCCTCCGACGACCTCACTCAGTTCGGCTACCGCCAGGAGCTCCGCCGCAGCTTGGGCGGCTTCTCCGCCTTCGCGGCCGGCTTCTCCTTCGTCTCGATCCTCACCACCGTCTTCCAGCTCTTCGGCTTCGGCTACACCTTCGGCGGCCCCCTGTTCTTCTGGTCGTGGCCGTTCGTGCTCGCCGGGCAGGTCCTCGTCGCGCTCGTCTTCGCCGAGCTGGCCGCCCGCTACCCGCTCGCCGGATCCGTCTACCAGTGGGCCAAGCAGCTCGCGCGCGGTTTCGCCGGCTGGCTCGCGGGCTGGATGATGCTGCTCGGCTGCGTGGTCGCCCTTGCCGCCGCGGCGATCGCCCTGCAGATCGTGCTCCCGTCGGTGTGGAGCGGGTTCCAGCTCGTCGGCGGCGACCCGTCGGTGACGTCGCCGACCGGCGCCACCAACGCCGTGCTGCTCGGCACGCTGCTGATCGTCTTCACCACGGTGGTCAACGCCGCCGGGGTCCGCGTGATGGCCCGCATCAACGACATCGGGGTCGCGGCGGAGCTGATCGGCGTCGTCGTGCTCGTCGGCGGCCTGGCGCTGTTCGCCGTGCGCGGGCCACAGGTCGTGGTGCACAGCGTCCCGGTGAGTGACGGCGCCTCCGCGGCCGGCATCGGCGGGGTGCTCGCTTCGGCGCTGATGGCCGCGTATGTGCTCTACGGGTTCGACACCGCGGCCTCCGTCGCGGAGGAGACGCGCGACGCCCGCCGGGCAGCCCCGCGAGCCGTGCTGCGCGCGGTGCTGGTGTCCGGGCTCGGCGGCCTCGCCGTGGTGCTCACGGCGCTCATGGCCGCGCCGAGCCTCACCGACGGGGAGCTCGCCGGGCACGGGCTGCCGTACGTGATCACGGCCGTCTTCGGCGACACCTTCGGCCGGCTCTTCCTCGCCGACGTCGCGATCGCCGTGATCGTGTGCACCCTCACCATCCAGACCGGCACGATCCGGCTGATCTACGCGATGGCCCGGGACAACGCGCTGCCGTTTTCCGCGCGCCTGTCCGGCGTGAACCCGCGCACCGGCACCCCTCTGTGGCCCGCCGTCGTCTCCGGTGCGCTGGCCATCGCGCTGCTCGGGGTGAACGTCGGCAACCCGACCCTGTTCAGCACGATCACCGGCACCTCGGTGGTGGTGATCTACCTCGCGTACCTGCTGGTCACCGGCCCACTGCTGGTGCGCCGGCTGCGCGGGCGGTTCCCCGCCGAGCCGGGTCTGTTCTCGCTGGGGCGCTGGGCGCTCCCGGTCAACCTCGCCGCGGTCGCCTACGGCGTGGTGATGATCGTCAACATCGCCTGGCCCCGCGCGGAGATCTACGACCTCGCCGGCTCGGGTTCACCCTGGCTGCTGCTGTTCCCCGTCGAGTTCGTCGGCGCCGCCCTGCTGATCGGCTGGTTCTGCTGGCTGCGGCTGCGCCGGTCCACCACCCCCGCCCTCGAACCTGCGGTCTGAGAGGACGTCCATGAGCACGACAGCAACCACGTACGGCGCGCGCGACCACGCCCGCGCCCAGGCGGGCACCGTCGTCGACACGATGCCGACGATCCCGGCGACCGGGTGGCCCGCGCCGCCCGGAGTCGAGCCGACCGCGCTGACGTGGGCCGAAACCGTGGCCGGCGGCGGTTACACGCACAAGGTCCTCGCCCGCGGCACGCGGCTGCGGCTCACCGACCTCGAGGGCGACGCCTGCGCGCACCTGCTGCTGTTCAACGCCGAGGGACCGTGGGAACGGCTCAACGTCGCCGACACCGTGAAGGTGCAGTGGAACGCCTACCTCGGCGAGTCCGTCGCGCTGCTCTCGGATCAGGCCCGGGTGCTCGCGACCGTCGTGGCCGACACCAGCGGCCGGCACGACGCGTTGTGTGGAACGTCTACTGTGGACGGAAACATCGAGCGCTACGGCGACGGCGTACACGAAGGCCCCTCGCCCGCCGGGATGCCGCTGTTCACCTTGGCGGCGGCGAAAAATGGCCTGGGGCCACGGGATCTGCCGCCCAGCCTGTCGTTCTTCCAGGGCGTGCGGGTCGACGCGGAGGGTGGGCTCGAGTTCACCGGCTCCGCGGGCGCCGGGGCTTCGGTCGACCTGCGCATCGAGCTGCCGGTGGTCGTCCTCCTGGCCAACACCGCGCACCCGCTCGACCCCCGCGAGGACTACACCGTGACCCCGCTGCGCGTCCTCGCCTGGCGCGACCGGCCCACCGGCCCGGACAGTCCGGAGTGGACCCACAGCCCGGAAGCGCAGCGCGCGTTCGAGAACACCGCCGACTACCTCACCGCCCGGGGGCTCGCATGACCACGACCGTGCTCGACGTCGAAGTCCCCGCGCGGGCGCCGTTCTCCACGGTGCTGCGCGGCGGCCAGGAGCTATCGATCATCGACCTCGGCGGCAACCAGGCCGTCGACTTCCTCTGCTACGACGCGGCGGACACCGCGAAGCGCTACAGCGCCGCCGCGACGATCGCCGCGCAGCGCAACATCTTCCTCACCACCGGCAGCGTGCTGCGCACCGGCGAGGGCGCGCCGCTCGTCACCGTCGTCGCCGACACCTGCGGCCGCCACGACACGCTCGGTGGCGCGTGCAGCAAGGAGTCCAACAGCCTGCGCTACGGCCAGCACACCCGGTTCCAGCACGCCTGCGCCGACAACTTCCTCATCGAGGGCAGCAAGTGGGACCTCGGCAAACGCGACCTGGTGAGCAACGTCAACTGGTACATGAACGTGCCCGTCGAGGCCGACGGCACGCTCGGCATCGTCGACGGCATCTCCGCGCCGGGCCTGGAAGTCCGGCTTCGCGCCGAGACCGACGTCCTCGTACTGGTGTCCAACTGCCCGCAGATCAACAATCCCTGCAACGGGTTCGACCCGACGCCGGTGCGGATGGTCGTGACCGAACCGGAGCGTGCGGCGTGAAACTGCTGGTGGCCAACCGCGGCGAGATCGCCGTCCGCCTCCTGCGCGGCGCGCGGGAGCTGGGCATCCCGACCGTCGCCGTGTACTCCGACGCCGATCGCACCGCACCGCACGTCCGCCTGGCCGACGAGGCGGTGCGGCTCGGGCCGGCGCCCGCGGCCGAGAGCTACCTGCGGGCCGACGCGATCATCCGGGCCGCGCTCGACACCGGCGCGGACGCGATCCACCCGGGTTACGGCTTCCTCAGCGAGGACACCGCGTTCGCCCGCGCCTGCGAGAACGCGGGGATCGCGTTCGTCGGCCCGGCACCGGAGCACCTGGAAGTGTTCGGCAGCAAGCACACCGCGCGAGAGGCCGCGATCGCGGCCGGGGTGCCGCTGCTGCCCGGTACCGGGCTCTTGGCCGACCTCGACGAAGCCTTGGCCGAAGCGGCCGGGATCGGCTACCCGGTGATGCTCAAGGCGACCGGCGGTGGCGGCGGGATCGGGATGCGCGCGTGTGCGTCGGCCGAGGAGCTCTGCGCCGCGTGGGAGACCGTGCGCAGTGTCGCGGCCAAGAGCTTCGCCAGCTCCGGTGTGTTCCTCGAGCGGCTGGTGACGCGCGCCCGGCACGTCGAGGTGCAGGTGTTCGGCGACGGCGCCGGGGAGGTCCTCGCACTGGGCACGCGTGACTGCTCGTTGCAGCGACGCAACCAGAAGGTCGTGGAGGAGTGCCCGGCGCCCGGCTTGCCGGACGCGGTGCGCCGTCAGCTCACCGACGCGGCCGTGGCGCTGTGCTCGTCGGTGCGCTACCGCTCGGCCGGCACGGTCGAGTTCGTCTACGACCCCGTCCGCGAGGAGGCCGCGTTCCTCGAGGTCAACACGCGACTGCAGGTCGAGCACCCGGTGACCGAAGCGGTGTACGGCGTCGACCTGGTCGGCTGGATGCTGCGGCTTGCCCAGGGCGACCGCGGGATGTTCACCACCGCACCCGGAACCACTCGTCTCGAAACCACTGCTCTCGAAACCACTGCTCTCGAAACCGCTGCTCTCGCAACCACCCCTCTCGAAACCACCGTGCCCGAGCCGCACGGGCACGCGTTCGAGGCCCGGATCTACGCCGAGGATCCGAGCGCGAACCACCGGCCGAGCGCCGGCCTGGTCACCGGCGTCTCACTGCCGCCGGACGTTCGGGTGGACACCTGGATCGAGGCCGGCACCACCGTCACGACGCACTACGATCCCTTGCTGGCCAAGGTGATCTGCACCGGTACCGATCGCGCGGACGCGCTGGCGAACCTGCGGGCGGCGCTCGCGGCCACCGCCGTCGGCGGCGTGCGCACGAATCTCGGCCAGCTCCGCGCCGCCGCCGCCGATCCCGCGTTCGCGAGCGCCGGCCACGACACCGCGACGCTCGACGGCGTCGCCGATGACGAGCCGCGGATCGACGTCGTGCGCGGCGGCACGATGACCACCGTGCAGGAATGGCCGGGCCGCACCGGGTTCTGGCACGTCGGAGTGCCGCCGTCCGGTCCGATGGACGACCTTTCGCTGCGGCTCGGCAACCTCGCGCTCGGCAATCCCGAGGGTGCGCCCGGCCTGGAGTGCACTCTCGACGGTGTCACGCTGCGGTTCTCCGCCGAGACCACCGTCTGCGTCACCGGTGCCACCGCACCCGTGCTCCTCGACGGCGCCCCGGCTCCCGCGTGGACCCCGTTCATGGTCCCGGCCGGCGGCACGCTCGACGTGGGCGCAGGCACGGCCGGGCTGCGCAGCTACGTGCTCGTGCGGGGCGGCCTCGACGTGCCCGAGTTCCTCGGCAGCGCGGCGACGTTCACGCTCGGCCGGTTCGGCGGCCACGGCGGCCGGGCGCTCGCGGCGGGTGACGTGCTCACCCCGGGGCCCGCGCCCGCGGACCCGGTCGCCGGCGCCGTCCCCGCCGGCGACCGGCCGCAACCGGGTGCGCAGTGGACGATCGGCGCGCTGGAAGGCCCGCACGCCGCACCGGAGTTCTTCACACCGGAAGACATCGAAACCTTCTACCGCACGGAATGGCAGGTGCACTTCAACTCCGCGCGCACCGGCGTCCGGCTCGTCGGCCCGCGCCCGGAGTGGGCGCGCGAGGACGGCGGTGAGGCCGGGCTGCACCCGTCCAACATCCACGACACCCCGTACGCGATCGGCGCCGTCGACTACACCGGCGACCTGCCGATCCTGCTCGGCCCGGACGGCCCGAGTCTCGGCGGGTTCGTCTGCCCGGCGACGGTGGCGACCGGCGAGCGCTGGAAGCTCGGCCAGCTGCGTCCGGGCGACACCGTGCGCTTCGTCCCGATCGACGTCGACCACGCCGCGGCCCTGCGCCGGCGCCCGGCGGTACCGCTGCTCGCGAGCCGTAGCGTCCTCGACGACGGCGGGGTGCTCGCCCGGCGGGCCGCGGCGGACGGCGAGCCGTCGGTGACCTACCGGCGCAGCGGCGACGACAACCTGCTGGTCGAGTACGGCGACATGACCCTCGACCTCGCGCTGCGGATGCGCGTCCACGCGCTGGCGGAGCGGCTCGCCGGCGAAGGTGTGCCGGGGATCGTCGATCTCACGCCGGGCATCCGGTCGCTGCAGGTGCACGTGGACCCGGACGCGCTGCCGGTCGGCAAGGCCCTCGGCCTGGTGCGCGAACTGGAGGGCGACCTGCCGGGCACGGCGGACCTCGTGGTCCCCAGCCGCGGGGTGCGGCTGCCGCTGTCGTGGGACGACCCGGCGACGCGCGAGGCGATCGAGCGGTACATGACGGGCGTGCGCGACGACGCCCCCTGGTGCCCGTGGAACATCGAGTTCATCCGCCGCGTCAATGGCCTGTCTACTGTGGACGAGGTCTACCGCACGGTCTTCGACGCCGAATACCTCGTGCTCGGGCTGGGCGACGTCTACCTCGGCGCGCCCGTCGCGACCCCGCTGGACCCGCGTCACCGGCTGGTGACCACGAAGTACAACCCGGCCCGGACGTGGACGGCCGAGAACTCGGTCGGCATCGGCGGCGCGTACCTGTGCATCTACGGCATGGAAGGGCCGGGCGGCTACCAGTTCGTCGGCCGCACCGTGCAGGTGTGGAGCGGCTGGCACCAGCGCGGCGCGTTCGAGCCGGGGTCGCCGTGGCTGCTGCGCTTCTTCGACCGGATCTCGTGGTATCCCGTGTCGGCCGACGAGCTGCTGGACCTGCGGGCGCGCGGCTCCGCCGGGCGGTTGGAGCTCGACATCACCGACGGGGAGTTCCGCCTCGCCGATTACCAGCGGTTCCTCGCCGACAACGCCGAGAGCATCGGCCGGTTCCGCGCCACGCAGTCGGCGGCGTTCGAGGCGGAACGCCGCGCCTGGGCGGCCGCGGGCGAGTTCGACCCGAAGCCGGAACCGGTCACCAGGCCGCCGGCGCGCGTGCAGGCGCCGCCGGGCGGGCACGTCGTCGAGGCCCCGTTCGCCGCCACCGTCTGGCGGGTCGACGTCGAGGCGGGCACGCGAGTGGACCACAAGCAGTCGCTGGTCACGCTGGAAGCCATGAAAACCGAGGCGCGCATCCCCGCGCCCGCGGACGGGAAGGTGCTCGAGGTGCTCGTGTCCCCCGGCGACCAGGTCGCGCCCGGCACCCCGCTGGTGGTGCTCGGATGATCCGCGAACGCGTGCGCGCCGCCTACCGCCGCGTCGAGCAGGTCGACCGCCCCGAGATCTGGCTGGACCTGCGCCCGGAGGCCGAGCTGCTGGCCGAAGCCGAAGCACTCGAGGAGCGGTACACGGCCGGAGAACCGCTCCCGCTGTACGGGCGGCTCGCCGCGGTCAAGGGCAACATCGACGTCGCCGGATTGCCGACCACCGCCGGGTGCCCGGCCTACGCCTACGAGCCCGAGACGGACGCACCCGTCGTCGCCCGGCTGAAGGCGGCCGGCGCGCTCGTCCTCGGCACCACGAACCTCGACCAGTTCGCCACCGGGCTGGTCGGCACACGCAGCCCGTACGGCGCGGTGCGCAACGCCGTCGACCCGGCGTACGTGTCGGGCGGGTCGAGCTCGGGGTCCGCGGTGGCCGTCGCGCTGGGGATCGCGGACCTGGCGCTCGGCACGGACACGGCCGGGTCGGGCCGGGTGCCGGCGGCGTTCAACGGGATCGTCGGGCTGAAGCCGACTCCGGGACTGCTGCCCACGGACGGCGTCGTGCCGGCGTGCGCGAGCATCGACTGCGTGTCGATCTTCGCACGCACGGTGGGCGAGGCGGAACTGGCACTGCGCTGCCTGTCGGACGAGAGCGCGTTCCGGATCGGCGTCCCGGCTGCCTTGGGCCCGCTGCAGGACGGCTGGGCCGAGGCCTACGCCGCCGCGGTGGCGGACTACACCGCGGCCGGCGCGGTGGTGACCACTGTGGACTTGTCGCCTTTTCTCGCCGCGGCTCGGCTGCTGTACGAGGGTTCGTTCGTCGCCGAGCGCTACACCGCGGTCGGCGAGTTCGTCGAGAAGCATCGCGACGACGTCGACCCGACCGTCGCGGGCATCATCACCGCGGCCCGCGACGTCCCCGCGCACCGGGTGTTCGCCGACCAGGCCACGCTCGCCGAGCTCAAGCGCGAGGCCGACGCCGTGCTCTCCACGGTGGACGCCCTGCTGCTGCCGACCACCACCGGGCACCCGACATTCGCCGAGGTGGCCGCGGACCCGGTCGGCGCGAACGCCGCCCTCGGCCGCTTCACGAACTTCGCCAACCTGCTCGGCCTGTCCGCGCTCGCCGTGCCCGCCGGGACGGCCGGCGGGCGGCCGTTCGGGGTGATGCTCGTCGGCCCGGCGCATGCGGACGCGAAGCTGGCCGCGCTGGCCCGCGGCGTCGAGGACCGCGTGCGCCTCGCCGTTGTCGGGGCGCACCTGCGGGGGCAGCCGCTCAACCACGAGCTGACCTCCCGCGGCGGCCGCTTCGTCGCCGAAACCGAGACCGCGCCCGAATACCGGCTGCACGCGCTGGCCACGACCCCGCCGAAACCGGGGCTCGTGCGCGTGGCCGAGGACGGCGTCGCGATCGCCGCCGAGGTGTGGGACCTCCCGGTGGCCGGATTCGGCGCGTTCGTGGCGGCGGTCCCGGCGCCGCTGGCGATCGGGCGGGTGCGCCTCGCCGACGGCTTGGAGGTCTCGGGCTTCCTGTGCGAGCCGGCGGCGCTGGCCGATGCGCAGGACATCTCGGCGAAGGGCGGCTGGCTCGCCCACCTACGCTCCTGAGGGCGGGGGCCGCCCGGGAGTGTGCCGTCGCCCACTCGTCCGGGCCACTCCCCTGGTTACCCGTGGGTAACAAGGGCTATCGTGCGGACAGGATTTCTGTCTACTTCAGGAGCATTCGTGGCCGCACCAGCAACGCCGCCCCTTGCGCCGACCGCGCGTGGGGTGCGCAACGTCGTGTTCGTCGAAGGGGTACGCACTCCCTTCGGCAAGGCGGGCGACAAGGGCATCTACGCCGGGACCCGAGCGGACGACCTGGTCGTCAACGCCATCCGTGAGCTGCTGCGGCGCCACCCCGAGCTGCCGCCCGAGCGGGTGGACGACGTCGCCATCGCCGCGACGACCCAGATCGGCGATCAGGGTCTGACCATCGGGCGCACGGCCGCCTTGCTGGCAGGCCTGCCGAAGTCCGTGCCGGGCTTCGCGATCGATCGCATGTGCGCCGGCGCGATGACGGCCGTGACCACGGTCGCGAGCGGCATCGGCTTCGGCGCGTACGACATCGCCATCGCCGGCGGCGTCGAGCACATGGGCCGCCACCCGATGGGCGAGGGCGTGGACCCCAACCCGCGCATCATCGCCGACAAGCTCGTGGACCCCACCGCGCTCGTCATGGGCCAGACCGCGGAGAACCTGCACGACCGGTTCCCCGGGATCACCAAGGAGCGCACCGACGCCTACGCCGCGCGCAGCCAGGAGCGCTACGCCGAGGCCGTGAAAACCGGCAAGATCGGCCCGGAGCTGGTCCCGGTGGCCATCCGGTCGAAGGAACTCGGCTGGGGCCTCGCGACCGAGGACGAGCCGCCACGCCCGGGTACGACCGTGGCGCAGCTGGCGAAGCTCAAGACGCCGTTCCGACCGCACGGCCGCATCACCGCGGGCAACGCGGCGGGCCTCAACGACGGCGCGACCGCGTCGATCCTCGCCGACGAGGAGACCGCGCGCGAGCTGGGCCTGCCCGCCGCGATGCGGCTGGTCGGCTACTCGTTCGCCGGTGTCGAGCCGGAGGTCATGGGCATCGGCCCGATCCCGGCCACGGAGAAGCTGTTCAAGCGCACCGGCCTGTCGATCGACGACATCGGCCTGTTCGAGATCAACGAGGCCTTCGCCGTGCAGGTGCTGGCCTTCCTCGACCACTTCGGCATCGCCGACGACGACCCGCGCGTGAACCAGTGGGGCGGCGCGATCGCGTGCGGCCACCCGCTGGCCTCGTCCGGCGTGCGGCTGATGACGCAGCTGGCGCGCCAGTTCGCCGAGCGCCCCGACGTGCGCTACGGCATGACCACCATGTGCATCGGCATCGGCATGGGCGGCACCGTGATCTGGGAGAACCCGGCGTTCGAGGGGGCGAAGTAAATGACTTTCACCGCTGAAGAGGCCAAGGCCGCGTTCCCCGACGAGGTCGTGACCACCGCCGTCACGCGCCTGGTGAAGGTGCCCGGGCTGGCCAAGCCCGTCGCGCTGATCACGCTCGACAACGGCCACGACCACACCCGCCCGAGCACGTTCGGCCCGCAGGGGCTCGTGTCGCTCGACGCCGCGCTGGACGTGGCGTTCGCGGCCGAGCCCGCGGCGATCGCGGTCACCGGCAAGCCGTTCATCTTCGCCGTCGGCGCGGATCTGTCCGGCGTGGAGGCCGTGTCGGATCCGGCGCTGGCGCGCAAGATCGCGCAGACCGGCCACGACGTGTTCCGCCGGCTCACCGAGTCGACGATCCCGACGTTCGGCTTCGTCAACGGCGCGGTGATGGGCGGCGGACTCGAGCTGGCCCTGTCGTGCCACTACCGGACGCTGTCGGAGAACACCGCCGCGATCGCGTTCCCCGAGGTGTTCCTCGGCCTGTTCCCGGGCTGGGGCGGCACGCAGCTGCTGCCGAACCTCATCGGGGCCGACGCCGCCGTCACCGTGATCATCGAAAACGCGCTGGCGCAGAACAAGATGCTCAACGTCAAGCAGGCGGCCGACCTCGGCATCGTCGACGAGGTGTTCGGCTCGGCCGACTACCTCGAGCAGTCGCTGCTGTGGCTCGCGAAGGTCGTCAACGGCGAGGTCACCCCCGCGCGGCGCGAGATCGACCGCGGCGCCGGCTGGGACGCGGCGATCGCGCGCGCGAAGTCCATCGTGGACGGTCGCACGCACGGCGCCTCTCCGGGCGCGACCAAAGCCGTGGAGCTGCTGGAGCTGGCGCGGGAGAACGATCTCGACCGGGGCTACGCCGCCGAGACCGACGGCCTCGCCGAGCTGCTGATGTCCGACGTGCTGCGCGCGGGGCTGTACTCGTTCAACCTCGTGAACAAGCGTGCGAAGCGGCCGGCCGGTGCGCCGGACAAGTCGCTGGCGCGCAAGGTGAACAAAGTCGGCATCGTGGGCGCGGGCCTGATGGCGAGCCAGCTCGCGCTGCTGTTCGTGCGCCGCCTCAAGGTGCCGGTGGTCCTCACCGACGTCGACCAGGAGCGCGTCGACAAGGGCGTGGGTTACGTCCACGACGAGATCGACAAGCTGCTCGCGCGCAAGCGCGTGTCGCCGGACGGTGCCAACCGGCTCAAGGCGCTGGTGACCGGTTCCCTGGACAAGGCCGCGTTCTCCGACGCGGACTTCGTGATCGAGGCCGTGTTCGAAGAGCTGGGCGTGAAGCAGGCGGTGTTCGCCGAGCTGGAACAGCACGTCTCGCCCGAGGCGATCCTGGCGACGAACACATCTTCGCTGTCGATCAGCGCGATGGCCTCGAAGCTGCAGCACCCCGAGCGCGTGGTGGGTTTCCACTTCTTCAACCCGGTGGCCGTGCTGCCGCTGCTGGAGATCGTGCGCGGCGAGAACACCGACGACGCCACGCTCGCCACGGCGTTCTCGGTCGGCAAGCAGCTGAAGAAGTCGAGCGTGCTGGTGAAGGACGCCACGGCGTTCGTCGTCAACCGGCTGCTGCTGCGCTTCCTCGGCGAGGTGCTGGTGTCCGTGGACGAGGGCACGCCGTTCGAGGTCGCGGACTCGGCACTGGAGCCGCTGGGCCTGCCGATGTCGCCGCTGAACCTGATGCAGCTCGTCGGCCCGGCGATCGCGCTGCACGTGGGCGAGACGCTGCACGGGTCGTTCCCGGACCGCTTCCCGGTGAGCGAGAACCTCGCCAAGTTCGTGCAGGCGGGCAAGAAGGGCGTGTGGACCTGGGACTCCTCGGGCACCGCGTCCGTCGACCCGGAGGTCGCCGAGCTGTGGACCCGGGGCGACAACCCGTCCACGGCGGAGCAGGTGCGCGACCGCGCGCTGAACGCCATCGCCGAGGAGATCCGCCTCATGCTCGACGAGGGTGTGGTCGCCCAGGCGCAGGACATCGACCTGTGCCTGCTGCTGGGCGCGGGCTGGCCGTTCTGGAACGGCGGTATCACGCCGTACCTGGACCGCGCGGGGATTTCGGAGCGGGTGAACGGGAAGCCGTTCCTGGCGCCGGGTGTCGCTTCGGTGCCGGTGGCTTGAGGTCCGCGGGGCGGCTGTCCGATGTGGACGGCCGCCCCGGTTCGGCTCAGGCGCAGACGTCGCCCGACGCCTCAGGGGCGTACTTGTCCCGCGCGGCCTCGAGGTCGATCATTGTTGCCTTCTGAGCGTCCGGGAACCGCTGCCTCAACTCGGCGGCGTATGCGTTGAGGTCGGTCCCCGGTACCGGAACGACGGTCACCGCCGCCGGCATGGCACTCTCCCTCGTCGCGGCGATTTTCGCCGGGTCCTGGTGGTAGATCTTCTTGAACTCCATCCAGACCAGGGCTTGGGTGTCGAGGTCGACCCGGTGGGCCTTCGGGTCGTCCCCGAGCGCGGCGGCGGCGTGGCGCATCGCATCGTCGTCGCGGAAGTAGACCTGCACGACCATGCACGGCTGGTGTCCGGTTGCCGGCGCCGGTGGCCGGTTCATCGCCACCACCACAGGCCGCACCGCCCCGGCAACCAGGAAAGCGGCACCGGCGCCCACACCGAGCGCGACCACCAGAACCGGCGCGAGCCGGCGCCACAGGCGAAGCCCCATGACCCGATTCTTCCCGACCCGTCAGAACTCTCCCGCACGCGGGCAGGCCAGGCCCCGTTTGTCCGGCTCCACCGTCTGACGGACGGCGTTCAGATCGAAGGGATCGGCGTTCTTCGCGGTCGGAAACCGCTTGGCGAGCTCCGCCGCGTAGGCGGCCAGGTCGGTGCCCGGCACCGGGATCACAGTCACGGTGGCCGGCATGTTCTCCGGACCTGCTTCGGCCAGCAGCTCGGGGCGGTCCTTGAACACCTCCTGGAAACGCACCCACGACTCGGCCTGGGTCTCGGTGTACACGCGCCGCACCTTCGGGTCGTCGGCGCGCGCCGCGGGCGCTCTCCGCATTTCGCCGTCGAGGTCACGCCCGCCGGCCCCCTGTCGAAGAACACCTTCACCGCCGCGCACGGCTGGTGCCCGGCCAGCGGCACCGGGGTGCGGTCCACCGCCAGCGGGTCCGGCCGCACAGCCGCCCGACGACGAACGCCAGCCCGACGCCCGCGCCCAGCGCGAGCACCAGCACCGGGGCGAGCCAGCGCCGGATACGCATCCCCATCATCCGATCATCGCCGGTCCGGCCGGGACCGGTCCTCGGTCAGTACTCGCCCGCACGGGGGCAGGTCCGGCCGTCGCGGGGTTTGCCGAACATCTTGTTGAAGGCGTTGACGTCCATGGAGTAGACGTCCTGCGCCCGCGGGAACCGCGCCTTCAGCCGGGCGGTGTAGGCGACGAGGTCGGTGGAGGGCAGCGGCAGGACGGTGACGACCGCGGGCGAGCTCTCCTCGCCGCCCAGGCCGCGCAGCATCTCGGGGTGGTCCTTGAAGCCGTCGCGCAGCGAGAGGTAGGACTCGTGTTTGGTCTCGACGAAGACCAGTCGCGCCTCGGGGTCGTCGTGGAACGAGGCGGCGGCGCGGGTCATCTCTTCGTCGGTGTCGAAGTACACCTGCACGTCCCGGCACGGCTCGTGCGCGGCCAACGGCACCGGGGTCCGGTCTACCGGTAGCGGGTCCGGCCGCACCACCGCGGCCACGGCGAAGGCCAACCCGACGCCCGCACCGAGCGCGACCACCAGAACGGGCGCGAGCCGGCGCCACAGACGAATCCCCACGCACGATCATCAACGGACGGCGCGGGAACGTTACCGGGCCGGGCCCACCGGCAGGTGCACCGTGACCGTCAACCCGCCGCCCACCACCGGTTCCGCCGAGATCGCTCCCCCGTGGGCCTGGACGGCGGCCCGCACGATCGACAACCCCAGCCCCGCTCCGGAGCGGGCGGTGCGGGCGACGCCGGCGCGGCGGAACGGCTCGAACAGCTCCGGCACGGCCGCCGGGTCCAGCAGCCCGCCCGAGGAGCGCACGCGCAACGTGGACCACTGGGGGCCGGGTGTGGTGGAGACCTCCAGCCAGCCGCCGTCGACGTTGTGGCGCACCGCGTTCTCGACCAGATTGCCGGCGATGCGTTCGAGCAGCGCGGGGTCGCCGAACGCGGGTGCGGCGGCCGTCGAGAACTCGGCGCGCAGGCCTCGCGCGGACGCTTCGGCGCGCACGGCCGCCCAGGCGCGGCCGACGAGCACCGCGAGGTCCACGGGCTCGCGCACCACGAGACCGGCGCCGTCGGTGCGGGCGAGCAGCAGCAGGGAGTTCACGAGCTGGCCCGCGCGTTCGGTGGCGTCGCGGACCACGCCGCCCATCCGGCGCAGCTCGGCCTCGTCCGCTTCCTCGTCGGACAGCGTCACGTCGAGCTCGGTGCGGATGACCGAAAGCGGGGTGCGCAGCTCGTGGCTCGCGTTGGCGACGAAGTGGCGCTGCGCGTCGAACGCGGCCTGCAGGCGATCGAGCATGTCGTCGAAGGTCCGGGCCAGCTCGGCCAGTTCGTCGCGCGAGCGGATCTCGCCGATGCGCTCGCCCATCGACTCCACCGACAGCCGCCGCGCGGTGCCGGTGATTTCGCGCAGCGGCAGCAGCACGCGCGAAGTGAAGGTCCACGCGAGGATCGCCGCCGCGGCCACGACGAAGCAGAACGCCAGCGAGCCGAAGATCAGCACCCGGTTCACGGCGTGCGTACGCAGGTGCTGTGCGAGCGTGGACGCGTCGACGTCGACCCCGTCCACGCGCACGATCGTGCCGGGGGGCATGTGCGGCACGGCGTCCACCGCGTCGCCCACGAGCGACCACGCCAGCCACAGCAGGAGCAGCCCGGCCGCGGCCACCAGCACGGTCGCGAGGATCGTGACCCGGGCCCGCAGGCTGCGTGTGCCGGGCAGGTTCACTACGCGCCGGCCTCCGCGACCGGCACGCGGTAGCCCGAGCCCACCACGGTCTCGATGATCCCCGGCTCACCCAGCTTCTTGCGCAAGGTCATCACGGTCACCCGCACCGTCGTGGTGAACGGGTCGGCGTTCTCGTCCCACACGCGCTCCAGCAGCTCCTCGCTGCTGACCACCGAACCCGCGGCCGACAGCAGGACCTCGAGCACGCCGAACTCCTTGCGCGTCAGGTCGATCGGCCCGCTCGCGCGGCGCACGATGCGCTTCGCCGGGTCCAGCTCCACGTCGCCCGCCGTGAGCAGCGGCGGCGCGGCCGGTGTCGCGCGGCGGCCGAGCGCGCGCACACGGGCGACCAGCTCGGGGAACGCGAAGGGCTTCGCGAGGTAGTCGTCCGCACCGAGGGACAGCCCGTCGACCCGGTCGGAGACGGAACTGCTCGCGGTGAGCATGAGCACCCGCGTGAGCTCGCCGGACGCGACAATCTCGCGGCACAGCTCGTCGCCCGACATCCCGGGCAGGTCGCGGTCGAGCAGCACCACGTCGTACCGGGTGACGGACGACTTCTCGTGCCCGTCGTCACCGGTCAACGCGACGTCCACCGCCATGCCCTCGCGGCGCAGGCCGCGGGCGATCGCGTCGGCCAAGGGCTCTTCGTCTTCGACTACCAGAACACGCACGAGACCACAATCCCACAGTTTCCTGAGAGCACCTGAGAGACCTGAATGGACACTCCGGGCCACCTCACGCGCAGCTCACGGCAAACGTCCGATCGGCGTCACGACCAGCGCAACGCGAACCACAGCCGCATCCGCGTCTCCGGGTCCGCGAGATCCACGCCCAGCGCCCGTTCGGCCTGCCCGATCCGGTGCCGGACGCTGCTGCGGTGCACCCCGAGCTCGGCCGCCGTGCGGTCCCAGCCACCGTGGTGCGCGAGCCAGGTGCGCAGCGTCGCCACCAGCTCCCGGTCGTGCGCGCGGTCCAGCTCCCGCAACGGCGCCAGCACCCGCTCGGCGAACCCCGCCGCGGCACCGGGCGCGACGAGCGCGTCGAAACCCAGTGGATCCGCGGCCGCCACCGGCCGCCCGAGGGCCTGTGCCCGGGCCAGCAGCAGCTCCGCCTCCGCGAGCGCGCCCGGCAGCCCGTCCGCGGTCACGGGCGAGCCGGCCACCGCGAGCCAGCCGTGCTCGCGCAACCCGTCGAGCTCCGGCAACACACCCACCACGGCCAGGAATCGTGGGCCGGGCAGCACCTGCACGAGCGGGGTGTCGAGCCGCGCGCGCAGCCAGTCGTGGCGCACGGTGACCTCGTCCGGGCCACGGCGGTGCGCGGCCCCGGCCACGAGCCGGCCTCCACCGTGCCCAGCAACGTCGTCAGCACGTCCGCGTCGCCCTGGCCCAGCAACAGACCGGTGGCCGCCGCGTCGAGCTCCGCGGTGTCGGACCCGGCGCGGCCGACCAGCCCCAGCAGGGCCGCGCCGACGGCGAGGACCGCCCGGTCCCCACCGTCGAACCGGCGGCGACGGCCGAGCACGAGCAGGTGCGCCGCCGTCGCCTGCGGGTAAACCGGCTGCGCCACCACATATGTGCCATCGGGCAGTTCGGTGGTCGCGCTGCGGATGCCGGTGCCCGCGCGCACCGTCGTGAGCAGGTCCGCGACCTCCGGCGGCAACGGCTGCGGCGCGTCGTGGCCCGCCACGAGCGCGTCCGCGGGCCCGACGAGCGCCACCCACCCCCGCAGGCGCTCGGCCAGCGCCGTCACGAGCGCCCCCATGCCGTCGCCCGCGGCGCGCGTGAGTGCCTCGCGCGCGACCGCCGTGCGGCGCTGTTCGCGTTGCCCCTCCTCGGCGAGCGCGACGGCCACGGCCCGGCTGATCGCGAGGAACGGCGTGCGGGGCGGCACGACCACCAGCGGCAGGCCGTGGTGCACGCACGCGTCACGCAGCGGCTCCGGCAGGGCTTCCGACACCGTCGGCGTGAGGCCGAAGCCGAGCGCGGTCACGCCGGCGTCGCGCAGGCGGCGGACGTAGTGCCCGGGCTCGCGTGGGAGGTTCACGCCGGCGGTGAGCACCAGCTCGGCGCCGAGCAGGTAGGGGGCCGGGTCGTCGAGCTCGCTCACGTGGGCCCAGCGCACGGGCGCGTCGAGCGCACCCGGCCGCAGCGTCTCCCGCACGACGTCGAGTGCGAGCTCCGGGTTGCCGACGACCGTCCGTAACGGAACATTCACTCCTGCGGACTCGTGCTCGAGGTTTTGGGTCATGTCGTCCCGACTCTCGGCGTCCCATGCCGGAGCGGTAGCGCACGAACCTACGGTGACCCGAACGACCCTGCAGAACCGAGGAGGGCCCCGTGGGCGGCGACTACGCGGTGATCGCGCTGTACATCGCGGGCATGATCGGAGTGGGCTGGATCGGCCTGCGCCTGGCGAAGACGAAGTCCGACTACCTCGTGGCGGGCCGGCGGCTGGGCTGGTTCATGTACTCCGGCACGATGTCCGCCGTCGTGCTCGGCGGCGCGTCCACGGTCGGCGGCGTGAAACTCGGCTACACCTACGGCGTCTCGGGCGCGTGGCTCGTGGTCACCATCGGCGCCGGCATCCTCGTGCTGCACGCGGTGTTCGCGCGGCTGGTGAAGCTGCGCGTGTACACCGTCGGCGAAATGCTCGACCTGCGCTACGGCGGCCGCACCAGCGCCGTGTCCGGGGTCGTCATGTGGGGCTACACGCTCATGCTCACCGTGACCTCGACGCTGGCGTTCGCGTCGATCTTCAAGGTGCTGTTCTCCATCCCGAGCTGGGCCGGCCTCGCGATCGGCGGCTCGATCGTCGTGCTCTACTCGGTGCTGGGCGGCATGTGGTCGATCACGCTCACCGACATCGCGCAGTTCGTGATCAAGACGATCGGCATCCTGTTCGTCCTGCTGCCGATCGCGCTCGTCTCCGCCGGCGGCTTCGGCGGAATGGCCGAGAAGCTCGACGCCACCTACTTCGAGTTCACCTCGATCGGCGGCGAAACCATCCTCACCTACTTCCTGATCTACACCTTCGGCCTGCTCATCGGCCAGGACATCTGGCCGCGCGTGTTCACCGCCCGCACCCCGCGCATCGCGACCGGCGGCGGCATCGCCTCCGGCGTCTACTGCCTCGTCTACGGCGTGGCCGGCGCGCTGATCGGCACGGCCGCGAAGGTGCTCTACCCCGACCTCGGCAGCGCGCAGGACGCGTTCGCCACGATCGCCGAGCGCCTGCTGCCCACCGGCGTGCGCGGGCTGGTGCTGGCCGCCGCGCTGTCGGCGCTCATGTCGACCTCCAGCGGCGCGCTGATCGCGTGCGCCACCACCACGACGTCGGACCTGCTGCGCAAGATCGGCCTCAAGGGCGGCGAGGTGCTGCGCAACCGCGTGACCACGCTGGTCCTGGGCATCGTCGCCATCGGCATCGCCATGGTCGTGGACGACGTCGTCAACGCGCTGACCATCGCCTCCGACATCCTGGTGGGCGGCCTGCTGGTCACGATCATCGGCGCGCTGTTCTGGAGGCGCGGCACCCGCCAGGGCGCGTACGCCTCGATGGTGGCCGGCACGGTGTTCGTGGTCGCGTTCATGATCATCGACGGCGTCGCCGCCAACAACCCGATCTACTGGGGCCTCGGTGCAAGCCTCGTCGTGTACGTCGCGGTGAGCCTCGTGACGCCGCGCACCCCGGAAAGCATCCTGTCGGTCTGGACGCGGCGCCTGAACGGTTGCGCGGCCGAGGAAGAAGACGCGGCGACGGAGACCCCGGCCGCCGCGCAGGCCTGAACACCCCGACCACGAGGAGCACACCGCAGTGAGTGACCTGCCCCCGATCGGCCCGCTCGACTCGTCGCGCATCCCGCGCTTCGCCGGCTTCGCGACCTTCGCGCGGCTGCCGCGGATCGACGAGGTGGACCACGCCGACGTCGCCGTGGTCGGAGTCCCGTTCGATTCCGGCGTGTCGTACCGGCCGGGCGCCCGCTTCGGTCCCGCCGCCGTGCGCGAGGCGAGCCGGCTGCTGCGGCCGTACCACCCGGTGCTGGACGTGTCGCCGTTCGCCGAACGGCAGGTCGTGGACGCGGGTGACATCGCGGTGAACCCGTTCCACATCGGCGAAGCGATCGAGAAGGTGCAGCAGGACGCCGAGGCGCTGATGTCCGGCGGCACCCGGCTGGTGACGGTCGGCGGCGACCACACCATCGCGTTGCCCCTGTTGCGCGCCACGGCGAAAGAGCACGGCCCCGTCGCGCTGCTGCACTTCGACGCGCACCTCGACACGTGGGACACCTATTTCGGCGAGCCCTACACCCACGGCACGCCGTTCCGCCGCGCCGCCGAGGAAGGAATCCTCGACACGGCAGCGCTTTCGCACGTCGGCACGCGCGGCCCGCTGTACGGCAAGCGAGACCTGGAGGAGGACCGCCGGCTCGGGTTCGGCATCGTCACCTCCGGCGACGTGCTGCGCCGCGGTATCGACGAGACCGTCGACGCCCTGCGGCAGCGGATCGGCGACCGGCCGCTGTATGTCTCGGTGGACATCGACGTGCTCGACCCCGCGCACGCGCCCGGCACCGGCACGCCCGAGGCGGGCGGGATGACGAGCCGCGAACTGCTGGAGATCCTGCGCGGGCTGCGCGACCTGCACCTGGTGGGCGCCGACGTCGTCGAGCTGGCCCCGGCCTACGACCACGCCGGGATCACCGCCATCGCGGCCTCGCACGTGGCCTACGACCTCGTGAGCCTGCTGGCGGTGGGGAAGAGCGAATGACGCGCATCGGGGGTGACGTCGTCGACGAGACACTGCGCGCGCTCGGCGCGGACACGGTGTTCGGGCTGCCGGGCCAGCACGCGCTGGGGCTGTTCGAGGCGTTGCGGCGGGTGGAAGACGTGCGCGTGGTGAGCGCGCGGGTGGAGAACAACCTGGCGTTCGCGGCCGACGGTTTCGCGCGCGCCCGGCTCTCCGCGGACCCGCACGGGCCGGTGCCGGTCACGCCGATGATCGTGTCGACCGGCCCGGGTGCGCTGCTGACGTTGGCCTCGCTGCAGGAGTCGCGGGCCGCGTCGTGCCGGTGCTCGGGATCTCCAGCCAGATCCCCGTCGCCGGGCTCGGCGGCGGGCGGCACGGTTACCTGCATGAGCTGCCCGACCAGCAGGCGAGCTTCCGCGACGTCGTGAAGTCGGTGCACGTGGTCCGCGCCGTCAGCCAGATCCCGACGGCGCTGCGTGAAGCGTGGACGGCCGCGGCGACCGCGCCGTACGGGCCGGTGTGGGTGGAGATCCCGCAAGACCTCCTGCTCGCGGAGGCTTCTCTGCCGCCCCTGCACGAGGTGACCGCGGTGCCGGCTCCGCTCGAACCGTTGCCGGAGCTGGTGGCGGAAGCTTCGAAGCTGCTGTCCGCGGCGAAGAACCCCGTGATCCTCGCCGGTGGGGGCGCGCTGCGGTCCGGTGCGCATGCGGAATTGCGGGCGCTCGCCGAGGCGTTGCGCGCGCCGGTGGTGTCGACCTTCGGCGGCAAGGGCGTGTTCCCTCAGGCTCACGGGCTGTCCGCGCGCTCGTGGCTGGAGGACTGGCACACCACGGAGTTCCTGGCCGGCGCGGACGTGCTGCTGGTGCTCGGTTCCGGGCTCGGCGAGCTGTCCAGCAACTACCGCGAGTTCGCGCCGCGTGGACGGGTGATCCAGGTGGAGGCCGACCTCGGGAAGCTGGAGTCGAACTACCCCGCCTTGGGCATCCACGCCGACGTGCGGCTGTTCCTGAGGGCGTTGGAAGTTCCCCCGAGGGCCGCGGACGGACGCGCCGAAGCCGCCGTCCAGGATCTGCTCGCCCGTGTCGCGTCGCGATTGGACGGCCAGGACCTGGCCGCCGAACGCAAGCTTGTCGACGACCTCCGCGCGGCGGTGCCCGAAGGCACGCAGACGTTCTGGGACATGACGATCGCCGCCTACTGGGCGTGGTCGGCGTGGCCGCCGGACGGCGCGCCGATCCACACCGCGCAGGGTGCGGGCGGCCTCGGCTACGGGCTGCCCGGCGCCCTCGGCGCGGCCGCCACGGGGATCCCCACGCTGGCCGTCTCCGGCGACGGCTGCGCGATGTACGGCCTGGCCGAGCTCGCCACCGCGAAGCAGCACGGTCTCGACGTCACCTGGCTCGTGATCGACGACCGCGGCTACGGCATCCTGCGCGAGTACCTCACGGGCGCGTTCGGCGAGACGACGGCGACCGAGCTGGCGCGGCCCGACTGCGTGGCGCTGGCCGAGGCGTTCGGGGTTCCGGCCGTGCGGTCCACACCGGGCTCGGTCGCGCCGACCTGGCGAAGGCCCTGCGCACGCCGGGACCGTCGGTGGTCGTGCTGCCGGCCGTGCTGAAGATGTTCGCCCCGACCCACCTGGAGAAGCGGTCACCCATGTCCTGACCTTCGCCGACGGCGCCCTCACCGACATCGGCGACTCCCTACCCTCACCGCCCCAGCGACGGGAGCGCCGTTCGATCATCCTCTTCGGACAGTCCGGAGTCGACAAAGCGATGACCGTCGCGGCCCGTGCCTTGCGCACCTGGGTGACGCAGCACGCCGGCCGCGCGTCAGACCGCACTGCTCAGGCGCGCCGACGCACGGGTGCGCGAGACCGTGCATTTGTCTGGGCATGGGTTGGATCCCGGCCACCACGTTGGGGCTGCTGTTAGCCAAACACGCCGATGATCACGGACCCGTTCGCCGAGGTGGCGGGTGGTCTGAACCTCAACCTGATAGCGACGCTGCGTACGACGACTGCGGTGGCTTATCCGGTGTTAGCGAAAGTGTTTCCTGAGCCGCGGGAGATGTTCGGTCCTGACACGACGGCTGCGGCGGTTGTCGCGGTGGTTTGACCGTGGGACGACCGACTACAGCAGGTCGCGGTACCGGTGCAACATCCTGTTGAACCGTCGGAGCTTGTCGACAGCGTCCTCGGGAACCGGGTCGGGGTGGAAGTGCATGATCTTGTTGCGGATGCGCCGGATCTCCTCCAGGCGCGCGATGAAGACCGCGCGGTCCAGCGGCCAGCCGAGTTTCTGCCAGAGTTCGTCCCTGCCCAGGATATTCTGGTAGTCACCTATCGTTAGCTCATCGAAGCTGGTGACCTTCCTCGCGCAGAACGGCTGGATCGTCGGGATGTCGAAGGCACGTCGGAGGATCCACCGCACCGTCTGGTCGAGCTCGCCGAGGAGGAAGAACGGCGTGGACACTTCACCGTAGTGCCGGGCCACGTCGGTCGTCGTGACCACGCCCTTGATCGTCCGGGTCTCGTCGAGGACGAACACGAACTTGTGCTCTTGCAGCACGGGGAGGACCTCGAAGAGGTCGCGGTCGTACGGCACGGCCTGTGCACTGGAATCGACGGCGTCCGCGAACGTGGCGTCCGGCTTGCGGTGCATCGCTTCCGCTATCGAGCGCCAGGTGACGGCGCCGCGGAGGTTGCGAACACCGTTGAGCACGGCGAGCTGGGAGACGTCGTTCAGGATCATCTTCGTGATCGCTTCTTCGAGAGTGCTGTTCGGGTTGACCGACTCCACGCCATCCAGCTCGGTCAGGTTGCCGACCGTCAGGCGCACGTCCAGGTCACCGTCGCCCTCGTCGTCCTCACCAGCCGGGACATCGTCCTCGGATGTGTCCGCGGTGATGTCCTCGGGAGGCGTGGTCAGCACCACGAACGTGTCGAGGGTGACCGCCCGGAAACCGGGCGAGGTCACCAAACCGTGGTTGGCCAGGTCCGCTTCGATCTGGCTGACCTGGTCGCCGCGGTCCTTCGCACCCCAGAAACCCAGGAGCTCCCGGACGGAGATCCGCTCGGGTTTGTTCTCGTCGGCGCGTGCGCGGGCCTGCCTGAGCCGCTCGTGAATGGCCTGACGTGTCTTGTCTTCGGACTCCTGGTGCGTCTTGGCCGCCTCGGCGGTGATCGCCTGGTCGAGCAGCTCCTGGCGAACGGCGTCCAACAGCCTGTCCTGGTCGACGACCAGCCACGCCCGCCAGCCGTCGACGGCCCGCATTCCGGCCGCCACCATGGCCGCCCGTGACGGCGAGCGGAACTCTTCGCCGCTCGGTTCAAGCCGGATACGGCCCTGGTCGGTCACGGTCGCGTGGAAAGTGTCACCGATGCGAGCGCGCTTGAACTGCAGCTTGGTCCCGGGTTCGAGCAACCCGTTGCTCAGCAGGTCCGAAACCATGACACGGCGACCACCGAGCAGATACATCGAGCGGCCGCCGGTCGTGTCGTCAGCTACCTCAACCACCGGTGCTCACCAGCTCCGCAGCCCGGCGAACTTGCGCCTGGCGCCGACCGCCTGGTTGAGCACCTTCTTCTCGAGATCAGTCCGGCTCAGGCGCTCCACGCGGGTGAGTTGCAGGGCCGTGGCAACCGCGAGCAGGCTCGCCCGGTCGAGCTGCTGCGCGCGGAGGTACTCGGCGCCTTCTTCGTCGTTATCGGCTTCCCGCAAGCGCACGACGATCGCGGCGATTTCAGCCGGCGACTTCTGCGGTTCAGCCGGTGGAGCTGGCTCCTGCCGAACTGGTCGATGTTCGGTTTCGCCAGCGGACGTTTCGGCTTGAACAACGCCGTGGCGAGCCAGAAGATCCACGAGTTTGGCAATGGTGAGGTGGCTGTACCGCCTCAACCGCAGCGACTTCGCCACTTCTTGCATCGTTTTCTTCGACGGGTTGCCCGCCAACAGGCAGCTCCGCCGTTCGCCTTCGGTGGTCAGTGTCGAAAGTTCCAGCAGCAACCGCTCCGGTTCACTGAGCGGCTGGGCCGGAGGAACGACCGGCTGTGCCGCGGCGGGTGCGCCGACGGCGTCGACAACAGCCAACCGCGCTGTTCCGGAGGCGAGGGCCTGCAAGGTCGCCTCGTCTTGCTGCACCAGGAACTCAACCAGCTGAGCCGCCAAGGCGACAACAGGCTTCAGTTCGGTCATCGGGCGCCGCCCAGCGTCAGCTCGAGCGCGCCAAGGATTTCGTCGGCGAGCAGGTCGAACTCCCGCACAACCTCGTCCTTCGCCGCCGACGTGCGCACCATTGCCGGGACGCCGCTTTCGCCGGCGTCGCCGAAGTGGCGAGGGCTGTTGCGGACCTTGTTCTCCAGCAGGGGAACCTGCGAGTTCAGGCGCACTTGCTCGATGTAGCCGTGCTGCGCAAGCGTGACCTGCTGCGAGTAGATCTGGACCATCGTGAAGACCACGCCCAGGAACTGCGGGTCTATCGGCCACTGGTCCTCGGTGCCGCGGTTGTGGTTGGCGAAGTCGTTGAACTGCTTCACCAGGGAGTCGCAGTTGCCGTAGAGGTAGTCCAGGCCCAGCGTCGACAGATAGTCCGCCTTCGCGGGCACGAGGATCTGCTCGCTGGCCACGATCGCGGTCTTGGTGACGAGCCCGAAGTTCGGCGCGCAGTCGATGAGCACGAGGTCGTACTCGTGGAACTGACTGTCCTGCAAGGCATTGCGCAGGCAGCCGTGGAGGTCCAGGAACTTGCGCTTCGACCCGTCGAGCGTGGTGGCGCCGCCGAGCCGGGCGGCCAGTTCGAGGTCGATGTCGATGAGACCGAGGTGCGAGGAGATGAGGTCGACCTGCCCGCCCTTGCCGACGAGAGCCTTGTTGACCCGCTCCGGCGTGACGACGAGGTCGGCCAGCGAGACGTCCCGCCCGGGCATCTCGCCGTCGTACCACTGCTTGATCGTGCGGCCGTCCTTGAGCCGTTCCTGCCAGTCGGTGACGGTGTAGAACGAGAACGTCAGATTGGTCTGGGGATCCAGATCGAGGAGCAACACCCGCAGGCCCCGGGCGGCTGCCACCGCACCGAGGTTCGCGGTTAGCGTCGTTTTTCCCACGCCGCCCTTGTAGTTCATGACCGCCACGACCCGCATTCGCATCTCCCCGGTGTCCCTCGCCGCCCCATCCAGAAGACCCTTGCAGAAGCATTTTGCGGAAAGCAACTGGCGCACCGCGAATTGGACCCGAACGAGCTCGTGTAATGAGCCGATTGCCGCACTGGTACGCCAACCGGTGGCGGCACAGTCACTCTCGCATCGGATTGACAAGCAGCGCTCGGCCATGACCCGTTGTCGCTGCGACGACAAAACGGCGGCGGGTCCTTCCCGAAAGGACCCGCCGCCGAAAAGCGAAAACTCAGCCCCGCGGATTCTCCGCCGGAACATCCTGCGCCGCACCCAACCGCCCCGACGCCCATTCCGTGATGCGCCGCGCCACGTCCTGGGCGGTGAGCCCGACCCGGTCCAGCACCTCGTCCCGCGAGCCGTGATCGTGGAAGCTCTGCGGCACGGCCAGGTCGCGCAGCGGGACGTCGCAGTCGGCGTCGCGGAGGACCGCGGCCAGGGCGGAGCCGAAGCCGCCGTGGCGGCCGCTGTCCTCGACCGTCACCACGAGCTTGTGCTGCTCCGCGAGCGCGACCAGTTCGGCCGGGACCGGGACGACCCAGCGCGGGTCGACCACCGTGACGCCGATGCCCTGGTCGGCCAGGCGGTCGGCGGCCGCCAGGCCCAGCTTGCCGAACGAGCCGACGGCGACCAGCAGTACGTCCGGGGTGCAGGACTCACGCGGGCGGCGCAGCACGTCGACCGTGCCGAGGCGCTCCACGGCGGGCAGGTCGGCGCCGACGGTGCCCTTGGAGAAGCGCAACGCGGTCGGGCCGTCCTGCACGGCGACGGCCTCGCGCAGCTCCTCGCGCAGCGTGCCCGGGTCGCGCGGCGCGGCCACGCGCATGCCGGGCACCATGCCGAGCAGCGACAGGTCCCACATGCCGTGGTGGCTGGGACCATCGGGGCCGGTGATGCCGGCGCGGTCGAGCACGAACGTCACCGGCTGGCGGTGCAGCGCCACGTCCATCAAGACCTGGTCGAACGCGCGGTTGAGGAACGTCGAGTAGACCGCCACCACCGGGTGGTAGCCGCCCATCGCGAGGCCCGCCGCCGACGTCACGGCGTGCTGCTCGGCGATGCCGACGTCGAACCAGCGGCCCGGGAACTTCTCGGAGAACTTCTCCAGGCCGGTGGAGCGCAGCATCGCCGCGGTGATCGCCACCACGTCCTCGCGCTCGGCGCCGATCTTCGCCAGCTCGTCGCCGAACACGCCGGTCCAGCTCGGGCCCTTCACCGGCGGCAGGCCGGTCTCCGGGTCGATCGGGTCGGTCTGGTGCATCTGGTCGGCCTGGTGGTTCACCGCGGGCGCGTAACCGTGGCCCTTCTCGGTCACCACGTGCACGATCACCGCGCCGCCGAACGCGCGGGCGCTCTGCAACGCCTTCTCCAGCGCCACCAGGTCGTGGCCGTCGACGGGGCCCAGGTACTTCAGCCCCAGGTCGGAGAACATCACCTGTGGGCTCAGCGCGTCCTTGATGCCGGCCTTCGCGGCGTGCAGCGCGGCGTAGATCGGCTTGCCCACCACGGGGGTGCTGCGCAGGATCTCGCGCCCGCCGTCGAGCAGGCGCTCGTAGCCGGGCTGCAGCCGCAGCGCCGCGAGGTGGTCGGCGAGCCCGCCGATGGTCGGCGAGTAGGAGCGGCCGTTGTCGTTGATCACGATCACGACCGGGCGGTCCCGGTTCGCCGCGATGTTGTTGAGTGCCTCCCAGCACATGCCGCCGGTCAGCGCGCCATCGCCGACCACTGCCACGGCGTGGCGCGGGGCACCGCCGGACAGCTCGAACGCCTTCGCCAGGCCGTCCACATAGGACAGCGCGGTGGACGCGTGGCTGTTCTCCACCAGGTCGTGCTCGCTCTCGGCGCGCGACGGGTAGCCCGTCGGCCCACCGAGCTGGCGTAGCTTGTCGAACTCGGTGTGCCGGCCCGTCACGATCTTGTGCACGTACGCCTGGTGACCGACGTCCCACACGATCGCGTCGCGTGGCGAGTCGAACACCCGGTGGAGCGCGAGCGTGAGCTCCACGACACCCAGGTTCGGGCCCAGGTGACCCCCGGACCGCCGCACCTTCTCGACGAGGAAATCCCTGATCTCGGCGGCCAGCTCGTCGAGGTCCTCGACGCTCATGCGCTTCAGGTCCGCCGGCCCGTGCACGGAGTCCAGCATCGTCACAGCTCCACCTCGCCTGGTTCCCTCTTGCTCCCGCCAGTTCCGGCCAGTCTACGGATCCGCGCCACCACCGCCGCGCCACCCGCGTCCCGGATCACACGCCGACGCCGAACGCAACTCCACTGCCGGGTGTGAACATGGAGCCTTCGGGCAAGTCGCGGCTACCGCGAGTGGCCACGATAATCCGAACCGGATCAAGATCGAGAGGACCTCATGGCGGACTTGTACATCGGCGGCGAATGGGTGGACGCGAAGGCGGGAGGCCGGCGTGAAATCCGGTGCCCCGCCGACGGGTCGCTCGTCGCCGAGGTGGCCGAGGCCACGCGCGAGGACACCGAGGCCGCGATCGCCGCCGCCCGGCGCGCGTTCGACACCGGCCCGTGGCCCTCGACGCCCGCCGCGCAACGCGGTGACCTGCTGCTGCGCGCGGCCGACCTGCTCGACCGCGACGCCGAGAGCTTCGCTCGCGCCGAGTCGCTCGACACCGGCAAACGCCTGGTGGAGAGCCGCTACGACATGGCCGACATCGCCGCCTGCCTGCGGTACTTCGGCAAGCTCGCGGCCACCGACGCGGGCCGCGTGGTCGACACCGGCAGCGCCGACGCGTTCAGCCGGATCGTGCACGAGCCGGTGGGCGTGTGTGGCCTCATCACGCCGTGGAACTACCCGCTGCTCCAGACCATCTGGAAGGTCGCGCCCGCGTTGGCCGCGGGCAACACGTTCGTGCTCAAGCCGAGCGAACTGACGCCGCACACGTCGATCCTGCTCATGAAGCTGCTCGCCGAGGCCGGCCTGCCCGGCGGCGTCGCCAACCTGGTGCTCGGCGCGGGCCCGGAAGCCGGCGCGCCGCTTTCGGAGCACGGCGGAGTGGACCTGGTCTCGTTCACCGGCGGTCTCGCCACCGGCCGGGTGATCGCCGCCAACGCCGCCACGACGGTGAAAAAGGTGGCACTGGAGCTCGGCGGCAAGAACCCCAACGTGGTGTTCGCCGACGCCGACTTCGAGACCGCCGTGGACTACGCCCTCACGGCCGTGTTCCTGCACTCCGGCCAGGTCTGTTCAGCGGGCGCGCGCCTGATCGTGCAGCGCGAGTGGCACGACGAGTTCGTCGACGAGCTGGTGCGCCGTGCCGAGCGGATCCGCCTCGGCGGGCCGTTCGACGAGCACGCCGAGACCGGGCCGCTGATCTCGGCCGCCCACCGTGAAAAGGTCGAGCGCTACGTGGCCACCGCGCTGGCCGAGGGCGCCGTGCTGCGGGCCGGCGGAAAGCGGCCCGACGACCCCGAGCTGCGGAACGGTTTCTACTACCTGCCGACGATCCTCGACAACGTCGCACAAGGCAGCCACGCCGTGGTCGAGGAGTCGTTCGGACCGGTGCTCACGGTCGAGACCTTCACCGACGAGGACGACGCCGTGCGCATCGCCAACGACACCCACTACGGGCTGGCCGGCGGCGTGTTCACCAACGACGCGGCGAAGGCGCAGCGCGTGGCGAACCGCTTGCGCCACGGCACGGTCTGGATCAACGACTACCACCCGTACCTGCCGCAGGCGGAGTGGGGCGGTTACAAGCAGTCCGGCTTCGGCCGCGAGCTGGGCCCCACGGGCCTGGCCGAGTACACGGAGGTCAAGCACATTTACCAGAACCTGCGTCCCGGCCCGCAGAAGTGGTTCGCCGGCTGACTCCCGTGCGCTCTTAGAAGCGCGTGCAAGCCCTAGTCCGATCGAGAACCACCGAAAGGACCAGTGCCCGTGAGCACCGACACCGGCGGCCGTGGCAACGCGGACACCAGCGACCGAGAACTCGGCGAGTTCGGCTACACCAACCAGCTCAAGAGAACGCTGGGCAGCTTCCACACCTTCGCCGCCGGCATCAGCTACATCTCGGTGCTCACGGGCGTGTTCCAGCTCTCCTACCTGGGGCTTTCCGAGGGCGGCCCGGCGTACTGGTGGTCGTGGCCGATGGTGTTCGCCGGCCAGCTGATGGTGGCGCTGAGCTTCGCGGAGCTGGCCGCGCAGTACCCGGTGGCCGGGTCGGTCTACAACTGGGCGAAGAAGCTCGGCAACGGGCACGTGGCGTGGCTGGCGGGCTGGATGATGCTGCTGGCCTCGATCGTCTCCATCTCCGCGACGGCGCTGGCCTACCAGCGCACGCTGCCGCAGATCACCTCGTTCTTCCAGTTCATCGGCGACGGGTCGGGCTCCAGCGACGCGGCCAACGGCGTACTGCTGGCGACCTGCCTGATCGTGTTCACCACGCTGGTCAACGCGTTCGGCGTCAAGCTCATGGCGCGGATCAACAGCGCGGGGGTGTTCATCGAACTGCTGTTCGCGGTGCTGCTGGCGGTGTTCCTGGCGTTCCACTTCGTGCGCGGCCCCGGCGTGGTGACGGAGACGAACGGCACCGGCGCCGGGCACGCGGGCGGCTACCTCGGCGCGTTCCTCATCGCGGCCATCGCGTCGTCCTACGTGATGTACGGGTTCGACACGGCGGCCTCGCTCGGCGAGGAGTCAGTGGACCCGCACCGCAACGCGCCGAAGGCGATCATGCGCGCGCTCGTCGCGTCCTTCCTGCTCGGCGGGCTGATCATCCTGTTCGCGCTGATGGCCGTCGGGAACATCCACGCGCCGGAACTCGGCACGATCGGCCTGCAGTTCGTGCTCACCGACGCGCTCGGGCCGGCGATCGGGCGGATCTTCCTGTTCGTGGTGTTCATCGCGATCACGGTGTGCGTGCTGGCCGTGCACACGGCGGCGATCCGGATCGCGTTCGCGATGGCGCGCGACAACGCGCTGCCCGGCGGGTCGCGGCTCGCGCGCGTGAGCAAGAAGACCGGCACGCCGGTGCTGCCCGCGATCGTGATCGGCGTGATCGCGATCGCGCTGCTGCTGGTGAACATCAACTCGTCGCAGATCTTCTCGGCGGTCACGAGCCTCGCGATCATCCTGATCTACCTGGCCTACCTGCTGGTGACGGTCCCGATGTTGATCAAGCGTCTGCGCGGCGGCTGGCCGCGAAAGGACTGCCCGCCGGGGCGGTTCTCGCTCGGCTGCTGGGGCCTGCCGGTGAACGTGCTCGCGGTGCTGTGGGGCATCGGCATGACCGTGAACCTCGCGTGGCCGCGCACGGAGATCTACAACGCGTCCCCGCCGTTCCACTGGTACCTGCGCTGGAGCTCGGTGCTCTTCGTCGGCGTGTTCGCGGCCGGCGGGTTCGCCTACTACTGGTTCGTTCAACGCCACCGCATCGGGGTGCTGGCCGGCCACGCCTCGGTGCCGTCGTCGGCGGAGTCCGAAAAGGAGGAGTCCAGGTGAACGAGTTCGACTACGTGGTGGTCGGCGGCGGCACGGCGGGTTCGGTGGTGGCGGCGAGACTTTCGGAGGACCCGGGCGTCACCGTCTGCCTGCTGGAAGCCGGGCCGTCCGATGTGGACGACCCCGCCGTACTCGAGCTGACGAACTGGATGGCGCTGCTCGAATCCGGCTACGACTGGGACTACCTGGTGGAGCCGCAGGAAGTCGGCAACTCCTACCTGCGCCAGGCCCGCGCGCGGGTGCTCGGCGGGTGTTCGTCGCACAACTCGTGCATCGCGTTCTGGGCGCCGGCCGAAGACCTCGACGAGTGGGCTTCCCTCGGCCTGCCGGGCTGGTCGGCCGCCGACATTTTCCCGCTGTACCGACGACTCGAGACCAACGACGGGCCCGGCGAGCACCACGGCCGCTCCGGACCCGTCACGATCCGGTCCGTGCCACCGCGCGATCCCGCGGGTGTCGCGATGCTCGCGGCGTGCGAGCAGGCGGGCATCCCGACCACGGAGTTCAACTCCGGCAAGACGGTGACCCACGGCGCGAACTGGTTCCAGATCAACGCGCGCGAGGACGGCGTGCGCTCCTCGGCCTCGGTGTCGTACCTGCACCCGATCCTGGACACGCGCGAGAACCTGGAGGTGCGCACCGGCGCGCGGGCCAAGCGACTGCTGTTCGACGGCCGCCGCTGCACCGGCGTTGAGCTGCAGCACCCCGACCTGATCCACCACACGAGGGTGACGGCACGGCGCGAGGTGATCGTGAGCTCCGGCGCGATCGACACGCCGAAGCTGCTGATGCTCTCGGGCATCGGTCCTGCCGGGCACCTGCGCGAGGTGGGCGTGGACGTGCTCGTGGACTCCCCCGGCGTCGGCTCCAACCTGGAGGACCACCCCGAAGGCCTGGTCCAGTGGGACGCGCTGCAGCCGATGGTCGCCGAGTCCACGCAGTGGTGGGAGATCGGCATCTTCACGTCCACCGAAGAAGGTCTGGACCGGCCGGACCTGATGTTCCACTACGGTTCGGTGCCCTTCGACATGAACACGCTGCGCCACGGCTACCCGACCACGGAAAACGGCTTCTGCCTCACGCCGAACGTCACGCGCAGCCGATCGCGCGGCACCGTCCGCCTGCGCACGCGCGACTTCCGCGACAAGCCCCGCGTGGACCCGCGCTACTTCACCGACGAGCACGACATGCGCGTGATGACCCACGGCGTGAGGCTGGCCCGCGAGATCGCCGCGCAGCCGGCGCTCGACGAGTGGGCCGGCGTCGAGCTCTCACCGGGCCGCGACTGCGTGAGCGACGACGAGATCGCCGACTACCTGCGCAAGACCCACAACACCGTCTACCACCCCGCGTGCACCGCCCGGATGGGTCCGGACGGCGACCCGGACGCCGTGCTCGACGCCCGCCTGCGCGTGCGCGGTGTCGAGGGCCTGCGCGTGGCGGACGCGTCGGTGATGCCGTTCCTGGTGACCGTGAACCCGTGCATCACCACGATGGCCATCGGGGAGAAGTGCGCGGACCTGATCAAGCAGGATCGCGCCTGACTCGGCGGAGATCGCCACGTGCGCCGGGTTTCCGGTGAGCGGGCACCCTCCACAAGCGTCCGTCCGGGGGCAGTGGAACCGGTCACGGCGCCCGTACACTCGGGTCCCCTGGCCTGGTGGAGGTGTTCGTGAGCGGTGGGTCGCTGCGCGGGACGCGGGCGGTGCTGGTGGCCGGCACGGCCGTGGCGGGCGGGGTGGCCCTCGTCCTGCCGACGGCCCACTCCCTGTCGGGCAGGCTGCCCGCCGACGACCTCGGCCCCGAACTGAGCCTGGCACTGAGGATCGTCTGCGCGGTGGCGCTGGCAGCCGCGTTCGCGCTCGCATGGGTCACGTTCAAGCGCCACAGCGACGAGCCGCTGGCGTTCGCGATGCTGCCGGGGCTCATCGTGGCCGGGATCGCCGTGCGCTACCTCGTGCGGACGCTGCCCGCGTACGCGGATGAGTTCCCGGCCGCGGGCATCGGGCCGGCGCTGGGTGCGTGGCTGTTGCTCGGCGCCGGCGCGCTGCTGACCGTGACGGGCCTCGCGGCCGGTTTCGCGCTCAAGAGCCGCTGACACCCGGTGCCGGCGTGGGGCGGCCTGGGGTGCTCAAAGCCGGGGGGGTGTCCACGGGACTGGCCCTGGCGGCTTGTTCGAGCTCCGGGGAGACCCCGGCAGCGAGCGGTCCGGCCGCGTCGGGCTTTCCGGTCGACGTGAAGGGCGTCGAATGCACTACGAGGATCCCCCGGCCTCCGCAGCGCGTGCTGTCGGTGGGCCAGTACCGCGAGTCCGATGCGGCCGTCGCGCTCGGTGTCGTGCCGCTCATCACCCCTGACCTGCGCAAGTGCCGCCCGGGGGGATGTCGCCGTGGCGCCGTGCAGCTGCCGTAAGGACACCTGGCAGGTCACCACGCGCCGCGTCGCCACGGCGCTGGGCCGCTCCCCCGAGGCCGAGAAGCTCGTGACCGACGTCGAAACCCGGATCAAGGCCGCGAAGGACGCCAACCCGAGCTTCGCCGGGCGCACGTTCACCATCGGCCCGGTCACCGGCGACGGCACGATCACCACGATCAGCAGCGCCCAGGACGCGTCCGCCCTGTTCTTCGCGCAGCTGGGCCTGGTGCTCTCGCCGAAGGTGACGTCGCTGCCCCAGACCTCGATCCCGGGCCGCGCGCAGATCAGCCCGGAACGCCTGGACCTCCTGGGCGCCGACGTCCTCGTGCCCACCTGCACCACGCCGGGCCCGCGGGCGGACCGAGGCGTTGCCGCTGTTCCAGCAGCTCCCCGCCGTGCGCCGCAGGTCGTCCGTCGCGCTCGACCCTGACCACGGCGATCGCACTGGCGTTCCCCTCGGCGCTGAGCGTGCCTTCCGGCCTGAAGGAGGTCGGGCCCAAGCTCTCGGGCGCGATCAAGGCCTGAGCTCTGTTGGTTGCCCCGGCTCCACGCGGGGCGTGCGAGAGCGCCTTTGCGCGAGCCCGGCTCCGTGGAGGCTTCGGTGCGCGGCCGAGCCGCACGCTGAGGCTTCGCCGTGCAGCAGCGAGCCCGGACTCGCGCGCCCGCGCTAGCGAAGCCGTGACCGCGCCGGGTGGATCGGCGTCGAAACAGTCGCCCGGTGGCGCCGCGCGTTGCCGGGCGCGAGGTGCTCGTCGACGCGCAGATGCCTCTCACTCGGCTGCGCACCAATGCCACCGCCGACGCGAACACCATCGCGATTACTGCAGCAGCGCGACGCACTCCACGTGGTGAGTCATGGGGAAGGCGTCGAACGCGCGCAGGTCCGTGAGCGAATACCCGTGGTCTGCGAAGGTCGCCAGGTCCCGTGCGAGCGCCGCGGGATCGCAGGCGACGTACACGATCCGGTCGGGCGAACCCGCCGCGATCGCGTCCACCACCGCGCGCCCGGCGCCCTTGCGCGGCGGATCGAGCACGACCACGTCGACGGGCTTCGGAGCGTCCGCCAGGGCGTGTTCGACCCGGCCCGCGCGCCACGACACCTGCGGCAGGTCTGCGAGGTTGCGCTCGCCGTCCGTCACCGCCTGACGGCCGGACTCCACGGCGAGCACGTGCCCGTCCGGCCCGACCTGCTCGGCCAGCACCGACGCGAACAGGCCGACACCGGCGTAGAGGTCCCACGCGACCCCGCCGCGCGGAGCCTCGGCCCACTCGCGCACGAGCTGCGCGAACGTGTCCGCCGCGGAGGGGTGCACCTGCCAGAAGCCGTGGGCGTCGAGACGCCAGTCGCGGTCGGCGGCGTGCTGCACGGCGAGGCCGCCGGACAGCTGGCGCGACTTCGTGCGGCCGTGGACGGTGGAGAGCTCGCGCAGGTGTGTGTGCCCGTCGCCGTCGGTGGTCGTCTCGAGCTCGGTGCCCGGGCGCCAGCGCTTGGCCAGCGCGACGTCGAGTGTGCCCGGCACCGCGATCGGGCAGTCGTCGAGCGCGACGACGCGGTGGCTGTGGTGCGCGCGCAGCCCGGCGCGGCCGTCACGCCCGGCCACGAGCCGCACGCGGCTGCGCCAGCCGAGCGGGCCGCCGTCGAGCGGCTCCACCACGACGTCACGCGTGATGCCCGCCAACCGCTCCAGCTGCTCGGCGACCACGGCCGCCTTCAGGACGCGCTGGTACTCCGGGTCGGCGTGCTGCCAGTCGCAGCCACCGCAGCCGCCCGGGGCGGCCAGTGGGCAAGGCGGCGTGACACGGTGCTCCGAAGCGCCGAGCACCTCCACCGCGTCCGCCCGGCAGAAGGAACCGCCTTTGTCCTCGGTCACCTCGGCGCGCACGCGCTCGCCCGGCAACCCGTGGCGCACGAACACCACCCGTCCGTCCACACGCGACACGCAGTGGCCGCCGTGGGCGACCGGGCCGATCTCGAGCTCGAGCACGCGGCCGAGCCAGTTCTCCGTCATTCAGCAGTTTCCTTGACCGGTTTGGGGGGCTCTGCGGGCTTCGTGGCACCACCGGCGCTCGCCGTGAACCCACGTCGCACGTCGCCAGCCGCGGGACGGGCCCGGCGTTCGCGCTCGGCCGCTTTCGCCGAGGACTCCAGCTGCCACGGCACGCTCGCGACGATGACACCCGGCTGGAACAGCAGCCTTCCCTTGAGCCGCAACGCACTCTGGTTGTGCAGCACCTGCTCCCACCAGTGGCCGACCACGTACTCGGGGATGAACACGGTGACCACGTTGCGCGGGTTGTCGCCGCGCACGCGCTTCACGTAGTCCAGCACCGGCTTCGTGATTTCCCGGTAGGGCGACTCGACGACCTTCAGCGGCACCTTGAACTTGTGCGCCTCCCACTCGGCGGTGAGCCGGCGGGTGTCGGCGTCGTCGACGTTCACGGTCACGGCCTCGAGCACGTCGGGCCGCATCGCCTTGGCGTAGGCCAGCGCGCGCAGCGTCGGCCGGTGCAGTTTGGACACCAGCACGATCGCATGGTTGCGCGAGGGCAGCACCGTCGGGGTGTCACCGAGTTCCTTCAACTCCTCGGCCACGCGGTCGTAGTGCTTCCGGATCGCCGTCATCAACGCGAAAATCGCCACCATGGCCGCGATCGCGATCCACGCGCCGAGCAGGAACTTGGTGATCAGCACGATGATCAGCACGGTGCCGGTCATCGTGAGGCCGATCGCGTTCACCGTCTGCGAACGCCGCATCCGCCGCCGCACCGCGCCGTCGGTTTCCTTGGCCAGCAAGCGGTTCCAGTGCCGGACCATGCCGGTCTGACTGATCGTGAACGACACGAACACACCGACGATGTAGAGCTGGATGAGCCGCGTGACCTCCGCGTCGAACGCGATGATCAGCACCAGCGCGAAGACCGAGAGGAACAGGATTCCGTTGGAGAACGCCAGCCGGTCACCGCGCGTGTGCAGCTGCCGCGGCAGGTAACGGTCCTGAGCCAGAATCGAGCCGAGCACCGGGAAACCGTTGAACGCCGTGTTGGCCGCCAGCAGGAGGATGATGCCGGTGGCGAAGGAGATGTAGTAGAACGCCGGCGGGAAGCTCGCGAACACGGCCTGGGCGATCTGCGTCACGATGGTCTTCTGCTGGTACCCCGGCGGCGCGCCCTGCAGCTGCTCGGCCGGGTTGTCGGCGAAGTTCACCTTGGTGATCACGGCGAGCGTGATGATGCCGATGAGCATGATCACCGCGAGCACGCCCATGAGCAGCAGCGTGGTGGCCGCGTTCTTCGACTTCGGTTTCCTGAACGCCGGCACGCCGTTGCTGATCGCCTCGACCCCGGTCAGCGCCGCGGCGCCCGACGAGAACGACCGAAGGATCAGGAAGACGAACGCGAAACCCGTCCAGGTGCCCTCGGAGTGCAGCGTGAACCCGGCGCTCTCCGCCCGCATCGTCGTGCCCGTCGCGGCTTCGATCAGCCCCCACCCGACCATGATCAGGATGCCGATGATGAAGCCGTAGACGGGGATCGCGAAGGCTTTGCCCGATTCGCGCACACCGCGCAGGTTCAGCGCGGTCAGCACCGCGACGATCACCACAGCCGCGATCACCTTGTGCTCGGCGACCCACGGGATGGCCGAGCCGATGTTCGCGACACCGGACGAAGTGGACACTGCGACGGTCATCACGTAGTCCACGAGCAGGGCGCTGGCCACCGTGAGGCCGAACTTGCTCCCCAGGTTGGTGCCGGCGACCTCGTAGTCACCGCCACCGCTCGGGTAAGCGTGCACGTTCTGCCGGTACGACGCGACGACCGTCAGCATGACCAGCGCCACGGCCACCCCGATCCACGGCGCGAACGCGTACGCCGAGAGCCCGGCGAAGCTCAGGGTCAGGAAGATCTCCTCCGGCGCGTACGCAACGCTGGAGAGCGCGTCCGAGGCGAAGATCGGCAGCGCGATGCGCTTGGGCAGGAGCGTGTGGCCGAGGCTGTCACTGCGGAACGGACGTCCGAGTACCAGGCGCTTCAGCACGGTCGGGAACTTCGACACCACGGAAGCGTAACCGGCACCCGGCAAGGTAGGTTCGGCGCTGGTGCGCGAGGGTACCTACGAACGGGTTTACCCCCACCTACGAGGAGGCAGGGCGTGCACGTGGTGATCATGGGGTGCGGCCGGGTCGGCGCATCCCTGGCCGCGGCGCTGGAGCGTCTCGGCCACGAGGTGGCCGTCATCGACAAGAACCCCCAGGCGTTCCGCCGGCTGGGCAGCGACTTCCACGGCCAGCAGATCGTCGGCGTCGGTTTCGACCGGCAAGTCCTGATCGAGGCGGGCATCGAACAGGCCGGCGCGTTCGCGGCCGTGTCGAGTGGGGACAACTCCAACATCATCTCCGCGCGGGTCGCGCGTGAGAACTTCGGCATCGAGCACGTGGTCGCTCGGATCTACGACCACAAGCGCGCCGCCGTGTACGAGCGGCTCGGCATCCCCACCGTCGCGACGGTGCCGTGGACCACCGATCGCTTCCTGCGCACCCTCCTGCCGGACGGCGTCGCGTCGGTGTGGCGCGATCCGTCGGGTAACGTCGCGCTGCTGCAGCTGCCGCTGAACGAGGGCTGGGTCGGGCGCAGTGTGCGCGAACTCCAGGAAGCCACCGGCGCACGGGTGGCGTTCATCATGCGGTTCGGCAACGGCGTGCTGCCGGACAACAAGACCATGGTGCAGGCCGACGACGTCGTGTACGTCGCGGCCCGCTCCGGCACCGTCAGCGACGTGACGAGCGTGGCCGCTCGCGCTCCGGAGGAGGAGAACTGATGCGGGTCGCGATCGCGGGTGCCGGCGCCGTCGGGCGCTCCATCGCCGTCGAGCTGATCGACGGGCGGCACCAGGTGATGCTGATCGAGCGCGAGGCGGACCAGTTCGAACCCGACACCGTGCCGCAGGCCGACTGGGTCCTCGGCGACGCGTGCGAGGTCTCGATCCTCGAGGAGTCGGGGATCGAGCGCTGCGACGTGGTGATCGCCGCGACCGGCGACGACAAGTCCAACCTCGTGGTGTCGCTGCTCGCGAAGACGGAGTTCGCGGTGCGCCGCGTGGTGGCCCGTGTCAACAACCCCGCCAACGAATGGCTCTTCACCGACGCCTGGGGTGTCGACGTGGCCGTGTCGACCCCGCGCATGCTCGCCGCGATGGTCGAGGAGGCCGTGAGCGTCGGCGACCTCGTGCGGCTGATGACCTTCCGCCAGAGCCAGGCGAACCTCGTGGAGCTCACGCTGCCCGAGGAGACCCCGTTGGCCGGCAAGCCCGTGAGCGAGATCGCGCTGCCCCGCGACGCCGCGCTCGTCACGATCCTGCGCGGCGACCGCGTGATCGTGCCGCAGCCTGAGGACCCGCTGGAGGCCGGCGACGAACTGCTGTTCGTGGCGACGTCGGACGTCGAGCCGGAGATCCGCACGGCCCTGGGATACTGAGGTACCCGAGAAAGGCCCCTCACGAGCACGTGAGGGGCCTTTCCAGCGTCGTGCGGAAGGCCGGCCTGCTAAGCCTCGGGCGTCGGCGTCTGCGCGTACTTCGCGCGCAGCCGGGCCTCGACCTCCGCGTCGGTCTCCGGCTTCGGCTCGATCTCGGCCAGCGCCTTGAGCCGCTTGTCCGAGCGGCGGACCGCCCAGACGACCACGAGCAGGCCCAACGCGTAGAGCGGGTAACCCATGGCGATCTTCGCGAACGCGAGCCAGCCGGTGTAGTCGCTGTTGTAGAGCCAGCGCTGCACCACGAAGCGGGCGGCGAAGATCACGGCCAGCGCGAGCGTGGCGATGTCGTAGCCGTAGCGCGAGGGCTTGTCCTTGCGCCAGGCCTGGCCGGTGCCGTTGAGCGCGCTCCACACCACACCGGCGATCGGCCAGCGCACGAGGATCGACAGCACGAACACGCCGCAGTAGGCGAGGCTCGCCCAGATGCCGAAGAGGAAGAAGCCCTTGGCCGAACCCGTGCGGAACGCGATGAAGGCCGCGATCGCGACCCCGAAAAAGCCCGAGATCGCCGGCTGCAGCGGCTCCTTGCGCACGATCCGCAGCACCGTGATCGCCACGGCGCTGCCGACCGAGCCCCAGATCGCCGCGGTGAGCCCGAAGAAGGCGTTCACCAGCACGAACACGATCACCGGCACCGACGAGTAGAACAGGCCCGACACGCCGCCCATCTGCTCCAGCAATGTGGGTTCAGGCTTCTCGGTGTCGGTGTGGTGCTGGTCGCTGTCCTGCTTTTCGTCCCCGCCTTCGGGCACGTGCTTCTCGTCGCGGGGAGCGGGTTCAGTCACGGGAGTCGATCAACCTACCGGGCTCTGGAGTTCGTAGTACGGGTTGTATAGCACCTTCTGGCCGTCACGCTCTGCCATCCGGCCGCGGACCTTGATGGTCCGACCCGGCTCGATACCGGGGATCCGGCGTCGGCCCAGCCAGATTAGCGTCACGCCCTGTGTCCCGTCGAACAGCTCGGCCTGGAGCGTCGGAGTTCCCTCGCTCGGGCACAGCTCGACACTGCGCAGCCTGCCGAGCACTGTCGCCTCTTCGCCGGACCGGCAGTCACAGGCGCGGCGAGCGCCTTCGGCCCCGGACCTCTCGGACATCTCGTCGGCGTCGAGGTCCTCGACGTCGCTGGTCAGCTTGCGAACCAACCGGCTGAAGTAGCCGCCGTCCTTGGCGGACATGGTGTGCTCCTGTGCTCCGGGGCCCCGACTTCGCGGCCCGTGCGTAATCAAGCGTAGCTCTGGTTCACGTCAGCGAAACGGGTTTGCGCCAAGATCGCAACGTGACGTCCGCGATCCCCGACATCCCCGTTGTCCTGCTGCCCGGAACGGGGTCCGACGAAACGTTCGTTCGGTCTGTGTTCACCGGCCCGCTGGCGCTGGTGGGCGCGCGGCTGATCGCGCCTCCCCCGCCCCCCGGCGCGGCGCTCGCGGACGGCTACCTGGAGGAGCTGGACCGGCTCGCGCGGGTGCACGGATCACTGATCGTCGGCGGGATCTCGTTCGGCGCGCACCTGGCCGCGGAGTGGGCGGTGGCCAATCCGGGCCGTTGCGAGGGGCTGGTGTGCGCGCTCCCGGCCTGGCACGGCGAACCCGGGTCAGCGGCCGCGGCCGTCGCCGCGCGGGCCTCAGCGGATCTGGTGGCCTCCCAGGGCGTTGACGGCGCGCTGGCCGCCGTGGCCGCCGGGAGCCCCGGGTGGCTGGTCGACGAGCTCTCGCGGGCGTGGCGACGGCAGGGAAACGAGCTGGTGGCCGGGCTGCGGGTCGCGGCGGAGCGCCGGGCGCCGTCGTTGGCCGAGCTGGCGACGGTCGCCGTGCCGGCCGGGATCGGCGGGTGCGCCGGTGATCTGGTGCACCCGGTAGCGGTGGCGCGCGAGTGGGCCGGGGCGCTGCCGAAGGGCAGGCTGGAGGTGGTCGAGCTGGCCGGCTTCGGGCGGGACCGAGAGGTGCTGGGGCGCGCGAGCCTGGTGGGGTTCCTGAAGGGCCGGTTCGGGCGGGCCGAAGGCGGTACGTGGTGAAAAGAAACGGACGAAGGCCCCGGCACGGGTGCGTGCCGGGGCCTTCGTCGCGTGGGTGTCAGCCTTCTTGCTGCTCGGCGATGTGCTGCGCGACGGCTTCCGGGAGCGTGATGGGAAGCGGGGTGCGCACCGGCATCGGGGAGTCGCCCCGGTCGACGATCGTGTGGCGCACGATCATGCGCAGCACGTCGGGAGCCTGCGCGGACTGTGACTGCGGGCCGGCGATCACGCCGCGCAGCATCCAGCGCGGGCCGTCCACACCGACGAAGCGCAGCGCGACGTCGCCGACGATGGCGGACAGCTCCAGGCCCCACTCGCCGCGACCGACCGTCACCTTCGCGCCGTCGGCGCGCAGCTGGTCGGCCAGCTCGGCGCCGACCTCGCGCCACAGACCGCCGGAGCGCGGCGCCGCATAGGCGCTGACCGTGATCTGGCCCTGCTCGGTCACCACGTGGACCGCGCGGACACCACCGGCCTCCGGGTCCATCTCGACCTGCACCTGCGAGCCGTCCGGGACCGGGACCCGCACCGACCCGAGGTCGATGCGCGGGATGCCGTCCTCTTCGGCGTCGGCGACGTCGAAGGGCCCCTGCTCGGTCTCCGACAGCTGGTTCTCGGGTTCGATCGCGTCGTCGGCGTTCCCCCCGGTGTCGCCCGCAGCACCGTCGCCGTGCTCGGTCACCCCGTCGACCGCGCTGCCGGACTTGCGCTTGCGTCCGAAGATCCCCACTACTTCTCCGTTCCTTCCCCAGTGCCCGCGTCCGCGCCGGGCACGTCCGGGACCAGTGTGGCGTGCCCGCCGGTCGAGCCGTAACCACCGGCGCCACGTTCGGTGTCGCCGAGCTCGGCGACCTCCACGAACACGGCCTGCTCGACCCGCTGGATCACCAGCTGCGCGATCCGGTCGCCGCGCGCGAGCACCACCGGCTCGTGAAGATCATGGTTGATGAGGCAGATCCGGATTTCACCGCGGTACCCCGCGTCGATCGTGCCGGGGGTGTTCACCACCGAGAGCCCCACGCGGGCCGCGAGCCCCGAGCGCGGGTGGACGAACCCCGCGAACCCCGGCGGCAGCGCGATCGCGACGCCGGTTCCCACCACCCCGCGTTCGCCGGGCCCGAGCACGATATCCGAGGTGGTGACGAGGTCGGCGCCCGCGTCGCCGGGCCGTGCGTACGCGGGCAACGGGACGCCGGGGTCGAGCCGGGTGAGGAGTACCTGAACGCTGGACACGGGCGGCGAGACTACCCTTGTCGCGTGGCTGACACCGTGAACACCGCCGTGAAGCGCGGACTGGCGCACTCCGAACGGCTGTACGTGCCGTGGTGGGGCTGGCCGCTGCCGATGCTCGGCGCGATCCTGCTCGGCGTGGAGATCCACCTCGGGTACCCCTCGGTCCCGGTGTGGATCCCGCTGCCCGTCGCCGTCGTCGTGATGGGCGCGCTGCTGCTGTCGCTCGGCCGCTCCCGCGTGCGGGTGACGAGCGGTGACGAGCCGGAACTGTGGGTCGGCGACGCGCACCTGCCGCTGCGCTTCGCCGGCGTGGTCGAGATCCTCGAAAAGGACGACAAGCGCCGCGCCCTCGGGCGCGACGGCGACCCGGCCGCGTTCGTCATGCACCGCGGCTGGGTGGGCCCGGCGATCCGTGTGCAGCTCACGGACCCGGCCGACCCCACGCCGTACTGGCTGTTCAGCACGCGCAAGCCGAAGCGCGTCGCCGAACTGCTGCGCGCCCGTTCCTGAAGAGCGCACCGGTAGCGTCCGCGGAACCGGTCCCGCGGACGCGGAAGGGGGCCGGCCTGGTGGGCCGACCCCCTTTACCCAGCTCGCGAGCGAGCTTCCCCGGACCGCCGCGACTGTGTTTCCCCTGAAAAACCTGTGTTTCCCTGAAGTCCTGTACGAGATCCCCGTACGCCGTCAGGCGCAGGCTGTGCTCAGGCGCAGTCGCGGCAGATCAGCCGGCCGCCGTTGTCTTCGGCGAGCCTGCTGCGGTGGTGCACCAGGAAGCAAACCGAGCAGGTGAACTCGTCAGCCTGCTTCGGCACGACCTTCACGGTCATGTCCTCACCGGAAAGCCCGGAAAGGTCGGCACCAGGAAGCTCGAAGTTCTCGGCGTTCGCGTCCTCGTCGACGTCGACGACGCCGGACTGGTTCTCGTTCCGCCGGGCCTTCAGCTCCTCCAACGAGTCTTCGGCCAGCTCGTCGGCTTCGCTGCGGCGCGGAGCGTCGTAGTCGGTAGCCATGTGTCCCTCACCCCTGCGAATCAGCTTGTCTTGTTCTTTCGGTCCCGCGGGCGTGCCCGTGAGCCGGTCGTGCCGCTGGTCAACGTTCCAGGGCCCCTGTTTGTGCCCGGCGCCCGCAGTGACCGAGGTCTCAGCCAGGTGCCCCTCTTCCTGCGGCCGGAGCCCGGGAAGGGTAGCTCACCGTTCGCCGAGCTCCGCACCGAGTCGCACATTGCTTGAATTTCGTCACCCGACAGGGGGAACCCGCAGGTGAGACGGCTGTGTTCCGGTCGGGTTGCCCGCGCGTCGCGAAGATCACCCGGCAGTGCTGTCCGCTTGCTCCCGCGGAGGTCTCCGTGGTGCGATCGGCGGGCCGGGGATTCGCGGCCCGGCCTCGGCGGGGACGGGGCGGGCACACGGTGACCCGCGCCACCGGGTGCGGCACGGAACGCCTACGCTGGGCGGCTACGGCGGCCCGCACGGTGTCGCCTGGTACACCGGGGACGACACCGGGGGACGACATCGACCGGGGCGGGCGACGCCACGGGTTGTGGGGTTCCGCGGACTGGGGTCGGCGGATGGGGATTCCGCGTTCGGGAAGGGACGGGGCAGGTGGCGTCGGGGAACGGCTCGGGGGACCGTGGTGCGCGGCCCTATCGCAAGCACCGGCCACTGCCCGCGCTCATCGTGATCGGGGTGCTCGCCCTCGGCGCAGTATTCGTGTGGGTGAACGCCGTGGTCGGCCGAGGGGACATCGACGCGGCCGTGCTCTGCACGCCGGCGCCCACCGCGCCACCGGGCACCACCTACACGACGGTGGCCCACAACGGCCTCGACGACCGCTCCCCCGTGCCGCCCGACAAGGTGGCGCTCAAGGTCCTCAACGCCAGCACCACGCGTGGCCAGGGCGGCATCACGACCACGGCCCTGCGCGAGCTCGGCTTCACGGCCATCGGCGACCCGGCCAACGACCCGGCCTATCCCAAGGGCGACGCCAAGTGCCGCGGCCAGATCCGCTACGGCGAGAACGGCGCCGCGGCCGCACGCACGGTGAGCCTCGTGGTGCCGTGCGCCGAGCTCGTACGCGACAACCGCAAGGACGCCAGCGTCGACCTCGTCACCGGCACGCTCTTCGACGACGTCCGCCCGCGCCCGGAGGCGCGCCAGATCCTCCAGAAGCTCGCCGACTGGTCCAAGTCCCACCAGGGCGGGGGCGGCAACGAGCAGTCCTCGGGCCCCGGCGCGCCCGTGATCGACCCGACGCTGCTCGCTGCGGCCCGCGACGTCACCTGCTGACCCTGCTGGCCCCCCGGGCGGGGGTCGAGGGCACGCGTCAGACCCTCTTGGCGTCCAGCGAAGCCAGCACCTGCCGCAGCGGCTCCGCGATGCCGGGCGCCGCCGCGAAGGTCACGTCGTCGCCCAGGTCGGGTGCCGAGCCCGGCAGGAGGATCGTCGCGCCGGCCTCGGCAGCGACAAGCGCTCCGGCGGCCCAGTCCCAGCGGTGCAGACCGTGCTCGAAGTACGCGTCGAGCCAGCCCGCGCCCACTGCGCACAGCTCCAGCGACGCCGCCCCGCCGCGGCGGATGTCCCGCACGTGGCCGAGCAGCTCGCCCGCGAGCGCGCCCTGGCGCACGCGGCGGTCGCGCGCGTAGGCGAACCCGGTACCGACCAACGACAGGTCCAGGCGCGTCGGCGAGGACGCCGACAGGCGCCGGCCGTCGAGCCAGGCGCCCTGCCCGCGCGCGGCCGTCCAGCGGCGGCCGCTGACGGGCTCCACGACGGCGCCGGCGACCGACACCCCGTCGACCTGGGCGGCCAGCGACACCGCGAACGCCGGCAGCCCGTAGAGGAAGTTGACGGTCCCGTCGATCGGGTCCACCACCCACGTCACTCCGGACCCGGCCGCGGCGCCGCCGCCCTCCTCCCCGAGCACGGGCTCGCCGGGGCGCAGCTCGGCCAGCCGCTCGCGCACCAGCTCCTCGGACTCCTTGTCGATCGCGGTGACCACGTCGGTGTCCGCCGACTTGGTGTCCACGCGGACCACCCCGCCCGCCTGCATGGCGGTCCAGGCCGCCCGCACCAGCCCGGCCGCCTCGACCGCCACCTGCTCCGCAACGCTTTTCAGCAACGACTCGTCAACTCCCACGTCCGACATGTCACCACACCCGGTTAAAGTCTCCGGAGCAGACATCTGAATCGTGCGAGAAGGGACCACGTCAGTGACGGCGACCCGAGGTTTCGGAATCGACATCGGCGGCAGCGGGATCAAGGGCGCGCTGGTCGATTTGGAAACGGGACAGCTCATCGGCGAGCGACACCGGATCGAGACGCCGCAGCCGTCCACGCCCGAGGCCGTCGCGGACGTGGTGGCCCAGATCGTGCGTACCGCGGAGTGGGACGGACCGGTCGGCGTGACGCTGCCGGCGGTGGTCAAGAAGGGGGTCGCGCACACCGCGGCCAACATCGACCACGCCTGGATCGGCACGGACGCCGACGCGCTGTTCGCCAAGCGCCTCGGCAAGAGCGTCGCGGACGTGGCGATGCTCAACGACGCCGACGCGGCCGGCATGGCCGAGATCCGCTTCGGCGACGAGGCCGCGCGCACCGGCATCACCGCCCTGCTGACCTTCGGCACCGGCATCGGCAGCGCCGTGTTCCACGACGGCAAGCTCGTGCCCAACACGGAGTTCGGTCACCTGGAGGTCGACGGCCACGACGCGGAGAAGCGCGCCGCGGCGTCGGTGAAGGACAACGAGGGCCTGAGCTACCACCAGTGGGCCAAGCGGGTACACCGTTACCTGACCGTGCTGGAGAACCTGATCTGGCCGGATCTGTTCATCGTCGGCGGCGGCGTGAGCAAGAAGGCGGAGAAGTGGGTGCCGATGCTGGACGTCCGGACGCCGGTGATCGTGGCTTCGCTGCAGAACAACGCGGGCATCGTCGGCGCCGCCGCGGCCGCGGTCGAGGGCATCGAGCACTGACCGAGCACTGATCGTGCACTGACCTGGAGAGGCCCGTGAACGGCCGCGAAACCTACGCGCGGGTCACGGGAAGGTCACGTACGGGTACCGTGCGGCAGGCCGGAGGGTGATCGCTTCGCGACGCACTGCCCGGCCGTCGTTACAATGGAACGCGGCCCACGGCTGCGGGAGTGAAAACCGCAGGCCGAGGCGTGTTCCCCGAATGTGAGGCAGTCGAGGTGGCGATACCTCGGCTCGTCATGATCGACCGCTGCGAAAGGGCGTAAGTGGCAGCCGCAAGAACCGCAACCCGAAGCGGGACGAAGACAGCGACCGCAGCCGGCGAGCCGGCCGACGAGGCAGCCACCGGCGCGGCGAAACCCAAGACCGCCACCAGGTCTGCCGGCGCGAAGAAGGCTCCGGCCAAAAAGGCGCCGGCCAAGAAGGCCACCACCAAGGCGCCCAAGACCGAAGACGGCGATCCGGACGGCCCGGTCGACCTCGACGAGGCCGAACTCGACAGCCCGGACCTGTCCGACCTGGAAGAGGTCGAGGTCGACGTCGTCGACGAGACGGTCAACGACGAGGTCGCCGAAGACGACTCCGACGACTCGGAAGACGAAGCCGAGGAGACGGAGACGCCCGCCGCGCGCCGCCGTAGCAACGCAGCCGCCGAGAAGGGGCCGAAGTCCTCGGACAACCCCGACTTCGTCTGGGACGAGGAGGAGTCCGAGGCGCTGCGCCAGGCGCGCAAGGACGCCGAGCTCACCGCCTCGGCCGACTCGGTGCGCGCCTACCTCAAGCAGATCGGCAAGGTCGCGCTGCTCAACGCCGAGGAGGAGGTGGAGCTCGCCAAGCGCATCGAGGCGGGTCTCTACGCCGCCGAGCGCGTGCGCACGGCCGAGGAGGAGGGCGAGAAGCTCGTCACCCAGATGCGCCGCGATCTCAAGTGGATCGTGCGCGACGGCGAGCGGGCCAAGAACCACCTGCTGGAGGCGAACCTCCGGCTCGTGGTCTCCCTGGCCAAGCGCTACACCGGCCGCGGCATGGCGTTCCTGGACCTCATCCAGGAAGGCAACCTCGGCCTGATCCGCGCGGTGGAGAAGTTCGACTACACCAAGGGCTACAAGTTCTCGACGTACGCCACGTGGTGGATCCGCCAGGCGATCACCCGCGCGATGGCCGACCAGGCCCGCACCATCCGCATCCCGGTGCACATGGTCGAGGTCATCAACAAGCTCGGCCGTATACAGCGCGAACTCCTGCAGGACCTCGGCCGCGAGCCGACGCCCGAGGAGCTCGCCAAGGAGATGGACATCTCGCCGGAGAAGGTCCTGGAGATCCAGCAGTACGCGCGTGAGCCGATCTCGCTGGACCAGACCATCGGCGACGAGGGAGACTCGCAGCTCGGTGACTTCATCGAAGACTCCGAAGCGGTCGTCGCGGTCGACGCGGTGTCGTTCACGCTGCTGCAGGACCAGCTCCAGTCGGTGCTGCAGACGCTGTCCGAGCGCGAGGCCGGCGTGGTCCGGCTGCGCTTCGGCCTCACCGACGGCCAGCCGCGCACGCTCGACGAGATCGGCCAGGTCTACGGCGTCACGCGTGAGCGCATCCGCCAGATCGAGTCGAAGACGATGTCGAAGCTGCGGCACCCGTCGCGGTCCCAGGTCCTCAGGGACTACCTGGACTGATCACTCAGTCTCGACGAAGAACCCCGTCACCGGAATCCGGTGGCGGGGTTCTTTGCTGTCCGCGACAGCTCCACTGGGCACTGATCCGACCGGCCACTGTGGACGAAGCGGGCCCGGGCGCACAGGACTGGACCTCCGCCGGCGGGTCAACGCGGCGGAGAGGTCCAAACCACGACCGGTATGTCCGTTTCCAGTGTTCCGCGGGCGCTCGCAACATTTCCGTCCGCCCCCGGAAACATTTCCGGAACGTGATCCGCGGTATTCGCCCACACACCCACCGCGACGAGCCGCACGTAGTGAATACCTCGCGAGCTCCGTCCACCGCAACACCCGAAAGTCGGTCCTTCACGTGCCCGCGGCGGAAATCGTGATTATTTGGTTGCCTGGGAACGAAGATCGAAGGGCCTTCTCCGGATTATGCTGCGCCGACAACGAGCGTCAGCAGCATTCGGAAGGCAGCACCGGCTAGTGTTTTCGACGAAAACTCAATCGGGCGAGAGTCAGGCGTGGCCGTCGGTACGGAGTGGAACCTCCGTTCCCGGTGAATCGAGGAAACCGTGATCGGCTTCCTCTTGCGCCGCCTCGTCAACTACGTGGCATTGTGCCTGGTCGCCACCTTCGCGGCCTTTTCCTTGGCGTCGCTGGCTTTCAGCCCGCTCGACGCGCTGAAGCTGCGAAACCCACCGGCTCCGCAGTCCACTATCGACGCCAAGGCGGCCGAGCTCTACCTGAACCAGCCCATCCCCGAGCGCTTCTTCACCTGGCTCGGCGGAGTGCTGCACGGGAACTTCGGCCGCACGGTCGCCGACCAGCCGATCACCGACGAGCTCTTCCGCCGGGCCGGCGTGAGCCTGCGGCTGTTTCTGCTGGGCATCACGATCGGCATCATCATCGGGGTGCTCGTCGGTGTGGTGAGCGCGATCCGGCAGTACAAGGTCAGCGACTACGTGGCCACCACGTTCTCGTTCGTCGTGCTGTCGACCCCGGTCTTCGTGATCGCCACGATCCTCAAGGCGGGCGCCCAGTCGGTGAACGACAACCTCCTCGGCGGGTACCAGTTCTTCATCGTGCAGGGCGAGACCAGCGGGCTCGACGGCAGTTTCGGCGACGTGCTGCTCGACCGGTTGCAGCACATCATCGTGCCGACACTGGCGATCGTGCTGACGCAGGTCGCGTACTACAGCCGCTACCAGCGTTCGGCGATGCTCGACGTGCTCGGCTCCGACTTCCTGCGCACCGCCCAGGCGAAGGGCCTCACGCGCCGGCGCGCGCTGTTCAAGCACGGCCTGCGCACCGCGTTGATCCCAATGGCGACGCTGTTCGCGTTCGGCTTCGGCCTGCTCATCACGGGCGGCATCTTCACCGAGCGGATCTTCGGCTGGTACGGCATGGGCGACTGGCTGGTGACCGGGATTCAGAAGCAGGACACCAACATCGTCGCGACCGTGACACTGTTCATCGCGATCTGCGTGCTGCTGGCCGGGTGGCTGGCCGACGTGCTTTACGCCGCGCTCGACCCGAGGGTGAGGATCTGATGGCCGCTCCCGTGAACGAGGCCGACATCGCCGACTCCGCCGTGCTGGCGGTCGACCCGGGCAACGAGGCCGAGAGCAAGTCCTCCAGCCGCGGCAAGCTCGTGCTGCGCCGCTTCCTGCGCAACAAGCTCGCGGTCGTCTCGCTGGCCGTGATCGTGCTGTTCTACGTGCTGGCCTTCACCTACACGTGGTACTCGCCGTGGTCGTACGACGAGCTGGACCCGCTGTCGAACCTGCTGCCGCCGGACGGGAACCACTGGTTCGGCACGAACCAGATCGGTGGCGACATGTTCGCGCAGACCATGCGCGGGCTGCAGAAGTCGCTGACGATCGGCCTGCTGGCCGCGCTGTTCTCGACGGGCGTCGCCTCGATCGTCGGCGCGGCCGCCGGCTATTTCGGTGGCTGGACCGACCGCATCGCCATGTGGGTCGTGGACCTGCTGCTGATCCTGCCGCCGTTCCTGATCATCTCGATCCTCTCGCCCGCCTTCCGCGGCAAGACGTGGCTGATCCTGGTCGGCCTGATCGCGTTGTTCCAGTGGATGATCACCGCCCGCATCGTGCGCGGCATGACGCTGACCTTGCGTGAGCGAGAGTTCGTGAAGGCCGCGCGGTTCATGGGCCAGCCCTCGTGGCGGATCATCGCCAAGCACATCGTGCCGAACATGGCCTCGCTGCTGATCATCGACGCGACGATCAACGTCGGGGTCGCGATCATCACCGAAACCTCGTTGTCGTTCTTCGGGTTCGGCGTGCAGTCGCCCGACGTCTCGCTCGGCACGCTCATCGCGAGCGGCACCGACGCGGTGCGCACCTTTCCCTGGCTGTTCTACATCCCGGCGGGCTTCCTCGTGCTCACCGTGCTCGCGGTGAACTACGCGGGTGACGGCCTGCGCGACGCGCTCGACCCGTCTTCGTCGCGGTCGCGGCGCAAGGAACGCAAGCGCATCGCCGAGAAGACGAAGTCCCCCAGCACCACAGGAGCCACCGCATGACCGCCTCGCTCGCACTGGGCGCGGAGACCGAGAAGCCCACCGGCACCGTGCTGGAGGTCTCCGACCTCGACGTGTCGTTCCCGTCCGAATCCGGCCGCGTGCACGCGGTCCGCGGGCTGTCCTACCAGGTCGCGGCCGGCGAGGTGCTGGGCATCGTCGGCGAGTCCGGCTCCGGCAAGTCGGTGTCCTCGCTCGCGGTCATGGGCCTGCTCCCGCCGCAGGCGCGCATCTCCGGCTCGATCCGGTTCCAGGGCAGCGAGCTCATCGGCAAGTCCGACACCGAGCTGTCGAAACTGCGCGGCAAGAAGATCTCGATGGTCTTCCAGGACCCGCTCTCGGCCCTGACGCCCGTGTACACCGTGGGCGCGCAGATCGCCGAGGCGCTGCTCGTGCACGCCAAGGGCTCGATGACCAAGCAGCAGGCCAACAACCGGGCAGTGGAGCTGCTCGACCTCGTCGGCATCCCCAACGCCGCCGCGCGCGCCAAGGCGTTCCCGCACGAGTTCTCCGGCGGTATGCGCCAGCGCGCGGTGATCGCCATCGCGATCGCCAACGACCCGGACCTGATCATCGCCGACGAGCCGACCACCGCGCTCGACGTGACCGTGCAGGCCCAGGTGCTCGAAGTCCTCAAGACCGCGCAGGAGGTGACCGGCGCCGGCATCGTGATCATCACCCACGACCTCGGCGTGGTGGCCGGGTTCGCCGACCGCCTGATGGTCATGTACGCCGGGCGCGCGGTGGAGCAGGGCCCGGTCGAGACCATCTACGCCCAGCCGCGGATGCCGTACACGCTGGGCCTGCTGGGCTCGATCCCCCGCGTCGACGCGCACGAGAAGCAGCCGCTGGTGCCGATCGAGGGCCAGCCGCCCTCGCTGGTGAACCTGCCCTCGGGCTGCCCGTTCGCGCCGCGCTGCCCGCTGGCGATCGACGCGTGCCACCAGGCCGAGCCTGAGCTGTTCACGATCACCCCGGGCAACCCGAACGCGCCGGTCGACACCACGCACCGCGCCGCGTGCATCCGCACCGAGGAGCTCGCCGGCCCCAAGGCCGACGCGGCCGAGGTCTACGGCGCCGAGGTGATCGAGGAGACCGCGGTCGCGAAGCTGCCGCGCACCCAGCGCACCACCGTGCTCGACGTGCAGGACCTGCAGAAGCACTACCAGATCACCAAGGGCGCGGTGCTCAAGCGCAAGGCCGGTGTGGTCAAGGCGGTCGACGGCATCAGCTTCGACATCGTCGAGGGCGAGACGCTGGGCCTGGTCGGCGAATCCGGCTGCGGCAAGTCGACCACGCTGATGGAGATCCTCGAGTTGGCCGCCCCGCAGAACGGCTCCGTGGCAGTGCTCGGCCGCGACGTCGCGAAGCTCAACGGCAAGGGGCGTAAGGAGATCCGGCGCGACCTGCAGGTGGTGTTCCAGGACCCGATGGCCGCGCTGGACCCGCGGCTGCCGATCGGCGACATCATCGCCGAGCCGATGGTGACCCACGGCTACGACAAGGCACGCATCGCCCAGCGTGTGCCCGAGCTGCTCGGGCTCGTGGGGCTGCGCGCGGAACACGCCGACCGGTACCCGGCGGAGTTCTCCGGCGGTCAGCGCCAGCGCATCGGCATCGCCCGGGCGCTCGCGCTCGAGCCGAAGCTGATCGTGCTCGACGAGCCGGTGTCCGCGCTGGACGTGTCGATCCAGGCCGGCGTGATCAACCTGCTCGACGAGCTGAAGGCGAAACTCGGGCTGTCGTACCTGTTCGTGGCCCACGACCTCTCGGTGATCCGGCACATCGCCGACCGCGTGGCCGTGATGTACCTCGGCAAGATCGTCGAGATCGGCGACGTGGAGACGGTCTTCGACGCGCCGCAGCACCCGTACACGCAGGCGCTGCTGTCCGCGATCCCGATCCCCGACCCGATCAAGGAACGCGAGCGGACGCGGATCATCCTCACCGGTGACCTGCCCAGCCCGGCGAACCCGCCGTCAGGCTGCCGGTTCCGCACGCGCTGTTTCGTGTTCTCGCAACTGTCCGAACAGGACAAGCAGAAGTGCATCGATGTCGAGCCGCCGCGCGAATCCCGCGCGGACGACCACGACGTCGCCTGTCACTACGCCAAGACCCGCGAAGTCGTGTAGCCACGCATCCGTTGGCACACAGGGAAAGAAAGGTAAACATGATGCGACGGAGTATGGCCACGCTCGTGGCTCCCGTTGCCGCTCTGGGGCTCCTGCTCGCCGCTTGTGGCGGCGGCTCCTCCAGTGGTGGCAACAGCGGACTGCAGGACGCCGGCACCCAGCAGGTCAAGACCGCGGACATCAACGCGATGCCGGTCGACCAGCTCAAGGACGGCGGCGACTTCAAGTGGCCGGTCGACCAGCTGCCCGACAACTGGAACTACAACGAGGTCGACGGCACGGTGGCCGACGGCGCTTACATGGACGGCGCCATCATCCCCTACCCGTTCCCGCAGAACGCGGACGCGACGGTGGGTGTCGACCCGAGCTACCTCACCTCGGCCGAGGTCATCAGCACCGACCCGCAGGTCATCGAGCTGAAGATCAACCCGAAGGCCAAGTGGAGCAACGGCCGGCAGTTCTCGTGGGAGGACTACGCCGCGCAGGCCAAGGTGCTCAACGGCAAGGACCCGGCCTACCAGGTGTCCGGTACCACCGGGTACGAGGACATCGCCAAGGTCGAGAAGGGCACTGACGACCAGGACGTGAAGATCACCTTCGCGAAGAAGTTCGCGGAGTGGAAGTCGCTGTTCAGCCCGCTCTATCCCAAGGAACTGAACGCCGACCCGGACACCTTCAACAAGGGCTGGGCCGCCAAGCCGGCGATCACCGCGGGCCCGTTCAAGGTCAAGAGCATCGACGCGACCGGCAAGACCGTGGTCTTCGAGCGTGACCCAAACTGGTGGGGCCCGAAGCCGAAGCTGGACACCGTGACCTACAAGGTCGTGGAGCGCGCCGCGCTGCCGGACGCTTTCGCCAACGGCCAGATCGACTTCTACAACCTCAACAACGACATCAACGCCTTCAAGCGCGCGCAGGCCGACCCCAACACGGTCATTCGCCAGTCCAACAACCCGGACTACACGCACGTGACCTTCAACGGCGCGTCGGGCGCGATCCTGGCCGACAAGGATCTGCGCGTGGCGATCATGAAGGGCATCGACACGGTCTCGATCAGCAAGGCGATCCTCGGCCAGATGCAGAAGGACACCACGCCGCTGGGCAACCACCTGTACCTCAAGGGTTCCAAGACCTACGAGGACAACTCGGGGCCGTACAAGTTCAACGCCGACGCCGCGAAGGCCGACCTGGACAAGCTGGGCTGGAAGCAGTCCGGTGACCTGCGCGCCAAGGACGGCAAGCAGCTCAAGCTGCGCCTGGTGATCCCCTCGGCGACTCCGATCAGCCAGCAGACCGGCCAGATCATGCAGTCGGAGCTCAAGGCGATCGGTGTCGGGCTGGACATCCAGGCCGTGCCGAGCACCGAGTTCTTCAAGAACTACGTCAACGTCGGCAACTTCGACCTGACGCTGTTCCGCTGGCTGTCGAACTCGTTCCCGATCGGCGGCAGCAAGGGCATCTACTACCTCGACCCGAAGAACATCAACCAGAACTACGGCCGCATCGGTGACGACAAGCTGAACCAGCTGCTCGACACCGCGGCGCAGGAACTGGACGACACGAAGCGGGCCGCGGACATCAACGCCGCCGACAAGGAGATCTGGGCGCTGGGCCACCAGCTCCCGATCTTCCAGTCGCCGGGTGCCTTCGCCGTGCGCAAGACCCTGGGCAACTTCGGTTCGCCGGGCTACGCGAACACGCCGTACGACTACACCAAGATCGGCTTCGTGAAGTAAGTCTGTACCCCTGGGAGAGCGGCGCGGGCCCCGGCCCGCGCCGCTCTTTCCTTTGTAGACACCTAAGGTGGAACGCATGCGGAGTTTCCTGCGGCTGCGGCCGGTGCGCCACGTCGTCGTGACGAGCGCCGTGGCGCTGCTCGTGTGCGCGGCGGTGTTCGTGCTGCAGCTGCTGGAGTTCTCCCACGCGCAGGCCGAGGTCCGGGGCATCACGGCGCAGGCCACGGGCACCGTGGTGCGCGGCGGCGACGGTTCGGCGACCGTGCGCTTCCCGGTGGCTGGCGGGTCCGAGGCGACGGCCGACGTGCAGCTCGACAGCTCGGCGCCGAAGACCGGCACGAGCGTGCCCGTGCTGTACGACCCCGCGCAGCCCTCCCGCGCGCTGATCCGCGACGCCACCCCGATCGTGACCGCCGACCGCGCGACGACCTACGCCACGGTGACGGTGGTCGCGGCCGCCGCGGTGCTGGCCGTTGACCTCTTCCTGTTCTTCACGCGCTTCGTCCGGCCTGCGCGGGCCGCGGCGTCGACGTCACCGATCCCGGTGCGGCGGGTGAAGGTGCAACGCGGTCTGCTCACGCGGTCCTGGCTCGAAACCGAGACGGCGTCACCGCGCTGGATCCCCGTGTACTTCTCCCCCACCCTGATCGGCCTGGCCGCGCCGGCGAAGGTCGTGATCCGCGGCGACGTGCGCCGCGACCGGCTCGTCGCCGTCGAGGTGGGCGAGGAGCTGCTGTACTCGGCCGGCTCGGTGCGGGCCACCGAGCCGCGCGGCCGCCGCACCGACAACCCCGCCGAGCCGGACGAGGACCGCGCGCTCGCCGCGGCGCGCCCGGTGTCGCTGGCCCGCCAGTTCCGCGCCGACCTGCCGGTGCTGGCCGTCGCCCCGATCGTCGGGGCGTTCTGGGCTTTCGTCGACGGCAGCGGCTTCAGCGGCTGGCTCGTGGTCACCGTGCTCGTCGCCGCGTTCGGGTTCTGGTGGGCGGCGCTGCGCGGCTCCGACCCGTCAGTCTGAGCCCAGCTCCGCGAGGACGGCGGTCAGCTCGTCGTAGGAGTCCGCGAGCTGCTTCGCCTGGTCGAGGCGGTGGCGCTCCAGCCGCAGCGCACCGAGGTGCCGGGCGCGGTAGTAGAGCATGCGCCGCCGGGCCTCAGACGAGGTGTCGAGCGGGCCGTAGGCCTGCCAGAACTCGTCGCGCTCCGTGCCGGGTTTGGCCAGCGCCATGCGGATCGGCCAGTCGGCCGCCGGGTCGCCCCACCAGCTGCGGTCGTGGTCGTAGACGCCGGTGACGCGGAGGTCGTCGGCGAGCATCACGTTCACCGTCCACAGGTCACCGTGCAGCAGGCGCGGTTCGGCGACCTCGTCGAGCAGCGCCGAGTCGAGGGCGGCGAGCTTGCCGATCTCCCGCACGTCGGCGGCGTCGAGGCCGCGGTCCTCCAGGTCGAGCGCGGCGTCGGCGAAGAACGCGACCAGCGCTTCGCTCCACGTGGCGAAGTGCGGTCCCGCGACCGGACCGAAGCCGGGCCCGCGCACGTCGTGCACCAGGCGCGTGAGGCGGCCCAGCTCGTGGAAGAACGGCCCGCGCTCGGCCGGCGGGTGGCCGGGCAGGACGTCGGGCCCGGCGCGGCCGGTGAGCACGGCCTGCACCACGTAGTCGCGCGGGAGCACCTCGTGGGTGAAGTCGGCCGCGATCGTGCGCGGCAGCAGGTGCGCGATGGGCGCGAAGTAGGGCGCCGCGATGTACTCGTTGCGCATGAACTGCCACTCGGTCCGCGCCTGGCGCGCGGGCTCGGGGGCCACGCGCAGGATCACCGGCCCGTCGGCGAGCTCCACGCGATACGTCGTGTTGTAGCCGCCCCAGCCCAGCTCGGTCGCGGCGCGGACCACGGTCGCGGGCCCGAACACGCGCTGGCACACCGCTTCGATCTGCTCGGGGCCGAGCTGCTGCTGGAACGCCCCGATCGGGCGGTCGAGGGGGCGGAAGTCCATAGGCTCATCCTGGCAGCCCGGTGGCGGCGCCGATCACGAGTCTCACCCCGGCCGCTCAGGGCACCGCCAGGCCCTCGCGCCGCAGCGACTCCTCGACGCGCAGCCGTTCGAGATCGCGGTCGATGCCCTCGGGCAGCGACTCGAGCCGGTGCTCGACGCCGACCGCGCGGCAGGCCGTCTGGAGCAGCTCGTCGTAGGCCTGGCGGGTGCCGATGCGCCGGGCGGCCGGTGTGCCGGACGGGTAGGAGGCGAGCACGCGGTGCACCCGCCGCAGGTCCGCGGAGAGGCGTTCGACGGGCGGGCCCGCCGGGCGCGGCTGCTCGCGGCGGCGGTCGCGCAGCCAGCGGTAGACGGCGGGCACGCGCAGCGCGCACCAGAAGAGCGCCGAGGGGGCAATGCTGACCACGGCGAAGAGGACGAGAGGCCCGGCCACGCTGCCGGTCGCTTCGGCCACGCATCCAGTGTAAGCCGCGTCACAGGTGATCGCGCCGGCGTTTTCCGGTCTGTCCCGCGAACAGCACGGCCGCGCCCACCGCGAGCATCACGCCGCCGGCCGCGATGTGTAGCCGAGGGGCAGCAGGTGCAGCTGCACGAACCAGCTGGGGTTCGTCGAGCCGGCGACCCGGTGACGAGCCCGCCGGCCCCTGAATCACGAGCAGGAAGCCGAGGACCTCGGTCACGCGGTCACCTTCTCCTGCCGCGTCGGCTCGTCCTTCTTGCCGAACAGCTCGCGGTGCTGGAAGCCGTACGGGAGAACAGCGTGCGCGCGCTCGACGAGATACGGACGATGATCGGCCTGCTGCGCGCCGCGTCGGAGCGCGACGACGACGAGTACGAGACCACCGCCCACGCACAGCTCGCCGAGCTGTGCGGCTGGTGGAATCCGCGCGCGCCACGGGACGGAGGTCGTCGTGGAATCCCGAGTGGACTCCTCCGCCCGCCTGCCCGCCTCACCACGTACCGGATCGCGCAGGAAGCGCTCACCAAAGCGGTGAAGCACGCACCGGGCGGGCGGGCGGGTGGGTGGGTGGTGGACCTGCGCTACGACGGCGGCATGCTCACCGTCGAGATCGCCAACGAGCTGCGTTCGGCGGCCGCGCGCACCGGGAGCACGGTCACCGCGCCCTCGGGGCTCGACGACCTGACCGACCGCGAACGCGAGGTGCTGGGCTGCCGAGATCGGCACCCGCCTGCACATCGGCGAGACGACGGTGAAGACGCACGTGTCGCGTGTGCTCACGAAACTCGGCCTCCGTTCGCGGGTGCAGGCCGCGATCCTCGCCCAGGAAGGAGGGCGCCCACTGGACTTGAAGTCCGCGCCGAGCTGCCGATCTGCAGGCCGGCCGGTGAGCTTTTAACGTTCTTCCATGGGTGTGCGGAGAACGTTGGACGTGGACGAGGTCCTGAAGCGACAGGACTCGGGCGAGCTGAAGCGGCGGCTCAGGGGACGCGACCTGGTGGGGTTCGGCGTCGGGATCATCATCGGAACCGGGATCTTCACGCTCGCCGGCGTCGAGGCCAAGACCCACGCCGGGCCGGCGGTCACGCTGTCGTTCGTGATCGGCGCGATCGTGGCCGGGCTCGCGGCGCTCTGTTACGCCGAACTGGCCTCCAGCGTGCCGACGGCCGGCAGCGCCTACACCTACGCGTTCGCCACGCTCGGCGAGGTGTTCGCGTGGATCATCGGCTGGGACCTGCTGCTGGAGTTCGCGCTCGGCGCCGCCGTCGTGTCGCGCGGGTGGTCCGGGTACCTGGCGAACCTGCTCGGGTTGCCGCCCACCTGGTTCGGTGAGGACGCGAAGGTCAACATCGGCGCGGTGATCATCATCGCCGTGCTGACGGTGGTGGCCGTGCTGGGGATCAAGGAATCCGCGTGGCTCACCAACCTGCTGGTGTGCGTGAAGGTCGCGGTGTGCGTGCTCATCGTCGTGGTGGGCGTGTTCTTCATCAAGGGCGCCAACCTCACGCCGTTCATCCCGCCAGCGCAGCCGCCCTCGGGTGGCTCGGGCGTGTTGGAACAGCCAGTGGTGCAGGCCGCGCTCGGCCTCGAGCAGTCCGTGTACGGCATCGCGGGTGTCGTGACCGCCGCGGCCGTGGTGTTCTTCGCCTACACCGGGTTCGAAGCGCTGGCCAACCTCGGCGAGGAGACCGTCAACCCGCGCAAGGACCTGCGCGTGGGCATCCTCGGCGCGCTGGCCGTGTGCGCCGTGCTCTACATCGCCGTCTCGATCGTGCTCACGGGGATGATCCCGTTCACCGACATCGACACCGGCGCCCCGCTCGCGGCCGCGTTCGACAGCGTCGGCCAGCATTGGGTCGGCGCGCTGATCTCGCTCGGCGCGGTGACCGGCCTGACGTCGGTGATGATGGTCGAACTGGTGACCATCGGCCGCATCGGCTTCGCGATGGGCCGCGACGGCCTGCTGCCCAAGGCCATCGGCACCACCCACCCCCGCTGGGGCACCCCGCATCGCATGACCATCCTGGGCGCCGTGCTCATCGCGGTGCTCGCCGCGTTCGTGCCGATCTCCGCGCTGTCCGACATGGTCAGCATCGGCGCCCTCTCGGCGATGATCATCGTGGCGCTGGCCGTACCGGTGCTGCGCAAGCGCCGCCCGGACCTGAAGCGGCCGTTCAGCGTGCCGTTCTCCCCCGTGGTCCCGATCATCGCCGCCGTGGCGTGCTTCTACCTGATGCTGAACCTCGACGTGCTCACCTGGATCCGTTTTGCCGCGTGGCTCGTGCTGGGGCTGCTGATCTACTTCTTCTACGGCCGCAAGCACTCCCGCCTCGCACCGGACAAGCGGACCGAGTCGACCACCTAGACGAAGCCGGGCCGCAGGCCCGCGCCGGCGACCGCTTGGGCGAGCTCGCCGGCGTGGGCCGCGTCCGCGACGAGCAGCAGTACTCCCGAGGTGGCCAGTGCGGCCGTGACCCATTCCACCGGCTGGTCGTGGATCCCGTTGTCCCCCAGCACGGCGTAGGTGTCCACAACGGACAGCAGCGTGCCCTCCGCGCCGATCCGCACGCCGGCCACCAGAAGGTGGTGGTGGCCGGGCGGGCGCCACCGGTTCGTCCACAAGGGAGGGACGCCGCTGTGGAGGTAGTCGAGCAACGCGCGTTCCGGGGTGTCGGGTGAGCCCAGCTCGGCCGGGTCCAGCCGCGCGAGCACCGCCACGCGCGGCAGGTCCCACAGCGCCACCAGCAGGTCGACCAGCGCCCGCGGGGACCACTCCCCCACTGCCGGTACGACCCGCAACCGCTTGCCCGACAACGCTTCCACGGCGGCGGCCAGCGCTTCCGGCTCAGTACCCGCCGTCGCGGCGTCGCACGGGACGGGCAGCCGGAAGTCGTCGCGGTTCTTCGCCCCGGACGGCGGTTCGCCCGGCGCGCGCACAGTGCCGGCCGCCGCCGCGACCTCGTCCTGGTCCGCGACGGCGCAGCCGGCCGCCCGCAACACGGCCAGCGCCGCGAAGGCGGCCGAGAGCCCGTCCTTCTGCGGCAGCTCGGCGCGTGCTTCGGCGATGAGCCGCGCGGCGCCGGGCAACCAGTGCACGGCGGAGAGCTCGGCCACGCGGTCAGTACCGCCAAGCGTGGGCCGCGACGATTTCCTCCGGCGTGCGGTCCGCGGCCCACGCCGCGTCGGACGCGCGGACCGCGCGGAAAGCACCCAGCAGGTCGTCGCCGAGGGCGCCCGAGACGCGGGGCGACGCGAGCAGCGCCGCGGCCTGGTCGGCGGGGTTCGCGGGCAGCGGCAGGACGCCGCGGGTCTCGCGTTCGCCCGCCGTCCAGCCGCCCGGGTCCTCGGCGATCGGTTCGGGCAGTGGGGCGCGGTCCTCGATGCCGGCCATTCCGGCCGCCAGCACGACCGCCAGCGCGAGGTACGGGTTGGCCGACGCGTCGGAGGTCTTGAGCTCGACGTTCGCGTGGTCCGGGCCGAGTAGCGCCGAGTCCGGCACGTACCGCAGGGGCGCTTCGCGATTCTCCACGCCCCAGAACGCGTACGCGCCGGCGAAGTAGCCGGGGCGCAGCCGGAGCGTGGAGGGCACGCTCGGGGCCGTGACGGCCGTCAGGGCGGGCAGATCGCGCAGCAGGCCGCCGAGGTAGGCGGCACCCTCGCCGACGAGATCGCCGGGCCGGCCCTCCCCCGCGAGCAGGTTGCGGCCGCGGCGCCGCACGGAGGTGTGCAGGTGCCAGCCGTTGCCGGCCGCCGCGAGGCTGACCAGCGGCGCGAAGCTCACGGCGAGGCCGTGGGCGTGCGCAGCGGCGTGGATGGTCTGGCGGGCCAGGAGCTGGTCGTCCGCGGCCGACACCGGATCGGCGGCCGCCAGCGACAGCTCCAGCTGGGCCACGCCGTACTCGGCGTGCAGCTGGCCGATCTCCAGGCCGTTGGCGGCGAAGTCGTGCAGGAGGGTGGCGACGAACCCGTCGAGGCCGACGAGCGCGTGCGGGCTGTAGGCGGGACCGGGGTGCCCCGGAGCCGAGACGACATCGGTGCTGCCCGCGGGCGCCACGGCGAACTCGAGCTCGTAGCCGGCCCGGAATTCCAGCCCCCGGCGGCCGGCCTCCGCGACCTGGCGCTCCAGCACCGAGCGCTGGCAGTAGGGCCAGGGCGAGCCGTCGGCGGCGACCTGCCGCGCGGGCGCCCAGGCGAGCGCGGGCTGGCCGGCGAGGCGCCGCAGGCGTTCCAGCACCGGCACGAGGCGGATGTCGCCGGACGGCGTCGCCAGGCCCGTGTGGCCGTAGGTGATGGCGTCGTGGCTGTCGAACACGGCGAACAGCGAGGTCGCGCCCACGCCGCGGATGGCGGCGCCCGCGAGGCCGTGGATGGGCACGATGCGCGAGCGCGGAATGCCGTTGTTGTCGGCCCAGGAGAGGTGGACCCCGCGCACCCCGGACAAGGCCAGGTCCTTCGCGACCGCCGACGCCGCCTTGGTCATCGCCACCTCCGGGGGTTCGGGTCAGTATCGCGGCTCCGGCGAGGCATCGTCGACCGCGGGCTCGTCCCTGCGGCGCAGCGCGACCCCGGCGACCACCGCGAGCGTGCCCAGCGCCTCCGGCAGGCTCGGCACCTGCGCGAGCAGCACGTACCCCGTGACGCCGGCCGTGACCGGGAGCAGCGCCAGCAGCACCGCGAAGCCGGCTCGGCCCACGCGCCGCAGCACGAACTGGTCGAGTACGTAGGGCACCACCGTCGAAAGCACGCCCACGCCGATGCCGAGCAGCAGCATACGTGGCGAAGACCACACCTCACCCGTGCCGAGCGCCAGCGGCGAGAGCACGACGGTGGCCACGGCGAAGCCCACCGCGAGGCTGTCCACACCGTCGCCGGCCACCGCGACGCGCTTGCCCAGCACGATGTACCCGGCCCACGCGGCCGCGGCGGCCAGGGCGAACCCGACACCCAGCGCGCTGCCCTCCAGCCGCACGTCGGCGATCGCGACGACGCCGACGGTCACCAGCGCCAGCGCGCCGAGATCGCGGCGCGTCCGCGACCCCACGGCCGCCACGACCACGGGCCCGGCGAACTCCAGCGCCACGACCGTGCCGAGCGGGAGCCGGGCGATGGCCTCGTAGAAGGCCACGTTCATGACCGCGGTGACCACGCCGAACGCAGCGGCGAGCAGGAACCGCCGTCCCCGCCAGGCGGCGCGGGCGGGCCGGCGCCAGGCGAGCAGCACCACGGCGGCGCCCAGGCAGCGCAGCCAGGCCACTCCCGACGGCGAGGCGTGCCCGAAAAGCCCGACTGCGATGGCCGCTCCGGCATACATCGAAATTCCGCTGAGAACGAACAAGACCGGGGCCGGAATGGCCGGCGCACGTTTTCCGGATAGCACAGAACCCACTCGCGCATGGTGCCTGACCTCGGAAAACGGCTACGCACAGGCACCCTCGTCCTAAGGGGCGGGACGGGACTACGACAACTGGGGTAAATCGGCGTGACACAGGTCCCACCGGTGCGGGAACACTTGCGGGCGGCGAAACGTCTGGAACAGTGGAAGCACGAACACCACGGAGCCGGAGGCGATCCCGCCGAGGGCATCACTTCCGAAGTGGGCGTAGCTGGATCGAGGTACTGGGTCACCAGTACCGGGACGGAGGGAGACCCCCATGACATCACCCACGCTCACCCGCCCCGAATTGACCGCCGCCGACCGATGCGACCGGTGCGGGGCTGCGGCTCAGGTACGCGCCGTCCTCAGCTCCGGAGGTGAGCTGCTCTTCTGCGGGCACCACGCCCGTGAGCACGAGGCCAAGCTCAAGGAACTGGCCGCGGAGATCCAGAAGTAGGGGTCTCGAAGACCACGCCGAGACGAACTTCTCGGCCCCGGAGGCGGCAGGTGCCCGATGCACCTGCCGCCTTCGGCGTATCGAGGCCCATTCGCGGTGAAACCGGAACCCGGCGACTTCGCCGCTTGCAACTTCACGTTCTGCACCAGGTGCGGAATTGACAATTCCTGTCCGGTCCGAAACCGGACCGAAACCGAATACCGGGTACTTCCGTGGCAAACGCCACATCCGGCAATTCACCGCGGGTAATCGCCGGGCAGTCCGTGAACGGCACCGTGAAGGGCACCTCGGCGGCCGCCGAGGTGCCCTTCACGGAACTGCCTAGACCGTGTCGAGGACGACCTCGAACGCCACCTCGGCGGCGCCCAGCAGCTTCACGTCGGCGCCCAGCGCCGAGCTCACGATCCGCGTGCCGCCGACGGCCCGGCTCACCAGGCTGCGTCGGCGGACCTCGGCGCCCACGGAGCGGATCACCGACTCCGGCAGCACCGTGAGCAGGTCGCCCAGCACGACGAGCTGCGGGCCCAGCAGGTTGACCACGTTGACGAGGCCGAGCGTGAGCCACTCGGCGAACTCCGCGAGCCGCGTGAGGGCCGCCTCGGGGTCGCGGGCCAGCTCCCGCAGCTCGAACAGGATCGCGCCGCGTGCGGTGTCCTCCGGCAGACCCAAGGCCCGGCACAGGGCCGCCTCGCCGATCTCGGTCTCCCAGCAGCCACTGCTGCCGCAGTAGCAGGGTCGTCCGCCCGGGCGGACGACCATGTGGCCGATCTCCCCGACGTAGCCCGCGCCGCCCCGCAACGACGAGCCCTGGGCGATGACGCCGCCACCGACACCGACATCGGCGGACACGAACACGGCGTCGGACGATCCGCGGGCGGCTCCGCGCAGGTGCTCGGCGACGGCGCCGAGCTCGGCGTCGTTGCCGACCAGCACGGGGATGCGCAGCACGCTGGACAGACGCTCGCCGAGGGCGACGTCGGTCCAGCGCAGGTTCGGCGCCTCGTGCACGTGGCCGTCGGCGCGCCGCACGACCCCGGGCACCGACACCCCGACGGCCACGGGCGTGACCCCGAGGTCGCCGGCCAGCACGGCGGTCGACTCGATCACGTGCGTGATCACCTCGTCGGCCTCGCGCATCCGGCCGCGCAGGTTCCAGCTGTTGCGGCCGAGGATCTGGCCGCCCAGCCCCACGAGCGCGATCGCCACGTGCTCGACCTGCAGGTCGACCGCGAGCACGACCGCCGCGTGCGGCTGGGGCAGGACCAGGAGCGAGGGGCGGCCCGCCCCTCGTCCCGGCCTCGGCACCTTCTCCTCGACGACGCCCGCTTCTGCGAGCCCGTCGACGAGGGTCTTGATCGTGCTCCGGTTGAGGCCCAGCTCCGCCGCCAGGGTCGCCCGGGTGCTCGGTCCGCCGACGTGCAGCAGGCGGAGCAGGGTCGTGCGGTTGTGCCGGCGCACCTCGTCGGGTCGTGCGACGGACGAGCTCGTCACCGGCTTGACCGTGGCATCGGGCGTCAGCGTGCCGACGCAGCCGCTCGGCGCCGCGACAGCGCGTCGACGGTGGCCGCGAGCAGCAGGACGAGACCGGTGACGATGTTCACGACGGCCGCGGACTGCTGGAGCAGGCCCAGACCGTTGTTCACGATCGCCAACACGGCACCACCGATGACCGCGTCGATGATCCGGCCCTTGCCGCCGAACAGCGACGTACCACCGATGACCGCCGCGCCCACCGCGAACAGCAGCGTGTTCAGGCCACCGGACTGCGGGTTGACCGAGCCGATCTTCGACGAGTACACGATCGCGCCGATCGCCGCGAACGACGAGCTGATCACGAACACGCTGGTGCGCAGCTTCGCCACGTTGATACCGGCGCGACGGGCCGCTTCCTGGTTGCCACCGACGGCGTAGAGGTGCCGGCCGTACTTCGTGCGGTTGAGCACATAGGTGCCCGCGAACAGCAGCACCAGCACGATCGGGACGACGTACGGGACGCCGTCGATGACCACGGCCGCGTTGGACGAGCGGTCGATCGTCAGCAAGTACGTGGCGACGGCGGAGATCACCACGACCACGCCGACCTTGAACAGCACAATCGGTGTCGGCTGCACCACGAGGCCGCGTTTGAGCCGCGAGAAGTGCTGCCCCAGCGCGATGACCGCGTAACCACCGGCGGCGACGAGGAACATGATCCAGCTGCCCAGCACCGACAGGTTGCCGTTGGCCACCGCGTTGAGGGTGTCGCTCGTGCTGATCGGCAGCGTGCCGCCCTCACCGATGAACTGCAGGATCACGCCCTGCCACACGATGAACAGGGCCAGGGTCACGACGAACGACGGCATGCCGATCTTCGAGACGAGGAAACCGGTGATGCAGCCGATCGCGGTACCCGTGGTGATCGCGATGATCATCTCGAGCCACGCGTTCTGCGGAGCTCCGATCAGGATCACGATGATGCCGATGAGCGAGACCGCGGCCCCGGCCCAGATCCGCTGCAGCAGGGCGAGGATCACGGCGATCGCGAGCACCGCGATGAACGTGATGAAGACGCCGCCACCCATCGAGCCGAGCAGGTTGCCGTTGCGTACGTAGTGCAACGCCATCAGAGAGGCCGCCACACCGGAGGCGGTACCGGCCGACAGGTCGATCTCGCCGAGCAGCAGCACGAAGACGATGCCCATCGCGATGATCGTCTGGCCCGCGCCCTGCGAGAGCAGGTTCGCGATGTTGCGCAGGGTGAAGAAGTCGCTGGAGAGGGAGCTGAAGAGGATCGCGAGGACAATCACGCCGAGCACGGCGGGGACCGAGCCGAGCTGGCCGTCCTTCATCCGCGCGAAGTAGTCCTTGATCGCCTCACCCGTCGACATCGACGTGGTGTCGATGCCGAAGTCGGCGATCGCGTTCGCCGAGTCCGGCTTGGCGGGCTTGGCAGGGGTCTCAGTCATAACCGGTTCTTTCTCGTTGCTCACAGCACGACGTGTTCGGGGCGGGCCAGGCCGAGGTCACCCGACCGGCCGGAGGTGATCAGCTCGACCACCTGGTTGGTCGTCACGTCCTTGGTCTGGACCTCGGCGACCAGACGGCCCAGGTACAGCACGTCGATGCGGTCGGCGACCTCGAACACGTCGGCCATGTTGTGACTGATCAGCACGACACCGAGGCCCTGCTCGGCGAGGCGGCGGACCAGGTCGAGGACCTGCCGGGTCTGGGCGACACCGAGGGCCGCGGTCGGCTCGTCGAGGATCACGACCTTGCTGTTCCACAACACCGACTTCGCGATGGCCACGGTCTGGCGCTGTCCACCGGAAAGCGCGGAGACGGGCGTGCGCACCGACTTCACGGTGCGCACCGACAGCGAGGCCAGCGTTTCCCGCGCGGCCTTCTCCATGCTCGCCTCGTCGAGCAGCCAGCTGTTGCCGCGTTCGCGGCCGAGGAACATGTTCTGGACGATGTCGAGGTTGTCGGCCAGCGCGAGGTCCTGGTAGACGACCTCGATGCCGAGCTCGGCCGCGTCCTTCGGGCTGTGGATGTGGACTTCCTGGCCGTTGAACCGCACGGTTCCCGTGTCGTACGGGTGGATGCCGGCGATGCACTTGACCATCGTCGACTTGCCGGCGCCGTTGTCGCCGACGAGCGCGGTCACTTCACCCGCCCGTACGGCGAAGTCCACGTCGTGCAGGACGTGGACCGGGCCGAAGCTCTTGTTCAGGCCTTTGATGTCGAGAATGGGCTCGCTCATGGGATTCGCATATCTCTCGCGTGGGTACCGGGCCGGGACGCGTCGTCGGGGTACGCGTCCCGGCCCGGCTGCTGGGTTGGTGCTACGCGGAACGGATCAGCTGATGCCGTACTGGGTGCACTTGGCGGCGACGTCGCCGGTGCAGACGTCGGACGCCTTGACGTAGCCCTGCTGGATGACCGTCTTGACGTCGTTCACCGTGATCAGGGTCGGCGCGAGCAGGACCGACTTGATGTCGCGGTTGTTCTTCGGGTCGTGCAGGGTGCCCGTGGCGATTGCGTCGGCAGCGGCCTTGTCGTTCTTGGCCAGTGCCGCAGCCAGCTTCGCGGTGTTGTCGGCTTCCTGCTTGATCGGCTTGAAGATCGTCAGGAGCTGGTCGCCGCGCAGGATGGCCTGCAGGCCGGCCGCGGTGGCGTCCTGGCCCGTGACCGGGACCTTGCCGTTGAGGCCGTTCTTCTTCAGCACGGTGATGACCGCGCCGGCGAGCTCGTCGTTCGCCGCCACGACACCGTCGACCTTGTTGCCGACGCGGGTCATGATCTGCTCGAAGGTCGTGCCACCGACCTGCGGGTCCCAGTCGTTGATCGGCTGCTTCTGGACCAGCGTCAGCGCGCCCGACTGGTACAGCGGCTTGAGGACCTTGTCGTGACCGTCGCCGAACAGGGTCGCGTTGTTGTCGGTCGGGGCGCCCTCGAGCTGGACGACCGCGGCACCCTTCTTGTCCTTCAGCGCGTCGGCCATGCCCTGCCCCTGCAGCTCGCCGACCTTCTCGTTGTCGAACGAGACGTAGTAGTCGGCCGAACCGCCGAGGCTCGGGCGGTCGTAGTCGATGACCGGGATGCCCGCGGTCTTCGCCTTGGCCTCGATCGCGGCACCGACGGCCGGGTCGGACGGGGCGATGATCAGGACCTTTACGCCCTGGCTGATGAAGCCGTCGGCGAGGGTCGAGAACTTCTGGTTGTCACCCTGGGCGTTCTGGATGTCGGCGCTGAAGCCCTGGGCCTGGAGAGCGGCCTGGAGCATCGGCTTGTCGAACGCCTCCCACCGGGCGGAGGTGGCGGTCTCGGGCAGGATCACGCCGACCTTGCCGTTCGCGCCGCCGCCGGCGGGGGCGGAGGCCGAGCCGGAGGCGGAGCTGTCCCCCGTGCCCCCGGAGTTCGAGTTGGCACCGCACGCGGTCAGCACCAGGCCGGCGCTCACCGTGGCGGCAAGGAGGGTAAGGGTTCTGCTGCGCATCCTCGTTCCTTCCGGATCATGCTCGCGGGGCGGTGATCCGGAAGACCCGGCGCACCGACGCGCATATGTTGTGGCCGACAACATATGCCGCTGAGCAGCTTCGCGGAAGATAGCTGGATCGATTAAATGACACCAATTGGACACGGTTCGGCAACACAACCAGACCACAGCCCGGAAAGGGTAAATCCACTGACGGAGTGATCGCCAGTGCGCACCGAGCGTGACGACATCGACTTCGCTGACTCTTCGTGAGCCGAACGCCCCTCGGCGCCCCAGCGGAGTCCCCCGGACACGTTCGGTGCACAAATTCCGTTACGCGCGGCCGATCCACGCGCCACGGTCAACCGGGCAGGATTCGGGCGTCGACCGGGCCGTCCCGCTCCCCGCCCCCGGACGGTCGCGCGGGCCCTCGAACGGAGCAAGCCTCACCAGGAACGCAGCGTGACGATCCGCTCTTCGAGCTGCTCCACGGTCGCCATGGCGGTCGGCGGGCCGCCGCACACCCTGCGTAGCTCGTTGTGGATCGCGCCGTGGGCCTTCTTCGTGCGGTGGTGGTAGACGCCGACCAGCGCGTTGAGCTCCTTGCGCAGCGAGCCGAGGCGCTCGCTCACCGACTGGGGCCGCGCGGGCGCCGGAGCGGCCTTCTCGGCCTCCGGCTTGCGGCGCTTCTCGTCGGAGAGCTGCTCCTCCTGCCGCTTGCGCAGCAGGGCGCGGACCTGGTCCGGTTCGAGCAACCCGGGCAGGCCGAGGTACTCCTGCTCCTCGTCGGAGCCGGAGAAGACGGCGGTCCCGAACGAGTTGCCGTCGTAAATCACCTGATCGAGCTCGGCCGAAGCGCCGAGCGAGGTGAACGCCTTCTCCTCTTCGCCCGGTTCGTCCTCCGTGCGGTTGGCCTGGGCGAGCAGCTCGTCTTCCCAGCCGTCCTTCTCGCGGTGGGGTTTGCCGAGCACGTGGTCGCGCTGTGCCTCCAGCTCGCTGGCGAGCTCCAGCAGCACGGGCACGCTGGGCAGGAAGACGCTCGCCGTCTCACCCTTCTTGCGGGCCCGCACGTAGCGGCCGATGGCCTGGGCGAAGAACAACGGGGTCGAGGCACTGGTGGCGTACACGCCGACCGCCAGGCGCGGCACGTCGACGCCTTCGGAGACCATGCGGACGGCCACTATCCAGCGCTCGTTGGTCTCCGAGAACTCCTTGATCCGGCCCGACGCCTTCGGGTCGTCCGACAACACCAGCGTCGGCATCTCCCCCGAGATGCGCTGCAGGATCTTTGCGTACGCGCGCGCCGACTCCTGGTCCGTCGCGATCACCAGACCGCCCGCGTCCGGCACGCCTTGGCGGACCTGCGACAGCCGCGTGTCGGCCGCCTGCAGGACGGCGGGGATCCACTCGCCCGCCGGGTCCAGCGCGGTGCGCCACGCGCGGGCGTTCTGCTCGGCCGTGAGCGGCTCGCCCAGCCGCGCGGTGAACTCCTCCCCCGCGCTGGTCCGCCACGACGCCTCGCCCGAGTAGGCCAGGAACACGACCGGCCGGACCACGCCGTCGGCCAGCGCGTCGGCGTAGCCGTACGAATGATCGGCCTTGCTGCGCTGGAAGCCGCCCGCGTCGGGCTCGTAGGTCACGAACGGGATGGCCGAATCGTCGCTGCGGAACGGGGTCCCGGTCAGCGCCAGCCGTCGGCGAGCGGGGGTGAACGCCTCGCGCACCGCGTCACCCCACGACTTCGCGTCGCCGCCGTGGTGGATCTCGTCGAGGATGACCAGCGTCTTGCGGTTCTCGGTGCGCACGCGGTGCAGCGTCGGGTGCGCGGCGACCTGCGCGTAGGTGACGGCGACGCCGAGGTAGTCCGACGAAGTGACACCCGTGGTGTTGCGGAAGTTCGAGTCGATCGGGATCCCGGCCGCCGCGGCCGAGGCCGCCCACTGGTGCTTGAGGTGCTCGGTCGGCGTGACGATCGTGACCGCCTCGATGGTGCGGTCCGACAGCAGCTCGGCGGCGATGCGGAGACCGAACACGGTCTTGCCGGCGCCGGGCGTCGCGACCGCGAGGAAGTCCTTTGGCTTGCTCGAGAGGTACTTCGTGAGCGCCCGGCGCTGCCATGCGCGCAGCGGACGCGCGGTGGTGTCCTGCTCGGCGGGTGGTGCCCCGAGGACCCCCTGCGTCGTCGTCTCGGACAACCTCGCTCACCCCCTCCCCAGGCCGCGAGTCGCGGCCGTGACGTGCGAAAACCCCCACTGTGGTACCGGCTTCGACGCCGGCGACTGCGGTGAGGGCACTTCGGGCAGCTTACCTTCCGGGCGCCGCGGCGCCCGGCACCGCCACGGGTGATGTCCCCCGACACACCCGGCGAGGGGACCCGCGACGAGCCAAATCACCGCGAATGGACCATGCTGGGACCCACCATGGGTGAGGTGAGACCGGACGCCGAGACGGCGACGGCGACGAAGACGGCGCGCAAAGGGCCGTGGCGCCTCACCACGCGCACCTTCGCCAAGGCGTGGGACGGCAACATCTTCTCCGAGGCGGCCGAAGCGGCGTTCTGGCAGACGCTCTCGCTCCCGCCCCTGCTGCTCGGGCTGCTGGGCAGCCTCGGCTTCGTCGGCGAGTGGTTCGGCCAGGGGGTCGTCACGGCCGTGCACGACCGAATCATCACGTTCTCCCGGACCATCTTCAGCACCAATGCGGTGCAGGAGATCATCGAGCCGACGGTGAACAGCATCCTCACCGTCGGCAAGGGCGAGATCGTGTCGGTGGGCTTCGTCATCTCGCTGTGGGCGGGCTCGTCGGCGATGTCGTCGTTCGTCGACGCCATCACCGTCGCCCACGACCAGTACGGCGTGCGCAACGAGGTGTGGCAACGGATCTTCGCGCTGCTGCTGTACCTGTGCGGGCTCGTGATCCTCGTCGTCGGGCTGCCGCTGCTGGCGATCGGGCCGGACCTGCTGCCGGAGTTCTTCCCCGTGGCCTGGCGCGGCACGGTGTCGGCGTGGGTCGGCACCCTCTACTACCCCGTGCTGGGCGTGATGATCGTGCTCGCGCTGACCACGCTGTACAAGCTGGCGCTGCCGCGGCGGCTGCCCTGGCACCGCGGGCTGCCCGGCGCGGTGCTCGCGATGCTCGTGTTCCTCGTCTCCAGCATCGGGTTGCGCATCTACCTCAACTGGATCACTAAGACCGGCTACACCTACGGCGCGCTCGCCGCGCCGATCGCGTTCCTGCTGCTGATGTTCTTCATCGGCCTGGCCGTGGTCTTCGGCGCCTACTTCAACAGCGCGATCCAGGAACTGTGGCCCGCCAAGGCGACCCGGCGCCAGCGCCGCAAGTGGCGCCGGCTCGAGATGGAGCGGGCCAACGAGCGCATGCGCGCCGAGGAAGGGCGCAAGCTCTGGGACCGCACCACGATCCCGTTGCGTCGCCCCAAACGCGCCGCGGACTCCGAACCCGAAGAGCCGCACGAAGAAGCGGTTCCGGACGAGGACGCGGCGGGCGAGCTGCCCGACCGGCCCGGTCACGACGCCGTGCGCAAGCTGCCGTGAAGGGCACCCCTGTTCCGTAGAGGTGCGCTTCACGAACCGGATCACTGCTGCCGGAACCGCCAGGTCTTGCTGTCCACGGCGATGCAGACGCCCGGCGACATCACGATCACGCGCAGGGTGTTGTCGCGCTCGTCGAAGTCGATGCCCTCGACCTCGAAGGTGCCGCTGCACCCGCTCTGCAGCGGCAACTGGCCCAGCGACGTGATGTGGCCGGTCACGTCGGAGCCCGAGAGCGGCCCGTCGAGGTCGACCTGCAGGAGCGGCTTGGTGGTGCCGAAGAGGCTGCCGCCGGGGTCGTCGGAGGCGCACATCAGCCGTGTGGCCGTGACGAAGTCGCAGCCCTGCACGTCGCGGACCTGGTGGTCCAGGCGGATCGCGGACGCGTAGGGCAGGTTCTGCGCCGGGTCGGTGAACGCCACGCCGGGCATCGGGTGCACGAGGAGGCGGTCCATCGTTCCCCACTCGCCGGCCACCAGCCAGCGCGCGTCGGGCGAGACGGCGGCGAACGAGTTGTTGCTCGCCTCCCACGGCTCCAGCGCGTGCTGGTAGTCGGTCTGCGTGCCGTCGGGCGCCTGCACGCGGAAGAGCTTCGCGCCGCGATCGTCGCGCTGGTAGGGCTCCACGTACCAGCCCTGCGCCGAGCCCGGGTCGCCGACGTGGTTCCAGCCCTGCACGGCCAGCCCGACGTCGACCGTGGCGACGCCGGTGTAGCGGATGGTGGTGCCCGACGGGCGGACGATCGTGGCGAGGCCCTGGCTCTCGTCGAGCGGGCGGGCGCGGTCGGACCCGACGGCGGTCCACCCGGTGACGGCCTGGGCGAGTCCCGGCACGGCGGCCGCGAGCACCACGACGAGAGCGAGGACGATCCCGGTTCTGCGCATGTGGAGCTCTCCTGCTGCGGGAAGGAACTGGCGGGATCGCAGATCTACCAGTTCTTTCCCGGCTCCACAGCCAACGGGTGAATGATTTTCAAGTTTGTTCGCCCGGACGTGCCTGCGCGGCCACGCCCGGGGCGCGGGTCAGGGGTTGGGCAGAGATAGCGCCGGCGACCGGCGGCTTCGGACGTCGGCAGTTCGCGGGCCGGTGCACCACGAGCACGGCCGACGCACCCACGTCAGGCCTCGCCCGACGGCTCGGGTCGGGCGGGAACGTTCACCCGGGCGAGTCGAGCGGCCGTTCGAGCGCACGCCGACAGCCGGCCCCGCGCCGGCGACTTGTTCGCCCGGACGTGCCTGCGCGGCCACGCGCGGGGCGGGTCGTCGAGGCCTGCTCGTCGTGGTTAGGAGTCCTCTCCGGGGCGAAGGCCGTCGTAGATCTCCTTGCAGGCCGGGCAGACCGGGGAACCCGGCTTGGGCGACTTCGTGACCGGGAAGACCTCGCCGCAGAGCGCCACCACGTGCGTGCCCATGACCGCGCTCTCGGCGATCTTGTTCTTGCGCACGTAGTGGAACATCTTCGGGGAGTCGTCGTCGGTCGACTCGGTGCTGTCGGTCTCCGGCTTCGTCAGCGTCTCGGTGCTCACGCGTCCATCATGCCTCAGTCGCGCGGGTGCCGGAATCACCGGCCGCGGGACTATCGTCAGTACACCCACGGGCACGGAGGGCGGGAGCCGCGTCATGGACGGACCGACCGCGACCAGGCCGCACATGCCGGGCTACGGCATCGCACCCGCTTCGGCCGGGCTGCTGCCGTGGCACTGGGCGGACGAACGGCTGCGCACCTCCCACGACTACTGGCTTGCCACCGTCACCCCCGCGGGCCTGCCGCACCTCATGCCCGGTGGGCCGTGTGGACCGGCGAGCTGCTGTGGTTCTCCTCGTCGCTGCGCTCGGTGAAGGCGCGCAACGTCGCCGCCGGCTCGGCCGTGTCCGTCGCGACGGAGGATCCCGAAGAGCCCGTGGTGCTCAGCGGCACGGCCGAGCTCGTCGCCGACGCGGACGAGATCCGCGAGTTCCTCGACGCGATGAACGCCAAGTACGAGACGGTGTACGGGACCGACTTCCTCGACCCGGCTGTGAACGCGTCCGTGCGGGTGCGGCCTGAGACAGTGTTCGCCTTGCGGGAGAAGGACTTCACGACTTCCCCGACGCGCTGGGAGTTCTCCCGGTGACGGCCTGGGGCGTCGCGGTCGCACACGTGGGCGGCGACGAGGACGTGGCCCGCGAAGCCTGGCGCGACCTCGAAGCGCGCTACGGCGAACCACACCGGCACTACCACGACCTCGCCCACGCCGCGGCCGTCGCGCGCGACGGTGCGCAGCTCGCCGCCGAAGGCGGTCTCGGTCCGGACGAATGCGCCGCCGTCGCGCTGGCCGCGTGGGCGCACGACGTGGTCTACGACGCCGTGCCGGGCGAGGACGAACGCGCGAGCGCCGCCTGGCTGCGCCACTGGCTCACCCGGGCGGGCGCCGCGCGCAGCACGTCGCGCGAGCCGAGGCCCTCGTGCTCGCCACCGCGGCCCACGAAGCACCGGAAGACGACGGAGCGGCCACCGCGCTGCTCGACGCCGATCTCGCGATCCTCGGCGCGACCCGCGCGACCTACGCCGGGTACGCCGCCGCGGTGCGCCGCGAATACGCGCAGTACGACGAGGGGGCGTGGGCCGCCGGGCGGGCCGCGGTGCTCGCGAACCTGCTGGCCCGGCCGCTGCTGTACCGCAGCGAAACCGCGCGGGCACGCTGGGAGACGGCCGCGCGGCGCAACCTGGCGGCCGAGCTGACCCGCTGGCGGGAGCACGCCGGCGATCGCCGATGATGTCCGTCCGTGACCACACAACTCTTCCTCCACGAGGAGGTCGCCTCGGCGTTGCGTGACGGCCACCCCGTCGTCGCCCTCGAGAGCACCATCCTGTCGCACGGGCTGCCCCACCCCCGCAACCTCGACGTCGCCCACCGCCTCGAGCGGGTGGTGCGCGACGGCGGCGCCGTGCCGGCCACGATCGCCGTGCTCGACGGACGTCCGGTGATCGGCCTGTCGCCCGCGGAGCTGGAGCGCGTGTGCGCGCCGGACGCCGGGCTGGACAAGCTCTCGCTGCGCGACCTGGGCCCGGCCGTCGGCCTCGGCCGCTCGGGCGCGACGACCGTGGCCGGCACGTCGGCGCTGGCCGCCGCGGCCGGGATCGGCGTCTTCGCCACCGGCGGCCTCGGCGGGGTGCACCTCGGTGCGGCGCAGAGCTGGGACGTGTCCGCAGACCTCGGCGTGCTCGCGAAGGTGCCGACGGTCGTGGTGTGCTCCGGTGTGAAGTCCGTGCTCGACATCGCGGCGACGCTGGAGGTGCTGGAGACCAACTCCGTGCCGGTGCTCGGCTACCGCACCGACGAGTTCCCCGCGTTCTACCTCCGCTCGTCGGGCCACCCGGTGGCCTGGCGCGTGGACGACGCGAAGGAAGCCGCCGCGGTGATCGCCGCGCACCGCGCGTACGCGAATTCCGGGGTGCTGCTGACGAACCCGATCCCGGAAGAGTCCGAAATGGACCGTGACCAGCACGACCGGCTACTGGCCGACGGGCTCGCCAAGCTGCGCGACGGCGGCGTGCACGGCTCCGACGTGACACCTGTGCTGCTGGAGCACTTCCACACCGCGAGCGGCGGCGTGAGCATCGACGCCAACGAAGCCCTCGTGCTCGACAACGCCAAGCTCGCCACCGAGGTCGCCGTGGCGCTGGCGGTGCGCGCGTGACCGGCATCGTGGTGGTCGGCGACGCCGGCCTCGACGTGGTCGCCCGCCACGACGAACCGCTCCCCCACGGCGGCGACGCGCGCGCGCAGATCCGCTTCACCGGCGGCGGCGCGGGCGCGAACACCGCGCTGTGGCTGCGTTCCCTGGGCGCCGACACCACGCTGGTGGCCCGCATCGGCGACGACTCCGGCGGCCGGCTGATCAAGGCCGAGCTGGAGGCGACAGGCGTGCGCTGCGCGTTCGCGGTCGACCCCGAGGCGGCCACGTGCTGCGTCGTCGTGATGGTGGACGCCGAAGGACAGCGCAGCATGCTCGCCGATCGCGGCGCGAACAAGCAGTTCCGGCCCGAGGACGTGACGCCCGAGGCGCTCGCGGGCGCGAGCCACCTGCACCTGTCGGGCTACGTGCTGCTCGACCCGTCGTCGCGGCCCGCGGGACTCGCGGCGCTGTCGGCGGCAAAGGAGGCCGGGCTCACCACGTCGGTCGACCCGCAGGCGGCGGCGCACATCCACGACCCGGCGGCGTTCCTCGACGACGTGCGCGGCACCGACCTGCTCATGCCCAACACCGAGGAGCTGGTGGCGCTCACGGGTTCGGCCGATCCGCTGTCGGCGAAGGAACTGCTCGGCACCGTCGGCGCGGTCGTGGTGACGGCGGGCCTCGGCGGCGCCGCGTGGGTCGACGCCCACGGCGTGACCACCGTGCCGGCGGTCGAGGCCGAGTGCGTGGACTCCACGGGCGCGGGCGACGCGTTCGACGCGGGGGTGCTCACCACGTGGCTCGCCGGGCAGTCCACTGTGGACGTCCTGCGCGCGGGGACACGGCTGGGTGCGCTGGCCGTGAGCCGCGTCGGCCCCCAGCCCTGAGCCTGAAAAACCCGTGGGTGCCGCCGCCGGTTCTCGCCGGCGGCGGCACCCACGAGCGGGCTTCAGCCGTCGATCACCCGGTGTTCGCGGTTCTCGATCTGCTTCGCCTCCCGCTCGTAGCGGTTGACGTTCTTCGCCTTGCGCGGCGGCCGGTCGTTGGCGATCAGCACCGCGATCCACGGGAGCGGCACGGAGATCACGAGGAACGTGACCGCCAGCCACCACGTGTGGTAGGTCAGCCCGGCCAGGATCAGGCACGGAATGCGGCACACCATCATGATGATGTACTTCTTCTTGCGCGCGGCCAGCTGATCGTCGTAGGACGGTTCTGCCTCGGTGATGAGCACCGGGGCCGGGCGGGGATCGGAACCTTGGGCGGGCTCGTTCACAGCACCACCTCCACCCCTCATGCTCCCACTCCGGGCCGTCATCCGACACCCGGGCCGGACATCCGCGACAACGCGGCGACGACGAGCGTCTCCACACCCGCGCGCAGCGTCGGGTGCGGGACCGGCGCGAAGCGCGGCGAGTGGTTCGACGGGATGTCGGTCTCGAAGCGGCCCTCGGTCATCGCCGTGATCACCTCCTGCGGGTCGAGGCCCCCGACCAGCCAGAACACCGACGGCACCCCGGCCGCCGCGCCGAACTCGCCGAAGTCCTCGCTGCCGGTCACGAGCGGCGCCGGCAGCACGGTGCCGTCGTCGAAGTGCCCGCGGAACACCTCGGTGAGCTCGTCGGAAGCGGTGTCGTCGTTCGAGGTCGCCGGGTAGGAGCTGAGCAGCTCGATCGTCGGCGGCTTCGGCGCGTTCGCGGCCACGGCCTCGGCGTTCACGATGCGTTCGATGGCGGTGCGCAGCCGCAGCAGCACCCCGTCGTCGAAGGCGCGAGTGTTGACCTCGAGCACGGCGTCGTCGGCGATGACGTTGCCGACCGAGCCGACGTGCATCGAGCCGACGGTGACCACCGCCGGCTCGGTGGCCGCGACCTCGCGGGAGACCACGGTCTGCAGCTTCAGCACCACCGACGCCGCCATCACGGCCGGGTCGACGGTGGTCTCGGGCCGTGAACCGTGGCCGCCGCGCCCGTGCAGCGTGATGCGCAGCGTGTCGGAGGCCGCCATGAGCACACCCGGCCTGGTGAGGACCCAGCCGGCGGGACCGGGCGCGAGGTGCTGGCCGAAGACCACGTCGGGTCGCCCGGCGAGGTCGAACAGGCCGTCGGCGATCATCTCGGCCGCCCCGCCGTTGCCCTCTTCCGCGGGCTGAAACACGGCCAGCAGCGTCCCGGACCACACCTCGCGCGCGGCGGCGAGCAGGCTCGCCGCGCCCGAGAGCCAGGTGGCGTGCATGTCGTGGCCGCAGGCGTGCATCACGGGCACGTCGTTGCCCGACTCGTCGACGCCGCGCGCGGTGCTCGCGTACGCGAGGCCGGTCTTCTCCTCGACCGGCAGCGCGTCGATGTCGGCGCGCAGCATCACCGTGGGGCCTTCGCCGTTGCGCAGCACCCCGACCACGCCGGTGCGGCCGACGCCGGTGTGGACCTCGAACCCGTCGGCCGCGAGCCGGCGCGCCAGCTCGGCCGCGGTGCGGGTCTCGGCGAACGCCAGCTCGGGGTGGCGGTGGAAGTCGACGTAGAGCGCCTCCAGGCCGGGCAGGGCCGCGGCGAGGGGAGCGAGGACACGGTCGACGGGCTGGGAGGTCACGGAATCCATCGTGGCAGGCTTACCCACCGTGAGCACGAACACGCCTCTGCCCGACCTGTCCGACGACGTCTGCGCGCGGTTGCGCGAGGCCTTCCGGCGCGCCGGTTACGACGCCGACGGGGTGGTCGACGCCCTCGGCGGCGCGGCCCACGCTGCGCTCGGCCGCGGCGAGCCCGAGCCCGCCCGGCGCGCGAGCCTCGACGCGGGAGACCTCGGCACGCTCGTGCGACTGTTCCTGCTCGGCCTCACCGAGCCCGAAAAGTCCGTTACGTCCGCTTTTTCGCCGCTGACACCGGAAGCCGCCGTCGCGGCGGGGATCCTCGCGGCCGACACCGACGGGTACAAGGCAGCCCTCGACATCCGCCCGCACGGCGACGAGGAGGGCTCCTGGTGGGTGGTGGCCGACCTCGACGCCGACATGCTCGGCCACGTCGTACCCGAGGACCACGTGCTCGGTGTCGGGCACGCGTCGCTGAGCCTCATCCGCGCCACCAGCCGGCGCCCGGTCGGCACGCTGCTCGACCTCGGCACCGGTAACGGAGTGCAAGCCCTGCACGCCACGCGCCACGCGCAGCGGGTGACGGCCACGGACGTCTCCGCGCGGGCGCTCGCGCTGGCCGCCGGCACGTTCCGGCTCAACGAGCTCGACGTGGAACTGGTGCGCGGCGAGTGGTTCGCGCCGGTCGCGCGGCGCCGGTTCGACCAGATCGTGTGCAACCCGCCGTTCGTGGTCGGACCACCGCGCGTGGACTACACCTATCGCGACTCGGGCCTGGCCGGCGACGACGCCAGCGCGCTCGTCGTCCGCCAGCTGCCGGGGTTCCTCAACGACGGCGGCACCGGGCAGCTGCTGGCCTCCTGGCTGCACACGGGCGGTGAGGACTGGGCCGATCGGGTGGCGCGCTGGCTGCCGCCGGAGACGGACGCGTGGTTCGTGCAGCGCGACGTCGCCGACCCCGCGCTGTACGTGGGCACCTGGCTGCGCGACGAGGGCATCGACCCCCGCTCACCCGAAGGCCGGGTGAAGGCCGCCGCGTGGCTCGACTGGTTCACCGAGAACCGCGTGCAGGGCATCGGCTTCGGCTTCGTCACGCTGCGCCGCACGGCGGGGAAGACGCCGACCGTGGTGTGCGAAGACCTGCGCCAGGCCTACGACGACCCGCTGGGCCCGGAGGCGGCGAACTGGCTCGACCGCGTCGACTGGCTGCGCACGCACGGCGACGAGCTCATGGGCACCGCCTTCCGCGTGCCCGACAGCGTGCTGCTGGAACGCGTCGACTCCCCCGGCGACGAGGGCTGGGAGACCAGCGTGCGGCGTCTGCACCGCACCGACGGGCCCGGATGGCAGCACGAGGTCGACGAGCTCGCCACGCGGCTGCTGGCCGGCTGCCGGGGCGTGCTGGCGCTGGAGGACCTCGTGGAGCTGCTGGCGGCCGCGCAGGGCCTCGACCCGGCGGAGCTGGCCGCGGCCGCGCTGCCCGTGGTGCGTGAGCTCGTGCGGCACGGGATGCTCTTGCCGGCTACGGCTTCCCTTTCACAGTGAGGGCCGTCGCGGCGCGCGTCACCCGGGCGAGTGTGACTGTCGACGGAGAGGTGACGGGCGCGCTCGAAGAACCGGGGCTGTTGGTGCTACTGGGAATTCATGCCGACGACGATCGGGCGAAAGCGGCGACGATGGCGCGCAAGCTCCACGAACTGCGGATCCTGCGCGACGAGCAGTCCTGTGCGACCACGGGCGCGCCGTTGCTGGTGGTGTCCCAGTTCACGCTCTACGGCGACACGCACAAGGGCCGGCGGCCGTCCTTTGTCGCCGCCGCGCGCCCGGCCGTGGCCGAGCCCCTGGTGGACGCCGTGGTGCAGGAGTTGCGTGACCGTGGGGCATCCGTGGCCACCGGGCGCTTCGGCGCGATGATGGCGGTGGAGAGCGTGAACGACGGTCCGTTCACCGTTATCGTAGAGGTCTAGACCACTTTCACTCTGCCGCTCTCGGTGCCCGGGAACGTAACCGGGCGCCGAGTGGTTCACCCCCTGCGCGGATTCTCATGAAATTCTCATGATTATTCCCGCTGTGGCTTGCTTCTCAGCAAAAGCTCAGTTTTGGTGGAGCAACCAGGCGACGGGTGTGCCCGTCCTTTCTTCAGCGAGCCGGGAACGTTTTGGAAACCCGGTGCGTTACCACAAGTGTCCAGCTAAGCCGGCTGGGTCGGCGGTCAGGGTTTCCACAGGGCCCGGCACCGAAGGCGCAGCACAGGCGAGACACGTTCAGCCCGTGACCGGGGAGGCAGAGAATGTCAGTCCAGACTCTCGAACGCGAAGCGCGCGGGATTCGCGAGCGTGGGATTCCAGCGCAGCAGAACGAGGAACCCGTGAGTGTGGGGACGCTCACGGACGCCGACCTCGACGCCCAGAGCCCGGCCGCCGACTTGGTGCGCGTGTACTTGAACGGCATCGGCAAGACCGCGCTGCTCACCGCGGCGGACGAGGTCGAGCTGGCCAAGCGCATCGAGGCGGGCGTGTTCGCGCAGCACATGCTCGACACAGCCGAAGATCTCACGGCCAAGCGCCGCACCGAGCTCACCGCGCTGGTGCGCGATGGGCACGTGGCGAAGAACCACCTGCTGGAGGCCAACCTCCGCCTCGTGGTTTCGCTCGCGAAGCGCTACACCGGCCGGGGCATGCCGCTGCTCGACCTGATCCAGGAGGGGAACCTGGGCCTGATTCGCGCGGTGGAGAAGTTCGATTACTCCAAGGGGTTCAAGTTCTCGACCTACGCCACGTGGTGGATCCGCCAGGCCATCACCAGGGGGATGGCCGACCAGGGTCGCACCATCCGGCTGCCGGTCCACCTCGTGGAGCAGGTCAACAAGCTCGCCCGCATCCGCCGCGACCTGCACCAGCAGCTCGGCCGTGACGCGACGCACGAGGAGCTGGCCGCCGAGTCGGGCATCCCGGTCCACAAGATCTCGGACCTGCTCGACCAGTCGCGCGACCCGGTGAGCCTCGACATGCCCGTCGGCGCCGAGGAAGACGCCCCGCTGGGCGACTTCATCGAGGACTCGGAAGCGACCGATGCCGAGAGCGCCGTCATCTCCGGCCTCCTGCAGGACGACCTGCGCCGCGTCCTCGCGACGCTCGACGACCGCGAGCAGCACGTCATCCGCCTGCGCTACGGCCTCGACGACGGCCAGCCCCGCACGCTGGACCAGATCGGCAAGCACTTCGGCCTCTCGCGCGAGCGCGTGCGTCAGATCGAGCGTGAGGTCATGGCGAAGCTTCGCCACGGCGAGCGCGCCGACCGGCTCCGTGCATACGCCTCGTAAGCCTGAGTAGTCCCGAAGACCCCGTGGCCCCCGGTCCACGGGGTCTTCGGCGTTTCCGGGCGGATTGCCGCGCCAGAAAGCGAACGATCACCGGCGTTTGAGCCTGTTGGTGAGTGGGTAGCAAGCAGTGGGCAATACCCGTTCGGCCGCGTTGACTTATGACCTACGTCACGAGACTGTCGTGCCAGGCGAACGGAACGCCAGGTTGAGCCACGCGGTACGGGTGTTCACATCCGGCCGCTTTCCCCGGGAGGTCGGGTCCGTCGGGGTGGGCCCGGCCTCCCGAACCAAACTCCGGGAGCCGCGCGAACGACCGTGGGACAGCGCGTTGAGTGCCCTGCAACACAGTCGCCGCGCGGGTGTGCGGCGAGCCTGACACCGCTGAGTACCGTGGTCGGATCCCGATCAGGGCAAAGGAGCCTGGCTGTGCCGTCCACCACGTTTCAGCACACCGAAGTCCTGCCGCTGGGCAAGGACACCACCACCGAGTACCGGCTGGTCACGGCCGACGGCGTCGAAACCGTCGAAGCGGCCGGCCGGAAGTTCCTGAAGGTCGATCCCGCGGCGCTGACCACGCTCGCGCGCACGGCCATCACCGACATCCAGCACCTGTTGCGTACGTCACATCTGCAGCAGCTGCGGGCCATCGTCGACGATCCCGAGGCGAGCGGCAATGACCGGTTCGTCGCGATGGACTTGCTGCGCAACGCGGCCATCTCGGCCGGCGGCGTGCTGCCGATGTGCCAGGACACCGGCACGGCCATCGTCATCGGCAAGCGCTCCGAGGGCGTGCTGACCGGCGGTGACGACGAGCGGGCCTTGTCGGAGGGCATCTTCGACGCCTATCAACAGCTGAACCTGCGCTACTCGCAGATGGCGCCCACCAGCTTCTGGGACGAGCGCAACACCGGCACCAACCTGCCGGCGCAGGTCGAGCTCTATCACAAGGACAACACAGCCGGGGAGCCGTCAGATCCTTCTTACGAGTTCCTGTTCATGGCCAAGGGCGGCGGGAGCGCGAACAAGACGTTCCTGTACCAGGAGACCAAAGCGGTGCTGAACCCCAAGCGGCTCGCCCGGTTCCTGGACGAGAAGCTGCGCAGCCTCGGCACCGCGGCGTGCCCGCCGTACCACCTGGCGATCGTCGTCGGCGGCATGTCGGCGGAGTTCAACCTGAAGGTCGCGAAGCTCGCTTCTGCGCGCTACCTCGACACGCTGCCGACCGAGGGTTCCGAGCTGGGCCACGCGTTCCGCGACCCGGGCCTCGAGCAGCAGGTGCTGGAGATGACGCGCCAGTTCGGCATCGGCGCGCAGTTCGGCGGCAAGTACTTCTGCCACGACGTGCGCGTGATCCGCCTGCCTCGCCACGGCGCGAGCTGCCCGGTCGGCATCGCCGTGTCGTGCTCGGCCGACCGCCAGGCCAAGGCCAAGATCACGGCCGACGGCGTGTTCATCGAGCAGCTCGAACGCGACCCTGCGCGCTTCCTGCCGGACGTGACCGAGGACGACCTGTCCGACGAAGTCGTGAGCGTGGACCTCAACCGCCCCATGGCCGAGATTCGCGCACAGCTTTCGCAGCTTCCGGTGAAGACGCGCCTGTCGCTGTCGGGGCCGCTGGTCGTCGCGCGCGACATCGCGCACGCGAAGATCGCCGAACGTCTCGACGCCGGCGAGGAAATGCCGCAGTACCTCAAGGACCACCCGGTGTACTACGCCGGTCCTGCGAAGACGCCCGACGGCTACGCGTCCGGTTCGTTCGGCCCCACCACAGCCGGGCGCATGGACTCCTACGTCGAGCAGTTCCAGGCCGCGGGCGGCTCGATGGTGATGCTCGCGAAGGGCAACCGCTCCAAGCAGGTCACCGCCGCGTGCCAGAACCACGGCGGCTTCTACCTCGGCTCGATCGGCGGCCCGGCCGCGCGGCTGGCCAAGGACTGCATCAAGAAGGTGGACGTGCTGGAGTACCCCGAGCTCGGCATGGAAGCCGTGTGGAAGATCGAGGTCGAGGACTTTCCCGCCTTCATCGTCATCGACGACAAGGGCAACGACTTCTTCGCCGCCACCAGCGAACCGGTGCTGCAGATCAGCTTCCGCTGACTCCAGGCCACCCCACCCCAATGTGGCGTTGGTTGCGTTGAGCGCACCGAACGCCACATTGGGGTGGTCGGGTCAGTCGTCGGTGATCTGGGCGGTCAGGCGGTCCAGCTCGACCAGCTCCTCGGACGTCAGCGCGAGCATCGACTTCGGCGGCTCCCCCAGAATGCGCTCGGCTCGGGCAGCCGTCACCGCGCCTTCGGCCGTGACGGTGACGACGCGGCTGCGCCGGTCCTCCGGGTGCGGCTCGCGCAACACCAGGCCTCGGCGGACGAGCTCGTCCACGACGTGCGTGGTGTAGGGCCGGTCGGTGTTCAGCTGCTCGGTGAGCTCGCTCATCGTCAGCGGCCGCGCCGCGACCCGGCGCAGGGCTTTGATCTTGATGAAGCTCATGCCGAGCGCTTCGCAGACCTCACGCTTGCGTTCGTGGCGGTCGAGCACCAGCGCGCGCATCCGGGCCCACACCCGAGTGGCGACCTCGGTGTCGGAGGCGGTGCCCATGTCAGGCCCGGACCAGTCCCGGGTCGGTTTCCTCTTCGACGCCCACACGCCGCGCCGTGGCATACGCCCAGCGTGTGGTGGTCACCAGCCCCAGCACGAGCACCAGCAGCCCGCAGCCGCCGATGATCCACCAGCCGGCGTGGCTGGCGGCCGCGAGGCCACCGGCGAACGGGCCGTGCACCCGCGCCGTGACCACCGCGCCGATCACCGCCACGCCGAGTGATGTGCCGACCTGGCGGCTCGTCGACGCGATCGCCGCGGCCACGCCCGCCTGCGCCCGCGGCATCCCGGACACTGCCGCGTAGGTTATGGGGGCGTTGACCAGGCCGAAGCCGACGCCGAACACGACGTAGGCGATGATCAGCCGCCAAAGCGGAGTGGTCGAAGACAGATCAAGCATGAGCAGCGCGCCGATCACGGTGCCGATGCCCGCGCCCACCAGCGGCAGCCGCGCGCCGCGGGTGCCCACGAGCCGGCCGGCGATGGGCGCGCAGATCGCGCACATGATGGCCATCGGCAGCGTCAGCAGGCCCGCGTGCAGCGCGCTGTAGCCGCGGGTGTCCTGCAGGTAGAGCGAGTTGAGGAAGAGGAACCCGGCCATCGCCGCGATGCCGGACACCGCCGTGAGCGTGGCGCCGGAGAACGGCGCGCTGCGGAAGAACCGCGGCTCCAGCAACGGGTCTCGCCGCCTTCGTTCGTACGGCACGAACACGGCCAGCGAGACCAAGGCGAGCACGAACGCGACGAGGATCTGCGGCGAGCCGTACCCGGCGTCGCGGCCCTCGATGATGCCGTAGGTCAGCCCGGCGAGGAACACGATCACCAGCAGCTGGCCCACCGGGTCGATCCGGCGCGGCCGCGGCGCGCGCGACTCCGGCACGAACACCGCGGTGAGCACGACCGCAGCGATGACGACCGGCACGTTGATCCAGAAGATCGAGCGCCAACCGGCCGCGCCGACGAGGAGTCCGCCCAGCACCGGGCCCACGGCCATGGACAACCCCATCGTGGCGCCCCACATGCCGATCGCGCGCCCGCGCTCCTTCGGATCGGTGAACGTGTTCGTGACGATCGACATCGCCACCGGGTTGAGCATCGACCCGCCGACGGCCTGGAGTGCGCGGAACGCGATGAGCAGGCCAACGCTGGGCGCGAGACCGCACAGCAGCGAGCCGACGCCGAAGAGCACCAGGCCCGTCTGGAACGTCCGCCGCCTCCCGAGCCGGTCGGCCGTCGAGCCCGAGAGCATGAGCAGGCTCGCGAGCACGAGCGTGTAGGCGTCGATCGTCCACTGCAGGCTCGACACGGACGCGCCCAGGTCGTGCTGGATGGAGGGCAGCGCCAGGTTCACGATCGTGTTGTCGAGCCCGACGATGAACAGGCTCATGCAGCAGACAGCCAGCACGATCTGGCGCCGCCGACGGCTGAGCTCCGGCACGGTACCCCTCGAGATAGTTGTAGAATCCTAACATTTAGCACACTACAACTAACTGTCCGCGCCTACCGCCGAACGCGGTACAGCTCACGCCGCATCCCGGTCAGCCTGGGAACATCTTCGTAAGCCGGGCGAGGGTCTTCTCGATGCCGGCAGCGTTGCGCTTGGGGAAGCCCATCAGCTCGATCGCCAGCGGCGAGGCCGCGGTCGAGTAGTCGAACGTCTCGGTCACCGTGGTCTTGCCCTCGCCGGCGGGCTCCAGCAGCCAGCGCCAGCGGTGGCCCACGAAGTGGCGCCACGCGATGAGCCGGTTCTCCTGGAACTCCACCACCGTGTTGCTGATCCGGTACGGCGCGCCCAGCTTCATGTCCATCCCGAACTTCGCGCCGAGCGAGAGCCGGGAAGGGGCGCCGTCACGGCCGCGGCGGACCGTGCCGGACCCGTCGATCAGCGGGTGGTTGGCGGGATCGGCGAGCAGGTCGAACAGCTGCTCGGGTGACGCGGCGACGACCGCGGTGCGCGAGATCTGGCGGGTGCCCATGCCCGGTGAGCCTAGGGCTCCGCCGATGCGCCCACGATTCGAGCGGCAGCCGCCCCTAGGGAGATCACCCGGGTACCACGGGGGCGGGTGGCACCCGGGTGACCGTCCGGCCGGTGCCGGGGCGCTCGGGCAGCTGGCCCCCCGAACGAGCCGCGCGACGCCGGCCTGGCGAAGCCGTCACCGAGGCGGCGACTGCTTCAGGACCACCGTCCGCTCGCCGAGCGGCGCGGCGAGCGCGACGGAGATGTAGGGGTACCGCAGGTCCATCGTGCACATCTGGCCGGTCTGCGCCTTGGTCTCGCTCAGGTCCAGCACCACGTGCTGCGCGGTCTGCTCGATCGCCTCGCCGAGGGCGTGGCCGCAGCCGCCCTCCTCGGCGCGGACGTTGATGATCGTGCCGCCGTTGGCCGTGTAGACCTCGTGCGGGAAGCCGGGCGGCAGCGCCTTCGCGTCGACCTTGTCCGCGGGGACCGGCGTGCTGCCGGCCGGCACCTCGAACCGGGGTTTGCCCGGCGGGTTGGGCGGGGGCTTCGGCACCGACGACGGCGAGGTCGAGATACTGCCGCTCGGCGCCACGGAGTCGCCTCCGGACGCGGGGTTCGTGGCCATGGTCCCTTGGGCGCCGCAGGCTGTCACCGTGGCGAGGATCAGGCCCGTGCCGACCAGCTTCGTCAAGTACCTCATGAGCCAAGGACGGACCGGGGGCCGCGTCCGGTTGCATCCGCTCACGGACCGGGGCGCAGGACCAGCTTCCGGCCGCCGAGCGGCTCGGCCAGCGGCACGGGCAGCGACACCTCGCGCACGTGCATGGGGCACATCTGGCCGTGGGGTGCCTTGGTGACGGTGACGATCACAACGGCCTGCTGCGCGGTCTGCTCCCCCGCCGCGGCCATGATGTGGTCGCAGCCGGCCTCGTCGGCGTGGATCACGACGACCTTGCCGCCCTGCGCGAGTGTCACGTCGTGGGGATAGCCGCCGGGCAGCGCCGACGCGTCGAGCTGGCCGGGGGCCGGTGCCGTGTCGCCGGGCGGTGTGCCCTGCGTCGGACGGCTCTGCGGCGGGCCGGACGGCGACGGCAGGGGCATCGGTGGGGGCGGTGTGGGGGAAGACGGCACCGAGGACGTCGTCGGAGAAGGCGACGAGCTCGCCGCGCCCGGTCCCGCCGGCGCGGCCCCTCCGCCGCCGCACGCCGCGGCCGAAAGCAGCAGAACGCTCACACCCAGGACTTTCACCGTTGTCCGCATACCGTGCGGACGGAATCCGGGCCGGGGCGGTTGCACGGGCCGGCCGGAAACCTCGGAGACTTCAGTCCAGCACGTCCGGCAGGTCGCGCACGGAGTCCAGCACGTGCGTCGCCCCGGCCTCGGTGAGCTCGGCGCGCGTGCCGGCTCCGGTCAGCACCCCGGCCACCACGCGCGCACCCGCGGACAACCCGGTGCGCACGTCCGACGGCGTGTCCCCGGCGACGGCGACGTTGCGCACGTCGGTGACGCCCAGGCGCAGCACGGCCGTGAGGACGAGGTCGGGGTACGGGCGGCCGCGCACGCCCTCGCTCGGGGTGAGCGTGAGGTCGGCGAGCTCGCGCAGCCCAGCGCCTCGATGATCGCCTGCTGCGTGACGGCCGCGAAGCCGGTCGTCAGCGCGACCTTCACGCCGCCGTGGCGCAGACCGCGGATCACGTCCTCCGCGCCGGGCACCGGCTTGCACTCCCCCGCCGCGACGAGGCCGGCGTAGGCGCGTTCGAACTCGGCGTTGGCGCGCTGGGCGAGGTCCTCGGCCGGCAGCAGGGCGCGGAAGACGGCAATCTTCGACTGGTCCATGGTGGCGTTCACGTGCGCGAGCATCGCCGGGAACCGTTCGTCCACTTTAGACACCCCGGCGCTGCCGACGGCGGCGGTGAAGGCGCGCACCACGAGACCGTCGTCGACGACGGTGGTGCCGACGAGGTCCAGCACCACGAGCTCGGTCGTCACAGGCCCAGCTCCCGCGCGGTGTCCTCGGCGATCGCCGGCGAGCACGTCATGCCGCGCCCGCCGGTTCCGGTGACCAGGAAAGCATTGTCCGCCAGGCGCTGCCGGTACACGATCGCGGCCGGGTCGAGGGCCTGGGCGTACACGCCGGCCCAGCGTCGGCGGATGCGCGGCAACGGCCGGCCCAGCAGCGCGCCGGCGACCTCGGCGAGGTGCTCGTACGGGTCTTCGATGACGTCGAAGCCGAAGGGCTGGTCGTACTCGTGCGTGTCGCCGATGGTGAGCGAGCCGTCGAGGCGCTGGACCATGAGCAGCTGCATCGCGTGGGCGGCGGCGACGTCGCCCTGGGGCTGGGTGCGGCCGAGCTCGGCGAGCGCGGCGCCGCGGAAGGCCGGGTAGTAGCGGAAGCTGTCGGCGTCGGCGACGCTCGTGGTCAGCGTCTCGCCGAGGGGTTCGGTCTGCGCCATCTGCAGCCGCACGCGGCGGACGGGGACCTCGTCCGCGAGCTCGCGGACGAGGCCGCCGAGCCACGCACCGGTGCAGAAGATCGTGACGTCGCCTTCGTGGTGGTCGCCGCGGTCGTCGGTGACGCCGGTGCCGGTCAGCGTGCGGACTTCGCGGCTGGGCAGCCAGGTGTAGCGGCCGGTCTTCCGCAACGCGTCGCGCAGGGCGGGCTGGGCGGTGCGGGGTTCGACGGCCGCGTCGCGCTCGCACCACAGGGCGGCCGTGAAGTCGCCGCGCAGAGCCGGATTCAGCCGGCGGGCCTCGGCCGGGGTGAGGAGCTTGAAACCGCGCTCGGCCGCGTCGGCCTTCGTGGTCGCGGCGTCGGCGACGGCGCGCTCGGCTTCGGTGCGCAGGACCGTGAGCGAACCGTTGGCCCGGAAACCCAGCGCCGGCGTCTGCTCGGCGATCGTCTGCCACAGCTCGCGGGCGCGCAACGCCGTGGTGAGCTCCGGGCCGCCCGCCCGGCCGCTGCCCCAGACGAGGCCGAAATTGCGCACGGACGCGCCGCGGGCTTCGGGCTCGCGTTCGAGGTGGACGACGTCGTGACCGCGGTGGCTCACCTGCCACGCGTGCATCGTGCCGAGGACGCCGCCACCGACGATGAGGATTCGCACGAGGGCCACGGTCGTTCAGTGGCGGGAATGGAAAGTTTCGCGGTGGGGAACGGAGAGTGAAGACGTGCGGTGGAGTGGCTCGGGGTTGTTCCCGTCAGAGGCGCCCACTGGCGACGAACACCGCGACGGCGAGGATCACGGCGTTGACCGTGACGTTGCGCCACTCGGCGGCCTTGTGCTGGACGATCGCGAGGCGCGCGTGCATGGCCATGGCGCCGATCATCACCACGACCAGGCCGACGGCGGCCCAGCCCGCGAGGCTCGGCGCGACGCCCGTGAGTGGGGGCAGGATGAGGCCGGCCACGGCGATGAGCTCGCAGATCGCGGTGAACCGCACCACCGGCAGCGGGTAGGCGGCGGCGCCGGTCTGGCCCGTTTCGAGCATGCGCTCGCGCGACATCGTGGACTTGAGCGAACCGGACAGGGCGAAGAGCAGGGCGAGGACGATCTGTCCGGCCCAGAGTGCGGCGTTCACGGGATCTCCCTTCGAATGGCGGTCGCGGAGGGAACGAGCGAGCGCGGCGTGGTGTGACAGACGGGATCTGTCGACCCCTTCCGGCCGTCCGCTGTGGTGGGCGGTCGCTGCCCGCCACCGGTGAACGGAACCCACGACGTCGCTCGCCCGCCGGCGGGGGCGGACCGACGCCGTGTTCCTCGGGCTCGGGTCGATGGGCGGCACGGGCGTGTTCGCGGCATCGCGCCCGCGGCCGGCGCCACTGGGCGGGGTTGCTGCCCGCGCTGGGGACCGCGGCGGTGGTGGCGTTCCGCAACGCGACGTCGTCGGCTCGGCCGGCGGCGCGGCACCCGGAGTCTGGCGGCACCTGCGGGTACGGGCGGGCGCGGCTCGGCGGGTTCTGCTGGTACCTCGGCGGCTGGGGGCTCGCCACTGGCAAGACGGCGAGCTGCGCGGCGATGACGCTGACCGTCGTCGCGTACGCGGCCCCCGGCGTGGGACGGCCGTGACGTGCGGTCATCGCCCGGGGTCATGGCGGCCGTGACGGGGTCAACTGCCTCGGGGTGCATGGGTCGGCGCCCGCGACGCGGGCGGTCGTCGTGGTCAGGCTGGTGGTGCTGGCGGCGGCGGTCGCGAGTGCGCCGTCGGGCGGGTTCGTGGCCGGGCCGGTCGCGCCGTTCGACGGTGGCGGGGTGCTGACGGCGGCGGGGCTGCTGTACTTCGCGTTCGCTGGGGTACGCGTAGCTGGTGACGCTCGGGGAGGAAGTACGGACGCCACGCGGACCATTCCGCGGGCGATCCCGATCGCCCTCGGCTGACGCTGGTGGTCTACGCCGTCGTCGCCCTCGCGCTGCTGCTCACCCACGGGCCACAGCGGCTGGCGGCGAGCGCGGGGGCGGCGGCGCCATGGCGCTCGCCGATCGTGCGGGCCAGTGCTGCGCCGGCGTCGCCGGGCTCGTGGCCGGCGCTGGTGCCCTGCGTCGCCGCACTCGTGGCCGGCGCCGGTGCCCTGCGTCGCCGGGCTTGTGGCCGGCGCCGGTGCCCTGCGTCGCCGGGTTCGTGGCCGGCGCTGGTGCCCTGCGTCTCGCGCACGACGCCGGCGATGGCCCGCGACGGGTACCTGCCGCGTGTTCTCGCCGTGGTGCACCTGCGGTTCGAGTTGCCACAGCGGGCGGAACTGGCGGGTGTCGGTGGTGGCCGTGCTCACCACGACGGTGGATCTCCGTGGGGCGATCGCGTTTTCGTCGTTCGCGGTGCCGGCCTACTACGCGATCGCCGACACCGCGGCCGTGCCGCTGCGGGCCGACGCGAACCCCGCGCCGCGGGTCGTCGCGGTGCCGGGACTCGCGGGGTGTGCGGTGCTGGCGTTCAGCCTGCCGTGACCGTCGGCGGTGGCGGGGTGCGCGGCGCTGGCGCTCGGGGCGACGGCCAACCTCGTGCGGCGGCCGAACGTCCGGCACTGAAACGGTTCTGTGACGCGAGGGGACCGCTCGCCCGAAAGATCCGAAGAAAGTCGGTTGTCCGGTTGCCCCGGGTTTGGTGTAGTCGAGTCATCACTCCCCGTATCCCCGTCCCTTGTGGACACCGGAAGAACGGATCCCCCATGACCTTCAAGAGACGGTTCACCCTGCTCGGAAAAGCTCTCGTCGGCGTCACGGCGCTGGCCGCCGCGGTCGGGCTCGCGACCCCCGCCGTGGCCGGCCCGCCGCCGTCGACGAACGGGACCCAGGTGGTGGGTGGCAGCCGGGCAGCGCAAGGTGAGTTTCCTTGGATGGTAAGGCTTTCCATGGGCTGCGGCGGCGCGCTGTACACACCGCAGATCGTGCTCACCGCCGCCCACTGCGTCACGCGCACCGGCTCGAACACCTCGATCACGGCAACGCTCGGCGTCGTCGACCTGCAGAGCTCCAGCGCGAAAAAGGTGCGCTCCAGCTACGTCTACCGCTCCACCACGTACGACACGACCGGCGGTGACTGGGCGCTGATCAAGCTCGCGAGCCCCGTCTCCGGCGTCCCGACGCTTCCGCTCGCCTCCAGCACTTCCCTCAACACCGGCACGTTCACCGTCGCGGGCTGGGGCGCCGCGACCGAGGGCGGCGCGCAGCAGCGTTACCTGCTGAAGGCCCAGGTGCCGTTCGTCAGCGACTCGACGTGCAAGGCCCAGGGCGGCGACTACTCCGGTCTCATCGCGGGTGCGGAAATCTGTGCGGGCAACGTCTCGGCGGGTGGCTTCGACACCTGCCAGGGCGACTCCGGCGGCCCGATGTTCCGCCGCGACACGGCCGGCGAGTGGGTGCAGGTCGGCATCACGAGCTGGGGCACCGGCTGCGCCCGCGCCCACGCGCCAGGCGTGTACACCGAGGTGACGAGCTTCGCGAGCGCGATCGCTTCAGCGGCCTCGAAGATCTGACCCGGCTGCCGGAGAATGGCGTGGCGCCGGTGCGCCACGCCATTCTCCGGCTCCATTCGAGACCGACCGGTTCAGCGGGTCTTGTCCAGCCGTGCCAACGCTTCCTCGCAGCCGCTCACCAGCTCCCCCATCACCCGGCCACCGGCCGGACGCGGTTCATCCGGCCGACGAGTTGGCCCACCGGCATCGACACCACGGCCGGGTCGTCCGCGGCGTGGAGGCGGTTGTGGGCGTGGGAGACCAGGAGGTTCTGCAGCGGTTCGGGCGCGTCGGGAGCGGCCCAGGCGTCCGTCCAGCGCGTTTGAGCAGGCGGGCGGGTTTGCCGGTGGATGCGGACGGTCTCGGCCGAAGTCGCGTTGACCAGCGCCGTCTGCATCGCGCCGAGCCCGGCATTGTCCGGCGGTACTCCTCGGTGGCGAGCCAGAACGATCCCTCCACACGCCCGACGTGCGGAGCGTCAGCGCGGCCGCGACCTGCCGGCCGGAGGCGATGCCGCCGGCCGCGAGCACCGGGACCCGTGCGCCGACGGCGTCGACGATCTGCGGCACCAGCACCATCGACGCGATCGCGCCGGTGTGGCCGCCGGCCCGATACCCTTGTGCCACCACGAGATCCACGCCGCGCGCGACGTGGCGGGCCGCGTGCTCGCCGTTGCCCGCGAGCGCCGCCACGGGCACACCGGCGGCGTGCGTGCGGTCGATCACGTCTTCGGGCTGCGAGCCCAGCGCGTTGGCGATGAAGCTGATGCGTGCTCCGTCGCGACGTCCACAGGGGACCGCGCGACGGAGTGCAGCCAGCCGAGCACACCGGCGCGTTTGTGGTGTCGTCGGGCAGCGGGGGCAATGGCGAGATCACGCAGCACTTTGTCGACAAAGGACCGGTGGGTGTCGCGGATGAGCTTGGTGAGATCGGCCTGGTGCCCTCGGCGGGGTTCTTCGCGGGCCTCACGATGTCTACGTCGTAAGGCTTTCCACCGGTGTTCTCGTCCAGCCAGGACAGGACGGCGTCGAGCCCGGCAGCGTCGTTGACCCGCACCCAGCCGAGCACGCCGAGGCCGCCCGCGCGGCTGATCGCGGCGGCGACGTGCTCCGACGGCGCGACGCCGACGATCGGCAGGTCGATGCCGAACCGGTCGCAGCGGGAACTCCGCATGCGCGCTCCTGAGCGGGTTCGTGTTCGGCGGCGTAGCGCTGGGCCCACGGGCAGTCGGGTTTGCCGGTGGGCGAACGGCCGATCTCGTCAGCGAGCCACACCGTGCGCGGCACCCTGTAGCCGGTGATCTCCGTGCGCACGTGTGCCTCGATCGTCGCGAGGCCGGGCGCCACCCCAGGCCGCGGCTGCACGACGGCGGCCGCGCGCTGGCCGAGGTGCTCGTCGGGCACGCCGATCACGAGCGCGTCGAAACGTCGGGGTGGGATTCAAGACGCCCCCGACCTCTTCGGGGTACACCCTCTCACCGCCCGTGTTCACGCATTGCGAGCCGCGCCCGAGGAGGGTGACGGTGCCGTCGTCCTCGTAGCGGGCGTAGTCGCCGGGCACGACGTAGCGCACGGCGTCGACGCCGGCGAAGATTCGCCGCGTGGGTCCACGCCACGGCGATGCGCACGGAGCCCACCACGTTCGCCGGCCGCGACCAGGTGAACCCGCAGGCCGGCCGTGATGCAGCGGCGGCGCTCTGGCACGAGGCAGGGATCACCGAACACTGTCCGAAGTGGACGCCACCGAGATTTACTTGCCGTTCTCGTGGTTCGAGCCGATGTGACTGGAGAACCTCGGGTCCGTGCCGGAGGCGAGTGCTGGAAGGTGACCGAGACGGGCGACACGGCGCTCTGCGGCCGGCTGCCGGTGGCCCGATTCAGGCGTGGTGCCGTCGTCGAACCCGATCGGCGCGTCGGGGATGCTGCGGTTCTCCGAGGCGGCCGAGCAGGAGATGGGCCGCGCGGGCGGCTACCAGGTCGACGCCGCGCGCGTGGTGCTCGGCCACGCGTATGGCGGCGGCTCGCAGTACTTCAGCATATGGGTGGTGGTCTCGGCCAAGCCCGGTTCATGACCGGCTCATGACCGGCTCATGACCGCCGGCGGCGGCGCAGCGCGAACAGCGTGCCCAGCGCCCCGAGCACCGCGCCGAGCGCGAGGGGACCGGCGGTGTGCTGGCGCGGCGCGATGACCGGCCGCAGCTGCGTGGGCGACGGCGGCGGGACGGGTTTCCGCGGCGCGTCTCGAGCCGTGGCCGTCCAGGCCGTGATGTACACGAGCATGCGCGCGATCAGGGAGATGAAGAACAGCAGACCGATCACGGACCCGAACGCGACGCCGGAGGGCGACGCGCTGATCAAGTTCAAGTAGATGCCGCCTGCCTGCTTGAGCAGTTCGAAGCCCAGCGCCGCCGCCACCGCACCGCGCATCGCGCTGCGCCAGCCGACGCGTTCGCGCGGCAGCCGCGTGAGCACCCACAGGAACACCAGCCAGTCGGCCAGCAGCGCGAGCGGCACCGACGTCGCCGAGAGCACCGAGTGGCCCCAGCTGGTGTCGTCGACGCCCACGAGTTTCAGCAGGTAGTGGCCCACGGCGGTGCCCGACACCGTGATGCCGAACGACACCAGGAGCGCGGCCGCGAGCCCCAGCAGCGCGAGCACATCCATGAGAATCGTGCGCAGCAGCGGTTCGTCGGAGCGGTTCTGGCCGTACATGGCGGTGAGCGCATCGCGCAGGGAGTTCATCCAGTTCCACCCGGAGTACAGCCCGACGACTAGACCCGCGACTCCCACGCCGGTGCGTTGCTCCACGAACCCGGTCAGCAGATCCGACGCCTTCTCGCCGAGCGAGCCGGGCAACGTGCCGGAGATGGCGTGCAGCATCTGGTCGAGCAGGTGCGGCTGTGTGGCCAGGACGAACCCCGCGGCCGACGACGCCAGCATCAGGATCGGCACCAGCGAGAGCAGGCTGAAGTACGTGATCGAGGCGACGTAGTGGTAGCCCCCGTACTCGAGGTACCGGTTGGTCGCCAGCGCGAGGTGGTCGAGCCAGCGGTACCGGGCACGCGCGCGGGCCCACCGGCTCGGCCCGGGCAGTTGAGGGTTCACGGTCACTGTCTACCCAGCGGGGGCCGGGTTTGTCGCACCGGACACACCGTTCAGGCCAGGACCACGGGTTTGTCGTGATCGTCAGGCGGTGGCGCGGCGTCGGTGGTCGCGAAGACCGTGGCGCCGAGGAAGTCGAGCTCGCAGCCGAGCGGGGTGAGGAATCCGGTGTCCGCGGCGTCGCGACCGGTGGCGATGCGGAGCATCACCGGGCGCGGGGCGAGGCGGGTCGCGTCGAACACGAGCCAGCGCCCGGCGACGCCGGCCTCGAACACGGCGTGGAAGTCCATGGGTTTCAGGCCGGGCGCGTAGACGGTGGTGAAGCGCGCGGGGATGCCCGCGGACCGGCAGAGGGCGATGCAGGCGTGGGCGAAGTCGCGGCAACCGCCTTCGCCGGCCTTCAAAGTGGCGGAGGCGTCCCGTCCTTCCGGAGTGGCGGGGACGTAGCTCAGCCGGCCGTGGACGTGGTCGGCGATGGCGCGCACGCGGGAGCGGTCGTCACCGTGTCCCCGTTTCAGGGCGGCCATGCGGTCGGACGGACAGAAGCGGCTCGGGCGGGTGTAGCGCGCGAGGTCGGCGAGCGTGACGGGCTCGGCGAAGGCGCGGCAGAGCGTGCGTTCGCCGTGGTAGGTCACGCGGTGCTCGCCGGCGGGGAGGTCGTACACCTCGGCGCGCGTGCCGTGGTCGAGTTCGGCGATGCGGGGGGCTCCGGCGGCGGAGACGGAGAGCTCGTCGGTGTCGGCGTGGACGGCGGCGACCGAGATCGCGGCGAGCCCGGGCTTCGTCACCCGGACGCCGAACTCGACGTCGACCGTCACGCGTTGCGCCACCAGACCATCATGCCGGTTTCGGGCGGATCGAGCCTGCTTACGCGTACCGGACCTGGTAGTGCTTGATGCCGTTGAGCCAGCCGGAGCGCAGGCGCTGCGGGGGCGCGACTTCGGCGATGCCCGGCATGACGTCGGCGATCGCGGAGAAGATGAGGTCGATCTCGAGGCGGGCGAGGTTGGCGCCGAGGCAGTAGTGCGAGCCGGTGCCACCGAAGCCGACGTGGGGGTTGTCCGCACGGAAGACGTCGAAGCGCTCGGGCTGGTCGAACACGTCGGGGTCGAAGTTGGCGGAGCTGTAGAACATGCCGACACGGTCGCCGCGGCGGATGTGCGCGCCGCCGAGCTCGGTGTCGCGCGTGGCGGTGCGCTGGAACGCGACCACGGGCGTCGCCCAGCGGACGATCTCGTCGGGCGCGGTCTTGGGTTTTTCCTCGCGGTAGCGCGCCCACTGGTCGGGGTGGTCGAGGAAGGCCTTCATGCCGTGGGTGATGGCGTTGCGCGTGGTCTCGTTGCCCGCGACGGCCAGCAGGATCACGAAGAAGCCGAACTCGTCGGAGCCGAGCGCTTCACCGTCGACGTCGGCCTGCACGAGCTTGGTGACGATGTCGTCGACCGGGCAGCGGCGGCGCTCCTCGGCCATGGTCCAGGCGTAGCCGGCGAGCTCGGCGCTCGCGGTGTGGGGTTCGAGCTCGTACTCGGGGTCGTCGTAGGCCACCATCTGGTTGGACCAGTCGAAGATCTTCATGCGGTCCTCCTGCGGTACGCCGATGAGCTCGGCGATGGCCTGCAGGGGCAGCTCGCACGCGACGTCGGTGACGAAGTCGCCTTCGCCCTTGCTGCGTGCCTCAGCGACGATGCTCTCGGCACGTTCGCGCAGGGTGTCCTCGAACTTGGCGATGGACTGCGGTGTGAAGCCTTTCGCGACGATGCGGCGCAGCTTCGTGTGCTGCGGGGCGTCCATGTTGAGCAGCACGAGGCGGTTGGCGTCGAGGTTCTCCGGCGTCATCCGGTCGTCGAAGCGGATGATGGCGGTCTTCTCCCACGACGAGTACAGCTGGCTGTCGCGCGAGACCTCCTTGACGTCGGCGTGGCGCGTGACGACCCAGTAGCCGTCGTCGCCGAAGCCGGCGGTGTTGCGGCGCTGCGGGTTCCACCACACGGGCGCCGTGCGCCGGAGCTCGGCGAACTCCTCCAGCGGCAGGCGGTTCGCGTAGAGGTCCGGATCCGTGAAGTCGAAACCGGCGGGCAAAAGCGGAGCGGCCACGGCTGCCTCCTGCGCGGGATCGGCGGTGATTCGAAATTGCAACACGTTCTATGGTTCATTGGAGCATACGGTGTTAACTCACGGAACCCCGCTTCGTGATACCCGTTTACTTTACCGATTCTGCACTGGTGAACGAGCGCTCAGTCGGCAGAGATCAAGATTGTTCGACAACTGGGAGTTCTTGAGTATAACTAGAACGTGTTCTCATTTTGCACGAGTGAACACTGTTAGCTCTCCCGGGCGAGCCGGTGCTCGTGGCGGCGGTGCCCACGTCGGCAAACGCGGCGGCTGGCTCTCGGGAGTGCACGCCGCCGAGCTGCTGGGCACGGCGCACCGGGAGCTGATCGACCGCAGTGGTCGAGCAGGTCATCGGCGGCGCCGTGTCCCAGGCCGGCGACATCACCCGCACGGCCTGGCTCGACGCCGGCCTGCCGAGCCGAACACCGGCACCACCACCATCGACGCACAGTGCGGCTCGGCTCAGCAGGCCACGCACCTGATCGCGGCGGGCGCGATTGCGGCGGGGTGGAGTCGATGCGCAGGGCGCCGCCGGGGTCGAACCGGGGGGGGCGGCGTGCTGGGTAGGCAGGGCGGGTCACGCGGGTCGGGACACGCGGCGCGACCGGTTCTGGCTGCTCGACCGGGATCGGCGGGATCGGCCGAGCTGGCAGCTCGACCGGGTCGGGCGAGTCGCGCGGATCGGCCGGGCCCGGCGGCTCGGCAGGACCTCGCGGCGCCGCAGGGTCTGGCAACTCGGCGGAATCGGCCAGGCCCGGCGGTACGGCAGAACCTGGCCGCTCAACGAGATCGGCCAGGCCCGGCGGCTCGGCAGAACCGCGGCGCTGCTTCGCTGCAGAAAGCCGCGGCCGCGTGGGCGGCCGGTCGGTTCGACCGGGAGCTCGTCCCGGTGAGAGCCCCCGACCCGGTCACCGGAGAATCCCGTTCGGTCATCCGGGATCAGGGTCTTCGAGTGGCCACTGTGGACGGTCTCGCCGCGTTGAATCCCGTGCTGCCCGACGGCCTCCACACCGCCGGCACGTCGTCCCAGATCTCCGACGGCGCGGCCGCGCTCCTGCTCATGGATGCCACACTCCCCCGGCCTGCGCCCCCGCGCGCGCATCCTGGCCCAGGCCCTGATCGGCGCCGAACCGTATTACCGCCTCGATGGCCCCATCCAGGCCACCGAACGCGTTCTGGCCCCGGCCGGCATCACCGTCGACGACCAGGACCTGTTCGAAGTCAACGAAGCGTTCGCCTCAGCCGGCCTTTCCTGCCAGCACATCCACCGCCCGGACCCAGCCGCGTGAACGTCAACGGCGGCGCCAGCGCCCTCGGCCGCCCCGTCGGAAGCACCGGCGCCCGACTCCTCACCACGGCGCAGCAGGAGCTCGAACGCCGCGACCGCGCTCATCACCATGTGCGCAGGCGGCGCCATGTCGACGGCCGCGAACGTCGGACGTATCTGAAACCCGGCGCCGATCGGCTTACGCTGAAGCGATGAAACTGACCGCAACCGTGCTCGGCGCGCCCGACCCGCGGGCGCTGGCGAAGTTCTACCAAGCGCTGCTGGGATGGCCCCTCGGCGCGGACGAGGCGGACTGGGTCACGCTGCGGCCGCCCGGGGGTGGGCCCGGGCTGTCGTTCCAGCTGGAACGCGAACTGGTGCCGCCGAAGTGGCCGCAGGAGCCGGGGTACCAGCAGATGATGCTGCACCTGGACATCGAAGTCGACGATCTCGCGCAGGCCGGCGCGAAAGCCGTCGCGGCCGGGGCACGGCTCGCGCAGTTCCAGCCGCAGGAGCACGTCCGCGTGTACCTCGATCCGGCGGGGCACCCGTTCTGCCTGTGGGTCCGGCCCTGAGCCGGCTCACGACAGCGGCACGGCGACGACTCCGGGTGGCATCCGCCCCGGCTCACGGCGCCACACCGCAGCGAAGGCGTGGGCGAGCCGCTTCGGAACTTCGACCTGCGCGCCGCCTTCGTGGAAGTCGACGGTCACCAACGTCGCCTCGACCTCCCAGGGCACGCGGCGCAGCAGCTTCGCGTAGTCCGCGCTCGCGGAGACGAACCCGAGGACCCGCCGGGCACCGATGCGCTGCACCTCGTACTGGATCGCGGCCTCGAGCGTCCCGGGCGGCCAGTCGCGCAAGCGGAGTTTCCGGTCGTAGAACGCGATCGGCTCGGCCGCCCTCGCGACGCCGTAGCCGCCGCTGAGGATGAGCAGCCGTCCGGACGCCGCGGCGTCGGGCAGCGCGTCGCCGACGTGCCGGTAGAAGTGGCCGTTGTAGCGCTGCCACGCCGGGAGCCACGTCCGGTCGTCGACAGCGGACCGGGGCAGGAGTTCCTCACGCACCCGCAGCAGCACCTCAGGCCAGTCCGCACGAGCCGCCGGGCGGGGACTGCCACCGGTGACCTTGGCCTTCGACGGTCCGATGATCAGCAGCGTGCCGGGCTCGTCGACCAGGTCCTCCACCAGACGCATGCCCGCATTCAACCACCCGGCCCAGCGCCGTCACCGCACGCGTGATCCACCGGCCGGGCAGGCCGAAACCGGCGGTACCCCGAAGCCGCCGGCAGACGCTCGCCCTCACGCAGAAGGGAACCGATCAGGCCCGGCATCGCCACGGCCACTCGACCCCGCAACGGAAACCCGATCAACCTCGACGGCACCCCGGACCACCGAGGGCCGCTCGGCCTCACACAGCTAACGCCTTGAGAGACCGGAACGCATCCCGGCACCGCCCACCCCGGCCGCCGCCGCACCAGCCCACGCACAACCCGCACCACTCAACCCAGCACTGCGCACCCCACCAGTCCGTCGTCCGACACACCCCAACCCACCCCGACACCACCCACCCCCGGCCGCCGCGGCACCAGCCCACGCACAACCCGCACCACTCAACCCAGCACTGTGCGCTCCACTGGTCCGTTGTCCGGGCGAGCGAAACGCACCCAAGCACCCCCCTCGTGCCAGGACTCCGCGAACAGCGTGTTGTCCGCGACCCACGTGTAGACCGCTTCGTGGATGTCCAGTTCGAAGAGGTGGCTGCCGGAGTCGGCGCGGGCGTCGGTGATTTCCCGGGCCACGCCGGCGAGTTTGGCGTCGCCCGGGCCGTTTTCTTCGATGCCCGGGTAGGCGTGGAGGGCGAAGCGGCCGTCGTGCTGGATGTCGCGGGCTTTGCGGGCACCGAGCATCGATCCGATGTACAGAGAGCCGTCGTCGCGGAAGGAGACTTCGGAGCCGCTCACGCGGGGTGAGCCGTCGCGGCGCAGGGTGGCCAGGACGTGGGACTCGCCGCTGAGGAAGCGTTCGTGGATGCGCTCGGCCAGCGAGGGAGCGGCCGCCGCGAAAGTCTGCCAGGTGGTCATGCGGACGAGTCAAGCACGCGCCACCGACAAAACGAGCTCAAGCGCCGGACACCGGTTCAGAGGAAGTCGCGGAAGCCGGCAACGAAGCCACCACCGGGCCCAGCTCGGCCGGTTCCCATCGGGCACCCTTGTCGCACGCCGGGCCGTGGCGCCAGCCGCCCGCGAGGGACACGTGGCCACCGTCCACTTCGAACGCCCGTCCGGTGACGCGGCCGGTTTCCTTCGTGGTGACGGAGAACGGTCCCCCAGAACATCTCCGCCATCGGCCCGCACGCGAAGCCCGCAAAGCAGCTTCTCGGCGTACTCGGCGAGACCGGCAACACCGTGCACCACCGCACGAGCGACTGGATACCGCGCCACAGCCGGCGGGTGTTCGTCGACCGCGTCGACGTGGTGTCGGGGGTCGGCCAAATGCGGGCGGGTTCCCTTGCCGTACCAGGACGTGCACCGCGTGGTGACCAACCTGGGCGTGCTCGAATTCGGCGGCGCCGACCACGCACCGCGGCTGCTTTCCGTGCACCGCGGGGTTTCCGTCGAGGACGTCACCGCGGCCACGTCGTCCCCGCTCGACACCTCCGGCACCGCACGGGCCCGCGCACCCGGCGACGACGAGCTTCGGCTCCCCAGGGAAGTCCCTGGACCCAAAGTCCCCGCACGACAAGGAAGCCCTTCGTGAGGACCGCACTGACCGACCCCGTCGGCGTCCGCCACCCGGTCGTCCAGACCGGCATGGGCTGGGCAGCGGCCCCCGGCTCGTCTCCGCGACAGCCCAAGTCGGCGGCCTCGGCATCCTCACCTCGACCCCCATCACCTACGACGAGCTGGCCACCGCAACCCAGGGAGACCCGCGCCCGCACCGAAAACCCCTTCGACGTCGACCTCCGCGCGGTCGCCGAGGACGCCGCCCGGCGCGTCGATCTGCTGATCGCCGAAGGTGCGAAAGTCGCCTCGTTCGCGCTGGCTCCGAGACAGGAGCTGATCACCAAGCTCAGGACCACGGCGTGGTCGTCCTGCCGTCGATCGGCGCGGCCCGCCACGTGGAGAAGGCGCGGCCTGGGGCGCCGACGCCGTGGCCGGGCAGGGCGGTGAAGGCGGCGGGCACACCGGCGGCGTCACCACGACCCTGTCGCTGCCCACCGTGCTCGACACCGTCGACATCCCCGTGGTCGCCGCGGGTGGCTTCTTCGACGGCCGGGGCCTGGCGGCCGCGCTCGCGTACGGCGCGGCCGGGATCGCCATGGGCACTCGTTTCCTGCACACGCACGAAAGCACCGTGCCCGACGCCGTGAAGCGGCTCCACCACGCCCTCTCTGCCACCGTCGGCACGCGCAAGGTCGACGATCTCGGCACCGCGTCCTGCGCACCGGGCTCGTCGGCGCGCTGGAGAAGTCCGGTTCCCCCGCCGGGTTTCCGCGCGCAGCGGGGACGCCGCCCGGTTCCGCCGGCCCAGCGGGCTTTCGTGGACCGCGCTCGTGCGCGAGGGCCTGCGGTTTCGGGCAGGCGGGCGAACGCGGGCGCAAGTGCTGATGACCGCCAACACGCCGATGCTGCTTCGCGCGGGCCTCGTCGACGGCGATCCGGCGGCCGGTGTGCCGGCGTCCGGCCAGGTCGTCGGGCTGCTGCGCGAACTGCCGCCGGTGACGGGCCTCATCGAGGGGATCGTGGCCGGCCCGGAGTCGATCCTGCACCGCCTCGGCGGCGGCCGTTGTGCTTGACTCAAGGCATGATCTCGGAAAGCCGCTGCCCGGTCGCGGAGGGCGAACTCGCCGTCCGCACCGGTGGCGAGGGCCCGATGCTGCTGCTCATCCCCGGGGGCACCGGCGGCGCGGACTCACTGCGCGCGCTCGTCAAGCAACTGCGGACGGACCACACCGTGGTCACCTACGACCGGCGCGGCCACTTCGCCAGCACCGACACCACCACGGGTCCGGTGCCGGTCTCGCTGCACGCGGACGACGCGCTCGCCGTGCTGGACCACGTCGGCGCCGGCCCGATCCCGGTGTTCGGCACCAGCGCCGGCGCGCAGATCGGCCTCGACCTCGTGGCGCGCCACCCCGATCGGGTGTCGGTGCTCGTCGCGCACGAACCGCCCGCGGTGCAGCTGATGCCCGACGCCACGGGTTGGCTCGAGGCCGCGAACGACCAGATCCGGCTGGCCCGTTCGGGTGATCTGATGGGTGCCGTCACGCGCTTCGCCGACGGCATCGCGGGCGCGGCGCTGCCCGATCTGCCCCACCTGCGCCTGCCGAACGAGGCCGACTGGCTGCGCCTGTTCGACCGCGAGCTCGCCGAGTTCTTCGACTACCTGCCGGACCTGCGCGCCCTGCGCCGCGCGAGCACCGAGATCGTGCCCGTCGCCGGCGAAGCCAGCCGCGGCCGCTACCACTACCAGCCGGCGAAGATCCTGGCGCTCGAGCTGGGGCTGCCGTTCGTCGAGGTCCCCGGCGCGCACCTGGCGCCGCAACGCAACGCGCCGAAGTTCGCCGCCGCGCTGCGCGAGCTGCTCGCGTCGGCGCAGGCCTGACCACTCACCCACGGCACGGGCAGCTCGGCGAACGCCGTCTAGCCGATGTCACCTCCCCGCCGCACGTCTTCGGCCGGCAAGGCGAGGTGGAGGCCCGGCAGGACCGTGAAGACCGCCGCCAAGTCCAGCCGGGCCGGCGCTGCGCCGAGGCAGAAGTACGGGCCGTGGCCGGATGCGAGGGGACCGGTGGCGTCGCGGCGGACGTCGAACCCGGTTGTGACCGGAGGATCTTTTCGACGGCGCCGCGCACCATCGCGGGATCAGCCCAGACGGCCGTCCGTTGCGCGGGATGGGTGTAGAGCAGCACGACACCCTTGTCGATCGCGGTCGTGGTGGTCACGTGGCCCGCCTACCGCAGCAACCTCGCGGATCGGAAGGCTTCAGAGGGCGGGACCTCCGCGGACGAGCTCGGTCAGCAGATCCTCCGCGGGGTGGCCGAGTTGAAGCGAGTGACCTCGGCCAGGTCCTTCCCGGGCGGTGCGCCGGGCGGACGGCGGATCACCAGCTCCGGGAACGGCTCCGAAAAGGCCGCGTGGAAATCGGCAGGCGGGCTCGCCAGTTCCGCGAGGAGCCGGCCGGTCAGCACGTCGACGTCGTCCCGCTGCCCGGCCAGGCGCCGAGCGGCGAAGGCGCCGCTGAGCAGGCGGCGCGTCCGCCGGTGCTCGGCCGCGCCGCGGGTGGGCATCGGCTCCAGCCGTCGGTCGGCGAAGAACCGCTTGATCTCCGCGTACCCACGCACGACCCACGGCTCGTTCACGCCGCACGCAGCCGGTTGCGGTAGACGAACATCGCCAGCAGCCCGGCGCCGATCACGGCATAGCCGACGGGCTTGCCCACGGCCAGGAACGTCGTGGTCGGCAGGGAGATCGCCAGCACCAGCAGCACCGCCGCGTGCAGGGTCAGAACCCCGCCGAGCAGGGCCGTCATCACGGTGATCCCCCTGCGCTGGGCCGGCGCGGGCGCGGGACGGCCGGTGAACCGGAGAACCAGGAGCAGCAAGGGTTTCCCGACCACCGCCGAGCCGAGCAGCACGATCCCCACCGGCCCGGTGAGCACGGTTTCCTGCAGCTTCAACACGAGCTCGTTGCCGCCGGTGAGGCCCAGGACCACGAGCATCACCACGAACCCCGCGATCGCCACCACCCCGACCGGATCCAGCCGTCGCCGGACGGCGAACTCGCCGACCGTGACGAGCAGCGGGATGGCCGCGGAGATCGCCAGCGCCACCACCTCGCTCTCCACGACCGGCTTCAGCAGCACGTACACCACCAGCGGCAGCGCGACATTCAGCACGAGGCTCGGCAGCAGCCGGCGCAGCAGTTCGGGTTTCACGAGCGGGTCCTCCCCTTCGGTGATTCGGACCCGCTCAGCGTGGCTTCCGGCGCTCGTTCACCGCGTCGGCGCCAGGGTGGGAAATCCTTCTCCACCCAGGGGTCTACGCGGTCGCCGGCTCCGCAGCACGACGCCGCAGCAGCCCGCACCCGCCGCCACGACCAACAACCACAGGAAGCCCCGGGGGCCGGCGTGTGGCCCGCGAGTCCCAACGCAAGCGGGATCGCCAGGCCCGGGATCGCCGTCACCACGGCCCACCGGTCCCGGCGGCCCGCCGCCAGCCCCGCGAGGGACCCGATCACCGCAAACGCCGCGATGCTGCCGCACCAGGAGCCAGCGCGTGAACGTTTCGAGATGGCCCTCGGAGACGGACTCGACGGCGTCGCCCAGCGCCCCCGTGAACGCGGCCACGAGACCGGCCACCAGGCAGTGCAGCGGCAGCAACAAGCGCGGCCCCAGGGCGTCGGCGGCCGGGTAGGGAATGCCGCCGAAGCCCTGGTTGAGCGAGGTGACCCACGGGGTGGCGAGCCGGGCCAGCGCGGCGATCACCGTCAGGAACACGCGGGAGTGGTTCCACTCGGGGGGCGGCGGCCATCGGGTCGGTGACGTTGAGAACGCCGTCGCCGAGCACGATGATCGTGAACAAACCCAGCCGCTCGCCGAAGTGCACGGTATCGAGGCGGGCGAGCGTCGGGCGCGGGCGTGGGCCGTCGTGGTGCGCGAGCTTCGCCGTGATGTTGACGACGAGCCGGTCACCGGAAACCGCCAACGTGATCACCAGGTCGAGACAAGTCCCAGCGCCCACAGCCCGTAGCGCCACGGCGAGTCGACCCAGAGCGACACCACCCACGACACCACCCCGAACCCCAGCTGCGCCACCGCCCAGTCGACGATCACGCGCACACCGCCGCGGCGGCTCTCCCACACGCGGTCAGAGCGCGCACCGCGATGTAGGCGATGGCGAGCACCTTCGCGTGGTCACCACGAATGTCCGCCACCGACGCGGCATGAACGCGAGGCCGGCGATCGCCGGCAGCACGGGCATCGTGCGGGCGGCGGCTTTCGCGACGTTGCCGTAGACGCGGCAGCACGTCCTGGGGCGACGTCGGGCTGTATGTGGTCTGCTTCCTGGCTTTCTGGACGGCATGGATGTGCTTCACCGCGCTTTTCCCGATCGTGGTCATGGCCGACAGCGTGGCCGCGGCCCGGGATCTACACCCGAGGGTTGACGACTCCTGCGCGGCCCGCCGATATCGTCGGCCGGGTGTCCGACAGACCTGTGAACAGCGCCGACCACCGCGTGCAGCGGCTGGTCTCGATGCTCATCCTGGTGCTGCTCACGTCGCTCGCGGCGAAGTCCGAACCACACCCCGCGCTGCACGGCCAGGGGCTCGGGGTGCTGCTCGGCCTGCTCGGCGTGCTGCTCGGCGGGGCGATGCTGATGTACGGCGTGCAGCAGTGGCGGCTGCCGGCGCCGGTCGAGATCGCCTTGTTCCTCCTCGTGCTGGCCAGCTCCGTGACGCTGGTATGGCTCGAGCCCAACGGCACGGGGTTCTTCGGCGGGTTCCTCCTGGCGGCCACCGCGTCGGCACGGCTGGACCCGCGCCGGGGCGGGATCGTCGCCGGCCTGGTCGTGGCGACCCTCGTGGCGGCGAGCCTGTTCGGAGCGCGCCACGAGGCGGTGCCGACGCTGCTGAGCGCGCTCGGCATGCTGGCGTTCTACCGCCTGGGCGTCTACATGCGGAAGCTGCGCGAACGCACGGAAGAGCTCGAACAGACCCGCGCGGCCCAGGTCCGCTCGGCGGCGCTCGCCGAGCGGCAACGGCTCGCGCGCGAGATGCACGACGTGCTCGCCCACTCGCTGTCCGGTCTGCTGCTGCACCTCGAAGGAGCCCGGCTGCTGGCCGTCCACAGTGGAGCCGACCCGCGGCTGACCGACACCGTGGAACGCGCCCACCAGCTCGCGCAGACCGGGCTCGCCGAGGCGCGCCAGGCGATCGGCGCGCTGCGCGGCGAGGACCTGCCGGGCCCGGAACGGCTGCCGGTGCTGGCGGCGGAGTTCGAACGCGACACCGGGATCCCGTGCGAGGTCACCGTGCGCGGGCAGGCACCGGAGCTGGCCGCGCAGACGCGGCTGACGCTGTACCGAGTGGCGCAGGAGGCGCTCACCAACGTCCGCAAGCACGCCGACGCAGAGCGCGTGGACCTGCGGCTGAGCTACGAACCGGGCGGCACGCTGCTGACCGTCGAGGATCTCGGCAGCCCGGGTGCGGCACCCGGCGACCACGGTTACGGCGTGAGCGGCATGCGTGAGCGCGCCGAGCTGCTGGGCGGGCAGCTCGACGCCGCACCGACCGGCACGGGGTTCCGGGTGAGCCTGTGGGCGCCGGCGTGATCCGCGTGCTGGTGGCCGACGACCAGCGCGTGGTGCGCGACGGCCTGTCGATGCTGCTCGGGCTGCTCCCGGGCGTCGAGGTCGTCGGCACAGCGGCCGACGGCGACCAGGCAGCCGAGCTGGCCGGGCAGCTGAAGCCGGACGTCGTGCTGATGGACCTGCGCATGCCGCGCTGCGACGGGATCGAAGCCACGCGCCGCATCCGCGCCCGCGACCACGACGTGCAGATCGTCGCGCTCACCACGTACGCCGACGACAAGTCCGTGCTCGACGCGTTGCAAGCCGGTGCCCGCGGCTACCTCACGAAAGACGCCGGGGCCGACGACATCCGCCGCGCCCTGAGCCAGGTGACGCGCGGCGCGGCCGTGATCGACCCCGCGGTGCAGCACCACCTCGTGGACGCACTCACGTCCGGCGCGCCCCGCCCGCCGTTCACCTCGCCCGACGGCCTGACCCCGCGCGAGGTGGACGTGCTGACGTTGATCGCCGACGGCTTGTCCAACACCGAGATCGCGCACCGGCTCTTCGTCGCCGAAGCCACGGTCAAGAGCCACATCAACCGCATCCTCGGCAAGATCGGCGCGCGCGACCGGGCGCAGGCCGTCGGCTACGCCTATCGCCACGGGCTGACTTCGGGCTGAGGCGGCCGTAGAGTCTGCCCATGGCTGAGGTGCTTCCGTGGCTGCTCGACTCCGACCCGGCGCTGCGGTGGCAGGTCGAACGCGACCTCGCGGGCTCCCCGCCGCAGGTCTGGGAGGCGACGCGCGCCCGCGTCGCCACGGAGGGGTTCGGCGCGCGCCTGCTCGCGCTGCAGGACCCGGACGGCCAGTGGGCCGGCGGCGCGTTCTTCCCCGCCGAGTTCAAGGGCTCGCCGGAAGACGGCCAGCCGTGGACCGCGACCACGTGGTCGCTCAACGCGCTGCGCGACTGGGGTCTCGACGCGTCGGTGCTCAGCGGCACGCCGGAGCTGCTGGAGCGCAACAGCCGGTGGGAGTACGAGAACCTGCCGTACTGGGGCGGCGAGGTCGACGTCTGCATCAACTCGTGGACGCTGTCCAACGGCCTGTGGCTGGGCGCGGACGTCCACGGCATCGCCGAGTGGTTCGTCGAGCACCGCCTGCCCGACGGCGGGTGGAACTGCCTCTGGGTCGAGGGAGCGGAGCGCTCGTCCGTCCACTCGACCCTCAACGCGTTGAAGGCCTTGCTGGACTACGAGAAGGCCTGCGGTTCCGTGGATTCCGCCGGCTCTGTTGCCGACGCCCGCCGCTGCGGCGAGGAGTACCTGTTGTCCCGCAGCCTGTTCCGGCGGCTGTCGACGGGTGAGCCGATCGCGCCGTGGGCGTTGACGTTCAGCTACCCGTTCCGCTGGTTCTACAACATCCTCAACGCGGCGGACTACTTCCGCGCCGCCGCGCTGGCCGACGGCACCGCCCCGGATCCGCGGATGGCCGAAGCCGTCGAGATCATCCGAGCGGCAAGGCAGCCCGACGGAACGTGGCTGCAGGCCCGGCGCCACCCCGGCGAAGTCTGGTTCGAGATCGACGCGCCGGCCGGGGAACCGTCGAAGTGGCTCACCTTCCACGCGACGAGGGTGCTCGGTTGGTGGGACTCCCACGCACGCTGAGGACATCGGAGAGTCCCTCGGACCAGACAAACCCCCGCCCTCCCTGGGTGTATTCGGCCAGGCCGTGGCGAGCGGAAGGGTCTGGCCCGCGACCAGGTCCGGACAGGTAATCCCGGGCCGGCACGACCGGGCCCAGCGGGAAGCCACCCGCAACCGCAGCACCAAGATCGGATACGACGGCCGCGCCGTCACCCGCATCCAACGGCTGATGACCGACAACGTCCGCGCCTACGACCGCAACGCCGACCGCACGACGGCCGTTGCATCCTGTCTCGAGCACCACAACGCTCAACGCCGCCACCGCGCACTTGGCGGCCACCCACGATTGCTGCCAAACCTGATGGCCAAACACACCTACGGGCGTGCTCTTGTCCGGCCTATCGCCCACGCCGGCAAACCCGGCCACCGCGGCACTGTGGCCGAGTTGTCCACAACTCGGTTTGCCCGGGGACAACCAGGCAAGTCCCTCGCGAAAAGCGTGCGGCGGTCGGACACGTCAAGGCCGCAGCGGCGACTCCTGCTGCGCGCTCGCGTAGGGCGCCCGGCTGGCGCACCTGACCGACGACGCCACCGCGGCGGCCGTGCTGCGCGGTGAGCCGGCGCGGGTGTCCGAACGGGAGCCGGCGCTCGCCGGTGAGCCTGGAAAGTCCTCGGCGACCCGACTGCGACGACCGCCGCCGACGTGACCGAGCTGCGCGCGAAGGTCCCCGCCCCGGTCTGGGGCGGCGGTCACGTTCGGCCGGTGATGGTTCACTCGTGCGGGTGCGAGGTCGCGTCCGCCCCTGCCGCGACCGGCTCGGCGGTGTAGGCCTGAGGAGGTCGCCGCCGAGGGGAGAGAGCATGAAGCTGGGTCGGGCGCTCGTGCTGGCCGTTGTCGTCGCTGTTCCGCTCGCCGCACCCGCCACGGCCACACCGCCGGACGCCGCCACGGCCCAGGTCGCGCAGGCCGTCCGCGCGGGTACGCTCGGCCAGGACCACCGCGTCGCGGACTCGTGGACCGGCGTCGTGCAGGGGCACCAGGTGGACCTCGGCTGCCTGACGAACGTCGTCACGCGCGACAAGGCGTCGGCAGATCCCCTCACCACCCCCGCACCGGCCGGGTTCTCGCCTGCCGACCTGGCGCGGGCCTACCACCTGCCGGACACGAAGACCGGCGAACGCGGCATGGTGACGATCGTCGGCATCGGCGCGTACCCGACGCTCGAGGCCGACCTCACGACGTACCGCGACCAGTTCGGTCTGCCCGAGTGCACCACCGCCGACGGCTGCCTCAAGATCACCGACTACCACGGCGGTCCGCCGCTCAAGCCCGCCGACGGGCTCGGCGAGATCGAGGAGGCCTACGCCACCGAGACCGCGCTCGACGTCGACCTCGCCTCCGCCGCGTGCCCGATGTGCCGCATCACCATGGTCCAGATCCGATGGACGTCGGGCGTCTGCTCAACGCCGTGCTGCTGCAACTGCCCGGCCAGCTCGCCGACGACTTCGGCACGGCCGTCAGCTACGCGGCGAGCCTGCGTTCGAGCGCCGTGAGCATGAGCTACGGCGTGCCCACCGGCCTGCAGGGCGACTACCTCGGCACCGGCGCGCCCGCCGTGGCGCTGCACCACCCGGGCATGGCCGTGGTCGCCGCGTCCGGCGACAAGGGGTATCTCGGCGGGCCGCAGCTGTGGCCGCAGGAACTGCCGTGGGTCACGTCGGTGGGCGGCACGTCACTCAGCGCCTCCGGCGGCTCCTTCGTGCAGAAAGCCTGGGGCAGCCTGTTCACCCCGCACGGCGAGCAGCAGCGCTGGGTGGGCTCCGGCAGCGGGTGCGCGCTCGACCTCGGCCCCGCGCAAGGCCAGCCGGCCGCCATCGCCGCCAACTGCTCGGGCCACCGCGCGAGCTCCGACGTCTCCGCGGTCGCCGACCCGCTTACCGGCGTCGCTGTCTACCGCTCCTACGCGCCCCACGGCGGCAAAGCCGGCTGGCTCGTCGTCGGCGGTACCAGCGCCGCCTCACCCTTCGTCGCCGGGCTCTACGCCCGCGGCGGCCGGCTGTCCGGTGTGGACGGTCCGAACTCCTTGTACAGCGCCCCGGCCGGCACCATCGCCGACGTCTCCTCCGGCTCCAACGCCCAGCACGGCCCCGCCGACTGCGCGCAGTTCAAGCCCGTCGTCTGCTCCGCCGGCCCGGGCTGGGACGGCCCGACCGGTCTGGGGGTACCGGTGGGGCTCGGCGCGTTCCAGGCGAGGAGCCGGTGACGGATCGCCGCGAGGTCGGCGCTGCCGACGCCGGCGTCGAAGCCGTCGACGACGGCCGCGAGCGCAGCTTGGATTGTGGTATCGCGGTTCGCGAGGAAGGTCTTGATGACCGGCCCCTGATCCTCCCTGCCCAGTGCGGCGAACAGCCGCCGGTCGGGTCGCGGCCCGCGCCGCAGTGGAACTCGGCACCGCCCGGCTCGGATCGGGCGAGCGCGGTGACGACGGCAGCGCAGCGCTCGAGTAAGGAGCGGTAGTAGCGCGGGCTGCCGTCGAGCTGCTCGTCGTCGACGTACTCCCAGAACGCCACGTCGCCGAGCGGTGCTCGACGCGGTCGATACCGGCCGGCATGGCGACGCCGGCCGCACCGGCGAGCTGCGCCGAACCCGCGTCGGATTCCGTGGCCGCCATCTCGTCGGCGTTGCGCAGATCGACCACGGTCCGCACGCGGTCCGTGGGCGCCCCGCCCAACCCCTCGCCCGTGACGAACCGGAGGTCGCCCGAACGGAAGAACACGCCGTGGCGCCCCGGCTCCTGGAAGAGCCGGAGCACCACGGAAAGCGTCACACCGCCCGCACGCCGTCCTGCCAGACTTCGCGGACGTTGGCCGCCAGGTTGGCGAAGTCGTACGGATCCCCCGCCACCACCACGACATCCGCGCGATGGCCGGGCGCGAGCCGGCCCAGGTCACCCTCCATGCCGAGCAGCCGGGCGGCCGACGACGTGGTCGCCACGAGCACGTCGGCCGGGCTCATGCCGCACAAGCGCATCAGCTCCAGCTCCTCCAGGTTCGTCCCGTGGGGACCCACCCCGCTGTCCGTCCCCATCGCGATCCGCACGCCCGCGGCGACCGCCCGGCGCACCGAATCCGCGTGGACCTCCGCGACCTCCTTGGCCTTCTGCACCACGGCGTCCGGCAGCGAAGCACCCGCCGCGGCCGCCCGGATGACGTTCACCGGCGCCACCAAGGTCGGTACCAGCCAGGTGCCGCGAGCCAGCATGAGCTCGATGGCCTCGTCGTCGAGGTAGATGCCGTGCTCGATCGAGCGGATGCCGGCGCGCACGGCGTTCTTGATGCCCTCCGCGCCCTGGGCGTGGGCCATCACGGCGCGGCCCTGCATCTGGGCCTCGGCGACGAGGACGTCGAGCTCCTCCAACGTGAACTGCGAGTGCCGCGGGTCGTCGCGGGGCGACAGGACGCCGCCGGTGGTGCAGACCTTCAGCACGTCGGCGCCGGCGCGCAACAACGTCCGCGCGACGCGGCGCATCTCGTCCGGGCCGTCGGCCGTCGCGTCGGGGCGGCCGGGGTGCGGCAGCGACAGCGGAACGCAGTGGCCCGAGGGCATCCAGCCGTCACCGTGGCCCCCGGTGGGACTGATCAGGCCGATGGCGATCTGCAGCCGCGGCCCCGGGATGAGCCCGTCGGTCACGGCCTGCTTGATGCCGAGGTCGGCGCCGGCCGCGTCACGCACGGTCGTGATGCCGAGCTTGAGCGTGGCCCAGAGGTTTCGGGCGGCCTCGTAGAACTGGTACGAGAACGGTTTCTGCACACGCGGCAGCAACCCGAGGTCCGACACCGTCACGTGCACGTGGCAGTCGAACAGGCCGGGCAGCAGCGTCGCGCCGGAGCAGTCGACGGACCGGTCGCCGTCGAGGCCGGTGCCGACCTCGACGATCCGGCCGTCCTCCACCGCCACGTCGGCCGGGGCGGGGGCGCTGCCGGTGCCGTCGAACACCGAGCCGCCGCTGAACACCGTGCGGGTCATACCGGTTCTCCTGTCTTCACGGGAACACCGGGCCGCGTCACGGCCCGCTCGATGCCGGCGGCCACGGCGAGCACCACGACGTTGGCCGCGAGCCCGATCAGGCCGACGTTCACGGTGCCGGCGAACTTCGTGTCGAAGAAGGTCAGCCAGATGACCACGATCTCGCCGACGACCAGCCCGGAGAGCACCGGGCCCTTGCCGACCGGCACCTTCTTGAGGAAGCCCAGCAGGTTCGCGGGCGCGAGCTGCACCGAGCCGGAGTACGTGAGCAGCAGCAGGTTCGCGAGCAGATCAGGCCGGAAGATGCCGAGCACCAACGCGAGCGCGCTCGCGAGGACGACCGTGCCGTGGTTGATCCAGAACTGCTTACGCTCCCCGCGCACCCGCGCGATGTTGCGGGCCACCAGCGAGGAGATCCCGATGAGGATGCCGGCCGCGGGCACCATCGCGGTGGCCGTGGCCGCCACGACGACCAGCCCCGTGACCCAGCCCGGCAGCGCGTCCTTGCTCAGGGTCAGGAGCACGCCGTTGGGGTCGCTGGTCTTGTCCACCACGATGATCGCGGCGAACCCGATGATCATCGGGAGCAGCAGGCACAGCTCGTAGATCGGCATCCACATGTAGTTGCGCCGCAGCACCTGGGGGTCGCGGGCGGCCATCAGCGCGGGCCACGAGTGCGGCAGCGTCATGAGCCCGACGCCGATCGCGCTCACGAGCATGCTGGTGATGAACCACGTGTGGTCGTTGGTGCCGGCGTGGACGAAGAGCTTCTCCGGGTGCAGCTGCTCGATCTTGTGGAACACGCCCGAGACGCCGCCGGCGAAGTGGGCGGGCACCGCGATGATCAGCACCACGAGGACCACGAGCATGATCGCGTCCTTGAAGTACGACGTCGCGGCCACGCCCCGCAGCCCGGCCCACAGCACGAACGCGACGATCAGCACGCTGCCCAGGACCATGCTCAGATTGCCCGAAGCCGCGTCGCCGGTCACGAGCCGCACGATCAGGCCCAGCCCGGTGATCTGCAGCTGCAGGTAGGGCAGCACGAAGATCACGCCGAGCACGGCCGAGAGCGTGCCGAGGAACTTGCTGGAGAAGCGGTCCTCGAGGAAATCGCCCTGCGTGAGGTACCCGCGCTCCTTGCCCATCCACCACAGGCGTTTGGCCAGGAAGAACAGGACCACGTAGGCGATCGGCACGTACGGCAGCGCGTACATCGCCGCGACGCCGCCGGAGAACGCGAGCCCCGCCATGCCGAGGAAGGTGAAGGTGGTGAACACCTCGCCGGCCTGGAGGAACCACATCGTGAGCGCGCCGAACTTGCGGCCGCCGACGGTCCACTCGCTCAGATCCGCCGCGGGCTTGCGTCGCCCGACGAAGCCGAGCACGCCGATGAGGACAATGCCGACGAGGGTGAAGGCCAGGATCATCAGTCGTCACCCGCCCCCGCGCGCGCCATCATGCGCTCGCTCAGCAGCAGGGCCGGGGTGAACATGAGGCACCAGAAAGCGCCCCACACGACCATTTTCGGCAGGCCGAGCCACAGCCCGGTGGAATTGACGAACGGCAGGAACGGCATGAGGACCAGCGCGATCACCGGGATGATCGGCGGGAGGTGGTAGCTGCGCATGTGATCACGCTGCCAGGACCGCGAGCTGCCGGCACGCCAGCTCGGCCAGCAGGGTCGTACCGTCGGCGAGCACCGAGTCGTCGAACGCGGCGCGCGGCGAGTGGTTGTTGGGCGCGCCGACCGGATCGTCCGAGCGCGACGCGCCGAGGAACACGAACGCGCCCGGCACCTTCCCGAGCACCCGGGAGAAGTCCTCCGACCCCGTCATCGGCTGCTCGAGCAGCGCGAACCGTTCCTCGCCGAACACCTCACGCACGGTGCCGGCGATGAACTCGTGGCCGGAGTCGTGGTTCACCAGCACGGGGTACTCGGCGTCGTAGGTGATCTCGACGTCCAGGCCGTGCGCGACGGCGATGCCCTCGCACACGCGCACGACCTGCGTGCGGAGGCGCTCGCGCACCTCCGGGTCGAACGAGCGCACGGTCGCCTCGAACACGGCGTCGTCCGGGATCACGTTGCGCCGGGTGCCGGCGTGGAAGCTGCCGACCGTGAGCACCACCGGCTCGAACGCGCCGAACGCCCGGCTCATGCGCGTCTGCAGAGCGGTGACCATCTCGCACGCGGCCGGGATGGGGTCACGCGAAGCCTCCGGCGCCGAACCGTGGCCGCCGGCGCCGACCACGCGGACCTTCACCGCGTCGGACGCGGCCATGAGCGGCCCGGACCGGCAGGTGAACAGGCCCCGCGCGTGGCGCGAAGCCGAAACATGCAGCCCGTAGGCAGCGTCGACCTGACGGCCGGACGCGGTGAGCACGCCCTCGTCGATCATGTAGCTCGCGCCGTCGCAGCCTTCTTCGCCGGGCTGGAACATGAACACGACGTCGCCGGCCAGCTGGTCGCGGCGGCAGACGAGCAGCTGCGCGGCGCCGACGAGCCCGGCCGTGTGCAGGTCGTGGCCGCAGGCGTGCATCGCGCCGTCGATCTCGGAGGAGAACTCCTCACCGGAGGCTTCCGTGACGGGCAGCGCGTCCATGTCGCCGCGCAGCAGCACGGTGCCGCCGGGTCCGCCGCTGCCGCGCAGCACAGCGGTTACGGAGGACAGGTCGCGGCCGAGGCTGATCTCGAGGCCGAGACCGTCGAGGGCCTGGAGCACCTTTTCCTGGGTACGCGGCAGGTCGAGGCCGATCTCGGGGGTGCGGTGCAACGATCGGCGGAGCGCGACGAGGTCGGGGTGCAAGGCTGCGGCGTCGGAGCGCAAGGACATAGGTCTCCCTCGCTGGAACATCGACATATGCTGGCCCGACGATGATGCGAGTGTCGAACGCTCCTGCCGGCCGGATCGCAGGAATCCGCCAAATCGGCGCCGTGCGGACGAAGGATCGGCCATGTTGAGCGAAAGCGACCTCAAACTCCTCGACGCGCTGCAAACCCGGCCGCGCGCGACGTGGGCCGTGCTCGGCCAGGCGCTCGGCATCGGCGCCGTGACCGCCGCACGCCGGTGGGAGACGTTGGTGGCGCGCGGGCAGGCGTGGCTCACCGCGTACCCGGGAGGCGAGCTGGTGGCGCAGCTGGCGCTGGCGTTCGTGGAGATCGACTGTGCGCCGGGTTCGGCTCTGGCGCTCGCCCAGCGCCTCGCGGCCGACCCGCACGTGGCGACGGTGGAGTACCTTGCCGGGCACTGCGACCTGCACATCCACCTGGTGGCGCCCACGCTCCGCGCGATCTCCGACTACGTGCTGCACAGCTTGTCGGCGCTGCCGGGTGTCACGGCGACCCGGACGGTGGTGTCGCCGCGGCTGTTCACCGAGGGCAGCCGGTGGCGCGTCCGCGCGATCTCACCGGGTGAGCGGGAGGCTTTGGTGTCGCCCTCGGCCCGGAGGTCCGGTCCTTTGCGGTTCGGCGAGCTGGACCAGTCGCTGATCCTGGCTCTCGGCGAGGACGCCCGGGCGTCGGCCGCTTCGCTGGCGGTGGAGCTGGGTGTGGGCGCGAGCACCGTCCGGCGCCGCCTCGACGCCCTGCTGGCCCGCGGCGCCGTCCGGCTGCGCTGCGAGATCGCGCGGCCCCTGTCCCCCGCGCCCGTCACGGCGATGCTCTGGCTGCGTGTGCCGCCCGACAAGCTCGAGACGACCGCGCGGTCGCTCGCGATGCTGCCGGAGGTACGCATGTGCGCCGCCCTCAGCGGGGCGGCGAACCTGATGCTGGTGGTGTGGTTGGGTTCACAGCACGACCTGCTGCCGCTGGAGGGGTCCCTGGCGGCCAAGCTGCCGTGGCTGGAGATCGTCGACCGGGCCGTGACGCTGCGCGGGTTCAAGCTCATGGGCCACCTGCTCGACGACGAAGGCCTCGCCGCCGGCCACCTCCCCCTGGACTTCTGGTCTCCGGTGACGAGAAACCCTTGACGGTCCGGCGGGCGCGGGGGGATGTGGGAGGGAAGCGCCCGCCGGACCGGCAAGGAACCCGACCCGGCGAGTGGGGGGTGGGTGAAGGAGAGGGAACCTCGCCGAATCGGAGCTTTGTGGAGGGTCAGCGGGTTTCCGAGGTGAACACCGGGGGCACCGGCAACACACCGCAGAACCGCCCGGAACCTGCCGCCCGTCCGCCTCCCTCCCGCCACGACAGCTCGGCAGCGGTGTCGCGCGCTGCGCCGGCCGGATCCTCGCGACCGTCCCGGTCGAAATCCTCGGCGTGGTAGGGGAAACTCATGGCTACTCCTGGGTCTTTCCGTGTTCCGGCGAGGCCGAACGTGCCTGGGCGGGCACCGAGCGAGGCACCACCCCGCGCCGCCGCTGCGGGCGGCCGAAGCGCAGGACCCGGGTTCCTACCCGGCGGCGGCCTCGGCGGGCTGTGAACTCCGCCTGACTCGAGGAAATCCGCATCGAAACTCCTTCAGTCGCTTGGTAGAAGCCCCACCGGCCGGGCCTCGACCGGCGCCACCGGTGCGGCGAGGGGGCGGGGTGGGGGCGGCCCGGGTCCCAGCGGGGTCCGAGCGAGACACCGCCCCGAGCCGCCCGCTCCCCTGGTCATTCCTTGCAGCGCTTTCCCGTGTTGATGCATGAGACCACGCGGTTCATCTGGGACTGCGTCATCACGTTGGCGAAGTCGTCGTGGTCCGAGCGGGGGTTGTGCTTCTCCTCGGGGAACGCGTCCACTTTGTACTGGCCTTTGACCTGCACGTCGTGCGGGATGTTGTAGACCAGCGTGATCTTCAGCTGCGGCACGGCCTTGAAGCCGCGCTTGCAGTTACCGTTCGCGTCGGAGAACACGATGTGGGTGCGGTGGTTGGCGCTGTCGATGTTCTTGCCGTCCCAGCAGTTGGGGAAGGCGTGGATGCGCTCGACCTTGCTGCCGTCGGGGCAGATCGGGTAGTGGTCGGTCAGCCGGTCCTCGAAGCCGGAGCACGTCCAGCTCGCGCGGGCGTTGGCGGGCCCGTTGGCGCCTTCCTTCGCGTCACCGTAGAGCACCCGCAGGAACCGCGGCATCGCCACGACCCGGCGCGCGCCGCCACTGCCGAAGGACAGCGTCGCGGACACCACGCGCTGGACCTCGCCGTCGTTGCCGGCGACCTCGTTCTCATCGTTCACGCCCGGGAGCTCGGCGGCCGCGCCGTTGTCCTGCTTCTGCTCCTGCTCCTTGGCGCTCTCGCCGGCGGCGGGATCGCTGTTGGCGCCGCCGTTGTCGAGACCCGCGTCGTCCGGGTCCTGCACTGCGCAGCCGGCCAGCGCGGCCGGGTCTTCCGGCTTCACGCTCTGTTCGGTCATCGCGTCCGAGATCTTCTTCAACGACGCGGACCGTTTGCCCTTCAACGAGTTCAGCACCGCATCGGCGTCCTGCCCGGCCTTGACCTGCTTGTCGGCCTGGTCGACCTGCGCGTCCATCGTGTCGAGCTCGGTGTTCACCGCGTCCATCGCCGCGTCGGGCACGTCGGGTAGCTCGCTCACCACGTCGGGGCATTCGACCTGCGGCGCGGCGGCGTCCTTCGCCGCGCCGGCGCGGTCCGCAGCCACGTCCTCGCCCTCGGCCGGAGCGGCCGCTTCCGAAGACGCTGGGGTTTGTTCCTCTTCGTCGTCGGTGTCGATGCGGACGACCGGCCAGTAGTAGGTGGACTTGTCACCGTTCTTGCACGTCGTGCCGGCGCGGGCGAGGCTGCGGTTGGTCGAGTCGGCGTTCGTGGAGAGATTGCCGACGTAGTCGTGCAGGTGCTGGGCACCGTTGCGCACACCCGGCTGCGCAATGAAGTTGTCGGGGTTGAAGTGACCGTTCTCGTTGCGTCCACAGTCGACGGTGAACGTGCCACGCGCGCCGCGGTTCTGCGTCCGGCTCACGTTCGAGCCCTTCGGGACCTTGGTGATGTCCAGGAAGAACGACTTGTCGGCCGGGTCGGCGCCGGCGCGGTCGGGCTGACCGGACGTCGCGTTCACGGCCAACGCGCCGACCGCGAGGGCCAGGCCGAGCGCACCGGTGGCGATCGTGACGCGCTTCGCCGACCGGTGCCGGGGATGGTTCCTGGTCATGGTGTTGTGCTCACCTCGTTCGATCCTCCGGGCGCGCCGAACTACGGCCGCGGCCCGGGTGTGAACTACTTGGAGTCGAGACGCTCGGCAGCACGGATGCGGGGAATCCGGTGCCGGCACTGGGGAATACGGACGGGGAGGCGAAGTGGTTCAAAAAGAAATCGCCGCGTTATCCGCGCGTGATCGGCAAGGCCGCCCATAGATTCCACAAAGGACAGAGCATTCCCCCAGCGGGGAGGGTCAGCGGTCGACGACCACGAGCAGTGTGCCGTCGTCGGCCCGGACCTCGAACCGCGTGATCTCGTCGGCGGACAGCGACGTGCCGCCCGTCACGTGCAGCGGAGCGGGCGAACCCGGGATCCCGTAGCCCTTCGCGGGCAGGGACCAGCCCGTGACCGTGCGGATGTCACCGGCGGAGGAGATGGCGAGCAGCTGGCAGTTCATCGGTCCCGCGACGCCACTCAGCTCGAGGTCCACGGAGCTGCCCCACTCGCGCGGTGTCACGGTCACGCGCGCCGTCACGGCCGAGGCACCCTGGCCCGACGACGTGCCACCACCGGGCGCGGACAGCGAGGAAGACGGCGACGGCGGGACCGAAGTCGGCGCCGCCAGGCTCACGGCGGGACCCGCGGCGTCGGCCGGGCGCACCGCGAGCGTCACGAGCGGGCCCGCCACCACGAGCGCGGCCGCGGCCGCCGCGGCGACGAGTCCGACGCGCCGGCGCCGCCTGCGCTTCACCGTCGCCTCGGCCATCAGTGCCCGCAGCACGCGCGGGCCGGGCGCGAGCGTGCGCCCCGGCGTGACCGGTACCGGCGGCTCCGGCCAGTTCTTCTTCACGAGGTCGAGCACGTCGGGCAGCTGGTGGAGCTCGACGAGGTCGAGCTGGCAGTGCGGACAGTCGAGCAGGTGTTCCTCGAACTGCGTGTTGTCGGCTTCACTGAGCACACCGAGCACATACGCGGCGAGGTCGGTGTGCGGGGATCCGGCCACTGTCAGCTCACCCCCGCTCGCGCATGGCCTTCCGCAGAGCGCGGACGGCGTGGTGGATTCGCGATTTGACGGTGCCGGGCGGCACCCCCAGGGTGGCGGCGACCTCGTTCACGGTCCGGTCGGCGAGGTACGTCTGCTGCACGGCCTCCCGGTGCTCGGGCGAAAGCCCTTGCAGCGCCTCGTAGAGGATCATGGCCGCCACGGTCTTGTCCGACTCGTCGGACACGAACACGGCGTCGGACTCGATCTCCTCGAGCTCCTGCGGACGGACACTGCGGCTGCGCCAGCCGTCGATCACAATGCGCCGAGCGACGGTGAACAGCCACGCGCGGAGCATCGCCGGCCTGCGGTCGAGCTTGTCGGCGTTGCGCCACGCCTTGATCAACGTCTCCTGCACCACGTCCTCCGCCCACTGCCGGTCGTGACCGGTCAGGCGCAGCGCGAAGCCCATCAAGGCGCCGCCGAACTCTTGGTACAACGCTTTGGCCAGGTCGTCATGAACTCCGGGGGTTTCGGTTTCATGATCGTCCGTCGGGCTCAGCGTTCGATTGTGCCGTCCCACGCGGGACATCTTTGTGGCTACGACGCCATTTCGTCCAGTACCAAAATCACGGGCGTTGGTCACGAAAGTTTTTTGAACCGTGTCGAACCCGTGTCCGTATCCCCCGTCGAAGACCCCCGACAAAGCGTCGTTCCCCCGCGACGCGCCGCATTCACCATGGGCTTACTGTCCACAGTGGATCAACTGCGCCCTTTTGCCGTCGTTCCCCCGCGACGGTGCGTAGTTCCGCCCCCTGGAGGAAGCCGTGAACCGCTTGTTCCGCACAGCGGCACCGCCCGCTGTGTGCCTGGCCGCATTCACAGTATTGACCGCATGTCAGTCCGGAACCGCTCCCGGAGGCTATTCTTCGAGTGCAGCGGGCTCGACGACCATGCCGATGGAGATGCCCGCCGACCAGACCGACCCGGCGAAAGCCGCCTTGCGTGCCGCGCGCGCATTCGACCTCGGTCCGGTCGTCGTGGACGGAAGCGGTTTCGCTGTCTACCGCTACGACCGCGACAGCGCCAAGCCCTCGCGTTCCCGCTGCACCGACGACTGCGCGCAGAAGTGGCTGCCCGTGCGCGCTAGTGGTGACGTGAAGCTCACCGGCATCGACCGCGACCTTGTGGGAAGCGTCACGCGCCCCGACGGCACGGATCAGGTCACCCTCGCCGGCTGGCCGCTCTACCGCTTCACCGGCGACGAAATGCCGGGGCAGACCGCCGGGCAGGGCGCCGACCGCGCGTGGTTCCCGCTGTCGCCCGACGGCCGCAAGATCGAAACCACTACCGATACCTGGCGGACCGATGCGTTCCGGATCTGATCTCCCCCGCAGGTTCGTTCGTGGTATCCGTGTCGTTCTCGTCTTGCTCGCCGCCGTCGCGGTGCTGCAGCCGCAGACCCCCGCGTCGGCCCAAACCGGCGTCGACGCCGGCGACCAGCTGCTGCTCGTGAAGGTGCGTCAGGCCGGTCTGTGGGAGATGCCCGCCGGGACGTGGGCCGAAACCCGCGGCGCGAGCCCGAAGGTGCGGGAAGTCGGCGCCGCGATCATGGTCGACCACGGCCGGCTCGACGTGATGACGCGCCAGCTCGCCGCGAAGCTCCACGTCGCGCTGCCCGCCGAGCCGTCGGCCGAGCAGATGGGCTGGCTCAACGAACTGCAGAACGCCCCCACCCCCCAGGACTTCGACCGCATCTTCGCCAACCGGCTGCGCGCGGCCCACGGCCAGGTGTTCTCCGTCATCGCGCAGGTCCGCGCCGGTACGCGCAACCCCGAGATCCGCGCGTACGCGACCGTCGCGAACCAGGCCGTGCTGCGGCACATGACGCTGCTGGAGAGCACCGGTTTCGTGGACTTCTCCGCGCTGCCGCAGGCCAACGTGGCCAGTTCCGCGGCACCCGCGGGCGCTGCGCTCGACCTGCGGACCGGAGACGTGCTCACCGGCGCCCTGCTGATCCTGCTGGTCGGCGGCGCGACGCTGCTCGGGGTCCGTTACGTGAAGTCGGGCCGCCTGCGCGGCGGCCGGCTCCGCCCGAACTCAGGAGAAACCCATGGTTGACACCGTCCACGAGGCGGTGACCACCCTCGCACAGCAGTCCACAGATCCGGCCGCACGCGGCATCGCGGCGCTCTCCGCTAGGCTGTCGTACGCGTTCATGTGCCTCACGCTGTGCTGGGGCGTCCTCACCGCCACAGGCTGGGTGCGCTCCGTCACCGGCCGCAAGGCTCTGCGCAGCGGCCACCTGACGCTGGCGACGCTCACGCTCGCGTTCGGCTGCCTCCACGCGCTGGGGTTTCTCTACCTCACGGTGAACCCGTTCTCGCTGGCCTACATCACGGTCCCGTTCATGCCGGGCACGCTCGCCCGGCACACGTTCGGCATCGTCGGGCTGGAGCTGATGCTGGCCATCGCGCTCACCACGTGCGTGCAGCGCTGGACGTCCTACCGGCGCTGGCTGTGGCTGCACCGGCTGGCCTACCCGGCCGTCGCGCTGACCGCGTTGCACGCGTTCTTCGGCGCGATCGCGAACGGTCACCTCGCGACGCTGTGGCTCGTCGGCATCACGCTGCTCGTCCCCCCGGTCACGCTGGCGCTGCTGCGGTTCCTGCCGCCGCGAACGCTCGAGCGCATCGGGCTCGTCGAGGAGCAGGTGGCGTGAAACTCCCCGGCAGTGGGCCGCGCGTGAGTGTCGACAACGACCGGTGCGAGCTCTACGGAATCTGTGCGATGGAGGCCCCCGGCCTCTTCGACCTCGGCCGGGACGGGCGCCTGCGCTTCCGCAAGCGCCTGCTCGAACCCGAAGACATGACCCAAGCGATCGCCGCGGCCCGGGTGTGCCCGATGCAGGCGATCGTGCTGAGAGGGGAACTCGATGGCTGACGGCGACCGGATCGTGATCGTCGGCGCAGGTGTCGCCGGCCTGCGCGCGGCGGAACGGCTGCGTGAGCTCGGTTTCGACGGCGAGATCGTGGTGGTGGGCGACGAGGCCCGACGCCCGTACCACCGGCCGATGATCTCGAAGCAGCTCGTGATGGGAGCGGCGCGGCCACCCGACACCACGCTGCGGGCCTACCGCGACCTCGACGTCCACTGGCGGCTCGGCACCCGCGCGACGCACCTCGACACCGTCGAGCGCGTTGTGCACCTGCCCGGCGGTGAATCGCTCTGGTACGACGGGCTCGTGCTGGCCACCGGCGTCGTGCCGCGGCACCTGCCCGGCTCGCCGCGCCACGACCCGCGCGTGCGGGTGCTGCGCACGATCGACGACGCGCTGGCCGTGCGGCACTGCCTGCACGTGAGCACCAAGCCGGCCGTGGTGATCGGCGGTGGCCTGATCGGCAACGAGTTCGCCGCGAGCATGCGCCACCTCGGCCGCGACGTCACGCTCGTCGGCCACGCGAAGGCGCCGCTGCACCGCTTCGGCAGCCGGATCTCCGACGCGGTGGTGAAGCTGCACAAGGAACACCGGACGAAGCTCGCCATGGGCTCGGAGGTGCGGCACTGGATCAGCACCGACGACACCGTCGGGCTGCACCTGACGAACAATAAGCTGCTCGTGGCGAGTTGCGTGGTGCTCGCGATCGGCAGCGTCCCGGCGGTCGACTACCTGCGTGGCTCGGGCCTCGACGTCGAGGACGGCGTGCTGTGCGAGCCGACGCTGTTCGCCGAGGGCGCCGACGACGTGGTGGTGGCGGGTGACCTCGCGCGCTGGCCCAACCTGCGCTTCGACGAGGTACCGCGCCGCGTCGAGCACTGGATCAACGCCGTGGAGTCGGCGCGCGCGGCCGCGGAGAACCTGATCGCGGGCCGGTCGGCGGCCACGCCCTTCGCGCCGCTGCCGCGAGCGTGGTCGACGCTGTACGACGTGCGGCTGCAGATGGCGGGCATGCCGTCGCTGGGCGAGGACACCGTGTCGCTCGCCGACGGCATCACCGGGTTCGTCCGCGCGGGCCGGCTCGTGGGCATCACGGGATGGGACAAGCCGCGCGCGATGCTCGACTGGACGGCCGAGCTCGACCGGCGACTGCCGGTGCCGGACTACACCCCGGTGGCACCTTCGTCGGTCGATGCGTGGACCGAGGACGAACAGTTCGACACCGACGAGCGGTTCGACACACAGGAGTTCTACGCGGAGTTCGCCGACGAGCTCGGCACCGTTCAGGACTACGCGCGGTGAGAGCCGGGGGTGGCCGCGCGCGGAGGCCGCCCCCTCCTGCCGGTCACCACGCCGTCCCTGCGGCTGGGCGGTGTGGTGACCGGCCCTTCGTCCCCAGCCGTTCGACGGTCGTGACGTTGGCGGTGCCGCCGCGTCCGCACAACGTCTGCAGGCCGAACCGCGCGTCGGCGTTCGAGCTCGTGCAGAAGCGTGGCGAACAGCTTCGTGCCCGACGCGCCGATCGGATGGCCGAGCGCGATGGCGCCGCCGTTCACGTTGCCGCGGTCCGGGTCCGCGCCGGCCTCGTCGAGCCACGCGCGCACGACGCCGGCGAACGCCTCGGAGACCTCGAACAGATCGATGTCACCGATCGTCAGGCCGGTCTCGCGCAGCGCGTGCGCGGTCGCCGGGATCGGGTTGGTGAGCATCCACACCGGATCCCCGCGCGGACCAACGGTCGTCGGTACGTGCTCTGGGCGTGAGCTTGTGCTCGGCTACGAACGCCGCCGAGGCCAGCAGCGTCGCGCTGGCGCCGTCGGAGAGCTGACTGGAGACGGCGGCCGTGATGTGGGACCCTCGAAAAGTGGCTACAGCGCGACCATCTTCGCAAGGCTGGTGTCGCGACAGGGCCTTCGCCCACGCGGAAGTCGCCGTAGGCCACGAGTTCGGCGTCGAAGCGCCCTTCCTCGATGGCAGCGGTCGCGCGTGGCTCGCCCGTAGGTTGCCCTACCGAGCAGTTGCCGGGGAGTCGCGGAGGAACTCGGCCGCAACCTCACCGACGTGCCGCTTCCCGGCTCCTCCGTCCTCGCCGTCACCTCCCTTCTCGCCACCACCAACACCAACGCCACGCCGGCGCTGGGCCCACCTCACTCCCGGCCCAGGCCGACGGCACCGTCGGCGCTCTTGCCTGGACCGCCGATGGACGCGGGGATCCGCTGCAGCCCGCCATCACCGCCGAAGGGTCTACAGTGGACGGAACTGCCCACTATGTGCTCGATGCCGCCGGCGCCGACGTCCTCCTGGCCTCCGCCCGGACCCCGGGCGGCACGGCGCTGTTCGAGATCGGCCCCACGCACCCCGGCGTCCGCTGCGAACCCGTGCCGACGATGGACGAGACCCCGCCGCCTCGCCACCGCGACGCTCGACCACGCCCGCGCGTGTCCGCTCGAACTTGTGGACCTCGCACGGGTCCGTGACGTCGCCTGTGCCGTGCTCGCGGCCGAACACGCAGGCGCCGCGTCGCGAGCACTGGAGCTCACCGCGCAGTACACGCGCCACCGACTGCAGTTCGGCCGCCCGATCGGGAGCTTCCAGGCGCTCGAGCACCGGATGGCTGACCTCCACGTGCTGGTCGAGACCGCTCGTTCCGACGCCTACGTCGCGCCGGGATCGCCCCGGCTCGCGGCGGTGGCGAAGGTGCACTGCAGCGAGGTGTTCGCGGAGGTGGCCGCCGAAATGATCCAGCTGCGCGGCGGCAGCGCGCCATCACCTTGGACCTTCCCGCGCACCGATACTTCAAACGGGCACACGCGACCGCCCAGGTTTTCGACGCACCCCATCACCACCTTTCGCGCGTCCACCCCTCGCAGGGTGGGGCCATCCCCCGTACGGGTTCTGGGGTCTGCCGGGTTCTGCTCGGCCGGCTTCCCCGAAAAACTCGACGAGGTGACCCCAGACAATCTCGTCCTCCCGGCCGCGGCCGGCCCAGGTAGCGACTTCGCCCGCCTCTCCCGTCGCATCACCGACGCGGGGCTGCTCGCGCGGCGCCCCGGCTACTACACGGCCAGGATCGCCGTGGTGACCACGCTGTTCGCCGGCGGCTGGGTCGCCTTCGCTCTCCTCGGGGACTCCTGGTGGCAGCTCGCCGTCGCCGCGTTCCAGGCCTTCATGTTCGGCCAGATCGCCTTGCTCTCCCACGACCTGGCCCACCGCCAGGTGTTCCGCAGGCGACGCCCGACCGAAGCCGCCGGGCTCCTCGCGGGCAACCTGGGTGTGGGCATGAGCTACGGCTGGTGGATGGACAAGCACACCCGCCACCACGCGAACCCCAACCACGAGGAGCTGGATCCCGACGTCGACCCCGACATCCTCGTGTGGTCGCAGGACCAGGCCCGCGCCAGCCGCGGCGTGCCCCGGTTCATCGGGCGGCACCAGGCGTTCCTGTTCTTCCCGCTGCTCACGCTCGAAGGCCTGAACCTGCACTGGTCCGGCATCCGCGCGGTTGCCCGGCCCGGCCTGCGCCGCCGTCGTCTCGAGGCCGCTCTCCTGGCGCTGCACTTCGCGGCCTACCTCACCGCGTTGTTCGTAGTTCTCCCGCCGAGCCTGGCTCTGCTCTTTTTCGCCGTCCACCAGGGACTGTGGGGTGTCTACATGGGATCGATCTTCGCGCCGAACCACAAGGGCATGCCGACACTGACCGGTCGGCCCCAGCTCGATTTCCTCCGCAAGCAGGTGCGCACTTCGCGCAACGTCCGCGGTGGCGCGATCGTGGACGTCGCCCTCGGCGGCCTCAACTACCAGATCGAGCACCATCTGTTCCCGAGCATGCCGTCGGTGCACCTGCGACGCGCGCAGCCGATCGTGCAGGGCTACTGCGCCGAGCTCGGCATTCCCTACCTGCAGACCAGCCTCGTCGAGTCCTACCGGCAGGCGCTGACCCACCTCCACGAAGCTGGGGCTCCTCTCAGGAAGCGTTCGTAGACTCGGGGGCATGCTCAGGAAAACTGTCTCGGCACTCGGTGATCTCCCGGTGGCCTTCGGCGCGAAGGCCACCGGTGCGCGTGCCGAGCGAATGCGCCGTTCGCCGCAGTACGCCGACGGCGTCTTCCACAACGCCTCACCCACGCGCTCGGCTCCTTCGCCCTCGTCCGCCGGGAGCATCCTGCGCGAGCTGTTCTTCGGCGACGACCGCGACCGCCGCAAGCCCGCCGGGGAGATCCCACTCGTGGCCGAAGCCGCCGCAGACTCCGCCGAAGGCTTGTTCCTCACCTGGTACGGCCACGCCTCGACGCTCGTCGAGATCGACGGCACCCGCGTGCTGTGCGATCCGGTGTGGAGTGATCGGGTGTCGCCCGCCGCTTTCGTGGGCCCGCGCCGCCTGCACGCCGCGCCGGTGCCGCTGGCCGCGGTCGGCCGGGTCGACGCGATCGTGATCTCGCACGACCACTACGACCACCTTGACCTCGCCACCGTGCGCGCCCTGCTCGAGGCGCACGACGCGCCGTTCCTCGTGCCGCTGGGGGTCGGCGCGCACCTGGAGCGGTGGCACGTGCCGGCCTCGCGGATCGTGGAACTCGACTGGTACGAGGAAGCCGAGGTCGCCGGCATCCGGTTCGTGGCGACGCCGGCCCAGCACTTCTCCGGCCGCGGCATCGGCAATGACAGCACCCTGTGGACGTCGTGGGTCATCGCCGGGCCTCAGCACAAAGTGTTCTACAGCGGGGACACCGGCTACTTCGACGGCTTCGCCAAGATCGGCGAGGCGTACGGCCCGTTCGATGCCACGCTCATCCAGGTCGGTGCGTACGCCCCGCACTGGCCGCACATCCACATGACGCCAGAAGAGGGCATCGCCGCGCACATCGACGTTCGCGGCGGGCTGTTCGTGCCCGTGCACTGGGCCACGTTCTCCCTCGCCATGCACCCCTGGGGCGAGCCCGCGGACCGCGTGTGGCGCGAGGCCAAGGCGAACGACGTCGCCCTCGCCGTGCCGAAGCCTGGCCAGCGGATCGAGGTGGCGAATCCGCCCACTGTGGACGGTTGGTGGCAGGCCCTGGGGTGACGCCCTGGGTCTTCGCTCGCCGTCCGTGAGACGACGCTCCGGTCTCCGGCGCGGACGGGCTTGGTTGCGCGCCGCCGAATTGACTTCCGCTGGGTACATCGCTGATCCGTTCTCGCGTGAATGTATCGGTGTGCTACTCGAGGATGTGCTGCTCGGGTGCAGAAATGGTTACTGCTGAAGGATTTCCGCACCGATGAGGACGGGACGGAGTCGCACCACGTCCGGCTGCTTTTGATGAATCCGACGTTAGCGCGCCCCGAGTGGCAAGCGCCGCCTTTCAGCCGAGCGACCACCCGATCGTGCGAACATGTGTTCGAATCGATGACACTGGCGGATCACGGTAGGCATGATGGAACGGTGCTGTTCCAGTGATCCTTACTCATCACTCAGGCCTGGGCGGCCACCTGCTGCAGATCCCGCGTCGGCAAGCCGCTCCTGCAGCCTCGCGTGCCGGAACTGGTACACCGCGCCGACTTGCCGCAACACGCCGCGCCGGTGCGCGTCGGCGCGATCGACGCGCTCGACCAGGCCGTCGGCGCCGGCCGCTCGCTGGTGGTGACCTGCCGCAGCGCCGAGCACGAGCTCGCGGTCCGGCAAGCCGGCTCCTTGCCGACACTACGACGTGGTGCTCGGCCTGGCGGGCGGGGTGGCCGCCGGGCTGTTGGGCCGGTACCTCGTGGCGAACCTGGGTGGTGTCGCCTACGGAATCGCCGGCGCCGTCATCGGTGGTCAGGTATGCCTGCCCGCGACCAGCGCGGCGCAGGCAGTGGTGGGTGGCGGTTTGTTCGGCCTTTCGGTAGGCGCGGGCGTGGGGCGCTTTTGCGTTCACCCGCCTCTGGCTGGCGTCGCGCGGTCGGATTCCATGGGGATTCATGGCTTTCCTCGCGAAGCTCGCCGGCGTGGTCTTCCCGGGCGAACGGTTGCGCACGCGCGTTTGGCGCGAGCGCGACCGGTTGCTGGTGACCGGCGACCGCTCCGGAGCGTGACGACGCTCCTGTGCTGTCCGACACAGTGCTCGTGCCACGCTGAGCCGGCCGCCAGTATTACGGTGTCGGCAAGGACACCGGAACAGGGACGGGACGGCGGATGGCGGACGAGCGCGCTCTCGGTCAGCACAGCGGCACCTTCTTCGTGGTCCGCGGACCGGTGGAGCCGGGTGACAAGCGCGGCCGCGAGCTGGGCTTCCCCACGGCGAACATCGCGCTGCACAACCAGAGCGGGCAGGTAGGCGACGGCGTGTGGGCCGGCTGGGCCGAGCGCGCGGACGGCACGCACGTGGCCGCCGCGGTGTCCGTCGGGCGCCGCCCCACCTACTACGGCGCCGATGGCTACCGGCTCGTCGAGGCCCACCTGCTCGACTTCAAGGGTGACCTTTATGGCGAGACGCTCACGGTGTGGCTCGGCGCGCACCTGCGTGAGCAGCAGAAATACGGCTCCGGGGAGGAGCTGATCGAGGCGCTCGACCGCGACGTCGCGGCCACCCGCAAGTGGATCGAGGAGAACCCGGCGAGCGAGCTGCCGGACCTCGGCACGCCGCCGCCCGACGGCGAGGTCCGCCGTATCGGCTGAGCGGGCATCGCCCGTTCGCCCGACAACAGGGAGTCACACAGCGGCGAGCAGCAGGTACCCCATACCCGCACCCATCACCGCGCGGCACACCGTGCGCGAGGTAAGCCCGGGTGAGGCCGCGCCGCGCGTGCGGACCGCGACCACGCCCGATCGCGCGGCGTCGGCCACGAAGTACATCGCACCCAGCACGGCGAGCAGCGGCACCGCGAGCCGGGTGTCCATTGAGGACATCGTGAGCCACGGACCGTGGACCATGCTGCCGTGGGGCATTGCGCTCACCATGTACAGCATCGCGGCCGCCGACAGCGCGTGGTGGCCACACCCCGAAGCGTGCGCCGCGTGCGCCCGGCCCCGCCCGCGCCACCAGGCGAACCCGAACCAGGCCGCCGTGAGCAGAAACACCGCCTGCCAGCCGGCGGCGGGGATGGGGCCGCCGACGGGCGAGATCATCGCCACCATGGCCACCACGAGCAGCAGCTCGGCGAGGTCGGCGTTGCGCACGCCGGAGCCGAGGTGCGCGTAGTCGAGGCGCACGAGCCGCAGCACGCACGGCAACGCGAGCACCGCGAAGACCGCGGTGAGCAGCCACGCCACCGGCACCGGTGCGCTCATGGCGAGCCCGCGAGGACGGTGGATCCGGACATCGTCGTGCCTGCTTTCACGCTGCGTCGCTGATCTCACTTCCACGGTGGCATTCCGCGGCGGGTGAGCACCAGCCAGCAAAGAGGTGAAAGCCGTTGCCCCACAAGAGTTACAGCTCTGCGGAACCTACCGTACCGGGCCAGGGTATGAGTCGCGCCCAGTGACGATCAAAGACCAGTCCACCGGTCGGGACGCCGGTGCCCGCGGTCCCGAGCACGGTCGCGGCTTCGCGCACCTGGTTCACCGCGGTGCCGCGGATCTGGCGCACGGCTTCGGCGATGCCGTTCATCCCGTGGCGGTAGGCCTCGCCGAGCTGCCCGCCGTGCGGGTTGAGCGGCAGTGCGCCCTCCAGCCTCAGCGTGCCGCCGGCGATGAAGTCCTTCGCCTCGCCGCGGCCGCACAAGCCCAGCTCCTCCAGCCGCCGCAGCACACACGCGGGGTGAAGTGGTCGCAGAGCACCGCGCTACGCGGACACGGCGGCGGTCGCGCGGCCGACTTCGGCCAGCACCGCGCCCACCTCCTCGACCCGAGCCCGTCGCCCCCGAGGTCCGGCGGCAGGGCGAGTGCGAGCAGCCCGGCACCGGCCGGCGCGCGCCACTGCTCGCCCGCGCCGGCGGATTTGCCGAGCGCCCTCGCGGTCAGCGCGGCGATCTCGGCCTGCGTATCGTCTGGGGTGAAGTCCACACCGGTCCCCCCTCCGAGCGGCTACCGCAAGTGATACACGTTCTAGTTTTGACCGGAAGGTGGCAGGGATTGGAGGCCCCGGCGGCTTCGGCAACCGGGTACTCCAGAAGCGGAACAGGCCGTCGAGCGAAGAGGGGCGCCGAGTCGACGTGGGTGTGGAACAGGTTCTGATGGGCGCGCTGAGCGACGTCGGCTGGCAGGCGACCCGGAAGCTGGCGACGATCCCGTCCACGGCGGGAGTGCCGGACCCGGAGCCGCTCTCACTGCCCGGCCGAGGCCAGACCGTGGTGGTCGACGTCGGCCCGCGCCAGGCGCCCGCGATCATCTTGTTGCACTCCGTGGCCTGCACCGGCCTGCTGACCTGGTACCCAGTGCTGGAGCGGCTTTCCGCCCACTACCGCGTGGTCGTGTTCGACCAGCGCTGGCACGGCCAGGGCATCCGCTCCCAGGAGTTCACGCTGCAGGACTGCGCCGACGACGTGGTGGCGGTGGCCGATGCGCTTGGCGTCGACCGGTTCATGATCGCCGGCTACTCGATGGGCGGCATGGTCGGCCAGATGGTCGCCCACCAGCAGCGCGAGCGCGTGAGCGGGCTCGTGCTGTGTTCGACGGCGAGCTACTTCCGCCGCGGCGTGCGCCAGCGCGTGGCGCTCGACCTGTTCGGGCGCACACTGCAGCTCATGCGTGACCAGGCCAAGATCGGCCTCGTGCCCGGCGAGCCGCGCCGCGAACGGCTCGCACGCCTGGAGGACCACCGGTGGGCGCTTGCCGAGTTCCGGTCCACGAGCCCCTGGGCCATCGCCGTCGCGCTCGACGAGATCGGCCGCTTCGACTCCGCTCCGTGGCTGCACACGCTTCGCGTCCCGACGTCGGTGGTCGTGACCAGCCGAGACGGCTTCATCGCGCCGGCGCACCAGCGGTCGCTGGCGCGGCGCATCACGGGCGCGGCGACGTACGAGATCCCCGCCGGGCACACGGCGTGCGTGCTCGCGGCGAACCACTTCGTTCCCGCACTGATGGCGGCGTGCACGTCGGTGCACGCGGCGATCACCGACGAGGACACCGGCCGGGTGCGCGAAGAAGAACCCGACTCGGCGTGAGGCTCAGTAGCTGGAAACCAGGTCCGCGGGGCTGAGGTCGAGGCGGTAGGGCACCTCGAGGTGTGCGGTCTCGTCGCCGGTGGCCTCGGCGTCGAGCACGTATTCGGTGCCCTCCAGACGAAAACAGCTGAGCGTGGGATCATTGGGCTCGATCACCCAGTAGAACGGGCAGCCGGCCGCGGCGAGGCGGGCGGGCTTGAGGTGGCGGTCGATGTAGCGGCTGGACGGCGAGACGACCTCCACCGCGAGCACGGGCACACCCACGAGTGCGCGCTCGGTGAAGGTCTCGCGCCGGCCGACCACCACGTCGGGGATCATCACGGTGAACTCGTCGAGCACGACGTCGACCGGTGCGGGGAGCACCTCGCAATCCGCGGGGCACACCGGGCTGAGCGCCGCGAGCAGGCGCGCGACGACCCTCTGGTGCAGCGGACGCGGAGACGGGCTCACCAGAAGCGTCCCGTCCACCAGTTCGTATCGACGGCGTTCATCCGTGATCGCCTCCAGGTCCCGACGGGTGAGACGGTCGCCGTGTGCGAACGACGGGACTGTCATCATGCTGCCCCCAGGACGGGCCGACCGGAAAACGACTACGCCAGGGTAGACGTGCACACGCGGCAGCGCGAACCGTCCTCCGGTGTGGGGGAAACCCGGGCGGCCTATTCGTCCGCGCGCCCTCCGGCGTTCGCCATCACACAGGGTCACCGAAAAGCGGCGAAACAGACCCGGACAGCCGAAGCGAACCGCGCGCGACAGGGCCGTTCGGGTCGTGTGAGTGAATTCCCGAAACGGCCATTCCCGGTAGGGTAATACGACACCGATGGATTACCCGTTGGACGTCTGAGCTGGTCCGAAACCGATCTTTCGCGGTACCGCAAATGTCCACCATGCGGCGCCACATCACGTTATCATTGCGCGATGCGCCAGTGCGGGAAACACCGAGTAAGATGGACTTCACCATTCCGCATCACGTTCGCTCTCCGTGATTAACCGGGTGGACAAGGAAATCAAGCATCCTGACTCGACGTTCGCACGCGTCAGCACACTTCGGTGGTGGTCATGCCTGCCTCGTCCGCACCCAGCCGACCCGTCTCGCTCTTCCGCCTCGACGGCGCCGGCGCCGAGGCCGACCTGCTGGTGTCTCTCAAACCCGAGCAGGTCAGCACCGACACGACGGTGGACCTCTCCGGCACGCGCGCGCGGCTCGTCGCCGGCGCGTTCCACACCGAGATCCCGCAATGGCTTCCGCACGCGAGCGCGCTGACCGGCAACGAGCTCGAACTCTCTTCCACGCTGCCGTTCGCCGTGCTGCTCGTACCGCGTCCACCTTGGACATACGCGGTGTCCTGGGGCGCCGGGCATCTGGTGCTCAACGACGAGTACGTGGAGCAGGGTTTCGGGCTGCTGTTCGGGATCCGCCGCCTCGACCCGTTCGACCTCGGGCTGGTGTCGAGCGCCGCACTCGACCTCTCGGCGCGCGCCACGCAGATCTCGATCCCGGGCGGTGGCGAGCTTTCCGCGTTCCGGCTGGAGCCCTACGGCGACCTCGTGAACCGGCTGGCCGGCTCCGCGGACCTGACCGACCTCACCTACGGGCGCGTGACCGGCAAGCGCTACCGGATCCGCGTCGGCAACTCGCTCTATGTGCCACTTGCGAAGGAACCACAGGCTTTTCTCGCGGATCTCGACGCGGTGGGTGCTGTCGTGGACGAACCCGACGCGTCCTCGGCGCTGCGGTTCGTGGCGCAGACGCGACCCCTCGACCGCCACCACCGGGTGGTGCCGGCGCTCGAGGCGCAACTGGCCGAAGCCCTCGGCGGCGACACCGGCGCGTCGCTCGGCCTGGCGTGGCCCGCGACCGCGGTGAACGACGCCGAGAACGCCGGCTCGTTCCGCATCACCGGCCTGGGTTCCGGTGGGCCGCTGCACGTCGAGTCGCGGCTGGAGCTGGACCACCTCACCGGCCGGCTCGCGCAGCTGCCCGCGGACAAGCGCGTGAAAGCCCTGCGCGCCGGGCGCGTGGTCACCTGCGCCGACGAGGCCGGCGAGGAGGAGACCGGGTCGCCCGTGCAGGTCGCGAAGTGGCTCGTGTTCGAGACGACGATCGGGCACACGCGCTACGTGTTCCACCAGGGCCGCTGGTACCGCATCGGCGAGACGTACGTGGAGCAGATGCGCGAGCAGGTCTCGCACCTGCTGGCGCGCAAGTACGAGTGGCCGGACCTCATGTGGAAACCCACCGGCGAGCCCGACGACGAGAACCGCTACTGCCGCCAGGTCGCGACCCTCGACGGGTACGTCTGCCTCGACCGCGACACCGCGACCACGCCGCTGCACCCGCGGTTCGAGCTGTGCGACCTGCTGGGCCCGGGCAACGAGCTGATCCACGTGAAGTGGCTTGGCCGCGCGACGGCCGCCAGCCACCTCTACACCCAGGCACTCGTGTCAGCCGAGGCGCTGCACGACGAGCCGGAAGCGTTGGCGCAGCTGGCCGAGAAAGTGTCCGCAGTGGACAAGGGGCGCGTGCTGACCGGCGCACCGGACACCGTCGTGCTCGCCGCCGCGGGACGCGCGTGGAACGTCGACGAGCTGTTCACGCTCTCACAGGTCGCGCTGCTGCGGCTCGACCGGGCGGTGCGCAGCCTGCAGGCGACGTTGAAGTTCGCCGACATTCCGTACCAGGCCAAGAAGAAGACGGCCGCCCAGCCCGCGAAACGCCGCCGGAAGGCGTGAGCGTCCGACGTTTCGGCCCACGCCGGCGCGAGGCGCCCGGCGGGACGGTGAGGACACTGACGACGGTTGCCCCCTGAGCCCACGTTCCGCGCCCGGGTCGAAACGCACCGGCGCCTCCGAGGCCGCGGACATGGACGCAGGGGACGCGATCTGCTCCGAGGACGCGATCCTCCGCTACCCGTGGTGCGGCGAACGCTTCCGCGACCGGATCCGCGCGCAACTCGGCTTCGTCACGCACGAAACCCAGTACTTCGCGGGCCCCTTCCCAGCGCCCGAGTCCCGGCGGTGATCGCCGGGCGGATAACCGGTCGCGGCTCAGGCCGGTGCCGCCTCGAGCAGCTCCGTCATCGCCTCGGGCAGGGCGTCGGCCAGTGGCCAGAGGTCCTTCACGAGCTCCTTGGCGCCGAGCAGGCCGACGCCGACCTTGCCCTCGTAGGAGAAGACGGTGATGTTGAGCCCGGCGCCGTGGAAGACCGGGCCGAGGGGGTACAGGCCGGTGACGCGGGCGCCGAGCAGGTAGAGCGGCACCGATGGGCCGGGCACGTTGGAGATGATCAGGTTGTGCACCACCGGATGGCGCTCCGCCAGGCGCAGCGAGGAGTAGGCCCGCACGCCGAGGCCGAACGCCGTGGCCGGGGAGAACTGGGCCCAGTCGGCGAGCATGTCGGCGTCGATGTCGTAGTGGTGGTCTTTCGACAGGCGATTGGCCTCGGCGAGGAAGAACACGCGCGCGGCTGGGTCACCCAGATGGGTGGGCAGCGAGGCGAAGAACGCGGACACCTTGTTGCTCCCGTGGTCGCGTTCGGTGCGCTCGTGCACGGACACCGGCACGGTTGCCACCAGCGGGTCTTCCGGGAGCTCGCCGCGGCCGAGCAGGAATTGCCGCAGCGCGCCGGAAACGAGCGCCAGCACCACGTCGTTGGCGGTGACGCCGAAGGCGTTCTTCACGCGCTTCACGTCGGCGAGGTCGACCTGGGCGAAGGCGACGCTGCGGTGGCCGGTGATCGTGCCGTTGAGCGACGTGCGGGGCGCGGTGAACGGGATCGGCATCCCCTTGCCGCGCAACGTCTTGCCGAGCCAGCGCGGCACCAGCTCCACCAGCTCGGGCAGCAGCTTCGCCATCTCCAACGGGCGGTGCACGAGGCCTTCCACGCTTTCGCGCAGGATCTCGACGCGCGTGGGCAGGCCGCTGTTGTGCCGCTTGTCCTGCGGGATCTCCGGCAGCGGCGCCTCGGGCTCCAGGCCCGCGAGGTAGGTGATCAGGCTGGCGCCGCCGACGCCGTCGATGCTCGCGTGGTGCATCTTGATGAGTACCGCGATGCCGCCGTCCGACAGGCCCTCGATCACGTAGAACTGCCACAGCGGGTGCGCGCGGTCGAGCTGCTGGCCGGCGATGTGGGCGCACAGCTCGGCCAGCTCGCGGTCGTCGCCGGGGGCGGGCACGCCGATGCGGTGCAGATGGTTGTCGAGATCGAAGTCCTCGTCCTCGACCCACACCGGGTGACTGAGGTTCCAGAGTGGATTGTGCAGTTTGCGACGGAACTCCGGAATCAGCGCGACGCGCTCGGCCAGCCGGCGCTGCAGCTCGGCGAACGAGTAGCCGCCGGGGATGGTGGATCCGTCGAGCGTGAGCAGCCCGCAGACGTGCAGGACCTGTGCGGGGGTCTCCAAGTAGAGGAAACTCGCATCCAGGCCGCTCAGTCTCTGCATGTCGCCAGGCTACCAATCCGGCCAACAGCCGGCGGGTTCCGAAACCGCGCGTTGCCGCGCGTGACAACCGTTCCCGCCGCGACTGTGGTCGGGTTGGCAGCGGGCAGCACAGCAAGGCAGAACGGCGGACGGGGCCGGGTGCGGCGGTAGCATCGGGAAGGTGAAACCGGCCTTCCTGACGCGCCGGGCCGCACAGCTCGGCCTCACCGCCGTCGCCCTGCGCCCGCCGCGCAACCGCGTCACGTCGATCCCCGTGTTCTTCACCGCGTGGCTCACCGACGAGCTCGCTCCGCAGCTGCTCGCGCTCACCGCCGCCGACACCGTGCAGCACCTCGCGCGGCACGGGCGGCGATCCTCGAAGGCCGGGGTCGCCTTGGCCGCGCTGTCGGCCGCCGGGCTGGGCGCGCTCGTGGCGACGGCGCAGCACGCCCGTGGCGAGGTCGAGTCGGCGCTCACCGAGGCACTCGGGCCGGACTACGCCACGCTGCTGGAGCACCCACCGAGCCCCCGCGACCTGGCGACGCCGTGGGGTCAGCTGGCGCTGCCGTTCCTCGGCCGCGACCCGGAGGTCGTGCGCGAGCGGAACATCCCGTACGCCCCGGGCGGCAAGCGGTTCCTGCTCGACGTGTTCCGGCCCGCGAAACCGGTGACCGGCGCGCCCGTGCTGCTGCAGATCCACGGCGGCGCCTGGACGATCGGCAACAAGGACGAGCAGGGCCAGCCCCTCATGCGCCACCTCGCGCGCCGCGGCTGGGTGTGCGTGGCGATCAACTACCCGCTCGCGCCCGCCCACCGCTGGCCCGCGCACGTGGAGGCCGCGAAGCGCGCGCTGGTGTGGATCCGGTCGAACATCGCGTCGTACGGCGGGGACCCGGGTTTCGTGGCCGTGACGGGTGGTTCGGCGGGCGGGCACCTCGCCGCGCTGCTCGCGCTGAGCCAGAACGACCCGGCGCTGCAACCGGACTTCCCCGGCGCCGACACCAGCGTGCAGGCGTGCGTGCCGCACTACGGCGTCTACGACATCGCGGCCACCAGCGGCGCGGCCGAGAGTAAGTACCGCCTGGAGAGCCTGCTGGCCCGGCGCATCTTCTCCCCCGACCGCGACCCGGTGACCTACCTCGACGACTACGTGGCCGCGTCCCCGCTCGACCGCGTCTCCGACTCGGCGCCGCCGTTCTTCGTGATCCACGGCCGCAACGACTCGCTCGTGCCCGTCGAGGAGGCCCGCGAGTTCGTGGCTCGGCTTCGCGCGACGTCCCAGCAGCCCGTCGCCTACGCCGAACTCGCGGGCGCGCAGCACGCGTTCGACATCTTCCCCTCGATCCGCAGCGCCCACGTGGTCCGGGGCGTGGAACGGTTCCTCGACCACACCTACCGGGCGTGGGCCGCGGCGGACCGGTAGCTCAGGGTTCGAGCGGCGCCTCCGGGTCCGCGAGCCGGTCGGCGTCGATCGGGCCTTCGGCGCGGATGAGGGCCTTGAGCTGGTCGCCGACGTCCCAGACGTTGACGTTCATGCCGGCCAGCACGTGGCCGTCGCGGAGCCAGAAGGCGATGAACTCGCGCGCCTCGACGTCGCCGCGGAAGACGACGCGGTCGTAGGCGCCCGGGTCGACGTGGCCGTGGTACTCCATGCCCAGGTCGTACTGGTCGGTGTAGAAGTACGGGAGCTCGTCGTAGGTGGCGTCCTGGCCGGTCATCGCGGCGGCAGCGACGGCGGGCTGGTTGAGGGCGTTGGCCCAGTGCTCCACGCGCACGTGCTTGCCGAACAGCGGGTGCAGCGCGGAGGCGACGTCGCCGGCGGCGAAGACGTTCGGGTCGGTGGTGCGCAGGGACGAGTCGACCACCACGCCGTTGTCCACGGCCAGGCCCGCGGCCTGCGCGAGCTCGACGTTGGGCGCGGCGCCGACCGCGACCAGCACGGCGTCGGCCGCGACCTCGGTGCCGTCGTCGAGACGGACCCCCGTCGCTTTGCCCCCGTCGGTGGTGATCGCCTCGACGTGCACGCCGAGGCGCAGATCCACGCCGTGGGCGCGGTGCAGGTCGGCAAAGACCGTGGCGACCTCGCGGCCCAGCACGGCCAGCAGCGGCAGCTCCGCGACCTCCAGCACGGTCACCTCGGCCCCCGCCTCGCGCGCGGCGGCGGCGACCTCCAGGCCGATCCAACCCGCGCCGATCACGGCCAGGCGCGTGCCGGCGGTCAGCGTCTCCTTGAGCTTCGCGGAGTCGGCCAGGCGGCGCAGGTAGTGCACGCCCTCGGCGTCGGCTCCGGGGATCGGCAGGTGCCGCGGGCTCGCGCCGGTGGCCAGCAGGAGCTTGTCGTAGGCCACGGTCTCGCCACCCTCGAGGCGGACCACGTGGTTGTCGCGGTCGATGGCGGTGGCCGTGACGCCCAGGCGCAGGTCCACGTCGTGCTCGGTGTACCAGCCCTCCTCGTGCACGAACACGCTGTCGCGCTCGGCCTTGCCCGCAAGGAAGTCCTTGGACAGCGGCGGGCGCTCGTAGGGCCGGTCGGGTTCGTCGCCGATGAGCGTCACCCGTCCGGCGAACCCCTGGGTCCGCAGTGCCTCAGCGGCCTTGGCGCCGGCCAAGCCCGCGCCGACGATGACAAAACCCTGCTCTGGCAAAGGAAACAACTCCTTTATGCGTTGACGCCCGTGAGTGCGAAGAACTCTTGGCGGGAGCGGGCATCCTCCCGCAGTGTGCCCAGCAATGTCGAGGTGACGGTGCTGGAGCCGGTGGCCTGCACGCCGCGCAGCGTCATGCACGTGTGCTCGGCCTCGATGACCACGCCGACTCCCTTCGGGCTCAGCTGCTCGCTCAGCCAGCCCGCGACCTGCTTCGTGAGCCGCTCCTGCACCTGCGGCCGGCACGCGAAGTGCTCGACCACGCGTGCGAGCTTCGACAGGCCGAGGATGCGGTCGCCCGGCAGGTAGCCGACGTGCGCGACGCCCGTGAACGGCAGCAGGTGGTGCTCGCACACCGACCGTACGGGGATGTCGCGGGCCAGCACCAGCTCGTCGTAGCCCTCGTCGTTGGGAAACGTGGTGAGGTCGAACGAGCGCGGCGTGAACAGCTCCGCGTACGCGCGCGCCATGCGCTCGGGCGTGCCCTGCAGGCTTTCCGTATCCAGGCTGACGCCGAGCGCCCGCAGGAAGTCGCCCGCGGCGCGCGCGGCGGCGGCGAGATCGATGCCGGGGTCGGGTTCGTGGACGACGTGGAGAGCAGAGCCGGAGCGCATGGAGACCCCTCGGGGTTCGTCGGGTTTTCGTCCATGAATATTGGTCTTATTGTCAGGCGTGGTCAAGGTGACCAGTTCAACAAGTTGAACTGACACTTGCGGACACGTTCATCGGCGTTATCGTGGACCCGTGACGACTGAGCCCGCCGCTCCTGCGATCAAGGCCGTGGCCGCGCTGGAGGAGGACCTGCGCCGCCGGATGTACACGTTCATCCGCGGCTCGGTGCGGCCCGTCACGCGCGACGAGGCCGCCGCGTCGGTGGGGATCTCGCGCAAGCTCGCCGCGTTCCACCTCGACAAGCTCGTGGACGCCGGCCTGCTGCGCTCGCGCTACGAGGCCGTCGGCGGCATCCGCAAGGTCGGCCGCACCCCGAAGGTGTACGAACCCGCCGACACCGACTTCGCCGTCACCATCCCGCCGCGCCGCCACGGCGTGCTCGCCGACATCCTCCTCGACGCCGTCGTCGCCGAAGCCGACGGCGAAACCGCCCGCGTCGCCGCGCTGCGCGTGGCGGGTGAGCGCGGCGAAGAGCTGGGCGCCACCGAACGCGCCTCCTTGCGCCCCGGCCGCCTCGGCGCCGAACGCGGCTTGACGCTCACCGAGGCCGTCCTCGCCCGGCAGGGGTTCGAGCCGCGTCGCGAAACGCCGACCTGTGTGCGGCTGCGCAACTGCCCGTTCCACCCGCTGGCGAGCAAGGCGCCGGATCTGGTGTGCGGAATCAACCAGGCCTTCCTGGGTGGCGTCGTGGCGGGGCTTCAGGTGCCCGGTGTCGAGGCGGTGCTGATCGATCCCGCGCCCGGCGGCTGCTGCGTGGAGCTGCGGGCGGATCAGCCCGGCGGGTAGGCGACGTCGAGGGCGCTGGTGGCCGGCGGGCCGTCGAGCTGCCAAGCCGAGCCCGCGCGGACGAAGCGGTACCAGCGGTGGTCGCGGCCGTAGCGCAGTTGCAGGGGGCCTTGGGTCACGCGGTTGCGCCAGATCGTAATGGGGCCGGGGAGGCCGGAGTCCGAGAGGCAGGCGCGGGCGTCGGCGAGCGGGCCCGGGCCCGGTGACCACGTTTCGCGCAAGGCAGCCAAGCCGCCACGGCCGGCTTCGCGCCAGCAGTGGGCCCAGGTGGTGAGCTCGGGCAGCGCGACACCGGCAGCCAGGGCGAGGGCGGGGAGTTCGGCGGCGGGCCGGGCGGCGACGCGGCGGGCCAGGTCCTCCTCGAACGTCAGCTCGGCCGCGGTGGCGCCCGAAACGAGCAGGTCACGCGCGAGGGAAGCGGCGTCGGCGGCGAGGGTGCCGAAGGTGGCCGCCGTCCAGCCCGTGCTCGGCGGCGGGTCGAGGTCGAGCACGGCGGGTGGGCCGGCGACGTCGGGCACAGGCGGTAACCGGGGTACGGCGGTGACGCGGCGGGCGTACGCGCGCTTCGGGGTGAGGCCGGGGTCGCGGACCTTCTTGTGTTGCGGGCGGTCGGGGGCGCGGAGCGTGCGAAGCCGGGCGAGGACTTCTTCGCGCGGGCGGCCGCGGAGTGTGAAGAGCACGAACGGGTCGGTGTCGACCTCGTCGGCCACGACGTAGTACACGGCGGCGACGTGTTTGCACGGGTTCGCCGAGTCCGGGCACGAGCAGCGCGGTCGGAGGTCGCCCGGGCCGGGGAGCAGGTCGGCGCCCACCTCGCGGGCCTGGGCGGCCAGCTCTTCAGGCAGCTCCCCGTCGAGCAACGCGGCGGTGTGGCCGAGGCGGCGGCCGACGACGTCGAGCAGCGTGTCCCACTGCCCGGGCGAGAACTCCTTCATCCGGATGGTCACGTGGTACGGCTCGGGCCGGCTCCCGCGCACGCGCGCGGTGACCTCACCGGCACCGACGCGCAGCTCGGTCACGGTGTCCTTGCGCGCGTAGGTGCGCCCGCGCGGCAGGCGGTTCGGGTCGACGCTCGCGCGCTGCTCCAGCGCCTCCACCCAGGCGCGGCCCCACCAGGTGTTGCCGAACGTCCTTCGCGGCGGCATCACCCACCCCCGAGCCGCACGAGGTCGGCGAGCTGGTCGTCGGACAGCTCGGTGATCCAGTCCTCCCCCGCGCCGACCACGGCCTCGGCCAGCCCGCGCTTCGTCTCGAGCACCGTGGCGATGCGCTCCTCCAGCGTGCCCTCGGCGATCAGCCGGTGGACCTGCACCGGCCGGTCCTGCCCGATCCGGTATGCGCGGTCGGTCGCCTGGTCCTCCACGGCCGGGTTCCACCAGCGGTCGTAGTGGATCACGTGCGTGGCGCGGGTGAGGTTGAGCCCGACGCCACCCGCTTTGAGCGACAGCAGGAACACCGGCACCTCGCCGGACTGGAACGACGCCACCAGTTCATCGCGCCGCTTCGGCCCGACCTCGCCCGACAGCAGCGCGACGGGCAGCCCGCGGTCGGCGAGGCGGCGTTCGAGCAGGCGGCACAGCCGCACGTACTGGCTGAACACGAGCACGCTGTCGCCCTCGTCGAGGATCACGTCGAGCAGCTCCTCGAACGCGGCGAGCTTGCCGGAGCGGCCGGTGAGGACTCCGCCGCTCTCCTTGAGGAACTGCGCGGGGTGGTTGCAGATCTGCTTGAGCTCGGTGAGCAGCTTGAGCACCTGCCCGCGCCGCTGAACGCCCTGCGACTCCCGGATCTCGACCAGGTTCTCCCGCACGACGGCCTCGTACAGCGTGGTCTGCTCGGCCGTGAGCGGCACGAACCGGTCGGTCTCAGTCTTGCGCGGCAGCTCCGGCGCGATGTCCGGGTCGGTTTTCTTGCGCCGCAGCAGAAAGGGGCGCACGGTCGTGGCCAGCCGCTCCGTGGCGGCCTGGTCCCGATCGCGCTCGATGGGCCGCGCGACGGTGCGGCGGAAGCGGTCGAGCGGGCCGAGCAGACCCGGTGTCGTCCAGTCCACCAAGGACCACAGCTCGGTGAGCCGGTTCTCCACGGGCGTGCCGGTGAGCGCCACACGCGCGGCGGCCGGGACCTTTCGCAGCTCTTTCGCCGTGGCGGACAACGGGTTCTTCACGTGCTGGGCCTCGTCGGCGGCGACGAGACCCCAGTCCACTTCGGACAGGGTCAAGCGATCGCGGCGGACCACGCCGTAGGTGGCGAGCACGACCTCGTCGGGCAGCAGGTCGTCGAGGTGACGGCCGCCGCCGTGGAAGCGGCGCACGCGCACGTCCGGCGCGAACCTGGCGAACTCGCGTTCCCAGTTGCCGAGCAGCGACGTCGGGCAAACGACCAGCGTGGGCCCGGCTTTCAGCGCGCGGCGGTGCAGGTGCAGGGCGATGAGCTGGATGGTCTTGCCCAGGCCCATGTCGTCGGCGAGGCACGCGCCGAGGCCGAGACTCGTCATCGTGGCGAGCCAGCCGACGCCCGCGAGCTGGTACGGGCGCAGCGTCGCCGCGAGTCCGTCCGGGGGGCCGACCGGCTCGGGGTTTCGCTCTTTGAGCCGTTCGACGAGGCCTGCGAGCGCGGGTTGCGCGGCGAACTCGACCGTTTCGCCGTCGAGTTCGAGCTCGCCCGTGAGCGCCGCGGCGAGTGCTTCGGCACCGGTGAGCTTGCGGTTGCGCTTGGCGCGCATGCGGGCGAGCAGGTGTGGGTCGAGCTTCACCCACTGGCCGCGCAGGCGGACGAGCGGCCGTTTGGCCTCGGCGAGCGTAGCGACTTCCTCGTCGGTCAGCTCGGCTCCTCCGAGGGAGAGGCGCCAGCGGAACTCCAGCAGGCCGGTCAACGGGAACGCGGGACCGGCTTCGCCGGCCGGGGCCTGCGTCGCGCTCGCCTTCGCGCGGACTTCGCCGGCAAAGAGATCCTTGGGCCACAACACTTCGATGCCGGCGCTGCCGAGGTCGCGGCCGCCGGCGCCGAGCAGGTCGACGACGTCGTCGTCGGACAGCGCGAGCTCCGTCGGCGCGGCTTCCGCGAGCACGCGTCCCAGAGGTGGCCACGCTCGCGCGCCGCGGCGCAGGCCGAGCAGCAGCTGGGTCTCCACCTGGTCGCCGAGGCGGTGCAGCACGGCGTCGGGCGCGTCCCACAGCGTCGCGGCTTCGACGACCAGGCTCGGCTCGAGCGCGGACCGCACGGCCAGCACGCCCGCGAACTGCTCGTCTTCGCGCGCTTCGACCCGCAGGATCAGCTGCGCGCCGTGGGGCCCGCGGGCGTCCAGCTCGGTGAGCCACGCCGCCGCGTCCGGCCCGACCAGCGTCGGCTCGGCCTCCGCGAACGCCGGCCCACCAGCCCCGACGGGTGCGGCCGGGCTGCGCACGAGCACGTCGGCCGCCGCGTCCCACAACGCCCGGACCAGCGACTCCGGCGAATGCAGCCGGATCCGCTTCACCCCGGACAACGGCAACGCGTGTGCCTCGGGCGGCAACGCCGACGCGAGCCCCCGCAACAGCTCCTCGTCCGCGGCGTCCAGCGGCCCCACCCGCCACGACCCCACGCCGCCCGCCGTGAGCGCCGGCCGCAACCTGCCGCGCGCCACGAGGTTGACCCCGGCGTTCACCACCGCCGACCACGCGGCGATCGCCGGGCTCACGTCGTCGGGCACCACCAGCAGCCGCGGGATCGCGCGCGCCAGCGGGACCAGCCTCGCGTCCACCTTGGTGCGCGCGAACTTCTTGTCGTTGGGCAGTACGAGCTCGATCGCGGTGTCGCCCGCGACGTCGTCACCCCACAACGCCAGCACACCCTCCCGCGGCGGGTCCGAGGGAAGGTAGGTGGCCTGGGTCAGTGCGCCGAACTCCACGCCCAGCACCGTAGGGCAGGGGTACGACAACCGGCTCGGCGCGGCGGGTCAAGCAGCCGGTCAGACGGCCGCGCGCCTCACCGACCGAGTGAATCCCGCGCCGCGCCGCCCGCCGGCGACGCCCGCCGGACGAGGCGGCGCACTGCGGCCGAGCGGTGCTGCGGGCCGAAAGTCGCCGTCGCCGCGTCCCACGCCAGTGCCTCCGCCACCTCGGCGCCGCACCGCATCTCGGCGCACACGTGCTTCACCGCCCGGAACGCCCCGATCACCTGCCCGAACTGCTCCCGCACCCGCGCGTTATCCGCCCGCCGTCAGGCACCACCGCGCGACTCCCCACCCTCGGGGCCTCGTCGCGGTACGGGACTCCTAACAAACATAGAACGCGTTACAGTTTTCCGGCCAGCGGGTCGGTAGGTGAACGTTTCGCCAGGAAAGGTACGCTGAACGCAGAACTGAAACGGGTTCCGCAAGACAGGAGAAGGCCGATGCCGGGCAAGGCGAAGGCGCCGGCGGCGAAGGCGCGCACCGGACTGGGCACGATCGGCGACGAGCTCGGCACCGCGGCGCAGCGCGACCGCCGTCGCCGCATCATCGACGCCACGCTCGCGCTGGCCTCCAAGGGCGGCTACGACGCCGTGCAGATGCGGGCCGTCGCCGAGAAGGCCGATGTCGCGCTGGGCACGCTCTACCGCTACTTCCCGTCGAAGATCCACCTGCTCGTGTCCGGCCTCGCGCGACAGTTCGAGCGGGCGCAGGAGAAGCTGGAACGCGCCGCGATCCCGGGTGAGACCCCCGCGGAGCGGCTGATGTTCGTACTGGGCCGCAACACGCGGCTCATGCAACGCGACCCGCACCTGACCGAGGCGATGGTGCGTGCGTTCATGTTCGCCGACACGTCCGCCGCGGCCGAGGTCGAGCTCGTCGGCCGGCTCATGGAGGACATGTTCGCGCAGGCCATGGGCATCGCCGAACCCACCGAGTCCGATCGCGACATCTTCCACGTCGTCGCCGACGTGTGGATGGCCAACCTCGTGGCGTGGGTGACGCGCCGGGCCTCGGCCGCCGACGTCGCCCACCGCCTCGAGCTGTCGGTCCACCTGCTGCTGGACAGGTAGGGCCCGCCGGCCGCGGGCCCTACCGGCTCAGGCAGTCAGCTTCGGCAGGACGTCCTTGCCGAACACGTCGAGGAACTGGTCCTGGTTGCGCCCGACGTTGTGGATGTAGATGCGGTTGAAGCCGGCGTCGACGTACTTCTGCAACGCCGCGCGGTGCTCGTCCGGGTCCGACGAGACGACCATGCGGCCCTCGAAGTCCTCGCGGCGCACGAGCTTGGCCATCTGCGCGAAGTCGAAGGGCGAGCGCACGTCGGCTTTGGGGAACTTCATGCCACCGTTGGGCCACTGATCCATCGCGTTGGCCCACGCGGTCTCGTCGTCCTCGGCCCAGGACAGGTGCACCTGCAGCAGCTTGGGCATCTCGTCCGGGTTCTTCCCGGCCTTCTTCGCCCCGGCATTGAAGTTGTCGAGGATCCGCGCCAGCTTCTCGATCGACGCGCCCGGGGTGATCAGCCCGTCGGCCAGCTCCCCGGTCTTGCGCGAGGTGTAGGGTCCGGCGGAGGCGATGTAGACCGGCGGCGGCGTGTCGGGCAGGGTCCACAGGCGAGTGGTGTGCAGCTTGAAGAACTCGCCGTTGTGCTTGACGTCCTTGCCCGTGAACAGCTTCCGGATCACCTCCAGCGCCTCGAACATCCGCCGCACCCGCTCCGGCGCCTCGGGCCAGTAGCCGCCGATGATGTGCTCGTTGAGCGCCTCACCCGACCCGATCCCCAGCCACGTACGCCCCGGATACGTCGCCTCCAGCGTCGCCGCAGCCTGCGCCACCATCGCCGGGTGCAACCGGAACGACGGGCACGTCACCCCGGGACCCAGGTCACCGGTGGTGTTCTCCGCCAGCGACGCCAGCATGCTCCACACGAACGACGACTCACCCTGCTGCGGAACCCACGGCTGGAAGTGGTCCGCCGCCATCTGCCCCGAGAAGCCCCGCTCCTCGCCCGCCTTCGCCAACCGAATCGACTCCCGCGGCGAAAACTGCTCCAACGCAGCCGCAAGACCGATCTGCACGTCACTCACGCGTTTCCGCTCCTTCACCGGTACTTTTCGACGACCTCGACGAGGGCGTCGAGCCTGCTCAGGGTCTCCGCTTCGGGCCGCGTGCCGAGCAGGAGCGTGATGCGCTCCACCCCGGCTTCGGCGTAGGCCTCCAGCAGAGCTTCGTTCTTGCTGCCCACCGCGAACACCGACACCGGCGTACCGGGGGCGAACTCGTCGCGCAGCGCCATGAGTTTCGCGACCCGCTCGGGCACGACCACGGAGTTCGGCATCCACACGCCGCCGTGGCGGGCGGCCCGCCGCGCCGCGTGCCGGCTGTTGCCGCCGACGTAGATCGGCGGGTGCGGCTTCTGCGCCGGCTTCGGGTACGCCACGGCGCGATCGAAATGAGTGAACTCGCCGTGGAAGGTCGCTTCCTCGGCCGTCCACAGCTGTTTCATCGCGGCCAGCCGCTCGTCGAGCAACTGGCCGCGCGTGTCGGGATCGGTGCCGTGGTCGCGCATTTCCTCGAGGTTCCAGCCCGCGCCCACGCCGAACACCACGCGCCCGCCCGAGAGGTGGTCGAGCGAGGCGACCTCCTTGGCCGTCTGGATCGGGTCGCGCTGCGCCAGCAGGGCGACGCCGGTGCCCAGCAGCAGCGTCGAGGTCACCGAGGCGGCCGCCGTGAGCGCCACGAACGGGTCGTACATCCGGTAGTACATCCGCGGAAGCTCCCCGCCCGCCGGGTACGGCGACTGCCGGTCTGCGGGGATGTGCGAGTGCTCCCCGACGAACAGCGCGTCGAACCCGCGTTCCTCGACGCTGCGCGCGAGCGCGTCGGGCCGGATGCCCTCGTCCGTGACGAAGCTGAAGATCCCGAACTTCACGACGCCGTCCCGTAGGCCGCCGCGACGCGCGCGAATTCGTCGAGCGCCGCGAGTGTCTCCGCTTCGGGCAGCGTGGGCAGCTGAACCGTGTAGCGCTCCACCCCGGCCGCGGCGAACCGCTTCATGCGCTCCGCGTCGGCGCCACCGCCGAAAACGGTGACGGGCACGTCGGGGCGCCCCTGCTCGGCGAGCCACTCACGCACGCGGCGAATCTCTTCGCTCCCCGTGTACGCGATCGGCATCCAGCCGTCGCCGTGCCGGACCAGGCGGCGCAGCGCCGCGGGGCTCGACCCACCGATGTAGATCGGCGGGTGCGGCGTCTGCACCGGCTTGGGCCAGGCGAAGATCGGGTCGAAGTTCACGTGTTTGCCGTGGTAGGCCGCCTGCTCCTGGGTCCAGATGGCCTTGAGCGCCTCGATCTGCTCGTCGATCAGCTCGCCACGCGTGGCCGGGTCCGTGCCGTGGTTGGCCATCTCCTCCCGGTTCCAGCCCACGCCGACACCCAGCGCCACCCGGCCGCGCGACACCAGGTCCAGTGACGCGACCTCCTTGGCCGTGTGGATCACGTCGCGCTGGATCAGCAGCGCGATACCCGTGCCCAGCACGAGGTCCGACGTGTTCACCGCGGCGGCGGTGAGCGCGACGAACGGATCGAGCGTGCGGTAGTACTCCCGGGCCAGGTCACCGCCACCGGGGTACGGGGTCTTCCGGCTGACGGGGATGTGGGAGTGCTCGGCCAGCAGCAGCGAGTCGAAACCCCGCTCCTCCGCCGCCTCGCCCAGCACGTCCGGGCGGATACCTTCATCGGTCACGAACGTGGAGATCCCGAGCTTCATGAGATCATCGAACCACGGTTCACCGGTGGTCCGCCGCGAGCCGCGCGAGGTCGTCGAGCGCGGCCAGCGTCTCGGCTTCGGGCAGCGTCGGCAGCATGAAGGTGTAGCGCTCTACGCCCGCTTCGGCGAACCGCTTCACCGCGTCGGCGTCGGGTCCGCCCCCGAAAACGGTGAACGGCACGTCGGTGCGGCCCTGCTCGGCGAGCCATTCGCGCACACGCTTGATCTCGTCGGACGGCGTCTGCTGGCGCGGCAGCCAGGCGTCGCCGTGGCGGGCCAGCCGGCGCAGCGCGGCCGGGCTCTCGCCGCCGACGTAGATCGGCGGGTGCGGCGTCTGCACGGGTTTGGGCCAGGCGAAGATCGGGTCGAAGTTGACGTGTTTGCCGTGGTAGGCCGCCTGCTCCTGGGTCCAGATGGCCTTGAGCGCCTCGATCTGCTCGTCGATCAGCTCGCCACGCGTGGCCGGGTCCGTGCCGTGGTTGGCCATCTCCTCCCGGTTCCAGCCCACGCCGACACCGAACGCCACCCGGCCGCGCGACACCAAGTCGAGTGACGCGACCTCCTTGGCCGTGTGGATCACGTCGCGCTGGATCAGCAGCGCGATACCCGTGCCCAGCACGAGCTCCGAGGTGTTCACCGCCGCCGCGGTCAGCGCGACGAACGGGTCCAGCGTGCGCTTGTACTTCTCGGGCAGGCCGCCGCCACCGGGGTAGGGACTCTCCCGGCTCGTGGGGATGTGCGAATGCTCGGCGAGGAACAGCGAGTCGAAGCCCCGCTCCTCCAGCGCCTCGCCCAGCACGTCCGGGCGGACACCTTCGTCGGTCACGAACGTGGAGATCCCGAAGTCCATGCTTCGTTCTACCCGTTGGGCCATGGCTCTATTCCCGCGACGGGCACTCGCGGGCGCCCTCGGTTGACGACGTGCGCCGGACCGGCACAGCATGATGCCGAAGATCATCAACTGTGAACAGGTGGTTACCGTGGCCGAACCGGGCACCAACATGGATGTCCCCGACTTCGAGCAGATCTACCGGGGTGAGACACCGCTCGGTGGCAAGATCCCGTGGGACTTCGGCGCGCCCCAGCCCGTAGTCGTGGCGCTGGCCGGCGGCGGCGGCGAGTTCGTCGGCGAGGTGCTCGACGTCGGCTGCGGCCTGGGGGACAACGCCTCGTTCCTCGCCTCGCGCGGCTTCCGCGTCACGGGCGTGGACAGCTCGCCGACGGCGATCGAGCGGGCTCGCGCCCGCGCCGCCTCGATGGGCCTCGACGTCGCGTTCGCCGTCGCCGACGCGACGAAGCTCGACGGGTACGAGAACCGCTTCGACGCCGTTCTCGACAGCGCGCTCTACCACTGCCTGGAAGCCGCGCAGCGGCGGGAATACCTCGCAACACTCACCCGCGTGACCCGCCCGGGCGCCCGGCTGCACCTGCTCTGCTTCTCGTCCCAGCTGCCCGACGCCTTTCCCACGCCGCACCGGTTCGGCGAGACCGAACTGCGGGAGGAGGTCGGGCAGGAGTGGACGGTCGAGAGCGTCAAACCTGCCTTCTACACCACGTCGTTCACCCGCGAAGACCTCGAGGCCGGCGCCCGCATGTTGCTGGGTGGAGACGCTGACACCACCGGTCTCGCCCTGATGGACACCGACGCGGACGGCCGCGTGCTGGCCCCCGTCTGGCAACTGACCGCCCACCGCGCCTGAGCGCGGGCGGGGCCCGGATCCCGCACGGATCCGGCCCCGCCGCTGTCAGACGTTGCGCCGGTATTGACCGCCGACTTCGAAGAACGCGTCGGTGATCTGCCCGAGCGAGCAGACCCGCGCGGCATCCATCAGCACGCCGAACAGGTTGCCGCCGCGGGTCGCCGCCTCACGTAGGGCCTTGAGGGCCTGCTGCGCGTCTTCGGCGTGGCGGTGCTGGAAGTCGGTGAGCCGGTCGAGCTGGGACTTCTTCTCATCCTCCGTGGCGCGGGCCAGCTCGACCTCGACGTCTTCCTCACCCGCGTGCGGGTTGCGGAAGGTGTTGACGCCGATGATCGGCAGCGAGCCGTCGTGCTTCTTGCGCTCGTAGAGGATCGACTCGTCCTGGATCTTGCCGCGCTGGTAGCCGGTCTCCATCGCACCGAGCACGCCGCCGCGCTCGGAGATCCGGTCGAACTCGACCAGCACGGCTTCCTCGACCAGGTCGGTCAGCTCGTCGATGATGAACGAGCCCTGCAGCGGGTTCTCGTTCTTCGACAGGCCCCACTCCTTGTTGATGATCATCTGGATCGCCATCGCGCGGCGCACCGACGACTCCGACGGCGTGGTGATGGCCTCGTCGAACGCGTTGGTGTGCAAGGAGTTCGCGTTGTCGTAGAGCGCGCACAACGCCTGCAGCGTGGTGCGGATGTCGTTGAAGCTCATCTCCTGCGCGTGCAGCGAGCGGCCCGAGGTCTGCACGTGGTACTTGAGCTTCTGCGAACGCTCGTTGGCGCCGTAGCGCTCGCGCATCGCCACCGCCCAGATCCGCCGCGCCACGCGGCCGAGCACCGAGTACTCCGCGTCCATCCCGTTGGAGAAGAAGAACGACAGGTTGGGCGCGAAGTCGTTGATGTCCATGCCGCGCGCGAGGTAGGACTCGACGTAGGTGAACCCGTTGGACAGCGTGAACGCCAGCTGCGAGATGGGGTTCGCCCCGGCCTCGGCGATGTGGTAGCCGGAGATCGAGACGGAGTAGAAGTTGCGCACCGCGTGCTCGATGAACCACTCCTGGATGTCGGCCATCATGCGCAGGCTGAACTCCGTCGAGAAGATGCAGGTGTTCTGCCCCTGGTCCTCCTTGAGGATGTCGGCCTGCACGGTGCCGCGCACATTCTTCAGCGCCCACGCGCGCAGCTCGGCGGCCTCCTCCGCCGACGGCTCGCGGCCGTGCTCGGCGCGGAAGGCGTCGAGCTTCTGGTCGATCGCGGTGTTGAGGAAGAACGCGAGGATCGTCGGAGCCGGGCCGTTGATCGTCATCGACACCGAGGTGTTCGGCGCGGTGAGGTCGAAGCCGTCGTAGAGCGCCTTCATGTCCTCGATCGTCGCGATCGAGACGCCCGAGGTGCCGACCTTGCCGTAGATGTCCGGGCGGGTGTCGGGGTCGTGGCCGTAGAGGGTCACGGAGTCGAAGGCCGTGGACAGGCGCTTGGCCTCGGAGTCGGCCGAGAGCAGCTTGAACCGGCGGTTGGTGCGGAAGGCGTCGCCCTCGCCGGCGAACATGCGCGCCGGGTCCTCGCCGTCGCGCTTGAACGGGAACACTCCGGCCGTGTACGGGAAATACCCGGGCAGGTGTTCGCGGCGCAGGAACGAGAGCAGCTCACCGGATTCGGTGTAGCGCGGCAGGGCGACGCGCGGGATCCGGTTGCCCGACAACGTGTCGCGCCACAGCTGCGTACGCAGTTCCTTGTCGCGAACCTTCACCACGAGCTCGTCCTCGCGGTACTCCTGCGCCAGCGCGTGGAACCGTTCGAGCAGCTCGGTGGTCTCGCCGTCCACAGCGGACTCGGCGGCAGCGAGCAGGCCGTCCAGCGCGTCCGTGGAAGTGTCCACTGTGTCCAACTCGGACAAAGCAGCCTTCGCGGCGGCCAGGTGCTCGCGCTTGCGCACGGCGGCCACCTGCTTCTCGGTCTGCTCGTGGTAGCCGCGCACGGTCTCGGAGATCTCCGAGAGGTAGCGCGCCCGGTTGCCCGGGATGACCGTGCTCGCGTCGGTGGACACCTTGCCCTCGACGGCGGGCAGCACGCCGGCTGACACCGACAGCCCGCGCTCCGCGAGCCGGTCGCGCAGGTGCTGGTACAGCGCGGTCACGCCGTCGTCGTTGAACTTCGCGGCGCTCGTGCCGAACACCGGCATGTCCTCGGGGGCTTTGTCGAAGGCCTCACGGTTGCGCACCAGCTGGCGCGCGACGTCGCGACGGGCGTCCTCGGCGCCGCGGCGCTCGAACTTGTTGATGGCCACCACGTCGGCGAAGTCGAGCATGTCGATCTTCTCCAGCTGCGACGCGGCGCCGAACTCCGGCGTCATCACGTACAGCGACTCGTCCACGTAGTCGACGATGCCCGCGTCGCCCTGGCCGATGCCCGGCGTCTCCACGATCACGAGGTCGTAGCCCGCGGCCTTGCACGCGAGGATCGACTCGCGCAGCCCTGCCGGGATCTCGCCGCTGGTCGTGCGGGTCGCAATGGAACGGAAGTACACCGGTGAGCCGTCGAGGCAGTTCATCCGGATGCGGTCGCCGAGCAGCGCGCCGCCGCCCTTGCGCCGCGACGGGTCCACGGCGAGCACCGCGATCCGCAGTTTGTCCTCCTGATCGAGACGGAAGCGGCGGATGAGCTCGTCGGTCAGCGACGACTTGCCGGAACCGCCGGTGCCGGTGATGCCGAGCACGGGTACACGGCGCTTCTCCGCGGCCTCGGTGAGGGCGGCGAGCCAGTCTTCGGGCAGTTTTTCACGCTGCAGCTGGGTGATCACCCGCGCGAGCGCCGGCACGTCGCCGGAGAGCAGCTTGTCGACCGACGCGGGCGGCTGGTCCGAGAGGTCCACGTCACAGGCCTTGATCATCGAGTTGATCATGCCCGGCAGGCCCATCTCGTAGCCGTCCTCGGGCGAGAAGATCCGCGCCACGCCGCGCGAGTGCAGCAGGTCGATCTCCTCGCGGACGATCACGCCGCCCCCGCCGCCGAACACCTTGATGTGCCCCGCGCCGCGTTCGCGCAGCAGCTCCACCAGGTAGGAGAAGTACTCGACGTGGCCGCCCTGGTAGGCGGAGATGGCGATGCCCTGCACGTCTTCGGTGATGGCGGCGGTGGCCACCTCGTCGACCGAGCGGTTGTGCCCGAGGTGCACGACCTCGGCACCCTGCGACTGCAGGATCCGCCGCATGATGTTGATCGAGGCGTCGTGGCCGTCGAACAGGCTCGACGCGGTGACGAACCGGACCGGGTTCTCGGGGCGGTAGAGGTCGCTGCTCATCCTCCCAAAATACTTGGACTTCCTACTATTGGAAACTCGAGCGGTGGTGACGCAGGTCTCAAGCCGGTTCCGCGCACGGTTGACAGGAGCCAGCTGGGAGCTATATTCAACCTACAAGTTAATCAACCAAGCGATTGAGTACCGATGGCCACTGACCAGCTCAGCACCACGTTCGCCGCCCTGGCGGACCCCACGCGGCGGGCCATCCTCGCCCGGCTCGCCCGGGGCGAGGCGACGGTGAACGAGCTGGCCGAGCCGTTCGAGGTGAGCCTGCAGGCGGTGTCGAAACACCTGAAGGTGCTGGAAGCGGCCGGGCTCATCACCCGCGGCCGGATGCGCCAATGGCGCCCGTGCCGGCTCGAGACGAAGCCGCTCGTGGTCGTGGCCGACTGGGTGGACGAGTACCGGCAGTTCTGGGAGGCGGGGTTCGACCGCTTGGACGAGCACCTGCGGCTCCTGCGGGAGCCCCGGAAGGAGACCGAGCAATGACGCAACGGGACCTGACCATCACGCGCGTGTTCGACGCCCCACGGGAGCTGGTGTTCCGCGCGTGGACCGAGCCGGAACGCCTCGCGAGCTGGCTCGGCCCGGACAAGTTCGCCGCCTCGGCAGTCACGATCGACCTTCGGCCCGGCGGCGCGTGGCGCGCGCGGATCCACAGCGCCGAGTACGACGTCGAGCGCTGGATGCAGGGCGCCTACCGCGAGATCAGCCCACCCGGGCGGCTCGCGTTCACGTTCTCGTGGGACCAGCCCGACGACGTGGTCGGCGAGACCGTCGTGACCATCACGTTCACCGAGATCGGCGACAAGACCGAGATGACGTTCCACCAGGCGCCGTTCCCGACCGAGGAAGAGCGCGCCGGCCACCAGGAGGGCTGGAACTCCACCTTCGAAGCACTCGCCCATCACCTCGAGGAGGTCCGATGACCACCGCACTCCCCCGTGTCGTGTCCGCCCAGGACTGGCAGGCCGCGCGCGATGCCTTGCTGGTCAAGGAAAAGGAACTGATGAAGGCGGCCGACCACCTGACGGCCGAGCGCCGCCGGCTGCCGATGGTGCGCTTCGACAAGGCGTACGAGTTCACCTCGGCCGAGGGCAAGAAGAGCCTGCTGGACCTGTTCGAGGGCCGCCGCCAGCTGATCGTCTACCACTTCATGCTGCACCCCGGCGACGAAGCCGGCTGCCCCGGCTGCTCACTGGTCGTGGACAACGTGCCACACCTGGCGCACCTGCACGCCCGTGACGTCACGTTCGTCGTCACCGCACCCGCGACGCTGCCGGAGATCGAGCGGTACAAGGCCCGCATGGGCTGGGACCTGCCGTGGGTTTCCGCGAACGGCAGCGACTTCACCGAGGACTGCGGCGTCGGCCGGTTCTTCGGGACCAGCGTGTTCCTGCGCGACGGCGACGACGTCTACCGCACGTACTTCACCAGCGGCCGCGGCGCCGAGACGTTCTCCGCGGTGCACCGCTACCTCGACATCACGCCGTTCGGCCGGCAGGAGGCGTGGGAGGAGGAGTCGCGCGGCTCCGACGAGCCCGGCGGCTGGTGGCGAAGGCACGACGAATACTGAGGAGTCCTGAAACTTCCGGTGGAGTACCGAGTTCACCGCGGAGCACGGGCCGGTTCCTGGGGGACCGGCCCGTTTCCGCGGCTCCGGCAAGATTTTTTCGCCGCCGATGTCCGATCGCGGCAGCCGGCTCCGACCGTAGGCTGAACGGCGTCCGACACGGACGCCACTCGGTGAAGGAGCCTGGTCATGGGTGAGCTGGTGTACTACGTCCACGTCTCGGTCGACGGCTGCGTCGAGGGCCCGAACGGCGAGTTCGACTGGCCGCGGATGGGGCCCGAGCTGTCGGCCCACTCGCACGAGCTCTCCGACCGCGCCGCCGTGTTCGCCTACGGACGGCGGGTGTGGGACATGATGGCGGGCTTTTGGCCGCGGGCGGAGTCCATCTCGGACGATCCGCACGACGTGGCCTTCGCCCCCGTGTGGCGGAAGACCCCGAAGGTCGTCTTCTCCCGCACGCTCACCGACCCCGGGTGGGACACCGAGGTGCTCGGCGGCGACCTGACCGACGAGGTCACGGCGCTGAAAGCGCGGCACACCAAGGACATCCTGCTCATGGGCGGCGCCGACGTGCCCGCGCAGCTGAGCCGGCTCGGGCTGATCGACGAGTACCATGTGCTCGTGCACCCGGTGGTGCTGGGCGGCGACAAACGACCGTTCGCCGTCGACGCCGAGCGGCTCGGCCTGCGGCTCGTCGAGTCCCGCGTGATCGACGGCGCCGTGGTGCTGCTGCGGTATCGCCGGGCCACCGAAGAGAGGTGACCCGGCCGCCGCAGCCCTGCCGGGACGGGGTCAGCGGGCTTTGGCCGCCCGCAAGGCAATCCACTGCCGCATGGCGTACTCGACGAGCGTGATCAGCGTCTGCTTCGTCGACTCCCGGTCCCGCGCGTCACAGCGGACGATGGGGATGCTGGGGTCGATCGACAGCGCCTCGCGCACGTCGTTGATGTCGTGTTCCAGCACCCCGTCGAACGTGTTGATGCCGACGATGTAGGGCAGGCCGCGGTCCTCGAAGAAGTCGATCGGCGCGAACGAGTCCGCCAGGCGGCGGGTGTCGGCCAGCACGACGGCACCGATCGCGCCGCGGACCAGGTCGTCCCACATGAACCAGAATCGCTGCTGGCCCGGGGTGCCGAACAGGTACAGGATCAGGTCGGCGTCGAGCGACACACGGCCGAAGTCCATGGCGACCGTGGTGGTCGTCTTGTTCGGGGTCTGGTCGAGGTTGTCGATGCCGCGGCTCGCGTCGGTCATCATCGCCTCGGTGGTGAGCGGAACGATTTCCGACACCGAACCCACGAAGGTCGTCTTGCCCGCTCCGAAGCCGCCCGCCACCACGATCTTCGCCGATGTCATGGTCGGGGGCGCGGTTTCCCGCGGTGCCTTAAAGCCGACGGAGTCCACTCAAAACCCTTTCCATCAACATCAAGTGTGCTTCGGCGCCGTCATTGCCCGAAATCGTCCGGTGCACGGTGACGAGGCCCGCGTCGGCCGCGTCACTGATCAGCACCCTGGCGACACCCAGTGGCACCCGCAGGGCCGCCGCGACCTCGGCGACCGACCGCGGGGTCCGGCACTCTTCCATGATCGAGATGCTCTCGATCTGTTCGGCCGCCGCCTCGGGGAAGCCCCCCGCGACGACGTGGTCATTGGTGGAGATCAGCGTCTCCAGCTCGAGCGCGTAGTTCGCCCGGGTCCGGCCGCCGGTGAGAGCGTACGGCCGCACGATCGACGTCTCCTCGGCCGGGTCCACCCGATCGGGTCGGTCCGGCCGGGTGAACGCGGCGGGCATCACGAACTCGCCGCTGGGCGGTCCGGGGTCGAAAAGCCCGCCTGGTCTAGGCCCATCCGCATCGGTACTGCCCGGTGGAGAGACTAGAGAGGTCACTCGATCTCCTAACTCGGCCGGCGGCACTGGCGCCACCGGCGGTTCCTCCGCCGCGTGCGCCCCCGCGGGCGGGGGTTCGGGGGACTGGGACTCCTTACCGGTCTTCTTCCGCTTCTTGCGCGAGCGGCCCGAATCGAGGCTGAAGCCGTTGAGGAGGTCGGCGAAGGTGCCGTCGTCCTCACCGCGGGCGGCACCGGGAGCCCCCGCGCGCGGGGGTTCCTCGCTGTCTCCGGGCTCTCCGCCGAATAATCCGGACCCCGTGCTCATCGCGTAATCATCCCACCGGCTCACCGATCAGCGACCCACCCGCGCCCTGCAGCTGCGCACGGAGTTCCGGGGTCAGGATCTGCCCCACGCGGTCCACGAGCATCGTCATCTCGTAGGCCACCTGACCGATGTCGCAGTTCGGCGCCGCGAGGATCGCGAGGCACGAACCGTCGCTGATGGACATCAGCACCATGATGCCGAGTTCCATCTCGACCACGGTCTCGTTCACCGCGCCCGCCTCGAAGCAGCGGGCCGCGCCCTGGGTAAGGCTCACGAGCCCGGAGGCGACGGCGGCGAGCTGGTCGGCGCGGTCGAGCGGCAGGCGGTTGGAGGCCGTGAGGAGGAGCCCGTCGGCCGACACCACCACGGCGTGCGCCACACCCGGGACCCGCTCGGCGAAGTCGTTCACCAGCCAGCCGAACTGGTTCTGCTGCGGCTGAGCCGTACTCGGCGAGGTCATTCACCCTCCAGTGTTTCGTGGTTGGTCTCAGTGGCCTGCCCAGTGCGGTGCCGGCCGCGCTGGATGCCCTGCTGGAAACTGCTCAGGCGGCCACGCACGTCGTGCGCGTCGCGGGTCGGACGGGGGTTCGCCGCTCCGGCGGGCGGCGGAGCGCTCCCGGGGAGCAGCTGCTCCCCGCGGCGGCGCCGGGGCAATCCTGCCGAAGTGAACGAAGAGGGCGTCGACTGGGACACCGATTGGACCGTCCGCCAGCCCTCGTCGGACCCGAAAACCCATTCCGCGGCGGGTGTCCCGGCCGCGGCGGCCTCCAGGTTCGCCACCGCGGCGGGCACCTGACCCGGGTCGACGGCCGGCGGTCCGGGCGGCAGGTTGCTGGCGGCGGGACGCCGGGTGGGCAAGGACTCGGGCGCCGCGGGGCGGCCGGGCACCTCGCCCTCCGGGCGGCGTGCCGGGCGCGGGGTGGGCGACGGCCGGGTCGTGCCGTTGCCGTTGCCGTTGCCGTTGCTGCCGTTGCCGTTGGTCTCGCTCGGGGTTGTCCACCCGCCCTGCGGGTCGAACGCCGGCGGCACCGGATGGTCCGCCGCGGGCTCCGGCTGAGCGGTGCGCGCCGCGCCGAAGGCACTCGCGACGCCGCGCCGATCCGGCCGGGTCCCGCCGTCCTGCTCGCGCTCGGCCGCGGGCGTTTCCGCCTGGACCGCACCGAAAGCGTTCGCGACGGCCGGCCGGCCGGCCGCGGGCCTGGCCGGCTGCTCGACCGGTGCGGCCTGCTCGGCGGCGTCCGCCGCGGCCACCGCCGCGTCGAGGGCACCGGCGAAACCGGGGTACTCGGCCGTGGTCTCGTTGTCGCCCACCGGACCTGACTGGTGCGGACCACCGGTGCCGAACGCGTTCGCGACGCCCGGGCGATTCGCCGGGGGCTCGCCGGCCGGGGTGAACGCGGGGGCCGCGAACGCGCTGCCGGGCTCCCCCTCCAGGCGGTTGAGCGCCGCGGCGCCCAGACCCTGCTGTTCGGCGACCGGCTCGACGACGCCGTCGCGGACCTGCCGCCGGCCGCGGTTGACCCCGCGCTGGAAGCTGGTGAGGCGACCGCGGACATCCGCCGGGTCGCGCACCGGCAGGCCTGGCTTGGCCGACTCGGCGGCCGGCAGTTCGTCCGGCGCCGCACTGCCGGGCATGAGCTGCTCGCCACGACGGCGGCGCGGCAGCCCTGCCTTCGTGAACGCCGTGGGCTCGACCTGCGAGACGGCCTGGACGGTGCGCCAGTTCTCGTCGCTCGCGAAGTCCCAGTTGCGCTCGTCCTGTTCCGGCGTGGACACCGGGGCGACACCGGGCTCCGGCTTTGCCGCGTCGGACGGCGGTTGCTCCCCCGGCTTCGGCTCGGTCTTCGCGCCGGCCTTGTCATCGGTGCCCGCAGCGGACTCGCCGGGCCTCGCGGTCTTCTCGACCGCGGGCTGATCTGTACCGGTTTTGGCCGCCGTCTCGTCCGCGGGCGGCGCGGGCGAGCGGAACCACGCCGAGAGCATCTCGTCGAAGATCGGCGTGTTCTCGATCGTCGTCTCGGCGGCCGTGGGCGGCGGGACCTCCGGCACCTTCCGCGCCGCCTCGTTCCACCATTCGCTCAGGGTGGTTCCGTTGGCGGAGAAGAGGTCCTTGCCCGAGGGCAGCTCGCGTGCGCGCTCGTCGGCGGGCTCCGGGCGCGTTGCGGGCTCCGGCTCCGGCCGCGGCGGCGGCACGTCGACGATCTGCGGCAGCTGCGGGACCGCCGGGTTGGGCGGCGCGGGCGCGTCGTCACGCGGAATCGGGCTGAACAGCGCGGTCCCGGAGATCTCGAGGTCCGACGGCGGGCGCACGCCCGGGCCGACGGTGTGACCGTTGGCGAAGCCGGCGAGGTCGCTCGCCGAGGGCCACCGCTGCTGCTCGTCGGCTCCCTGGGTCGGCTGCTGCGGCACGAGCGTGCGGTCCGCGGCCGGGCGTGCCGAGCCGTTGACCGGACGCTGGCGGCGCGGCAGGCCACCGGGGATCGCGGGCGGCGCCGTGACGCTGCCGAACGGACCGGCCTGCTGCGGCGGGTTCTCCAGCGCGGCACCGGTCATGACCAGCTCAGGCGGGACCACCACGGTGGCCCGCACGCCGACGATGTCCTTGCCACCGTGCAGCGAGACGCCGATGCGGTGGCGCCCGGCGAGGCGCCCGACCACGAACAGGCCCATGCGGCGCGAGGTCGCGAGGTCGACCGAGCCGGCCTCCGTGAGGCGGCCGTTGGCCTCGACCACCTCGTACTCGTTCATGCCGATGCCCTTGTCGAGGATGTCGACGTTGAGCGAGCCGTCGTCGGCCAGGCGCGTAGCCACGGTCACCTGCGTCTCCGGCGCGGAGAACGCGGTGGCGTTGTCGAGCAGCTCCGCGATGAGGCGCTGGACGTCGCTCGCGGCGAACCCGACGATCTTCACCACCGGCGGCTGCTGCACCGAGACCCGTTGGTACTGCTCGATCTCCGACACGGCGGCACGCAGCACGTCGTGCGCGGCCACGGGTTGGCCCGAGCGGCGGCCCGGCTCGGCGCCGGAGAGGACCATCAGGTTCTCGTTGTTGCGCCGCATCCGGGTGGCGAGGTGGTCGAGCTGGAAGAGCGTGGCGAGCTGGTCGGCGTCCTCCTCGTCGCGCTCCAGTCGCTCGATCAGCTGCAGCTGGCGCTGCACGAGGCTCTGGCTGCGGCGCGAGAGGTTGACGAACACACTGCTGTAGCCCGTGCGCATCGCGGCCTGCTCGGTCGCGAGCCGCAGCGCCTGGCTGTGCACCTTCTCGAACGCGCGCGCGACCTCGCCGATCTCGTCGGACGCCCGCACGTGCACCGGCTCGACCTCGACGCTCTGCGCGCGGCCCTCCTGGATGTTGCGGACGGCGGCGGGCAGGTCCTTCTCGGCGACGTCGAGCGCACTGCGGCGCAGCGTCTTCAGCGACCGCAGGATCTGGCGCGTGATGAGGAAGACGACGGCCGCGGCGGCGACCATCGCGGCGAACAGCAGCACCGCGAGCAGACCCGCGCTGCTGCTGGCGTCCTCCACCAGCGCGGCGGACGCGGCGGTGGCGTCGGCGCTCATGCGGTTGCCGACCTCGGAGAGCTGGCCGACCACCGCGTTGGACGCGTTGTTCCACTCCTGCGCCTGGACCTGTGACAGCCCCTGGTCGCTCGTGGGGCCCTGCTCGCCGAGGACGATGCCGACCATGCGCTTGCGGTCGTAGGCGGTGTCGGGCTTGAGGGTGCTCTCGAGGTCCTGGCGCTGCGGCGCGGTGGCGGCCGCGTTGAAGTCGTCGATGCGGTCGTCGTAACGCAGTTCGGCGTCGCGGACGTCGCTGAGCTGCTGCGCTTCCAGCGTGTGATTGGCGATGCCGTAGGACACCAGCGCCTGGCTGACCGAGACCTGCTCCTTGGCTGCCTCGAGGTCATGCAGGGCGTTCGCCGTACCGCCCAGCGCGTCGGCGCTCGCACCGGCGGCCACCGCGGTGTCGGCGCCGATGAGGGCACCGGTCACCGCGTTGTAGTCGCCCACCGCCTCGGCGGCGTCGAGCAGGCCCGCGCCGACCTGCTGGCGGATCACGGCGATCTCGTTGACCTGCGCGGTCGCCGAGTTCACGGCACCGGACACACTGGACTCGGACCCGCCGACGCGGTTCGCCGCGGTGATGAATGGTTCGACCGCGGCGTCGGTGGCCGCGCGGGCGGCCTTCAGCTCGGGCGTGACGCCGGCGGCGCCCGCCGTGAGCTGCGCCGCGGTGAGCGTGCGCTCCTTCTGCAGACCGTCGGTGAGCTTGCGCAGCTGGGTGCTCAGGCCGACCAGCTTGTCGATCCGCTCGTAGTCATCGGAACGGCTGACCTGTCCTGCGATCGCGGTAATGCCCAGCACCAGCGCGAGGACGATGGGGACCAGCGTCACTGCCGAGAGCTTGACCGGAATGCTCCAGTCCCGCCAGCGCAGCGCCGCTCGCCAGCCCGAGGACCGGCTCGGTCGCCGGGGCGGGCGGCCGAGCAGCTTCTCAACAGGCACCTGGCCATCTCCTGCAACGGTCACGAAAGTGACTCCCTGTCCCGCGTCGTGGCTGCCCGTGGGCGGCTTCCGGTGCTCCCGGAACGGTCCACGGCATTCCGCCGACCCGCGCGATCGACCCCGTGAGGACACGACCGTGCAGACCTTTCACCGTGTTCACCGGCGTGCTGCTTCCCGGGACTTTGCACGTGCACGGCGCAAGTTGCGTACTGCACGGCGGTGGTCGAGGTCAACTTGTCTGTGCCTATCGATCGCTGCGGTCAGCTGGGCCAAAGAATCGTACACCAATCCCGGCTGAGGATATTGTCTTCCACTTCGCACGGCTGACCTGGGAAAAGTCGATTCGGCCCAGGCCGCGGGCCGGGGATTGAACCCCGACGGGGTCGAAGCGGGAATTCCGGTTACCGGTTGCTCCGGGGCGCAGCGTCCGACAGTCACCCGATTAGCCCACGCAGGGTAGTCGAATCCCTCGGAGGACCTACGCTCCGTGCCCCCATCGAGTGGAGTGCCCCCGAAGATGAACCCGATGTTGTGGTCTGGCAGCAACTCGCCGCCCGACCCGGTGATTTCTTTCGCGATCCGTCACCGGCCTGCGAATCCTCGCCCCGGCCCACCGGAGGGACGCCGGACCGGGGCGCCGGCCCCGCACTTCGACTACCCCGTGTCACAGTATTCGTCCGACCCTGGTCCGCGTCTCCACCATTTGCCGCAGCGTTCCTCAGCTGCGACAACGTGGCGTGACATACGCTCTCACTATTACGAGTGATCTGTTCGTGATCTTCATTGAGAGTTCCGTTTTCGCACATTTCCAGCCGGAAAACGAATTCCGGAGACCCTTCTCAGGAACCGGCTTTTTCGGGGATGCGACGCCGTCGTTACTATGGCCGCCTCCCAGTCCGCAAGGGCAGACCGGGTGCCACTCGAACGAGGGGCCCCGACCCGGCCACCGCCACGGACGCAAGTTGCCGGAGGCAGCCATGCACAACGTCGCGAACACCCCCGCGGCGAGCACCCCGCTCGAGGAGACCGGACAGCTGCCGGCCATGTTCGCCCGAGAGGGCGCGGAGCCGGTGCCGTCGACCCGGCGCGGTCCCGACTACGACCTCATCCAGCGCAGCCCCGAGTTCACCGCTCTGCGCCGGCGGTTCCGCAGATTCGTGTTCCCGATGAGCGCCGGCTTTTTCGTCTGGTACCTGACCTACGTGGTCCTGGCCGCGTACGCGAACGACTTCATGAGCACCCGCGTGTTCGGGCTCGTCAACGTGGGCATGCTGCTCGGCCTCGCGCAGTTCGTGACCACGGCGCTGATCACGCTCGTCTACGTCCGGTTCGCGGACCGGGAGGTGGACCCGCGGGTCGCCGAGCTGAGGGAACGGGCCGCCGTGACGGAAGGAACCCGCCAGTGACCACCACCGAGCTCGCCGAGAGCGTGCCGGCGAGCAACCCGCTCGTGAACACGGGGGTGTTCGCGCTGTTCGTCGCGATCACCCTGTTCGTCGTGTACCGCGCGGGCAACCGCGGCAAGAAGACCACCGCCGACTACTACGCGGCCGACAGCGCCTTCACCGGGCGGCAGAACGGCATCGCGCTCTCGGGCGACTTCCTGTCCGCCGCGTCGTTCCTGGGTATCGCCGGCGCCATCGCGATCCACGGCTACGACGGCTTCCTGTACTCCATCGGCTTCCTGGTCGCGTGGCTGGTTGACCTGCTGCTGATCGCCGAACTGCTGCGCAACACGGGCCGTTTCACGATGGGCGACGTGCTGAGCTTCCGGATGAAGCAGCGTCCGGTGCGCGCGGCCTCGGCCGCCTCGACGCTCGTGATCTCGTTCTTCTACATGCTCGCGCAGATGGCGGGCGCCGGCGGCCTCGTCGCGCTGCTGCTCAACGTGCACTCCCGGCTGGGCCAGTCGCTGGTGATCGGGGTCGTCGGCCTCGTGATGGTCGTGTACGTGCTCGTCGGTGGCATGAAAGGCACCACGTGGGTGCAGATCATCAAGGCGAGCATCCTGCTCGTGGCCGCCACGCTGATCACCGTGTTCCTGCTGGGCAAGTACGGGTTCAACTTTTCCAACCTGCTCACCGCGGCCACGGACAACAGCCCGATGGGCACCCGCCTGCTCGAGCCGGGCGGCTCGTACGGCGCCAGCGGCACCACTCGCCTGGACTTCGTGTCGCTGTCGCTCGCGCTCGTGCTCGGCGTCGCGTCGCTGCCCCACGTGCTGATGCGCTTCTACACCGTGCCGAACTCACGGGAGGCACGCCGCTCGGTGGTCTGGGCCACCGTCTGCATGTTCGTGTTCTACCTGTGCACGCTGGTGATCGGCTTCGGCGCCGCGGCGCTCGTGGGCAGCGACGAGATCAAGGCCGCACCCGGCGGCGAGAACTCCGCGGCCCCGCTGCTGGCCCTGCACATCGGCGGCACGCTGCTGCTGGGCATCATCTCGGCGGTCGCGTTCGCGACGATCCTCGCGGTGGTCGCGGGCCTGACGATCACCGCGTCCGCCTCGTTCGCCCACGACGTCTACGCGAACATCTTCAAGCGCGGCAAGGCCGAACCGGCCGACGAGGTCCGCGTCGCGCGCCTGACCGCCCTGGTCGTCGGCATGATGGCGATCGTCGGCGGCATCCTCGCCAACGGCCAGAACATCGCGTTCCTCGTGGCGCTCGCCCTGGCGGTCGCCGCGTCGGCCAACTTGTCGACGCTGCTGTACTCGCTGTTCTGGAAGCGGTTCAACACCACGGGCACGCTGTGGAGCATCTACGGCGGCCTCGCGGCGTGCCTGGTGCTCGTGCTGTTCTCCCCGGTCGTGTCCGGCGCCGCCGACTCGATCTTCAAGAGCGTGGACTTCCACTGGTTCCCGCTCAAGAACCCGGGCCTGGTCTCGATCCCGTTCTCGTTCCTGTGCGGCTTCATCGGCACCATGGTCGGCCGCTCGAAGGCCGACGCGGCCAAGCACGCCGAGATGGAGGTCCGGTCCTTGACCGGCATCGGGTCCTGACGGCTGTCCGGCTGTGACGAGAAGGGGCGGGTCCGGTGAGGGGCTCGCCCCTTCTTCTCGGGACGACTCGGGTTTCAGGCCGGCAACGTACGCAGGCGACACTGCGGGACACGCTCGGCCGGACCGATCACCAGGACCCGACCGGTCGGCACCGCGACGTCGACGTCGTCCAGCAGCACGGGCGTCGGCTCCGGCGTGACGTCACGCAGCCGGGCGAGGAACTCCCGCGACCGCGGCTGCTGCGCCGCGTGGCTGCTGTCGCCCGGCCGGCGGAAGTGGGCGTTGGCGAGCAGGAACTCCGACAGCGTGGTACAGACGAGGGTGCCGAAGCCGACTCGCGGCCGGCTCCCGCACGTTGTGCACCTGCAGGACCTCGTCGGCGACCGCCACGGGCGTGCCGAGCGTCTCCTCCTGCCCCGGCACTTCCGGCCGGTCGGCACCGTCCACGGTGCACATCGACCCAGGCTGAGGACGCACACCGACAATCTGCGCGACGTTCACCCGCGCAGGCCGTCCATCATCACCTTCATCAGGCGGGCCGCGTCCTCTTCGGACGCGTTCTTCGCGGCCGTGCCGATGCCGTGGCCGAGGCGCAGGACGTCGGTGCCCGTGATGTCGGCGCGGACTTCGCCGGTGGTCTGGGCGGCGGTGACCAGGTCGGCGCACGCGGTGCGCAGGCGGGTCTGGCACCAGAGGAACGTCTCGGAGCCCGAGTCGATCGACGCCTTGAGGAGGGCAGCGAGGCCGTGGCGCTCGATGACGTACGCGACCTGCTCCCCCAGCCACGCCTGGAGCGCCTCCCACGGTGGCAGCTCGGCGGCGAGCACGGCGGCGCGCGAGGCGAGCTGGTCGATCTCGTCGCGGTAGACGGCTTCCATCAGCTTCTCGCGCGTCGGGAAGTGGCGATACAGCGTGCCGGCGCCGACGCCGGCGCGTTTGGCGATGTCGTCGAGCGGGACGTCGACGCCGTGTTCCGCGAAGGCGTCCTTCGCGGTCGCGACGATGCGGTCGTAGTTCCGCTTCGCGTCCGCCCGCATCGGCCGCGCTGCCTCCGCCGTCATCCACGCACCTCCTCGCACCCGGCTCCCCAGAGAACGGAGAGATTCTCCGAATTCCCTTGCGGAACCGGAGACCCTCTCCATATTATCGCGGACGCAACCAAGTGGAGAGTTTCTCCACTTACCTCGTCCCTCTCTGGGGAGTCCTCCTTTGACCGAGTTGACCGAGCGAACCTCGTCGACCGAGCCTAGGCCGAGACACCGGACCGCCGCGTCCGGGCTCGTCCTCGCGATCGTGCTGACCTGCCAGCTCATGCTGATGCTCGACGCCACCGTGATGAATGTGGCGCTGCCCCGCATCCAGACCGACCTGGGCTTTTCCGCTACCGGCCTGTCGTGGGTGATGACCTCCTACAGTCTCGTGTTCGGCGGTCTGCTGCTGCTCGGCGGACGGGCGGGCGACCTGTTCGGCCGCCGCCGGATGTTCGTGCTGGGCACCGCCGTGTTCACGCTCGCTTCGCTGGCCGGCGGGCTGAGCACGTCGGCCGGGTTCCTGATCGCCGCGCGCGTGGCGCAGGGGGTCGGCGCCGCACTGGCGGGGCCGAGCACGATCGCGTTGATCACCACCACGTTCACCGAGGCCAAGGCCCGCGTGCGCGCGCTTGCGCTGTTCTCCGCCGTCGCCAGCGGCGGGTTCGCGATCGGCCTGATCGTGGGCGGCCTGCTGACCGAGTGGATCTCGTGGCGGGCCGCGCTGTTCATCAACGTCCCGTTCGGGTTGACCATCGCCGTGCTCGCACCGCGGTTCGTGCCCGCGCCGCCGCGCCGGGCCGCGCACCTCGACGTGCCCGGCGCCGTACTCGGCACCTTCGGCGTCGCGTCGCTCGTGCTGGCGTTCACCCACGCCGCGTCCGACGGCTGGGGCGCGCCGCTCACGCTCGCGGCGCTGGTGGCCGGGATGGTGCTGCTGATCGCCTTCGTGCTGCTGGAGCGGCGCGTGGCCCATCCGCTGGTGCCGCTGTGGCTGTTCGCCGAACGCAACCGCGCCGCCGCCTACGCCAGCTTCTTCCTCGGGCCGATGGCGATGATGTCGATGTTCTTCTTCCTGACGCAGTTCCTGCAGGACGTGCGCCACTTCGCCGCACTGGCCACCGGGTTCGCGTTTCTGCCGATGGCCGCGTCGATCTTCACGCTCAGCCGGCTCATGCCGCGCCTGCTCGCGCATTTCGGGCCGAAGCCACTGGCCGTCACGGGCACGGTGCTGATGGTCTCCGGCGTCGCGTGGCTGTCGGTGCTGACGCCGGACAGCGGGTACGTCGCTTCGCTGCTCGGGCCGCTGCTGCTGATGGGCATCGGCGGCGGGCTGGCGTTCTCGCCGCTCAACGTGATCATCATGTCCACCGTGCCCGCCGAGGACGCGGGGGCCGCGGGTGGCGTGCTGCAGACCATGCAGCAGGTCGGCAGCACGCTCGGCCTCGGGATCCTGGTGACGGTGTTCGGTGCGGCGACGCGTTCGGCCGCGGCCTCGGGTGCCACCGGCACCCCGTTGCTGGTCGACGGGATGACGGCCGCGTTCCTCGCGGCGAGCGGGCTGGCCGCGCTCACCGTCGGGGTCGCGCTGACCTTCCGGCGGGGAAAAGCCGTGCCGGCTTAGAAGATGTCCTTGCCCGCCTGGACCCGGTGCGTCACCCGGCGTTCGACGATGAACGAGACGAACGGGACACAGCCGGCGAGCAGCACGAGGATCGTGCTCTTGATCGACCAACGGGCCTTGATCGCGAGGTCGATGCTGCAGGCCAGGTAGATCATGTAGAGGACACCGTGGATCGGCGAGTACACCGCGGCCGGCGTGGCGTTGCCGAAGCCGTACTCGATCACCATCGTGGCGCAGAGCACGAGCAGGCCGACACCGGTGATCCACGCGGTGGTGCGGAACCGCACCAGGGCTCCGTTCAGTCGCGCCGGGCGGGTCTGGGCGGCACCGTCGGTGCTCGTGGTCATGGGTTCGTCCTCACTTCCGAGGTGGTGGTTCAGGCCTGCTGGTCGCGGGCGTTGAGCTCGCGCAGGTAGCGGTTGTACGCGGCGAGCTCGTCGTCCTCTTCGGCGACGGGCCGCGGCGCCGGGGGACGCGCGGGCGTCGAGGCTCTCGGAGCGGGCACGGTGACCGCGGCCTGCTCGGCCTGGGCCTCGCCGCTCTCACCCTGGGCCTCTTCCCGTTCGCGCAGCTTCTTGATCCGCCAAAACATGAACGCGGGGAACAGCCCGAACAGCGGCCACTGCAGCACGTAGCCGAGGTTCTGGAACGTGCCGTTGGCGGAGGTGAACCGGTCCCACTGCCACCACGCCAGCCCGCAGCACAGCAGCAGGCTCACCACGCACGTCGCGGCGATCAGGAGCCTGCGCCCGAGCGGGGACACGGCCGGGCCGGAATTCACTGCCACGACCTTGACGCTAGCACTGGGAACCGGGGCCGAAGCTGAGAGGCGGGCCCCCACGTGGTCCGCCTCTCAGCCGGTGACCTCGCGGTTCGCACGGATTTCACACCAGCGGGAATTCGGGCCGGACCGGATGTCGGACGAACGGGTCTCAGCCGGCCCGCACGGCCTTCGCCGACTGCGCGTACCCGTCGGCGAGGCCGAAGACCTTCTGGGCGTATTCGGTGGAGTTGTTGTACGACAGGATTCCCGACCACCAGCCGGACGGCGTGGCCATGTCGCGCCCGCCCGCACACAGGTACCGCCCGGCGGCCAGCGCGGCGTCGTCGATCTGCTGCGGGTCGCCGAGACCGTCGCCGTTGCCGTCGGCGGCCCACTTGCGCCAGGTGCTGGGGATGAACTGCATCGGGCCGACGGCTCGGTCGGCCACGGGGTCGCCGTCGAAGCGGCCGCCGTCGGTGTCACTGATGGCGCGCACGCCCGACGAACCGTCGAGCGGGACGCCGATGATCGGCTTGGACGGGCGGCCGTCGGCGCCGAGCACCGCGCCGCCGTACTGGCCGTGGTTCGACTCGATGCGGCCGATGCCGGCGAGCGTGGCCCACGAGATGCGGCAGCCCGGCTCGGCCGAACGCATCGCGAGCTCCGCGTTGCCGTACGCGCGCAGAGCCCGCGCGGGCACCCCCGTGACGGCGGCGACCTTCTTGGCCCAGTCGTCGAGCGGGTCGGCACTGGAACGCACCGACTGCGGAGTGGTCTGCTGGTCGGCACCACCCGCGACGACGGCGCTGACGGGAGCGATCGAGCCCGGCCGCACGTCGGCCGCCTTCACGCTCAACGCGGGGATGTCCGTGGTGGTCGGGCTCGCCACCGGCGCCGACGCCCGGGTGACGAGCCACGTACCGCCACCCGCCACCGCGAGGACCACCAGAACCACCGCGAGCCGCACCGCCACGGCCGCACCCCCTCGGGCGGGTCCGCCCGCGGGGGCGGCCTCGGCCTGGGTCTCGGCAGCGGTCTCGGCGTCGGCGTTTCCGGTGAGGGGCACGAACTCCGGTCCTCCAGCGTGGCGGTCGGTCGATCACACAACGAGCCCGCGCAGGTTAGCGTTACGGACGGGTTCGGATCGCTGCCGCCACGCCGGTTCACCCGGCCGTGTCGAGAGGGTGGATCAGGCGGACTTCTGCTGCCGCGCGAGACGCGCGACGCACCAGGCCGGGGCACTGCCGCGGCGCAGGTGCTGGAGCACGGTCATCGGGCCCAGCCGGCGGCTGAGGTCCGAGGGCTGCAGGCCCGCCGCACGGTAGTCGAGGGCCCGCTGGTCGAGCGGGCTGATACCGGCGTCCCACCACTGCTCGGCCTCGGCGACGTCGCCGACCATCTGCCACCAGCCGGCGGCGGCCACGAGCAGCTCGTCCGGGACCTCGGGCAGCCGGACCCGCATGGCGTCGAGGTAACCAGGGTCCGCGGCGTCGACCTGCGCCCAGCGCGAGGGACCGGACCGCGCGCGCTGACCGGGGATGCCGGGCGGAGCCTGAGGCGCGTCGGCCAGCCAGGCGGACGTGATGCGGTTGACCTCCTGCTCCTCGGCGGTCTGCTCGCGCTCCGCGGCCCACTGCCGGATCAACGCGTCCACTCCGGGATCTCCGGTCATCCCTGCCTCCTCATTGGTCCCCGACGGGCCGGCCCTGACGCCTGCCCCGTTGCGCGTCCACGACTTGCACCCAATGCGCGTGACCGAGCGGAAAACCCCGCTGTGACCCGACTCCCGGGGGACCGGAGAACCGGCTGATCACGCAATGTGAGCACCGTAGGGCCGGGCGCACTTTCCGCGCCATACCCCGGGCCCCACAAATTCCTTGACCAGCCCCTTTCAGGGGGCAATCCACCCGGATGGTCGAGCGATCAGCTCGGATCCCGGGATCGCGTTACGCTGGGTAATTACCGACAGGTAACGAGGCCCGGGATGCTCAGGCGAACAGGGTCTGGAAGAAGGTGATGATGGCCTCGGCACCGTCGCGCAGCCAGCCGAGCACCTGGTGCACGAGGTTGGCCGACTGGGTGGGCTGGGTGATCAGGAAGAACAGCACGAGGACGACCACCCCGATGACCACGATCTTCTTCACGCCGCCTGACATGGCACCATCCAATCCGCTCGCCGGCGTCCCGACCGGTCGCGCACGCTCACTCTAGTGACGACAGGCCCGCGAGGCCCGCTCGGCAATCGCTCAGCGGGACGCGTGTCACGACCGGGTGTTGCCGGTCCGATCGAGTGAGCCGGCGCCGCGGAGCCGCCCGCTAGGCTGCCGCGATGGACGACGTGGTGCTCCGCCCGGTGCTCGAGGCCGACCTCGACCTTCTCGATGCCCTCACCAACGACCCGGCCACTGCGGGCGAGTTCCAGTGGTTCGGCTGGCACGACGCCGGCTACCTCCGCCGCCGCTGGCGCGACAACGCCGTCCTCACCACCGAGGGCGGCCTCCTCGTCCCGACGCTCGGCGGCGCCGTCCTCGGGCTCCTGTCTTGGCACCGCTCCCGCTCGGGGCCCAGCTCGTACTGCTGGAACATGGGCCTCGTGCTGCGCCCGGAAGCCCGCGGTCACGGCCACGGCACCGAGGCCCAGCGCCTGCTGGTGCGCTACCTGTTCGCGCACACGCAGTTCAACCGCGTCGAGGCCACCACCGACGTGGACAACCACGCCGAGCAACGCTCCCTGGAGAAGGCCGGCTTCACCCGCGAAGGCGTCCTGCGCGGCTACGGCTTCCGCGACGGCGCCTGGCGCGACAGCGTCGTCTACTCGGTGATCCGCTCGGACCTCGTGCCCCGCTGAAATCTCCCCGGCCTTCACCGGAGTCACGCAGCCCGCGTCGGCCGGGTGTCGCGCCGGCGCGCTTGCGACCGGTGTGAGGGCTGCGTCGGACAGCCGAGCGAGTGGCACGCCGGTGCATTCGTCCGCCGGACACGTGCGCCGCGCGGCCGGCGAACGTGAGCCGTCGAGCGAGCAGTGCGGCCGTGGCGCAGCCCCGAACTGCGGACTCGCCGGCAGCGGCACCGCGCCGCACCGGAGTCTTCGCCCGCGACCGGCCAGCAGCCCACGCGTCGCCCCGGCGCGAATGAGGGCAGGCACGACCGCCGCGTTTCCCCTGTCAGGCGATGGCGCCCGCCGTGCGCAGGGCGGCCACGTCGGCGGCGGAGAGGCCGAGTTCGGCCAGCACGTCCGCGGTGTCCGTGCCCGCCTGGCGGGGCGCGTGGGGCGTCGAGGGCGGAGTCCGGCCGAAGCGCGGCGCCGGGGCGGGCTGGACGGTGCCGCCGATGTCGACGAAGGTGCCGCGCGCCGCGTTCTGGGGGTGGGTCGCCGCTTCCCACGGCGAGAGCACGGGTGTCAGGCAGGCGTCAGTGCCTTCGGCGCGGGCGACAAGGTCCTCGCGCGTGTGCTTGCCGACGGCTTCGGCGATGAGCTCCCGCAGCTTCGGCCACTGCGTCTTGTCCAGGTGCGGCGGCGCGTCCTCCAGGCCGAGCACCTTCACGAGGTCACCCCAGAAGCGCATCTCGATGGCGCCGATGGCGACGTACTTGCCGTCGGCGGTCTCGTAGGTGTCGTAGAACGGGGCGCCGCCGTCCAGCAAATTGTCGCCGCGCTCGCCGGACCACGCGCCGGCCGCGCGCAGGCCGTGGAGGCTCGTGGTGAGCAGGGCCGCGCCCTCGACCATGGACGCGTCGACGACCTGGCCGCGCCCCGAGGAGGTCCGCTCGTACAGCGCCGCGAGCACACCCATCGCGAGCATCAGGCCGCCACCGCCGAAGTCGCCGACGAGGTTGAGCGGCGGCACCGGGCGTTCGCCGGCACGCCCGATGGGGTCGAGCGCGCCGGCGATGCCGACGTAGTTGATGTCGTGGCCGGCCGCCTGCGCGAGCGGGCCGTCTTGGCCCCAACCGGTCATGCGGCCGTAGACGAGCCGCGGGTTGCGTGCGTGGACCACCGAGGGCCCCAGCCCCATCCGTTCCGCGACGCCGGGGCGGAAGCCCTCGATCAGCACGTCGGCCCGCTCGGCCAGCTTGAGCACCACCTCGACGCCCTCCGGCGTTTTGGTGTTGACGCCGATCGAGCGCCGGCCGCGCGCCAGCGGGTCGTTCGGGATGCCGAGCACGTCGGCGCCCGGTGTCGCGCGGTCCACGCGCACGACGTCGGCGCCGAGGTCGGCGAGGATCATGCAGGCGAACGGCGCGGGCGCGAGCCCGGCCAGCTCCACCACCTTCAGCCCGCCCAGGGGTCCGGCTTTCACGGCGGAAATCCTTTCGTCGGCCGAAAACTCAGAGCGTGCGGGAGATGATCTCCTTCATGATCTCGCTGGTTCCGCCGAAGATCCGGGAAATCCGGACGTCGGCCCACGCGCGCGCGATCGGGTATTCGGTCATGTAGCCGTAGCCGCCGAACAGCTGCACGCAGTCGTCGACGACCTTGTTGACGCGCTCGGTCGTCCACAGCTTCGCCATCGCCGCGCCCTGCACGTCGAGCTCTCCCTTGAGGTGGCGCTCGATGCACTGGTCGAGGAACGCGCGCGACACCGCCGCCTCCGTCGCGGCCTCGGCGAGCTTGAACTTCGTGTTCTGGAAGCCGAAGATCGGCCGGCCGAACGCCGTGCGATCCTTGGTGTAGTCGATCGTGAGGTTCACGGCCGCCTCGAGCCCGGCCACCGCGGTCACGGCGATGATGAGCCGCTCCTGCGGCAGCTGCAGCATCAGCTGGACGAAGCCCTGGCCCTCGGTGTCGCCGAGCAGGTTGGCGGCGGGCACGCGCACGTCGTCGAAGAACAGCTCCGCGGTGTCCTGGCCCTTGAGGCCCACTTTGTCGAGCACGCGGCCGCGGCGGAAGCCCGGTGTGTCCGTCTCGACCACGATCAGCGACACTCCCTGCGCGCCCGCGTCCGGGTCGGTCTTGCACGCGACCACCACGAGGTCGGCGTGGAAACCGTTGGTGATGAACGTCTTCGCGCCGTTGAGCACGTAGTGGTCACCGTCGCGCACGGCGCGGGTCTTGATGCTCTGCAGGTCGGAGCCCGTGCCCGGTTCGGTCATCGCGATGGCGCCCACGAACTCGCCGCTGGCGAGCTTCGGCAGCCACTCGCGCTTGCGCTCCTCCGACGCGTACGACAGCAGGTAGTGCGCGACGATTCCGTTGTGGACGGTCACACCCCACGCGTTGTCGCCGGAGCGGGCCTGCTCCTCGTACAGCACGGCCTCGTGCGCGAACGTGCCGCCGCCACCGCCGTACTCCTCGGGGATCGACAGGCACAGCAGGCCGACCTCGCCGGCCTTGGTCCAGATCTCGCGGTCGAGCTTCTTCTCCGCTGCCCACCGCTCCTGGTGCGGGACGATCTCCTTCCGCAGGAACGACCGGGAAAGTTCTCGGAGGTCCTCGAGTTCGGTGGTGCTCCACGAGCTCTTCTGGATCTGCAACGGCACGGCGACGCCTCCTGCGAAGCTGGAAAACATTACGCGTGGAAGGTAAGTTCTGTTCGGAATGTACATCCGCGCAGTCCGGTACGTAAAGCGGGAGAGGCGAATGACCGAGGCCACGGCCAAGGCGCACCGCACCCAGGCGCAGCGCCGGGAGCAGACGCGCACGGCTCTGCTCGACGCGACCGTCGAGTGCCTGGTGGACATCGGGTACGCCCGCGCGTCGATGCAGGAGATCTGCGCCCGAGCGGGCGTGTCGAAGGGCGCGGTGCAGCACCACTTCGCCACGAAGGCCGAGCTGATGGCCGCCGCCGTCGAGCACCTCACCACGAGGCTGCGCACCCAGCTGGCTTCGTCGCTGGAAGACCTGCCGGGTGGCGCTTCAGGGGTCGAAGCCGCAATCGACCTGCTGTGGGCGGGCTACTCGGGCACGCTCTCCACGGCCGTCACCGAGCTGTGGGTGGCCGCGCGGACCGACCCCGAGCTGCGGGCGGCGATCCGGCCCGTGGACCGGGCACTGGGCCGCGCCACGCTGGCGCACGTGAGCCAGGTGGCAGGTGACCTGCCGAAGGAACGCGCGGAGACGCTGTTCTGGCTGACCGTGAACCTCACCCGCGGCCTCGCGCTCGACGCCGAGCTGGGCGGCGACCCGAACCGGCGCCGCAAGCTGCTGCAGGAGTGGAAGCGCATCGCGGTGCTGATGTACTCGCAGCCCTGAGCCGATCCCGGGCCGACCGGTGGCCGGATCCCGCCACCCCTTAGCGCGACGGGGTTGTTCGTGGTGGAATCGCAGATGCCCTGAGCAGGCGAAGGAGCCCCGATGACCAGCGTGCCGCAGTACCCGCCGCCACCCGTCGCCGAGCCGGGCGCGGTCTCGCGGCTGCTCGCCGGGATCCTCGGGGTGTTCTCGGCCGCTCTCACGGTGGCGGGCACGTTCCTGCCGGCGGCGGCGTCCAGCGTGACGGTGAACGGCCGGCTGCAGAGCTCGTTCTCCGTCAGCGCGTGGGCCCGGGACGTCGAAACGGCTCCGCGGTCGGAGCAGGACCTGTTCGGGGTCAGCCACGTCGCGCGGTTCGGCATCCCGATCACGGTGGCGGCCGTGGTGCTGCTCATCGGCGCCGTGCTCGTGTTCACCCGCGCTCGCGCCGCCGCGCGAATCGTGCTGATCACCGGCAGCGCGGGCCTGGTCGCGGCGGTGTGGACCATGAGCATGGACGTGTCGGCCAGCCTCAGCTACGAGCAGAAGACCTCCGTCATCGTCGCTCACTACACCACCGGCACCGGGTTCTGGGTGATGCTCGGCGGTGGCGTCATCGCCGTACTGGTGCTGGCGCTCGCCGCGTTCGGCGGCGGCCGCTGGACCGCGCCCTGGGCACCGCAGCCGTACTACTACCCGCCTGCGAACGACGAGCCGGTGATCTACTCGCTCAGTGACCCGCCGCCCGCACAGTCCTGGGCCGAGCGACCCGCGCAGGGCGTGCTTTCGCCGGAACCCGAGCCCGAGCCCGAGCCTGCCGAGGAGCCGGCTTCCCCGCCGTTCCCGCCGCAGGAGGCGCAGCCCGCGCCGGGCGTCGAGCCGCCGGGCCGGCACCGCGACGACTCCGATACGTGAATCTGATTCGCATTTTCCGTTCGACCGCCGTACCGTCGGTATGCTGTACTCGTCGGTAACCCGGTCTGAACGGAGACGGCATGACCAGCACGACACCGGCGAACCTCAGCGGCGAGACGGGCCTGCCCGCGACGATCGGGGGTGTCGCGGGAGCGCCCACGGCGGCGCGCGCGGCCCGGCTCGTCGCCCGCGCGACCGGCGGTGCGGGATCCGCGCCGATCCGCATGACGGCGCCGTTCACCGGGCTGCCGATCACCACGATCCCCCAGGCCACCGACGCCGACGTGCGGGCGGCGTTCGCGACCGCGCGCATGGCCCAGCACGAGTGGGCGGCCCGGCCGGTCGCGCAGCGCCAGCGGTTCCTCGTGCGCCTGCACGACCTGATCCTCGCCCGCCAGGCCGAAGCCCTCGACCTCGTGCAGGTGGAGGCCGGCAAGGCGCGGCTCGACGCGTTCGACGAGGTGAGCGCGGCGGCGCTGGTGGCGGCCTACTACGGCAAGCACAGCGCGAAGATCCTGGCGCCGAAGCGCGCGGCCGGGGTGATCCCCGCGCTGACGAAGGCGGGCGAGCTGCGCCACCCCAAGGGTGTCGTCGGCATCATCTCGCCCTGGAACTACCCGGTGGCGCTCACCGCGATGGACGTGTTCCCGGCACTCGCGGCGGGCAACGCCGTGGTGCAGAAGCCGGACAACCAGACGGCGCTCTCCGCGTTGTGGCTGCACGAGCTCGCTTTCGAGGCGGGGCTGCCGGACGGGCTGTGGCAGGTGGTGCTCGGCCGCGGTTCGCAGGTCGGCCCGGCACTGCTCGAAGAGTGCGACTACCTCTGCTTCACCGGTCACGGCTGAAGGCCGGGACGGTGAACGTGAACGAGGGCTACGCCGCGACGTTCGGCAGCGTCGGCGTTCCGATGGGCGGGATGAAGGACTCCGGCGTCGGCCGCCGCAACGGTGCCGAAGGACTGCTGAAGTACACGGAGGCGCAGTCGATCGCCGTGCAGCGCGGACTGGCGCTGCGGCCGCCGCGCCGGGTGCCGGGCGGGGTGTGGGCGCGGGTGATGACGTCGAGCATGAAGCTGTTGCGGCACCTGCCCTGGCGGTGATCACCCGAGGCCGAGGAGCTCCACGGCCGTGCGGTCGAGGATCGCGGCGATGTCCGCTGAGGGCAGGCCGGAGCGTTGGACGTAGGTCACGGCCTCGGTGAACCCGTCGCCCTTCTGATACGGGAAGTCGGTGCCGAGCACCAGGCGGTCGGCGCCGAGCGTTTCGGCCGCGACGCGCAGCGCCGGCACGTGGTTGTGCCCCACGGTGTCGTAGAAGATCCGGCGCGCGGCGAGGCTCGGCTTCTCCGGGGTTTCCGGTGCCTCCCAAGGGTTCTGGCGGTCGATGCGCGGCAGCAGCAGCGGCAGCGCGCCACCGAGGTGCGGCAGGATGATCTTCATGCGCGGGAAGCGGCTCGGGATCCCGGCGACGATCAGGTGCATGACCGCGACGGTGTCCTCGATCGGCGCGCCGATCTGCCACGTGAGGTTCGGCCCGATCAGCGGTGACTCGGCGCCGACACCGGCGGGGTGCACGAACAGGACGCTGCCGCGGCGGTCGAGCTCTTCGTAGACGGGCAGGAACGCCGGGTCGCCGAGCGTGCGGCCCAGCACCGACGTGGTCACGGCGGCACCCTGGAAACCCAGTTCGTCGAGCGCGCGGGTGAGCTCGACCAGCGCCGCATCGGTGTGCGGAAGCGGCAGGGACGCGAACGCTTTGAACCGATCGGGGTGCTGCCGGACGAGTTCCGCGTAGTCGTCGTTGACGAACCGCGCGGCCTCCACGGCCGCCTTCTCGTCCTCGAAGTGCGGCGGCGCGGGCGTGGTCGAAAGCACCTGGAGGTCGATGCCCGCCGTCGCCATCTGCTCGAACCGTGAATCCAGCTCCGCCGCGGTCGCCCCCGCACCGAGCCGTCCCTGTGCGGCCGCCTTCTCGTTGCCCGCACGGGACAACAGGTCCAGGTACGCCTCGCTCCACAGGTGAGCGTGCACGTCGATGCGCATCCCCGGCTCCTCCAGACGCGGTTAGCATGCTATTTGATCACCAGTCAACCACCGCTCGGCGAGTTCGGCACGCGACGGGCGCCGGTGCGGAGTTGGCGTCGGACAACCACATCGCAATCCGGCAAATCCATCACGAACGCAGCCGGCGTCAACCCTTCACCGCCGGCACCGGCAACGGCCGACAACCGCGGCGGGCGCCGGGCGCGGCAGTGCGGCACACGAACACCACAATCAGCCCCACTCCCCACCGCACAGCCCCAAAACCAACCACACCACGAACCGGCGCAGGTCAGTTTTTCGTGGCCGGAGTCGTCAGCAGGCCGCGGTCGTAGGCGATGGCCACGGCTTCGGCGCGACGGCTGGCGCCCAGCTTGGCCATGACGCGGGAGAGGTGGACGGAGACCGTCTTCTCGCTGATGTAGAGCTCCTCCCCCACCTGGCGGTTGGTGCGGCCGAGGGCGACGCGCTCGAGGACGTCGCGTTCGCGGTCGGTGAGGGGGTTGGGTCCGGTGGGTGCGGCGGCGGCCGGGGTGACGCCGGGGAGGTCGGTGCGGGCGCGGTGGGCCAGGTCGCGCACGGCGTCGCGCAGGGGCAGCGCGCCGAGGGCGGACGCGACGGAGTGGGCGGCCGTCAGGGCGTCCTCGGCGGGCAGGCCGTGGGCGAGCAGCGCTTGGGCTTCGAAGTAGCGGCACATGGCCTGCTCGTAGACCGCGCCGTAGTCGAAGGCCGTGGCGGCGGCGGACCACAGCGCAGGGTCGGCGGGGCCTTCGAGGCCGGAGGCGGCGGCTTCCAGGCGGGCGAGCCAGGCGTGACCCTCCGGCCCGAGGGTGCCGGAGCGCGGGCTGCCCTCGACGGCGGTGCGGCGGCCGTGGTCCAGCAGACGGCGGCCCACGGACACCAGGTTCTCGGCGGTGCGCTGGTCGCCGTGCAGCCGGGCGTCGACGGCGAGGGCGGCGACCGACGTCATGCCCAGCGCGACGATCCGGATGCCGCCCAGCAGACAGGGCTCGATCTTCTCCAGCCACGCCACCAGTTCCTCGGTGACGCGCACGGCTTCGGTGTGGTCTCCGCGCCAGGTCGCGAGCTCGATGGCGGCGTCGCCGGCGGAGAGGGCGATCTGGATGTCGGCCGCCCACTGGTGCCGCAGCCCGGGCAGGAGCCGCGCGGCGTCGTCGAACCGGCCGCGCGCGACGAGGAACAGCACCCAGTTCGCGAGGATCCGGGCGGCGACCGCGCTCGACACCCCCCGCGCCGCGCGCCCGGCCGCATCCTCCGCGGGCCAGTCGCCGCTGAGGTAACGCAGGTAGAGCTGACGCGCGCGCAGCTCGAGCCCGAACGAGCTCCACGTGAGCCCCGTTTCCTCCGCGCGCGCCACCCCGTTGGCCGCGTGGGTGAGGGCTTCGGCCATCTCGGCCTGGTCGTCGTAGCTCAGGGCGAGGAAGTACAGGCCGCGCAGCTCGACGTTGAGGGCCTCGGCGTCACGCGCCTTGCGGATGCCCTGGCGCAGCCGTTCCCGCGCCAGCGCGGCGTCGCCCGCCGAGTCGGCCAGCGTGCCCAGGGTGATCAGCCCCGACGCCTCGGCTCCGACGGCGCCCACGGCCCGCGCGTCGGACACCGACGTGAGCGCGTTGTCCAGCGCCTCGCCCGGCTGGTCGAGCAGCCGCAGGAACCCCGCGCGCGTGGCGAGCACCCAGGCCCGCGTGGCGCTCGGTTCGCTGTCCTTCACCAGATCCCACGCCCGGTCGACGGCCAGCGTCGCCTCGTCCAGCGTGCCCTCCAGTGCCAGCAACGCTTCGGCCAGCCGGCGCCACACCTTGGCGGACCGCAGCGTCGGGGCGTCGGGCCCCAGCAGCTCGGTGGCCGAACGTGCGTACGCCGCCGCCCGCTCCGGCTCTCCCGACGTGCCCGCGAAGTACGAAGCCTCGTGCAGCAGCTTCAGCTCGTCGACGCCCTCGGGCCGGTCCGCGACGGGCACCGCGTCCCAGATGGACAGTGCCTGTTCGGCGTGGCGCAGGGCCGCCCCCGGCGCGCCCAGCTTCTCCGCCTCCGCCATCGCGCTCAGCAGCGCGGGCAGCGCTGTGACGAAGTCGCGGCTTTCGAGGCTGTGGAACGCCAGCTTGGCGTCGTGCCCGCGCCCCTGCGGGATCGCGCGAATACGAGCCGCGTACGCCGCGTGCGTGCGGTTGCGCTCCCCCGGCAGCAGATCCGCATACACCGCTTCCTGCAGCAACGCGTGGCGGAACACGTACGAGCCGTCCTCGATCACGAGCACGTGGTGCTGCACGGCCTCGCGCAGCGCCTCGTCGAGCTCCAGCTCGCCGATGCCCGCGACCTCCGCGAGCGCGGCGTGCGACACCGGTTCGTTGGCCACGGAGATCACCCGCAACACGCGGCGCGTCTCCGCCGGGAACCGTTCGAGCCGCGCGAGCAGCACCTCGGCCAGGCCGGCGGGCAGGTCCCGGCAATCGGCGTCGGTGGCCAGCAGCTCTTCGACGAAAAACGGGTTGCCCTCCGAGCGCGCGACGATGTCGGCCACCACGTCGGCCGGCAGCGGTTCGTCGGCCAGCGCCTCCACGAACGCACGCGCGTCGGCGGGCCCGAACGGCGCCAGCGCGACCTGCTCCACCGTCGCCAGGCGCACCAGCTCCGACAGCAGTCCCCGCAGCGGGTGGCGCCGGTGCACGTCCTCCTCGCGGTAGCTGCCCACGACCAGCAGCCGCTGCGCGCGCAACCTGCTGGCCAGGAAGGACAGCAGGTTGCGCGTCGAAGAGTCGGCCCAGTGCAGGTCCTCGAGCAGGATCACCACCGGCCGCGACTCGGCGACCTCGGTCAGCACCCCCAGTACCGCGTCGAACAGCTGGAGCTGACCCAGGTCCTGTTCCGGTCGCGGCCGGCGCATGACCTCGCGCTCGCTGGCCGACACCTGGCCGTGTTCCCCCGGTCCCATCGGCTCGGGCTCCCCGCTCTGCGGCAGCAGCCGCGCGAGCGCCGGCCGCGACCGCACCGCGGCGGCGACCACCGGGTCCCCCGACGAGCCCAGCGGCGCCAGCGCCTCGGCGAACGGGAGGTACGGCAGACCACCGTCGCGCACGTCGATGCAGCGGCCGGTGAGCACCAGCGCGCCGTTCGCCGCGACGTGCTCACCGAGCGCGGTGAGCAGCCGGGTCTTGCCGACGCCCGCGTCGCCCGCGATCAGCACGGCACCGGCCTCGCGCCGCTCCGCGCGAGCGAAGGCGGCACGGAGCTGCCGCATCTCGTGAGTGCGGGCGACCAGTGGGATTCCGGAGCCTAAGCGGGGCACGAGGAGCATTCTGTCCTACCCCACCGACAGTTCCGCCATGCTTTTCGCCGAGGGCGTGACACCCCCGGCGAACAGGTCGTTCACCGCGCCAGGTGATCGGCGCGGGAGGCCACCTGCGCGGCCGTGCGACGTTCCTGCGCCGGCACGGTGACGCTGGTCACCCGGTGGGTCCGCAGCCACCGCACGACGCGGCTCTGCTTGGTCATCCGCGCGTCGCGCCCGGCCTTCCGCAGCTGCTCCTCGCGGTAGGCCACCTCGGCGCTCATCGCGTCCAGGAGCTGGTAATTCATCGCTTCTTCCCCATCCTCTGCGAGTGCCTTCTTCCGTGACACTCACAGTCGTCCTGAGGCGGGACCACCGGCATCGGGCGATCACCCCGTCCTGGACGCCGAACGACCCCTTACCTGAGGCACCGACCAGCAAAGGGCAGGTCGGCGGGGTAAGGGGTCGCCGGGTGGAACGTCAGTCGCGGGCCGGGCCGTCGGCGCGCACCGCGGCCAGCAGCCCCCGCCAACCCGAAGCTGAAAGGCGGAAAGCACCCCCTTCGGGGTCCTTCGAGTCGCGCACCGCGGCGTCGCCGCCGACGAACGCGATCTCGACGCAGTCGTTGCCGCCGCCGCTGTGGCTGCTCTTGCGCCAGGTGGCCCGGGAAAGATCCGCGTCCGGCATCATGTTCCCCACTTCCTCACTGTGTCCTCGGTTCCAGGTGGTGCACTGCAGCCGGCGCGGTTGACCGTTCGGCGAACCGGCCGGCCGCCTCGGCGATCAAGTCGACCGAGTCGTCCGGTTTCAGTGCGGCAGCGCGCAGATGGTCGAACATCAGCGCGTAGCGCCGGACGTCTTCGGGTTGTTCGAGGTACAGGCCGCTTGACGTGCTGTCGTCCACGTAGACGACGTCGGGGTCGGCCTGCTCGGGGAACCCCATGATGAGGAACGGGCCTTCCATGCCGGGGTGCGCGCCGGCTCCGAAGGGAACCACCTGGATGGTCACGTTGGGCTTCTCGGCGACCGAGGCCATGCGGTAGAGCTGCTCGGCCATCACCTCAGGGCTGTCGACCACGCGGTGCAGCACGGCTTCGTCGACCACCGCCCAGTACTCCGGCGGCGGGGTGTCGCTCAGCAGTTCCTGGCGCGCCATGCGCGCGGCCACGCGGCGCCGGATCTCCGCGTCCTCGGCGTCGGGCCGCAGCGCCCTGATCACGGCGTGGGCGTAGCGCTCGGTCTGCAGCAGGCCCGGCACGAGCAGTGCCTGGAACGCGCGCAGCGAGGTGGCGTCGGCCTCCAAGCCCACGAACGTGCCGGTGAACACCTCGTTGTACGCGTGCCACCAGCCGCGCTTGCGCGCCTCGCGGGCCAGCTGGACGAGCGCCTCCTGCTCATCGCCGGTGATCCCGTATAGCGCCAGCATGTCCCGGGCGTCGCGCGGGGTGACGCCGACGTGCCCGGTCTCGATGCGGCTCACCTTCGAGGCCGAGCACTCGAGCTTCTCGCCCACCTCGTCGATCGTGAGGTCGGCGGCTTCCCGGAGCCGCCTCAGCTCGCTCGCGAGCCTCCGGCGGCGAACGGTGGGTCCCTGGCCTCTCGCCACGACAGCACCTCCGGATCGTCTTGCGCGGTGCGCGCACCGTCGGCCAACGCCGCCCGCACCGCATATCTAACCAGCCGTCCGACTAGTCAGTGGGGTATTAACACTGCGGAATTCCCGCCTTCGAGGCGGGCTCCGCCCTGCAATTTGCAGATTGCGCTCGTATTCTGACACCCGTGCGAACCGGAACCGGTGCCGCCGCCCCGAAGGGGCCGGCCGCAGTGATCGTTCCGGGTTCCTGAGCAGCGTAGACGACGACCAGCCGGAAACAGACACCGAGTGCGCGGGCGTTTCCGGCGGAAGGTGTCCGGGGCCGCCCCCCGACCGGTCCCGGGCACCTTCACCTTCGGTTGTCAGTTGTTGTCAGGCCATCGCGGGGGCACTCCGGCGATTACCGCCTACGCATTTCGCATTTTCCGCCACCCAGAAGTGTGGTTGATTCCGCACACCTCACGCAGTGACACACTCTCCGTAGAGTCGGCTGCGATCGTCCTCACAGGACGCGCAGCAGTCCCTCCTGGACGACCGTGGCGATGTGCGTGCCGTCCTGCGCGAAGAACCGGCCCGTGGCCAGGCCGCGCGCGCCTGAGGCGCTCGGCGAGGTGCTGTCGTAGAGGAACCACTCGTCGGCGCGGAAGGGCCGGTGGAACCACAGCGCGTGGTCCAGACTCGCGCCGAGGACTTTGTCGACGTCCCAGTACACGCCGTGGCGTGCGAGGATCGAGTCGAGCAGGGTCATGTCGGAGGCGTAGGTGAGCACGCAGACGTGCAGCAGCTGGTCGGCGGGCAGCGTGCCGTCGGCGCGCATCCACACGCGGTTGCTCGCCGGCCGCTCGCCCGTGGCGCGGGTGATCCACGGCGGCTCGCCGACGTAGCGCACGTCGATGGGGCGCGGCCGCTCGGTGAAGCGCAGGCCGAATCCGGCGGTGCGTTCCTGGAACGTCGGCAGTGTCTCGGGGGCGGGCACGTCGGGCATCGGCTCGCCGTGGTCCAGGCCTTCCTCGTCCTTCTGGAACGAGGCGGACAGCGCGAAGATCGCCTTGCCGTGTTGGATGGCGGTGACGCGGCGTGTGGTGAACGAGCGGCCGTCGCGAATGCGGTCGACCTCGTAGAGGATCGGCACGCTCGGGTCGCCGCCGCGGATGAAGTAGGCGTGCAGCGAGTGCACGCGCCGGTCTTCGGGCACGGTGCGCCCGGCCGCCACCAGTGCCTGCCCGGCGACCTGGCCGCCGAACACGCGGACCGGGGAGTGTGCGGGCGAGACCCCGCGGTAGAAGTCCTCCTCCACCTTCTCCAGGTCGAGGAGGTCGACGAGCCGGTCGAGCACCGCCTGCCCGCCGCCGGCGGCCTCATCGAGCCCGGCGGCGGCGGTCCTGGCGATATCGGTCATGCCCGAACCCTATTCGGTCGGCATGAACTACGTCCCTTATGCGTGGTCGTCTTCACCGAGGCGGTGCACGTGGATCAGGTTCGTGGAGCCGACGGTCCCGGGCGGGGAGCCGGCCACGATCACCACGAGGTCGCCGCGCTGGTACTTGCCCATCTCGAGCATCGCCTGGTCGACCTGGTGGATCATCTGGTCGGTGGAGTCGACGCGCGGCACGATCGTGGTCACGGTGCCCCACGTCATCGACAGCTGGTTGCGAACGCAGTCCTCCGGCGTGAACGCCATCAGCGGCAGCCGCGTGTGCAGGCGGGCCAGGCGGCGCACGGTGTCACCGGACTGGGTGAACGCGACCAGCGCCTTGGCGTTGAGCCGTTCGCCGATGTCGCGGGCGGCGTAGGAGATCACGCCGCGCTTGGTGCGCGGGACGTGCGTGAGCGGCGGCACGACCGGCGAGTCGGTCTCGACCGCCTCGACGATGCGGCCCATCGTCTGCACCGTCTCGATCGGGTAGCGCCCGACGCTGGTCTCGCCCGAGAGCATCACGGCGTCGGTGCCGTCGAGCACCGCGTTGGCGACGTCGGAGGCCTCGGCCCGCGTCGGCCGGGAGTTGCTGATCATCGACTCGAGCATCTGCGTCGCCACGATGACCGGCTTCGCGTTCTCGCGGCAGATCTGGATGGCGCGCTTCTGGACCAGCGGCACCTGCTCCAGCGGCAGCTCGACGCCGAGGTCACCGCGGGCGACCATCACCGCGTCGAAGGCCAGCACGATCGCCTCGAGGTTGTACACGGCCTCGGGCTTCTCGATCTTCGCGACGACCGGCAGCCGGCCCTTGCCGACGCGGTCCATGACCTGGTGCACCAGGTCGATGTCGGCCGGCGAGCGCACGAAGGACAGCGCGATGAAGTCGACGCCCAGGTGCAGCGCGAACTCGAGGTCCTCGATGTCCTTGTCGCTCAGCGCGGGCACGGAGACGTCCATGCCCGGGAGCGAGACGCCCTTGTTGTTGCTGACGGGGCCGCCTTCGGTGACCTCGCACACCACGTCGGGGCCTTCGACACCCTTGACCACGAGGCCGACCTTGCCGTCGTCCACCAGCAGGCGATCGCCCGGCTTGGCGTCCTTCGCGAGGCCCTTGTAGGTGGTCGAGACGCGGTCGTGCGTGCCCACCACGTCCTCGACGGTGATCCGGACGACGTCGCCCGTGTGCCACTCGGCCGAGCCGCTGGCGAAGGTGCCCAGGCGGATCTTCGGGCCTTGGAGGTCGGCGAGGATGCCCACCGCCCGGCCTTTCTCGGCCGCAGCGGCCCGGACCAGGTCGTAGACCTGCTTGTGGTCGCTGTGGCTTCCGTGGCTGAAGTTCATCCTCGCGACGTCCATTCCGGCGTCGACGAGTGCCCGCATCTTCTCCGGGGTGGAGGTCGCGGGACCCAGCGTACAAACGATCTTCGCGCGTCGGCTCACGTTCGATGAGAGTAGTCGCTCATCCCCTTCACGTCTGTACCGATACCGAAAGTTCGGAGGAAGTGTTCAGAAACCATTCAGATGACTAACCTCCGTCAGCATGACGGCGGTTCGGCGGCTCGCGCTCGTGATCGCGGCGTTCACCCTGGTCGGGGCGTGTTCCACGCCGCCGGAGCCGCCGTGGCGGCCCGTTGACCTGCCGGTATCCGGTACGCGCGTACTGGGATTCGTCCGGACTTCGTCGGCAATCGTCATGACCGGCTCGGTGCCGGGGCCCTCCGGACGGGCTCCCGCGGCGTGGTCGGGCGGTCCCCCGCGGGCGGCGTGGACGCCGCTGCCGCTCCACCCGGCGACGGGCTACGGGCAGCAAGCCGAGCTGACGCTGCCGGCTGCGTCGGGTTCGAAGCTGCTCGCGCTGGGCTCCGCGTACGGCGGCGCACACGCCAACCCGCGCCCGACGATCTGGACGGGGTCGGTGGCCGACGGGCTGACCGAGCACCCACAGCCCGTGGAGCTGCTGGGTGGCGAGCGGGCGGTGACCACCTCCGGGTCCGCGGCCGGGCCGGCGGGGTACGTGCTGACGGGCCAGTGGGCCCACCGGGCCGGCGGCGTCGGCGCGGCGGTCTGGACCTCGGCGGACGGCGCTTCGTGGGTCTTGCGCGAGGACCCGGCGCTGCTCAGCACCGCCGGTGAACAGACCCGCGTCCTGGCCGCGGCTTCCGGCGGTCCGGGTTACGTGGCCGTCGGCGACGCGCGGTCGGGGCTTTCCGTGCGGCCGGCGGCGTGGACTTCGGTGGACGGTTCGGCGTGGACGCGGGTCTCGCCGCCGTCCCCGGCGGGCTCGGCCTCGGTGTGGCGCGTGACGTGCTCGGCCGCGGACTGCACGGTCGTCGGCACGACCGGCGAGCAACGGCTGGCCTGCTGGCACTCGAGTCCTTCGTGGACGGCCTCCGCCGGCGGCCCGGTGATCCCCGCGGCGCAGCTGCTGGAAGTGACCGGCCTGACGCTCGACTCGTCGGGCCGCCTCGACGTGGCGGTGAAGGTCGACGGCCGGCCCCGGCTCTGGCGCGTCGGGCCGCGGTGCGAGGACTTCGCGGAGCTGCCGCTGCCCGAGGTGGCCCAGTCGCTCGCGTTGATCGCGGACGGCCCGGATCTGCTCCTCGCCACGACTACGGCTTCGGGGAGCAAGGTCTGGCGGTACCCGCTGCCCCGTTGACCGGCACGATCGCCCGCAGCCCGGCCGAGGGCACCGGAGACGGCGACCGGCGGGCCCGGGGCGCGCCGGCGATGCCCACGATGCCCACGGCGAACCGGCGCGAAGTCTGCGCTACCCGCTCCCCACTGACCGGCACGATCGCCCGCAGCCCACCCGCCAACGGCGACCACTGAGACCGAGCACGCCCGCCGTGGTCGGCTCAGCGGCACGGCGCTGAGCCGCTCCTGATCACTGGCCCCGGCGGCGTCGCCGCCGTTGCGAGGTCTGCCCCTCCCCCGGTAGCCGGTCTTGGCGTCGCGGTCGGACGCTCGGGCCCCGAAACCCGGCAACGCCGCTGACGCCGGAGCAGCCGGCTCGACCCGAGTTACGAAGAAATCCTTGAATCACGTAGCCGTTCTGCGCACTGCCGCTCTGGTCCTGCAGGCCTTCGCTCACCGGTCCTAGCGGCGCGGCTGCTCGCTCGGCCCGACGTGGTCGCGCGCCCATTCGTTGAAGGCGCGCAGCTGGCGCCAGGACTTGCGGACGCGGTCGAAGGCCTCGCGTTCGTGGAGGAAGTCGGCGGGTTCCCACGAGCGGGCGGCGTAGACGGATCGGTAGCGCAGCAGGTCGAGGCGCGGGTGGTCCTCGGAGAAGCCGCGAGGACGGGACTTGAGGCGGTCGCCGAGGATCTCGAAGCCGGCGCGCTTGAGCTTGGCCAGGATCTGTTCCAGCACGGGGCCGTGCAGCTCGGTGTCGACGGCCGTGCGGAAGCGCGCGATCTGGTCGGACGCGAGGTGGAAGCAGCCCCCGCCCACGCGCAGGCCCGCGGGGCTCAGCTCGACGTAGTAGGCGCCACCGCCGCGGCCCGCCTCGATGACGCCGCCGCAGTGCGTCTTGTACGGGGTCTTGTCCTTCGCGAAGCGCACGTCACGGTAGGGCCGGAACACCTTGCCCTCGCCGAATCCCTCGCCGAACTCCGGCTCCAGCTCCTTGAGCAGGGCCTCCATCGGCTCGCGCACGTCGGACTTGTAGGTCACGACGTGTGCGTCCCAATAGGACTTGGAGTTGTCGGCCTCCAGCCCGTCGTAGAAATCGACGGCGTACTCACCGAATCCCGTGAACTTCACGCCGAGCACGATAATCCGCACCACCGACAGTTTCTCCGCCGGACAGAGCGGACCCCGCCGGAGCGGCTCCGGCGGGGTCGGTGCGCTCGGAGTCCCGGTGCCGCCGGCGCGCACCTGCGCCGCCGTCCGCACCGGAAGCGATTACTTCGCGACGGCCGTCATCAACTCGCCGTTGGACGTGTCACCCGACAGCTCCCACACCATGGCGCCACCGAGGCCCTGCTGCTTCGCGTAGCTGATCTTGCCGCCGATGGTGCTCGGGGTGTCGTAGCTCCACCAGTTCGAGCCGCACTTGGCGTACGCCGTGCCGGCGACGGTGCCGGTCGACGGGCAACTCGACTTCAGGATCTTGTAGTCCTCGATGCCCTGCTCGTACTTGCCGGGCGCCGGGCCCGTGGCGGACCCGCCGGGCGCGCTCTGCGTGACGCCGGTCCAGCCGCGGCCGTAGAACCCGATGCCCAGCAACAACTTCGACGCGGGCACGCCCTTGCTCTTCAGCTTCTGGATGGCCGCGTCGGAGTAGAAGCCGGCGGTGGGGATGCCGGCGTACGAGGTCAGCGGCGAGTGCGGAGCCGTCGGGCCCTGTGCCGCGAACGCGCCGAAGTAGTCGTAGGTCATCACGTTGTACCAGTTCACGTACTGCGCGGCACCCGCGTAGTCGGCGGCGTCGATCTTGCCGCCGTTGGTCCCGTCGGCCGTGATCGCCGCCGTGACGAGCTTCGACGAGCCGAACTTGGCGCGCACGGCCGCCATCAGGTTCTTGAACGCCGCCGCACCGCTGGTGTCACAGCTCAGCCCGCAGGCGTTGGGGTACTCCCAGTCGAGGTCGATGCCGTCGAACAGGCCGGCCCAGCGCGGGTCGTTCACGAGGTCGTAGCAGGAGTCCGCGAACGCCGTGGGGTTCTTCGCGGCCTGGCCGAAGCCACCCGACCAGCTCCAGCCGCCGAACGACCAGATCACCTTGAGCCCGGGATGCTTGGCCTTCAGCTTCTTCAGCTGGTTGAAGCTGCCCGCCAGCGGCTGGTCCCACGTGTCGGCGACGCCGTCGACGCTGCCCGCCGCGTCGTAGGTCTTCTGGTAGTCCGCGTAGGCGTCGCCGATGGCGCAGCCACCGTTGGTGACGTTGCCGAACGCGTAGTTGATGTGGGTGAGCTTCGCGGCGGACCCGGAGGTCTCGATGTTCTTCACGTGGTAGTTGCGGTCGTACACACCCCAGTCGGTGAAGTAGCCGACCACCTTCCCGACCGAAGCCTGCGGGGCGACCGGAGCCGCCGTGGCGGCCGTGGACGCGGGCGCGGCGACAGCCGCGGCGGCGAGTGCGGCGCTGGCCAGGCTGACGAGCGCCAAGAAGCTCTTCCTGCGCGGACGGGGCATGCCGGCTCCCTTCGGGGAGTCACACCAGGTGACCGAACGGGGACAGTGGGGACTCTCACACCGTAAGTGGACTAGACCATTTGGTCAATGGTCCAGTCCAGAGAATCAACCGGGCAATTCGGTCGCTTGCTGTCGATCACCTGCGGGTCCGAGGTCGGCCTGGTCACGGTGTGGCGAACTGCCGCGCCGCAGTGGTCGCGTGCGTCCTGAGGTGCTCGCGGAGGTGGGCGCAGGTGCCGGCGGTATCGGCGGTTGGACGGGGACCGGCGCCGGAGCATCCCGGGCAGCGCGCGCTCGGGCGTGACCGCCGCGAAAGCTTGCCCCGGCCACGGAGAACCTCCCGGTTCCCGAACGGCCGGCACCCCCCGAGAACCCCGCAGCCCACCCGAGGGCACCAAGACGGCGTCTCGAACGCAACCCACCGCATCCCTGGTTCCGGGCCTGCCGAAACCCAAGAACCCGCAGCCCGACCGAAGGCACCAAGCAAGCCTGTCGCACACAACCCACCGCGAAAACCCGCCCGGCCACCGCCAACAACCCGACTACGGACCGGCCCACAACCAAGAACCCGCAGCCGGAAGCGTCAGGCAGGCGTCTCGAACGTGATCCCCGTGGCCGCCGCGCGGCGTTCGCCCCAGGTGTAGAGCGCGGTGAGCGCCGGGCCGAGGGCTTCGCCGTCCGGGGTGAGGCGGTACTCGACGTGGGGGACGCGACCGTCGAAGGCTTCGCGGTGGACGAGGCCGTCGGTGGCAAGCTCGCGCAGCTGCTGGGTGAGCATCTTCTCGCTGATGCCCGGCATGCGGCGGCGCAGCTCGCCGTAGCGGTGCACGCCCTCCTTGAGGTGCGCGAGGATCACCGGCTTCCACCGGCCGCCGATGACGTCGACGGTGAGCTCCACGGGGCACCAGTACCGCCTGCCCGCCATCACGGCCTCCTCACTACGCACCGGAAAGTAAGTGGTTGCCCGGCCGAGCCGGGTGCGTTCTGCTGGCCTCATGATTGTGGAATACCTGCGCTACACCATTCCGGCCGACCGCGCGGCGGCGTTCGAGGCCGCGTACGCCGAGGCGGCCGGTTCGCTCGAGAAGGCACCCGAGTGCGTCGGCTACGACCTCAGCCGCTGCGTCGAAGACCCTACGCGCTACGTGCTCGCGATCCGCTGGACCTCGGCCGAGGCGCACCTCGAAGGCTTCCGCCGCGGCCCGCACTTCCCTCCGTTCTTCGCGGCGATCCGCGACTACGTCGGCGACCTCGACGAGATGCGCCACTACGAACCGACGGCCGTCACCGGCGAGGGCGGCGCCCGTCCGCCGACGCTGTACGAGTGGGCCGGCGGCGGGCCCGCGCTCAGGCGCCTGACCGAGGTCTTCTACCGCCATGTGCCCGAAGACCCGCTGCTGGAGCCCGTGTTCCGCGGCATGGACGCCCACCACGCCGAGCACGTCGCGGTCTGGCTCGGCGAGGTGCTCGGCGGACCGGCGGACTACACCGCCCACCACGGCGGGCACCCGCACATGATCGGCCGGCACCTCGGCCGCGGGATCACCGAGGAGCAGCGCCGCCGCTGGGTGTCGCTGCTGCTCGACGCTGCCGACGAGACCGGCCTGCCCGCCGACCCGGAGTTCCGCGCCGCGTTCGCCGGGTACTTGGAGTGGGGCAGCCGGCTGGCCGTGCTGTTCTCGGCACCCGGAGCCGAACTGGCCACGGACGAGCCGGTGCCGCACTGGGGCTGGGCCATGCCGCCGTGGCAGGCGCCCGCGTCCTAGTACTGCAACGGCAGTTGCTGGTGTTGTGGTAGATCATCCTGGTGGTGGTCGATGTGGTGATGGATCAGCTGGACGGGGTGCATGGGCGGA